>JASLQF010000015.1 GCA_030744625.1 Rhodospirillales bacterium
GCGCTGAAAGGCGATCAGGGAACGCGGATAGTCGGGCATGGCGAACATCCTCCAAGCTAATCGTTCATGTTATGTTCTTACCATGCCTTCGTTCGCCTGTCATCAAGATTTCGGGGTACCGGACGGTGAGGGATAAGCCTCTATCGTTTTATGAACATTACTTGAAGTACCCTTCGGATGAAAATCGCGAACTCGTTGAAGGATTTTTGCAAGAAGCAAGAAAGACACCCTCTGGCATGCTGGATCAACCTCTAGGCAAATCACTCCTTAAAGCGCAACAGGCTATTGAGGCCGACAAGATGTAAGGCACAGGGAGGCCGGCTGAGCGGCGTTATATCCAGTACCGCCCCGAGGCACCGATGGCGGCGGTGATCAGGCCGAGCGCCAGGTTGGTGGCGACGATGCGGCGGATGACGTTGAGCTGCCCGCCGGCGGCCGGCCAGTCGGCGGCCTCGACGGCCTTTTGGAAGCGGCTGAAGGGCGCCCCGTAGAGGTAGACGTAAAGGGCGATCATGACGAGGCCGAGGCCGTTCATGAGGTGCACGTGGAGGCCGATGTTGGCGAATCCGCCGAAGACGACCATCACCTGCCAGTAGCCCGACGCCGGCAGGGCGAAGACCGCCACCCACACCCACGGGAAGAAGCGCGAGAAAACACGCCCCCACAGACGCAGCCGATCGGGCGGCTCGAAGGCGCCCAGGGACGGGCGCAACACCACGTAGGCGAAGAACATGCCGCCCACCCAGACGACGGCGGCGAGTACGTGGACGGCGTTGGCGAGGGCGATGGTGGACATGGTTTCCGATGCGTCTTGGCGTTCGTACGACGTTAACTAGTCTTAGGCCACGTGTGCCGCCCGGGCAAGGGCTGGGTGAGGGACACCTTCAGTGGAAGTCGCGCGAGGCGATGGCCAGGCGGTCTCCGGCGGTGGCCTCGGGCGGCCCGTCGAGGCGCCCCAGCAGCGCCGTCAGGTCGTGGACCTCCTCGGCGAGCACGTGGACGACCAGTCCCTCGCGCTGCACGCGCCCCGTCACGCCGAGCAGGCTGGCCCCCAGCACCGCCTTGCGGAAGCGTTCGAAGACGGCGGGCCAGACGATGAGGTTGGCGATGCCGGTCTCGTCCTCGAGGGTGGCGAAGATGACGCCCTTGGCGCTGCCCGGGCGCTGGCGGTTGACGACCAGCCCGGCGACCTGGGCGCGCCGCCCGTGGGCGGTCTCGGCGAGGCGCGCGCACGGCATGTAGCCGGTGCCGAGGGCGCCGCGCAAAAGGGCCAGCGGGTGGTCTTTCAACGACAGGCGCAGCGCCCGGTAGTCGTCGGCCACCTCCTCGCCGGGCGCCGCCTCGGGCAAGGCCACGGGCGGCTCGCGCCGGTTTGGGGCGGCGGCGAACAGCGGCAGCGGCGCCTCGTCGAGGCCGCGCACCGCCCACAGGGCCTGGCGCCGGCTGAGGCCCAAGGACCCGAAGGCATCGGCGCGCGCCAGGGCGTCGAGCGCCGCGCCCCCGACGCCGGCGCGCCGCCACAGGGTGGGGATGTCCTGGTAGCCCGCGCCGCGCGCCGCCACGATGGCCTCGGCGTCCCTTTGCCGCAGTCCCTTGACCTGGCGCAAACCTAAGCGGAGCGCCACGTTTTCGCCGGCACCCTCCAGCGTGCAATCCCAATCGCTCATGTTGACGTCGACCGGGCGCACCTGGACGCCGTGCTGGCGGGCGTCGCCGACGATCTGCGCCGGCGCGTAGAAGCCCATGGGCTGGCTGTTCAAGAGGGCGGCGGCGAAGGCCGCCGGATAGTGGCGCTTGAGCCAGGCCGAGACGTAGACGAGAAGCGCGAAGCTGGCGGCGTGCGATTCGGGAAAGCCATAGTCGGCGAAACCCTCGATCTGTTTGTAGCAGCGTTCGGCGAAATCGCGCTCGTAGCCGCGCTCGACCATGCCTTCGACGAGCTTGTCGCGAAGGGTGTCGATGGTGCCGGAGCGCCGGAAGGTGGCCATGGCGCGCCGCAGGCGGTCGGCCTCGGCCGCCGTGAAGCCGGCGGCGACGATGGCGATCTTCATGGCCTGCTCCTGGAAGAGCGGGATGCCGAGGGTCTTGCCGAGCACGTCTTCGAGCTCCTTGGAGGGGTAATCGACCGGTTCCGTGCCGGCGCGGCGACGCAGGTAGGGATGCACCATGTCGCCCTGGATGGGGCCGGGACGCACGATCGCCACCTCGATCACCAGATCATAGAAGCAGCGGGGCTTGAGACGCGGCAGCATGGACATCTGGGCGCGGCTCTCCACCTGGAAGACGCCGACGGTGTCGGCTTCGCACAGCATGTCGTAGACGGCCCCGTCCCCGGGCGGCACGGTGGCCAGGGAAAGGCGCCGGCCGTGGTGGCGTGCGATCAGCCCGAAAGCCTTGCGCACGCAGGTCAGCATGCCGAGGCCGAGCACGTCGATCTTGAGGATGCCGAGGGCGTCCAGGTCGTTCTTGTCCCATTCGATGACGGTGCGTTCCTCCATGGCCGCGTTCTCGATGGGCACCACGGATGAAAGCGGGCTCTTGGTGATCACCATGCCGCCGGTGTGCTGGGACAGATGGCGGGGAAAGCCCCGCAACTGGCCGGCCAGGTCCATGACCCGGCGGACGGTGTCGTCATGGGGATCGAGCCCCGCCTCGCCGATGGAAGCCTCGGTGATTTCGTCCCAGTGGCGGCGCCAGGCGGCGCCCTGCAGGGCCGTGATGGCGTCGTCGGAAAGCCCGAAGACCTTGCCGGTCTCGCGCAGCGCGCTCTTGGTCCGGTAGGAGATCACGGTAGCGGTCATGGCGGCGCGCCGGCGCCCGTATTTCCCGTAGATGTACTGGATGACCTCCTCGCGGCGCTCGTGCTCGAAGTCGACGTCGATGTCGGGGGGCTCGTCCCTTTCGGCGCTGACGAAGCGCTCGAACAAGAGGTCGATGCGGGCCGGGTCCACCGCCGTGATGCCCAGGCAGTAGCAGACCGCCGAGTTGGCGGCCGAGCCGCGGCCCTGGCAGAGGATGCCGCGGTCCCGCGCGAAGCGGACGATGTCGTGGACGGTGAGAAAATACGGCGCGTAGCCGAGCCCGCCGATGAGGGCCAGCTCGTGGACGATCTGGGCGCGCACCTTTTGCGGGGCGCCCGCCGGATAGCGCCCGGCGGCGCCCGCCCAGGCCAGGCGTTCCAGTTCTGCTTGCGGCGTGCTGCCAGGGGGCACCGGGTCGATCGGGTACTCGTAGCGCAGCTCGTCGAGGGAGAACTCGCACATGGCGGCGATGTCGGCCGTGCGGGCGACGGCGTCGGGCCACTCGGCGAACAGGCGCGCCATCTCGTCGGGGGCCTTGAGGTGGCGCTCGGCGTTGGCGTGAAGCCGGTAGCCGGCGTCGTCAATGGCGCAGTGCTCGCGGATGCAGGTGAGCACGTCCTGCAGGGGCCGGCGGGCGGCGCTGTGGGCGTGCACGTCATTGGCGGCGACGAGGGGTACGCGGCACGCCCGGGCAAGCTCGGCGAGGGCCGAGATTCTCTGTTTATCATCGCCATTATATGTATTGTTTATAATAAGATAGAAATTTTTTTTAATTTTATTTCTTAGTTTAGCCAGAGCCTTGCCGAAGGCGTCCCCCACATTTGCAATCGGGGCAACGGCAAGCAGTATCTGGCCGTCGCCTCCCGCGAACTCCTCGCCATTCAGCAGGTCGTCGAGGGTGAGGCGGCATTGGCCCTTTTCGGCGCGCCGCTTGCCCAGGGTCAGGAGCCCGGCGAGGCGCCCATAGGCGGCGCGGCTGGTGGGCAGGCAAATAAGGCTCAGGTCATCGGCCAGATCGAGCCGGGCGCCCACCACCAGCCGGATGCCGGCTTCCTTGGCGGCGATGTGAGCGCGCACGACGCCGGCCAGCGTATTGCGGTCGGTGATGGCGATGGCCGAATGGCCGAGGGCGGCGGCCGCCACGACCAGCTCCTCCGGGTGCGAGGCACCGCGCAGGAAACTGAAGTTGCTGGTCACCTGCAACTCGGCGTAGGGGGGCACCGGAAATCAGGACCATTCGGGGGGCGGGTTTCAAACCCGGCCCTACGCGAAAAGCCCGTGCATGTACCAGCGCGGCGCCCTGTCGGGGCGATACAGACCTTCCCGGTAGAGCCAGAAGCGCCGGCCTTGCGTGTCCTCCACCCGGAAGTAGTCGCGGACGCGGCGTTCCGCCGCCGAGGCGTCCTCAGGGGCTTCCCGCCACCATTCCGGGGCGATGCGCTCGGGCCCCTCGGCGCGCGCCACCCGGTAGCGCGCGCGCCGCCAGCGGAACACCGCCGGCGGATCGTCGGGGATGGGCGCGATGACGTCGATGGGTTCGGGCCAGGGCAACAGGTGCAGGGGGCGCGCCTGCGCCGGCCGATTTTCCATGGACGCCGCGGGGTTCATAGTATGCGCGGCGGGAAGCGCCCGGCAGGCGCGCTCCGGAATGTGGCTGGGGCGTGCGTGAAGGCGCACCACGCCCGCCGCGCCGAGGCGGTTGGCGAGCCGGTCGACGAGGCGGGCGACGCCGTCCTCCGTTCCCCGTCCGCGGACGCGGAGCCCGCTCTGGGTGGGGGGCAGGGGATCGACGGCGGCGGCGGCGAGGACCATGACCTCGATCCCGAAGCCGGGATCCAGCCCCTCTAGCTTGTCCCGGAAAAGATGCTCCAGGTGCGCCGCGTCGCGCATCGGCCGGCTGGTGCCGATGGCGGTGCCGTCGCGGCTGCCGTCGGTGCGGTAGAGGGTGAGCTCAATGCGCCGCGCCCCCTGATGCGCGGCCTCCAGCTTCCGGCACAGTTCGCCGAGCAGGTGTCGCGCCGCACCGGCGATGGCGGCGCCGTGCTTGATGGGCTCGGCAAAGGCCAGGCGCGCGCGGACGGGAGATGGCGGGCGGCGCGGCGAAATCGGCTCCTCGACGGTGCCCAGGGCCTCGTCGAGGCGGCGGGTGAGGGCTTCTCCGAAGCGCCTGGCAAGCGGCGCGCGGGGCAGCTCGAACAGGTCGCCGATACGGCGCAGGCCGACGCGGCCGAGCCCCTCGGCGGCGGCCGGCGCCAGGCGCAACCCGGCCACCGGCAGGGATGCCAGCGCGGCGCGCGTCTCTTCCTTTCCGCTCGGGACGATGACCATGGCGTTCCCTCCGTGGGCGCTGAAACGGGCCACCGCCCAGGCCGCGCTCGGCGTGTCGGCGGCGGCGGCCAGGGCCGCGAATCCCTGGGATTTCAGGCCCCCGATCAAGTCTTCCAGGAGCCCCGTCTCACCGCCGAAAAGGTGCGCGCAGCCAGTGATGTCGAGCCACACGCCGCCACCATCCGCCGCCGCCCATGGGGTGTAACGCCCGCACCACGCGGCGATGGCGGCCAGGGTCCGCCGCTCGCTCGCCGGGTCGGCCTCGGCCGTCGCCAGGCCGGGCGCCACGGCGCGGGCGTTGGCCAGGGTCATGCCCGGCGCCACGCCGGCGGCCTCGGCCGCGCCGTTGACGGCGACGACGCGCACCCCGCCCTGGTGGGCACTGATGGTGGCTAATGCCCTAGCCGCCGCCGGCCGCGACGCCGGCGACGTCGCCACCCGGCGCCGGCCCAGGCGCTCGGTGGCCAGGCGCGGCAACCACAGCGAAACGACCCGTCGTCCCATCACGCCACTCCACGAACCAAGCCGCCGGTGCGGCGCATCCAGCGCCGCCGCGGCACCGCAAAAGCTCCACCCACCAGCGGGGCGACGCGCCGGCGCCGGCTTGAGCGGCGGCGGAGACCCGCCAGCGAGTCACCGCCGGGCCCGGCGCCACCGCGCCGCCGGCGCCATTGAGAAGGAGGCCGGTGACGCCACCCGCCTTGGCGGCCAACTGCAGGCGCCGCGCGGCTCCCGGCACAAGGTTTCCGACCTCGCCCAACACCGCCGCCGGCGCGCCGGAGCGCAGGCCTTCTTCCATGGCCCACAGCACGTCGGTCTCGTTGCGTCCGCGCGCCACGATGAGCTGCCGCGACGCCAGGCCGAAGGCGGCGAGGCCCGGGCCATAAAGGGCGCGTCCCCATGGGTCGCGGCGTCTGCGGCACCACAACACCGTGCCCCGGCCGCCGGCCAGACGCGCCGAAAGGGCGGCGCCGAAACCGGCGGCGGCGGTTTGGTTGGCGGCCCAATCGGCTGCGATCACCTCGTGAAGCACGGTACGCGGCAGCCCACCCCAGGGCAGGGCGGCGTCCAGCTCCGGGGAGCCCAGGGACAGCGCGCCCGGGGAGCCGCCGCTTTCCGGGGTCTGTCTCTCGATCCTGGCGATGCGGGCGCGCAGGTCCGCGATAAGGGCCGGATCGGGCCGTTGAAAACCGTTCGGCGGCGACATGGAACTCCCTGCCTTGGTCTCGTGAACACTAAATGTTCTTATTTTGTTCTACACTGGATCGGGGCCATCGGTCAACGGCGGCGTGACGGTGGCGTGATGGTGGCGGCCATTGACCCAGATCAATGGCGACGCCCGTCACCCGATCCAATGTGGCGGCCCGCACAGACATTCCGTGCACGGACGCCAACGCAGCAAAGGGAGCCCAGCCATGAAACGCCTGAAAGCGCCACCATCGATGCGAGCGACATCGCTTCTGGCGACCCTCGTGGGCCTGCTGCTCGGCACGGTCCTGGGCTTGGCGCCGCCCGAGGCCGCCGCCCAGGAGGAAGGGCACGCCCACGATCCGACCAATATCTGGACGATCAGCCGGGGAGGCCAGCTTTACGACAAATGGTGGGAGGTGATCGAGGCGGCGCCCCCCAAGGAGACCCATCCCGCCTATCCCGCCGCCGGCAAGAAGAAAGGCTCCGCCACCTGGCGCTGCAAGGAATGCCACGGCTGGGACTACAAGGGCGTGGAAGGCGCCTACGGCAAGGGCTCGCACTACACCGGCCTCAAGGGCGTGCGCGGGGTGGCCGACATCGACCCCGGGCGAATCCACCAGATCATCATGGATAAGACCCACGCCTTCACGCCCGCGATGATGCCGCACTCGGCCATGGAGAAGCTGGCGCTGTTCCTGAGCCTGGGCCAGGTCGACATGGATAAGTACATCGACCGCGCCACCAGGAAGGCGCGCGGCGACCGCCGACGCGGCGCCGCCTTCTTCCAGAACATCTGCGCCGTGTGCCATGGCTTCAACGGCAAGGCCATCAACTTCAAGGACGAAAAGAAGCCCGAATACATCGGCACCGTGGCGCAGGAGAACCCTTGGGAAACCCTGCACAAAATCCGCTTCGGCCAGCCCGGCGTCGGCATGGTCGCCCTCAGCGTACTGAGCATCCAGGACCAGGTGGACATCCTGGCCTATACCCAAACGTTGCCCGCCAAGTAACCGGCCAGGCGGTTGCTTCCTGTGGCATCCTGTGGCATCCGGCGGCATCCGGTGGCTTCCGGTGGCGCCGGGGCTCGTCTATGATCGCCCGGGGCTGGGCAACACACCGAAAAACCGATGAGCGACAACGTCCTTCTTTCCGTCGCCGAGATGTACGAGGCCGACCGCCTGGCCGAGGCCGGCGGCGTTCCCAGTCTCGAATTGATGGAGGCGGCGGGCGCCGCCATCGCCCGCCACATCCAACACCGCTGGCGGCCCGAGCCGGTCGCCGTTCTGTGCGGTCCCGGCAACAACGGCGGTGACGGTTTCGTGGTGGCGCGGCTCCTGCGCGACGCCGGGTGGCCGGTGCGCGTCGCCCTTCTTGGCGCCCCCGAGAAGCTCAAGGGCGACGCCGCCGCCAACGCCGTGCGCTGGGGCGCCGACGCGGCACCCGTCGAGGCCGGCGTCGACGAAGGCTGCCGGCTGGTGGTGGATGCGTTGTTCGGGGCCGGGCTGGAACGGCCGCTGAAGGGCGCCGCCAAGACCACGGTCGAGGCGCTGGCGGCGCGCGTCGGGGCCGGCGCGGCGGAATGCGTCGCCGTCGACGTGCCGAGCGGCGTCCACGGCGACAACGGCCAGGTTCTCGGCGCGGCGGCCAAGGCAAGCCTCACCGTCACCTTCTTCCGCCGCAAGCCGGGGCATATGTTGTTTCCCGGGCGAAGCTTGTGCGGCGAGGTGGTGGTCGCCGACATCGGCATACCCGAAAGCGTGCTCGCCTCCATGGAGCCACGCACCTTCGCCAACCGACCCGGCCTGTGGCTGGGCGCGTTTCCCCGCCCCAAGAACGAGGGCAACAAATACAGCCGCGGCCACGCGGTGGTGGTGGGAGGGGCGGAAATGACCGGCGCGGCGCGCCTGGCGGCGCTCGCGGCGCGGCGCGCCGGCGCCGGCCTGGTGAGCATCGCGGCGCCGGCCGAAGTGTTTGCGGTTTACGCCGCCGGGCCACCCGGCACCCTGGTCAAGCCGATGACCGACGATAATGGGTTCGGGGAGTGGCTCGCCGACCCCCGCCACAACGCCGTGTTGATTGGTCCCGGCGCCGGGGTCACGGAAACCACGAGACGCCGGACCCTGGAGGCGCTGACCCTGAAAAAGGCCTGCGTCATCGACGCCGACGCGCTCACCGTCTTCGCGGGGCAACCGGCGGAGCTTTTTTCCGCCATCGCCGCGCCGTGTCTGTTGACTCCCCACGAGGGCGAGTTCCGGCGCCTGTTCGCGGTTGAGGGGGACAAGCTGGAGCGTGCCCGCGCCGCTGCCGGGCAAAGCGGCGCCGTGGTTCTTCTCAAGGGGGCGGACAGCGTCATTGCGGCGCCCGATGGCCGGGCCGCCCTCAACGACAACGCGCCGCCAGAACTGGCCAGCGCCGGCACTGGCGACGTTCTGGCCGGGTTCGCCCTTGGCCTCATGGCTCAGGGCATGGACACTTTCGCCGCCGCGTGCGCGGCGGTGTGGATGCACGGCGCGGCGGCCGCCGCCTTCGGGCCCGGGCTCATCGCCGAGGACCTGCCGGAGGCCCTGCCCGGGGTGCTGAAAAGCATCCTTTGACAGACGGTGCCGCTGAATTCGCCGCGAGGGTTGCTTTACAGGGCCAAAGGAACAACTTTTATGAGATGCTCTTAGGCGCGGGAGAAACATGAGCGAGCAAGTCAACTTGGGTTTTCTTGACCGGGCGCTACGCAACCTGCGCAGCGCCTGGCAAGGAATCGCCGGCGTCAAATATGACGCCGCGGCGGCCAGCCTGCGCCCCGACTTGCCCGATGAAGACGCGGCGCGCCTGCGCGAACAGATGCGCGCCTGCCTGGAAACACGGGGCGGCGAGGTCTCGGCACGGGCGCGCGCCGCCGCCCTGGGCCACGCCTATCTGGCCCTCGACGCCGTCGGCCGCGAGCGCTTCCTGAAGGTGCTGGCCGAGGATTTTGACGTCGACCACGAAGCCGTCGACACCGCCGCCGAGGCGTTGCGCCAGGCGGACGGTGCCACCGTGGCGCGCCAAGAGGCGGAAAAAAACCTGCGCGCCGCTCTGTGGGCGCCCCGCGTCAAGCTGCTGACCCAGTTCAACAGCTTGCCCGAGGGGGTCAAGTTCCTGGTCGACATGCGCGCCGAGCTCATACCCATGGCGCGCCGGGACCCCCTGCTCAAGGCGCTGGAAAGCGACCTCAAGTTCCGGCTCACCATGTGGTTCGACGTGGATTTCCTGGAACTCAAGCGGATCACCTGGGACGGCACCCCGGCGGAGGTTTTGGAAAAGCTCATCGCCTACGAAGCGGTCCACGCCATCACGAGCTGGGACGACCTCAAGAACAGGCTCGCCTCGGACCGCCGCTGTTTTGCGTATTTCCACCCGCGCATGCCCGACGAGCCCCTGATCTTCGTCGAGGTGGCCCTGGTCGACGGCATGGCGGACAGCATCCAGGACTTGCTCGATGAGAAGGCCCCGGTGCTGGACCCGGCCAGCGCCGATACCGCCATCTTCTATTCCATTTCCAACGCCCAGAAAGGTCTCGCCGGGATCAGCTTCGGCGGGTTTCTCATCAAGCGCGTCGCCGACAGCCTGGCGGGCGAATTTCCGGGGCTCAAGAATTTCGCGACACTATCCCCGATTCCCGGGTTCCGTACGTGGCTGGACGGTGTCCTCAAGAACGGCGAGGCGGGGCTGCTGCTGCCTTCCGAACATAAGACACTGAAATCGGCGGCCGGAGGCTTGGGGGGTGCCAAGGGGACCTTGAAGGGCTTGCTCGAAGGGGTGGATCAGGGCGCCAAGGGGGCCATCGGCAAAATCCCGTGCGGCCCGCTCATGCGGCTGTGCGCGCGCTACCTTCTGCAAGAGAAGAGAGAGGACGGCGCGGCCCTCGACCCGGTCGCCCATTTCCACCTCAGCAACGGCGCCCGCATGGAGCGTCTCAACTGGCGGGGCGACCGCTCGCCCAAGGGCATGGCTCAGTCGGCCGGCATCATGATCAATTACCTCTACAAGCTGGATGACATCGGCGAAAATCACGAGGCATACACCTCCGAGGGTGAAATCGTGGCCTCGTCTGCGGTGCGCGGTCTGCTCAAGGGGTGAGGCCGATGAACCCGCCGCGCACCCTCCGGCCGGCGATTGACAGCCTGTGCAATTGCTATAGATTTGCGCGCCCGGTGCGGGACCGCCAATCGAGGGCGCGCGGCGGGCGTGGTGGAACTGGTAGACACGCCAGGTTTAGGACCTGGTGGCGGCAACGCCTTGGGGGTTCGAGTCCCTCCGCCCGCACCATGCGCCGTTCCGACGTAGGCCGGCGGACGGTGTGGCGCGGCGCTTGAGGGCGATGTGATTTACGGGTGATCCGATTGGAGGTTTTGTGGAAATAACAGAGACTAAGGCGGAATCTCTCAGACGGGAGTTTAAGATTGTCGTTGCCGCCGCCGACATCGAGGAACAGGTCACTGGCCGCCTGCGCGAAGTCGCGCTGACGGTGCGCATCGACGGCTTCCGGCCGGGCAAGGTGCCCCTGTCGATTCTGAAGGAAAGATACGGTCCCTCGATCATTGGCGAGGTGCTCGAGAAGGTCGTCGACGAGAGTTCCAGCCATGCCCTGGAGGAACGCGGCCTGCGCCCGGCCATGCGGCCCAAGATCGAGATCGTCTCCTTCGAGGACGGGCTCGATCTGGAATACACCATGGAGATCGAGGTCATGCCGGACATCGAGCCCATGGACTTCTCCAAGATCAAATTGGAGCGACTGGTCGTCGAGACCGACGAGGCGACCATCGAAGAGGCCCTGGCCAACCTTGCCCAGTCCCGCAAGACGACCGAGGCGCTGGATGAAAACCGCAATGCCAAGGCGGGCGACGTCGCGGTCATCGACTTCGTGGGCTCCGTGGATGGCGAGGAATTTCCCGGCGGCAAGGCCGAGGGCTACGAGTTGGAACTGGGCTCGGGCTCGTTCATCCCCGGCTTCGAGGACCAGATCATCGGCGCCGCCGCCGACGAGAAGCGGCGCGTCGAGGTGAGCTTTCCCGCTGACTACGGTGCCGACCAACTGGCCGGCAAGGACGCCGTGTTCGAGGTCCATGTAAAGGAACTGCGGCGCACCGTGCCAGCCGCCGTCGACGACGATCTGGCCAAACAAGTCGGCCTGGAGACGTTGGGAGACCTGAAAAGTGCGATCCGGGAGGACCATGTCCGCGAGTTCAAGTCGGTATCCCGCATGCGTCTAAAGCGTCAGGTGCTCGATGCCCTTGACGCCGACCACGACTTCGAGTTGCCCGCCGCCATGGTCGAGGCGGAGGCCCACAGCATCTGGCATCAATACGAAGACCAGCGCAAGGCGGCAAAGGAGGCCGGGCAGGCAGAAGACCCCGACGCCAAGAGCGACGATGAACTGAAGGCGATGTTCGACGATCTGGCCAGGCGTCGTGTGCGCTTGGGGCTGCTCCTCGGCGAGATCGGCCGGATCAACAACATCCAGATCAACCAGGACGACATGAAGCGCGTCCTGGCCGAGGAGACGCGCCGCCACCCCGGCCAGGAACAGGCCATCCTCAGCCATTATCAGAATTCGCCGGAGGCCCTCGAATCCTTAAGGGCGCCGGCTTTCGAGGAGAAGGTGGTCGACTTTATCCTGGAGATGGCGACCATTACCGACAAGCCGGCCACCGTCGATGAATTGATGATGGATTCGGACGAAGAGGCGGCGCCGGTCAAGAAGCCGAAAAAGAGGAAGGCCGCCAAGAAAAAGACGGAGAAGAAATCCAAGCCGCGTAAGGTGCCCGCCAAATCCAAGGCGCAAACCGCGGCACGAAAAAAGGCGGATTGAAGGTGGCCGGCGCGGCGGCTTTCGCCCAGGCAACCACCGATTCGCGGTCAATGAGGACAGAAACCCGATGAGAGACCCGGCCGACACCTACGTCAATTCCCTGATCCCCATGGTCGTCGAAACGACCAACCGGGGGGAGCGCGCCTACGACATTTATTCCAGGTTGCTGAAGGAGCGTATCGTCTTCGTCACCGGCGGCATCCACGACGAAATAGCCAGCCTGGTGTGCGCTCAACTCCTTTTCCTGGAGTCCGAGAATCCGAACAAGGATATCGCCTTCTACATCAACTCGCCGGGCGGCGTGGTGACGGCTGGCCTCGCCATCTACGACACCATGCGCTACATCCGGCCCGAAGTGTCCACCGTATGCATCGGCCAGGCGGCTTCCATGGGATCGCTTTTATTGGCTGCCGGTGCCCCGGGCAAGCGCTATGCGTTGACCAATTCGCGAATCATGATTCACCAGCCTTCGGGCGGCATCCAGGGGCAAGCCACCGACATCGAAATCCAGGCCAAGGAGATCCTGGCCCTGAGAAGCCGGCTCAACCAGATTTACGTGGAACACACCAGCCAAACCCTCGACGTGATCGAAGCGGCGGTCGAACGCGATAAGTTCATGACGCCGGAAGAAGCCAAGGAATTCGGGATCATCGACGACATCCCGATCAGCCGTCCGCCCGGGGACGACGAAGAAGGGAGCACCGAAGGGGAGACGGACAAGAAAAACGGGGAGGACGGCGGCGCGGTTAATTAAATTTCAATTTCCTCTCCCTATATGTCCTTATGATGCCGCTCTCCAACGCGCCGGCCGGCGCGTGCCGCGGAGCAAGGATCATCCCGATTCCCTCGACGAATCGTGGAGAACACCGGCCAGGACGGCTTTTTGGGGATTGTGTGGTGCCTGGGCCTGCGGCTAACATGACCGCACCGAAGCCGGTCAAGAGAACGGAGCAGCCATGAACAAGTCCGCCGGCGGCGATTCGAAAAACACCCTTTATTGTTCGTTCTGCGGAAAAAGCCAGCACGAGGTACGCAAGCTTATTGCCGGGCCGACCGTGTTCATCTGCGACGAGTGCGTCGAGCTGTGCATGGACATCATCCGCGAGGAGCACAAGACCAGCCTTGTGAAATCGCGCGACGGGGTGCCCACGCCAAAAGACATCTGCACCGTCCTCAACGATTACGTCATCGGCCAGGACCACGCCAAGCGCGTTCTCTCGGTGGCCGTGCACAACCACTATAAGCGCCTCGGCCACGGCACCAAGAACAACGATGTGGAACTTGCCAAGTCCAACATTGTGCTGATCGGACCGACCGGCTGCGGCAAGACTCTTCTCGCCCAGACGCTGGCGCGCATCCTCGACGTTCCGTTCACCATGGCTGACGCCACCACCCTGACCGAGGCCGGCTACGTGGGCGAGGACGTGGAAAACATCATCCTCAAACTGCTGCAGTCGGCGGACTACAACGTCGAGCGCGCGCAACGGGGCATCGTCTACATCGACGAGGTCGATAAGATTTCGCGCAAGTCCGACAACCCCTCGATCACCCGCGACGTCTCCGGCGAGGGTGTGCAGCAGGCGCTCTTGAAGATCATGGAGGGAACGATCGCCAGCGTACCGCCACAGGGCGGGCGCAAGCACCCACAACAGGAATTCCTGCAGGTCGACACCACCAACATCCTGTTCATCTGCGGCGGCGCGTTTTCGGGGCTGGAAAAGATAATCACCGCCCGCGGCAAGGGCGCGTCCATCGGATTCGGCGCCGATGTCCGCGCCCCCGATGAGCGGCAGACCGGCGAAATCCTGAGCGAGGTGGAGCCGGAGGACCTGTTGAAGTTCGGCCTGATCCCCGAGTTCGTGGGCCGTCTTCCGGTCATCGCGACCCTCAATGACCTGGACCAGAAGGCCCTGATGGAAATACTCACCAGACCCAAGAACGCGCTGGTCAAGCAGTACCAGCGCCTGTTCGACATGGAAGACGTGAGCCTCGCATTTACCGATGGCGCGCTCGAGGCCATCTCCGAGCGGGCCATCAATCGCAAGACCGGCGCGCGTGGACTGCGCGCCATCATGGAGACCATACTGCTCGACACCATGTTCGAGTTGCCCAGCCTCGAGTCGGTAGAGGAAATCGTCATCAATCGCGAGGTTTCGGAAGGGCGCGCCAAGCCGCTGTATATCTACGCGGAGCGGCGCGAAGACATGGAAACCAGCGCCTGAGCTCTGGCGTCCCCTTGAACCGGCGGCAAAACGAGACCATTTTTCGAGTAGTTCGATTAGGTCGTTCACGGGCGTGGTGACGGCCCTACCCGGAAATAAAGATCAACCCGCGAAAGGTGATAAACGCGTGACTGATCAGAACAACAGCTACCCCGTCCTGCCGCTACGCGACATCGTGGTGTTTCCGCACATGATCGTCCCCCTGTTCGTGGGGCGGGAAAAATCGGTGCGGGCGCTCGAAAACGTCATGCAGGATGACAAGCAGATTCTTCTTGTCGCCCAGAAAAACGCCGCCCAGGACGATCCGGTCGCCGAAGACATTTATTCGGTGGGCACCATCTCCACGGTGTTGCAGCTCCTGAAGCTGCCGGATGGCACGGTAAAGGTGCTAGTCGAGGGCGGCGAGCGCGCCCGCATACGCGGATTCGTGGAAAATGAGGATTTCTTCCAGGCCGAGGCCGAAATCGTCGTGGACGGCGAAGGCGACATCCAGGACGTGGAGGCGCTGTCGCGTACCGTGGTCACGCAATTCGAGCAGTACATCAAGCTCAACAAGAAGATCCCGCCGGAGGTTCTTGTCTCGCTCAACCAGATCGAGGATGCCAGCAAGCTGGCCGACACGGTGGCTTCGCATCTGGCGCTCAAGATTTCCGAGAAGCAGGAACTCCTCGAGATCGAATCAGTCACCGAGCGCCTGGAGAGGGTTTTCGCCCACATGGAGTCCGAGATTGGTGTCCTCCAGGTGGAGAAGAAGATTCGCAGCCGGGTCAAGCGCCAGATGGAGAAGACCCAGCGCGAGTTCTATCTGAACGAACAGCTCAAGGCGATCCAGAAGGAGCTTGGCGAGACCGAGGACGGCCGCGACGAAGCGAGCGAACTCGAAGAGCGCATCGAGAAGACCAAGCTGAGCAAGGAAGCCCGTGAGAAGGCGCTGGCGGAACTCAAGAAGCTGCGCACCATGAGCCCCATGTCGGCGGAAGCCACGGTTGTCCGCAACTATCTCGATTGGATGCTAAGTATCCCCTGGAAGAAGCGTACGCGCATCAAGAAGGACATCAACAACGCGCTGGAGATCCTCGACGCCGATCATTATGGCCTGGAAAAGGTCAAGGAGCGGATTCTCGAGTATCTCGCGGTGCAGCAGCGCACCCGCAAGATCCGCGGACCCATTCTCTGCCTGGTCGGCGCCCCTGGCGTCGGCAAGACCTCGCTCGGCAAGTCGATCGCCCGCGCTTCGGGCCGCAACTTCGTGCGCATGTCGCTGGGCGGCGTGCGCGACGAAGCCGAAATTCGCGGCCACCGCCGCACTTACATCGGCTCCATGCCGGGCAAGATCATCCAGGGCATGAAGAAGGCCAAGGCCTCCAACCCGCTGTTCCTCCTCGACGAGGTCGACAAGATGGGCCAGGACTGGCGCGGCGATCCGGCGTCGGCCCTCCTGGAAGTCCTCGATCCTGAGCAGAACATTGCCTTCAACGACCACTACCTGGAAGTCGATTACGACCTTTCGGACGTGATGTTCATCACTACGGCCAACACTCTCCGCATCCCGCCGCCGCTCCTCGACCGCATGGAGATCATCCGCATCTCCGGCTACACCGAGGACGAAAAGGTCGAAATCGCCAAGCGCCATCTGATCCCCAAGCAGATGGAGAACCACGGCCTCAAGGAAAGCGAGTGGGCGATCTCGGAAGAGGCGCTGCGCAGTCTCATCCGCTACTACACGCGCGAGGCCGGGGTGCGTAATCTGGAGCGGGAACTCGCCAACCTGACGCGCAAGGCGATCAAGGAAATTCTGTCGAGCGACAAGGAAAAAATAGCCCTCACACGTCGCAATCTAGGCAAATACGCCGGCGTTCGCCGTTACCGCTATGGCGAAGTGGAACTCGAGGACATGGTGGGTGTCACCACCGGCCTGGCGTGGACCGAGGTGGGAGGCGAGCTGTTGACGATCGAATCGGTCATGGTGCCCGGCAAGGGAAGGATGACGATCACCGGCAAGCTCGGCGATGTCATGCAGGAATCCATCCAGGCGGCGAAATCCTACGTGCAGTCGCAGGCCGTGGAGTTCGGCATCAAGCCGACCGTATTCATCAAGAAGGACATTCACGTCCACGTGCCGGAGGGAGCGACCCCGAAAGATGGGCCTTCGGCCGGCGTCGGCATGGTGACCGCGATCGTCTCCGTGCTTACCGGTATCGCGGTTGACCGCAACGTCGCCATGACCGGCGAGATTACACTGCGCGGGCGCATCCTGCCCATCGGCGGGCTCAAGGAGAAATTGCTGGCGGCGCTGCGCGGCGGCATCAAGCGGGTGCTGATCCCCTTGGACAACGAAAAGGATTTGGCCGAGATTCCCGACAACGTGAAGAAAGGCCTGACGATCATCCCGGTCAGCACCGTGGACGAAGTGCTCAAGGACGCCCTGGTCTCCGAGCTTACGCCCATCGAGTGGGACGAGGAAGCCGAGCTCGCGGCGCTTGCCGCGAAACAGTCCGACGACGAAGACCTGGGCGTCATCACTCATTAATCTCTTGAGGTGGGGGAAGCGATCCACAGCGGGCGGTTGCGCTCGAGTGATTGGGGGCTTTTCGTGAAACCGCACAAACCTGGGGAAAACTGATGTTCTCCGATTGACGGCGGCGGCGACTACGCTTTAAACTCCCGACCATCGGGGAAACACCTTCCATGAAATAGAATCATTCTCGGCGCTTCAATCGCATAGAAAAGGGGGCCTTAAATTGAATAAGAACGATCTAGTTGCACAAGTTGCCAGCAGCACGGGACTGTCGAAGACCGACTCCGCCAATGCGGTCGACGGGATCATCGACGCCATCACCAGATCTTTAAGCGGTGGACAGGAGGTTCGCCTGGTCGGTTTCGGCACTTTCAGCGTCGCCAGACGCGCCGCGACCCAAGGACGCAACCCCAGGACCGGGGAAAGAATCCAAATTCCCGCGTCCAATCAGCCCAAGTTCAAGGCTGGCAAGGGTTTGAAAGCTGCGGTCAACTGACCGGCAGCCATTCTAGGGTATTAGTCTATGCCGGCTGCGGCGGAAGGCGCAGCCGGCATTGCTTTGTCCCCCATTCCCCACGTACACCCGACACTCCATGCCATGAGGACTGATTCTGTTTTAAGAATCAACGTATTGTGGCAAATATGAGGGGGCTGGCATGGCGCCCCCAATGGGCGACTCGAAACGGCAGGGACCGCGGGTCGATTACGACCGCCGCCTCGCCCCCAATTTTAATTCCACGCATCCAAGGTCACGTCAGAGGCTGGAATGGCGGTGCCAGGGCCGTCGAAAGACAGGCCGCTTCCACCAGCCAGCCGGGACGCTTCGAGGTGGAGCTTCCGGCCACCGAGGAGAACGTGTCCACATCGGGCGGCCTTTGCGGCGCTTGGATCGACCGGGTTCACGATCGACATCCCCCGAAAGAGATTATTCGCGACATGGACAGCAGCGTGTGCCCGCCCCATGGCGACCAGGAGGGATCGGTCCACAGTCCTGGCAACTTCATGCCAACGCTGGCCTTGCCGAAGCACGTCCGTCGCCTTTCAACTGGCCGAGGTTGCCGTGGCGCGAAACCTGCTTCGGAAATTCCCCGGCGATTCGATGATTCGCGACCAAGACCCGCTCCGGTATGGCCGGGGAAATCCACGGCGGGGTAAGAGACGATGGTGAGAACTGGATATAATCACCATGGATATGATGATTACCTGGCAAATATCGGCTAGACTACCGCTCATCGACATGCATATGGCGGCGTTCACGAAAGAGGAGACCAGGGCCTCGTGTGGTTCGGGTTCGCTCTGCCACTGCGCTGGCGATGTTGGAGGAACGGCTCGAAGACCGCCACGCTCAAACCCAGTCTTACCCATTTCGCGCTGTTTTACAGCGATCTGCCGCGGTTGAAGGATTTCTACGCCCCCGTGACGGGCCTGGCCCCAACCGGCCGGGGTGAGAAGGAACATATCGATGAACGGACCGGCCCGAAACTTTGCCGAGGTGGCCGCATTGCCCATGGAAGAAGCCTTCACAGTTCACGTCTGGCTGTTCGGCGCGCTGTCGGCGTTGACACCCGAGCGTCCACTGGTCCTTCGCCTCACCGAGCGCTTCACCGCCGGCGACGTGATCGAGCGGCTCAGCGACCGACTCGGTGACGACTTCACCTCCCGCGTGCTGCTTTCGCCGGGTGAAAAGTTCAGCCATTGCCGCATCTTCGTCGACGGGTTCGCGGTCGAGAACCTCGACGAGCCGCTCGCCACCGGGGAGATCGTCTCGATCGAGTTTATCTTGATGATCACGCCCGAGGGCGGCTAGCGAGAAAAGAAGGAGAAGGGGCGATGAACCTCATCCGACCCGGCGAAAAACAAGAGACGAGCCCGAAACCCTCCGACGACGTCTGGCTGCCGTCGTCTTGCAGCCTGTGTTATGGCACCTGCTCGATCTTGGCGCACCGCGTCGACGGCGTGGTGGTGAAGATCGAGGGCAATCCCGACAGCGCGGTCGGCAAGGGCCGGCTCTGTGGCAAGGGCGTCAGCGGGCTGATGAGCCACTACGACCCGCACCGACTCAAGAAGCCACTGCGGCGCACCAACCCCGACAAGGGGATCGGCATCGATCCCGGCTGGAAGGAGATTTCGTGGGACGAGGCGCTCGACGAGATCGCAGGCCATCTCAGGCGCATCCACGAAGACGATCCGCGCAAACTCACAGTCCAGCGGACCACCACCGTGACCTCCGGCCGCTCGCCGTTCCAGTCCTTCGCCGCGGGTTTCGGCACCCCCAACATCTCGACCGCGGGGGGCGGGCTCCACTGCGGCAACGGCGCCCATCTGATCAGTGGCATCATGCACGCTTCGTGGTCGATCGTCCCTGACTTCGAGTATTGCAACTACGCAATCTATTTCGGCGCCTCCAAGGGCCACGGCGCCGGTCATGCCTCATGCTCGAACATGGGCAAGGCGGCGGATGCGCGGGCCGGCGGCATGAAGATGGTGGTGGTCGATCCGATGTGCAATTTCGCCTCGGCCAAGGCGACCGAATGGGTGCCGCTGCGCGTCGGCACCGATGCGGCGCTGGCCCTTGCCATGTGCAACGTCATGGTCAACGAGCTCGGCGTCTATGACGCCCCCTACCTCAAGGCCAAGACAAACGCGCCCTACCTGATCGGGCCCGACGGGCTCTACGTCCGGGACGCCGAGACGGACGCCCCCCTGGTGTGGGATAGCGCCGCCGGCCAGGCGCGGCCTTTCGGTGACGCGGATGCCGAGGACATGGCGCTGGAAGGATCGTTCGAGGTGCAAGGCGTCGCCTGTCGGCCTGCGTTCGAGATATTGCGCCAACACCTCGAGCAGTTCACGCCCGACTGGGCCGAGGAGATTTCTACCATCCCCGCCGCCGATGTCCGCCGGCTCGGCACGGAGTTCGCCACCGAGGCGCGCATTGGTTCGACCATCGTGATCGACGGCGTGACGCTGCCCTACCGGCCGGCGGCGGCGATCGCCTTCCGCGGCTCGCAGGGGCACATGAACTCGGTCTACAACCTCCTCGCCATCGATCTCTTGAATCAACTCGTCGGCTCGGCCGATATGGTGGGCGGCTGCCTCGGCTTCAACCCGGCCTGCCACGGCCATCCCGACACCGGGCGGCCCTACTACGTGCCCCACCCGGACAAGGACGGGCTGATGATCGCCGGCATGTGGATGGGCTACCTCTACCCGTACCCCATCCACGAGCCGGCGTTGCCCGAGAAGACCGGCCTGCAAGACCTGTTCGTCCTGGGCATGACTTCGCCGTTCCTCTCTTCGACCGATGCCGAAGAGCTTTGGCAAAAGTTCGACCTGCCCTACCGGCCGGCGATGTTGATCAATCACGGCTGCAACCTCATGATGAGCATCGCCAACAAGGAGACTGTCGCCGAGGCGCTCAAGAAATACGAATTCATTGTCTCGTTCGATCTGCTTTTGACCGAGACGTCGGACTTCGTGGACATCGTGCTGCCCGACTGCGACTACCTGGAATCGGTCGATTCGCGATCCAATTTTCCGTTTATCTTCAGCCTGCCCGGCGGCATGGGCGAGTGGTGCTGGCCGATCCGCCAGCCCGTCGTCGAGCCCGACGGCGAGCAGCGCCGCTTCGCCGACGTGCTGGCCGACCTCGCCGAGCGCGCCGGCTTTGGACCCGACTACAACGCGGCGCTCAACGCCGGGCTCGACCTGCAGCCGCCGTACCGGCTGGCGCCCGACCGCAAGTACAGGTCCGAGGAGGTATGCGACGCCGAACTCAAGTCCAAATTCGGCGACGAACGCGGCTACGAGTGGTTCAAGGAGCACGGCCTGATCAAGTGGCCCAAAAAGCCGCAAGAGGTCTACTGGCGCCACTTCGAGCCGGTGCGGGTGCCGATCTACTGGGAGTGGATGCCGACGGTCCGCGACAAGATGAATGCCATCACCGAGCCCCGCGGCATCACCATGCCGGAGGAATACTACCGGCCGCTGCCCGATTGGCTGCCGTGCGCGTCACACACCTGCAAGACCGACGGCTTCGATCTCACCGCCTTCTACTATCGCGACTCCGTCCACACCAACAGCTACACGATGGAGAACCCGTGGCTCGACGAGGCGGCGCGGTTGGATCCGTATTCCTACGCCATCGCCATCAATGCCAAGACCGGACGCGCCAAGGGACTTACCGACGGCCAGCCGATCGCGCTCGAGACCGAGACCGGACGCCGGGTCACCGGCCGGGTACGCCTGACCGAGGCGATCCACCCCGAAGGTGTCGGCATCGCCGCGCTCTGCGGGCACTGGAGCGATGGTATGCCGGTTGCCAAGGGCAAAGGTGTGTTCTTCAACGACCTGCTGGAACTCAACTGGGATCGCTGCAGCCCGGCCAATATCAACCTCGATCTGTGTGTCCGGGTCCGGGTGGGCCCGGCGGAGAAGACCTCTTCATGAGATGGGGAATGGTCATCGACCTCAAGCGCTGTATCGGCTGCTACGGATGTCAGCTGTCGTGCAAGGCCGAGCACGGTACGCCGCCGGGGGTCCTTTTCGCCCGCGTCCTCAAGCGCGAGGAGGGGCAGTACCCGACGGTGCGCCAAATCTTCCTGCCGGTGCTGTGTAATCACTGTGAGGATGCCCCCTGCATCGACGTCTGCCCGACCGGCGCAAGCTTCAGGTGGGAGGAGGACGGCATCGTCGACATCGACCACGACAAATGCGTCGGCTGCCGCGCCTGCATGATGGGCTGCCCCTACAACAACCGCTATTTCAACGAGGAACGGCTCGACTACTTCCACGACGCCGGCGCGACGCCCTACGAGGAGGCGCGCACCATGCGCCACCAGGACGGTGTCGTCATGAAGTGCAACTTCTGCCGCGACCGGGTGCGCGCCGGAAAGGAACCGGCCTGCGTCGCCAACTGCCCGACCGTGGCGCGATATTTCGGCGATCTCGACGATCCGACAAGCGAGGTCTCGCGCCTGATCAAGGAGCGCGACGGTTTCACTCTCCACCCCGAGGTCGGCACCGGCCCCGCGGTCTATTACCTGCCACAGTGAGGAGGACGACGCCGTGGCCACCGCACGCTACGACCGGCTGATCGACGATCTGCGAAGCGAATACCGCCCGCAGCGTGAGTGGGCCGAGGGGCGCGGCCTGTTCCTGGTGATCGGCCATTTCCTGGTCGGCGTTGCCGCCGGCACCTGGTTGATGGGGCTGTTGTACGGCGTGATCGAGGCGCTGATCGTGGCCTTTGCCCTGGCCTGCCTCGGCGGGCTCGCCCATCTCGCCTTCCTGGGCCGGCCCGAGCGCGCCTGGAAGATGATGACACGGACCGCCTCGTCGTGGATCGCGCGCGGTTTCTGGGGTCTCAGCCTGTTCCTTGCCGGCGGGTTTCTTTGCCTGGTCCCGGAGCTGTGGACCGGGGCACCCTGGTCGGCGAATTCGGCGCTCTCTATGGCGGGCTATGGGCTGGCCTTCGCCGGAATGGTGGTGCTGATCGTCTACATGGGTTTCGTTTACACGTCGTCGAAAGCCATTCCGTTTTGGAACTCGCCGCTGCATCCTGTGCTCTATATCGCTTATGCCTGCCGTGGCGGCACCGCCGCGCTGATCATCGTCATGACCGCCAGCAGCCGGCCGATCGAGACGGGCTCGGCGCTGCTCGAGGTATGGATGGCCATTACCGCCGTGGTCGCGGTGCTGTGGCTGCTTGAGCTGCAGAGCGCCGCCACCGGCGGCAACACGGCGGCGCGGCGCTCGGTGCGCGAGCTTCTGGCCGGACGCGTCGCCCTCTACTTCTACGGCGGCATCCTGGTGATCGGTCTCGCCGTGCCGGCGGTCCTGGTGGCCGGCATCGCCGCGCCGCTGTCCCAGGCAACCCTCGCCGCCATCGGCCTCGCCTCGGTTGTTGGCGACTTCTTCATGAAGTATTCTTCGATCCGAGCCGGCATCTATCTACCGCTACGAACGCATCATGAGTGATCGTCCGTAGGGGTGGTATTATGTCGTAATTTATGACGTCCTAAATTGCCGGGGGCTTCACGGCCCCAATGTTCCGTTACGCTATCTCCGGCGGCGGGCGGTTAGCTCAGTTGGTAGAGCGCCAGTTTTACATACTGGAAGTCGGCGGTTCGATCCCGTCACCGCCCACCACTCCATCCGCCGTGGCCGACGCGACTTGACACCCGATGGGGGGTGGCTTACATGAATCTAACCCGGAAGGCGCGGAGTCTCTTGGGGTTCGGGGGTGTAGCTCAGTTGGTTTAGAGTGCCGGCCTGTCACGCCGGAGGTCGCGGGTTCAAGTCCCGTCACTCCCGCCATTTCTCCATCCGCGCCGTCTTCTCCGCCATGCTCGCCACTGGGCGCGCCAAGACTGGACGATTTACGGAATAGGAGGCGTAATAAAGGCCCGAGCCGCAAAGTCTTCCATCGAGCCGGCATTGCGGCGGCGCTCAAAGGGCTCGCTCTTTCCCGAAAAGCTGAATTCCGTCTAAAAGGTATGCCGACATGGAAGCGCTGGTTCTCGAATATCTTCCGATTTTTATTTTCCTGGCCATCGCTGCCGTCATCGGCGTCGTTCCCATCGCCGCCTCCTATATCATCGTGCCCCAGCGGCCCGATGCCGCCAAGACGTCGGCCTACGAATGCGGCTTCGATGCGTTCGAGGACGCCAGGCAAAAATTCGACGTCCGATTTTACCTTGTGGCCATCCTGTTCATCATCTTCGACCTGGAAGTTGCCTTCCTCTTCCCGTGGGCCATAACCCTTGGAAAAATAGGTGTTTTCGGCTTCTGGTCGATGATGATTTTCTTGGCAATCCTGACCATTGGCTTTATTTATGAATGGAAGAAGGGAGCTCTGGAATGGGAGTAGCCGCCAAGCCCGCTTCCCAGACCCCGGAGCCGCTGGGACCGGGTCCTGAACAGGACGCCCTGCTCGGCCAAGTCGCCGGTGAGCTGGCCGACAAGGGCTTTATCCTGGCCCAGACGGACAAGCTGGTGAATTGGGCGCGCACCGGTTCCCTGTGGCCGATGACCTTCGGTCTCGCGTGCTGCGCCGTGGAGATGATGCACTCGGCCTGCAGCCGTTACGATTTCGACCGCTTCGGCGTCGTCTTCAGGGGGTCTCCGCGCCAGTCCGACGTCATTCTCGTCGCCGGGACGCTGACCAACAAGATGGCGCCGGCTTTCCGTAAGGTTTACGACCAGATGGCCGAGCCGCGTTACGTGATCTCCATGGGTTCGTGCGCCAATGGCGGCGGCTATTACCATTATTCCTACTCCGTCGTGCGCGGTTGCGACCGCGTGGTCCCCGTCGACATATACGTCCCCGGTTGTCCGCCGACCGCTGAAGCCCTGCTCTACGGCGTCCTCCAGCTTCAGAAGAAGATCAGGAGGACGGGAACCCTGTGGCGCTGAGAGCACCTCTCGCGGAGCGCATGCGGTCATCGAGGTAAAATGGATCTGGCCTTAAAAGACCTGGGCGAAAACATCGCCGCCGTATTGCATCATGAGGTGCTGGCCAGCGAGATCGTCCATGACGAGCTGATCATCACGTCGCGCCCCGACGCCATCGTCAAGGTGTTGACCTATCTGCGCGACGACGTGAACTGCCAGTTCAAGCAGCTGATGGACGTGTGCGGTGCGGATTACCCCGAACGTGAGCCCCGCTTCGAGGTCGTGTACAACCTGCTCAGCCTCAACCACAACAACCGCGTCCGCGTCAAAGTGCAAACCGACGATTCGACCCCGGTACCCTCGGTGAGCGATGTATTCAGTTCGGCCGGCTGGTGGGAGCGCGAAGCCTGGGACCTCTTCGGCATCTATTTCGCCGATCATGCCGACCTGCGCCGCATCATGACCGACTACGGCTTTGACGGACACCCGCTGCGCAAGGACTTCCCGCTCACCGGATTCGTCGAGGTGCGCTATGACGACGAGCAAAAGCGTGTCGTCTACGAGCCCGTCAAGCTGACCCAGGAATACCGAAGCTTCGATTTTCTGAGCCCCTGGGAGGGGGTGCGGGAGGTGCTGCCCGGCGACGAGAAGGCAGAGGGGGGCGAGGGCTGATGCCCGACACCCAAATCAAGAACCTGACCATGAACTTCGGGCCGCAGCACCCGGCGGCGCACGGTGTTCTTCGCCTGGTGCTGGAGATGGACGGCGAGGTGGTGGAGCGCGCCGATCCTCATATAGGTCTGTTGCACCGGGGCACCGAGAAGCTGATCGAGTACAAGAGCTATTTGCAGGCCCTGCCGTACTTCGACCGCCTCGATTACGTGGCGCCCCAGAACCAGGAACACGCCCTCGCGCTGGCCACGGAGAAGCTCCTGGGCATCGAGGCGCCGCCGCGCGCCCAGTACATCCGCGTCCTTTACGCCGAGATCGGCCGCCTGCTCAACCACATCTTCAATATCTGTGCCTTCGCCATGGACGTGGGCGCCATGACGCCAATGCTGTGGGGCTTCGAGGAGCGCGAAATCCTCATGGGGTTTTGCGAACGGGTGAGCGGCGCGCGTATGCACATGGCTTATTTCCGGCCTGGCGGCGTCGCCTTCGACATGCCCTCCGGGCTTTCCGAGGACATCATGGCGTGGTGCGAGCGTTTTCCCCAGGTCATCGACGATTGCGAAAGTCTGTTGACCGAAAACCGCATCTTCAAGCAGCGTACGGTGGACATCGGCCCGATCACCGCCGAGCAGGCCATGGACTGGGGCTTCAGCGGGCCCAACCTGCGCGCCGCCGGCGTGCCCTGGGATATCCGCAAGGCGCAACCCTACGACGTTTACGACGCCATGGATTTCGATATCCCCATCGGCAAGCACGGGGACTGCTACGACCGCTATCTGGTGCGCATCCTCGAGATGCGCGAGAGCCTGAAGATCGCCATACAGTGCCTGAAGGAGATGCCGGACGGCCCGGTGAAGACGCAGGACCATAAGATCTCGCCGCCGCGGCGCAGCGACATGAAGCGCTCCATGGAAGCCCTGATCCACCATTTCAAGTTGTTCACCGAGGGCTACCACGTACCTGCCGGCGAGACCTACACGGTGGTCGAGGCGCCGAAGGGGGAATTCGGTGTCTATCTCGTCTCGGACGGCACCAACAAACCCTACCGCTGCAAGATACGGTCGCCCGGATTCGCCCACCTGCAAGCACTGGATTTCCTCTCCAGGGGCCATATGCTGGCGGACGTGGTCGCCAATATCGGTTCCCTGGATATCGTCTTCGGAGAGATCGACCGATGACCGACACGCGCGGCGATGCCGCCCAGCAAACCGACGACTTCGCCTTTACCGCGGCAAATCTCGCCAAGGCCAAGGCCATCATCGCGCGCTATCCGAAAGGGCGCCAGGCGAGCGCCGTCATGCCGCTGCTCGATCTCGGACAGCGCCAGAACGGCGGCTGGTTACCGCCCGCCGCCGTCGAATGCGTAGCCGAAATGCTGGACATGCCGTTCATACGGGTATGGGAGGTCGCCAGCTTCTATACCATGTACAACCGGGCGCCGGTCGGCAGGAACCACGTCCAGGTATGTACGAATATCTCGTGCTGGCTGCGCGGCTCGGACGACGTTCTCGACGCCTGCCGTAACACGCTCGACGTCGAAGTCGGCAAGACCACGGACGACGGCCTGTTCACCCTTTCCGAGGTGGAGTGCCTGGGCGCCTGCGTCAATGCCCCGATGATAATGATCAACGACGATTTTTACGAGGATCTGGACGCCGGCAGCACCCAGGCCATCCTGAACGCCCTGAAGGAGGGCGGCACGCCGACCCCCGGCCCGCAAAACGGCCGTCGCGGGTGCGAGTCGGCGGCCGGTCCAACCACCCTGAGCGAGGTGCCGGAGTTCAAACCCAAGAAACCGGCAAAGAAAAGGCGCCCGGCCAAGGGCAAGCCATCGGGAGGCACCTGATGCTGCGCGACGAAGACCGGATATTCACCAACCTTTACGGGTTCAAGGACAGCGGGCTGGAAGGGGCGCGGTCACTGGGCGATTGGGACGACACCAAGGGACTGCTCGCTCGCGGGCGCGAGGGCATCGTCGAGGAAATGAAGGAATCCGGGCTGCGCGGCCGCGGCGGCGCCGGCTTCGGGTGCGGCATGAAATGGTCGTTCATGCCCAAGGAAGCCAGCGGCCGGCCTCATTATCTGGTGGTCAACGCGGACGAGGGCGAGCCCGGAACCTGCAAGGACCGCGAAATCCTCCGCAACGAACCCCACAAGCTGGTCGAGGGCTGCCTGGTGGCCGGCTTCGCCATGGGCGCCAACACGGCGTACATCTACGTGCGCGGCGAGTTCCTGCGCGAGGCCGAGGCCCTGCAGCGCGCCATCGACGAGGCCAACGAGGCTGGGCTCATCGGCAAGGATGCCTGTGGCTCGGGCTGGGATTTCGATGTCCACCTGCATCTCGGTCAGGGGGCCTATATCTGCGGCGAGGAAACCGCCCTCATCGAGAGCCTGGAAGGCAAGAAGGGCCAGCCCCGCCTGAAGCCGCCGTTCCCCGCCAATGTCGGGCTTTACGGATGTCCGACCACGGTCAACAACGTAGAGACCATCGCCGTGGCGCCGACCATCCTGCGGCGCGGTGGTGATTGGTTCGCGGGTCTGGGCCGCCCCAACAACACCGGCACCAAGATCTTTTGCATCTCCGGCCACGTCGAGAATCCGTGCACGGTGGAAGAGGAGATGGGCATATCGCTGCGCGAACTCATCGATAAACACGCCGGCGGCGTGCGCGGCGGCTGGGGCAATCTGCAGGCCGTGATCCCTGGCGGCTCCTCGGTACCGGTGGTGCCGAAATCGGTCTGCGATACCCTTTGCCTCGACTTCGATTCATGCTCCGAGGCCAAGACCGGCCTGGGCACGGGCGCCGTCATCGTCATGGACAAATCGGTGGACGTGCTCAGGGCGATTGCCCGGCTGTCGCGCTTTTACATGCACGAAAGCTGCGGCCAGTGCACGCCGTGCCGCGAGGGAACGGGTTGGCTGTGGCGCATGATGGAACGGGTGTGCGAGGGCAACGCCACCCTCGACGAACTCGACGTCCTGGAAGAAGTCACCTACCAGATCGAGGGGCATACCATCTGCGCGCTGGGCGACGCGGCGGCATGGCCGGTGCAGGGCCTGTTTCGCCACTTCCGCCCGCAGATGGAAGAACGTATCGCCGCCCAACAGGCGGCGACGGCGACGGAAGCGGCCTGAGGAACCCGGGATGCCCAAACTGACCATCGACGGCATCGAAGTGGAGGTGGAACCCGGCATGACGGTGCTCCAGGCCTGCGAGCAGGCCGGCGCCGAGATACCGCGCTTCTGCTTCCACGAGCGACTGGCCATCGCCGGCAACTGCCGCATGTGCCTGGTGTCCATGGAGCGCGCCCCCAAGCCCATCGCCTCGTGTGCCATGCCGGTGGCCGACGGCATGGTCATCCGCACCAACACCCCGGAAGTGCAGAAGATGCGCAAGGGGGTAATGGAGTTCCTGCTCATCAACCATCCTCTGGACTGCCCGATCTGCGATCAGGGCGGCGAATGCGACCTGCAGGACCAGGCGATGGCCTACGGCCTCGACCACGGCCGCTACCTCGACAACAAGCGGGCCGTCGAGGAAAAGAACATGGGGCCGCTGATCAAGACCTTCATGACCCGCTGCATCCACTGCACGCGCTGCATCCGATTCGCCGAGGACGTTGCCGGGGTTCCCGAGCTCGGGGCCATCGGCCGCGGCGAGCACATGGAGATCACCACCTACATGGAGCGCGCCATGACGTCGGAGCTTTCCGGCAACGTCATCGACCTGTGCCCGGTCGGCGCGCTGACCTCGGCGCCGTACGCTTTTGGCGCGCGCTCCTGGGAACTCGGCAAGACCGAGTCGGTCGACGTGCTCGACGCCGTGGGCAGCAACATCCGGGTCGATTCCCGCGGTCCCGTGGTCATGCGCATTCTGCCGCGGCTCAATGACGACGTGAACGAGGAATGGATTTCCGACAAGACTCGCTTCGCCTGTGACGGGCTGAAGCGCCAGCGCCTGGACCAGCCGTACGTGCGTCGCGACGGCCGCCTGGAGCCGGCCACCTGGGCGCAAGCCCTCGGCGCCGTGGCCGACAGGATGAAGGGGGTGGACGGAAGCAGGGTGGCCGCCCTTGCCGGGGACTTGGCGGATTGCGAATCCATGATGGCGCTCAAGGACCTCATGACGGCGCTGGGCTCGCCCAACCTCGATTGTCGCCAGGATGGCGCCAAGTTGGATCCAGCCTGCCGCGCCGCCTATCTGTTCAACACGACCATCGCCGGCATCGAGGACGCCGACGCCTGCCTGGTCATCGGCGCCAACCCGCGCTGGGAGGCGCCGCTCGTCAACCTGCGGCTGCGCAAGCGTGCCCTGGCCGGCGGCTTCACCGTCGGGGTCCTGGGGCCGGAGGTGGATCTCACCTTCAACTATCGCGGACTCGGCAACGAGCCGGGCGCGCTGGCCGCCATGGCGGCCGGCGATCACCCCTTCGCCAAGGTCCTCAAGCGCGCCCAGCGGCCGATGCTCATTCTCGGCGTAGGCGCCCTGGCGCGTCCCGACGGCGCCGCCATCCTGGCGGCGGCACGGCAGATTGCCGAGGAAACCGGCATGATCCGGGAAAAGGACGGCTGGAACGGCTTCAACGTACTGCACGTTGCCGCCGCCCGCGTCGGTGGCCTCGATCTCGGCTTCGTGCCGGGGACGGGAGGACGTGACACCGAGGCCATTCTGCAGGGCGCCACGCAAGGCGAGATCGAGGCCGTCTACCTGCTCGGCGCCGACGAGATCGATATGGCGCGCCTCGGCGGCCCCTTTGTCGTCTACCAGGGCCACCACGGCGACGCCGGGGCGGGGCGCGCCGACGTGGTTCTTCCGGGCGCCGCCTATACGGAAAAGAACGCCACCTACGTCAGCACCGAAGGACGGGTGCAGTTGGGTCGTCTCGCCGTGTTTCCGCCCGGCGAGGCGCGCCAGGATTGGAAGATCCTGCGCGCCCTCTCCGACGCGATGGGGGTGACCCTGCCTTACGATTCGCTGGGCGAGGTGCGCGCCCGTCTCGTCGAGAGCAACCCCGTCTTCTCCGTAACCGAAACGGTGCAGGCGGCCTCCTGGGGATCGTTCGGCACGGCCGGGGAGATCGGCTCCGTTCCCTTCGTCCCGCCGATCGACAATTTCTACATGACCGACCCGATCAGCCGGGTGTCGGAAACCATGGCCGAATGCACCGCGACGTTCGTCCAGACGACGCAAAGGATGACCGGCACCGATGGCTGACGCCACCTACCAATTCATCCTGGAGACGGCTTGGCTCATCACCAAGATCGTCGCCATCATCGTGCCGCTGCTGTTGGCGGTGGCCTACGTTACCTATGCCGAACGCAAGGTAATCGGGGCCATGCAGTTGCGCCGCGGCCCCAACGTGGTGGGGCCGTGGGGGCTCCTGCAACCCATCGCCGACGGGCTCAAGCTGTTCCTCAAGGAAATCATCATCCCGACCGGGGCCAACCGGGGGGTGTTCCTATTGGCGCCCAGCGTGACCTTCGCCCTCTCGCTCGTCGCGTGGGCGGTGATTCCCTTCGACGAGGGCATGGTGCTGGCCAACATCAACGTCGGCATCCTCTATCTTTTCGCCATTTCGTCGCTTGGCGTCTACGGCATCCTCATGGCCGGCTGGTCGAGCAATTCCAAATATGCGTTTCTCGGCGCCCTGCGCTCGGCGGCGCAGATGGTGTCCTACGAAGTATCCATGGGCTTCATCATCATCTCCGTGCTGTTGTGCGTGGGCTCGCTGAACCTTTCCGACATCGTCATGGCGCAGCGCGACGTGTGGTTCGTCGTCCCGCTTTTCCCCATGGCGGTGATCTTCTTCATTTCGACCCTGGCCGAGACCAACCGCCACCCCTTCGACCTGCCGGAGGCCGAGGCCGAGCTGGTGGCCGGCTACAACGTGGAATATTCGGGCATCGCGTTTGCGCTTTTCTTCCTGGGCGAATACGCCAACATGATTCTGATGGCCGCCATGACATCCGTGTTGTTCCTGGGTGGCTGGCTGCCGCCAGTCGACATGGTGCCCTTCAACTGGGTTCCGGGGCCGATCTGGCTGGCGTTGAAGATATGCGCCATGCTGTTCATATTCCTGTGGGTGCGGGCGACGTTTCCGCGTTACCGCTACGACCAGCTCATGCGGCTCGGCTGGAAGGTGTTCCTGCCCATATCGCTGGCTGCCGTGGCCGTGGTATCGGGCGTTCTGGTCGCCTTCGACCTGACGCCGGTGGCGGGCTGAGCAGGGGAGGAGGGCGCATGGGTTATCTCGAACGCGGCGTCGCAACCGTCGTCCTCAAGGAACTTGTATCCGGCATGGCGTTGACGTTGGGCTACATGTTCCGTCAAAAGGTGACCCTCAACTACCCCTACGAGAAGGGACCTCTCAGCCCCCGCTTCCGGGGCGAGCACGCGCTGCGCCGCTACCCCAACGGTGAGGAGCGCTGCATCGCGTGCAAGCTGTGCGAGGCCGTGTGCCCGGCCCAGGCCATCACCATCGAAGCCGAGCCGCGCGCCGACGACAGCCGCCGCACGACGCGCTACGACATCGACATGGTGAAGTGCATCTATTGCGGGCTGTGCGAAGAGTCGTGTCCCGTCGATGCCATCGTCGAGGGACCCAATTTCGAGTTCGCCACCGAGAGCCGGGAGGAAATGCTCTACAACAAGGTCAAGCTTCTATCCAACGGCGACCGCTGGGAGACGGAAATCGCCGAACGTCTCCGTGCCGACGCGCCGTACAGGTAGGATACGGGAAAGCATATGATCATCCAGGCAATCGCCTTCTACCTGTTCGCCTTTGTCGCCGTGGCCGCCGGCGTTCTGGTCATATCGGCGCGCAACCCAGTGCATTCCGTGCTCTTCCTGATCCTCGCCTTTTTCAGTTCGGCGGCGCTTTTCGTGCTCATGGGGGCGGAATTCCTGGCCATGATTCTGGTCGTCGTCTACGTCGGCGCGGTGGCGGTGCTCTTCCTGTTCGTGGTCATGATGCTCGATGTCAACTTCGTCCAGCTGCGCGAGGGATTCCTGCAGTACCTGCCGGTCGGCGGCCTTATCGGGCTCGTGCTGCTGGTCGAGCTGCTGGTGGTGGTCGGTGCCTGGGTGTTCGCGCCAGAGGCGGCGGCGAGCGGCGCCGCGCCCACGCCGGCACCCGATGCCGTGAGCAACACCCACGCGCTCGGCGCACTCCTCTACACCCGATATGTCTATCTGTTCCAGGCCGCCGGGATGGTGCTGCTTGTCGCCATGATCGGTGCCATCGTGCTTACCCATCGTCGGCGCGCCGGTGTGCGCAAGCAGAAAATCGCCGAACAAGTGGGGCGCCGCCCCGAGGACACGGTCGAGGTCCGCAAGGTCCCGACGGGGCAGGGCATCTGATGTTGGAAATCGGTCTTTCCCATTACCTGACGCTGGCCGCCGTGCTCTTCACGCTCGGCTTCTTCGGCATCTTTCTCAACCGCAAGAACGTCATCATCATCCTGATGTCGATCGAGTTGATGCTGCTCGCCGTCAACATCAACCTGGTCGCCTTTTCGGTCGAGCTCGGGGACCTGGTCGGCCAGGTCTTCGCCATGTTTGTGCTTACCGTGGCGGCGGCCGAGGCGGCCATAGGCCTCGCCATCCTGGTGGTGTATTTCCGCAACCGCGGCACCATCGAAGTCGAAGATATCAACCTGATGAAGGGCTGAGCGCACGTCATGTCCGTCGCCGTTGTCTTCCTGCCGCTGTTGGGTTTCGCGATCGCCGGAATGATGGCCCTGTCCACGCCCGCCGACGCCGAGAGCCGGGCGCGCCTGGACCGTGCCGCCCAGTGGGTGACCTGCGGGGCCATGGTGCTATCGGGCCTGTTCGCGGTGGCCGTCTTCTACGACGTGGTGGTGCTCGGCAACGTGGGCACTGTGGTGCTGTTCACGTGGATCGATTCGGGCGCCCTCGAGGTCTCGTGGGCGCTCAAGCTGGATACACTTTCGGCGGTCATGATGATGACGGTGAGCGTGGTGGCGGCGCTGATCCACATCTATTCCGTCGGCTACATGCACCACGACCCGGGCGTCCCGCGCTTCATGGCGTACCTCAATCTGTTTACCTTCTTCATGCTGATGCTGGTCACCTCGGACAATCTGGTTCAGCTTTATTTCGGCTGGGAAGGCGTCGGGCTGGTGTCCTATCTGCTCATCGGGTTCTGGTACGACCGCCCGTCGGCAAACGCCGCCGCCATCAAGGCGTTCGTCGTCAACAGGGTCGGCGATTTCGGCTTCGCCCTTGGCATCTTCGCCACCTACATGCTTTTCGAGACGGTGCACCTGGACACCATATTCTCGGCCGCCGCCGGCAAGTCGGATGCCGTCATCCAGGTTTTCGGAGGCGAGTTCCACGCCCTCACCGTAATTTGCCTGTTGTTGTTCGTGGGCGCCATGGGCAAGTCGGCGCAACTCGGCCTGCACACCTGGCTGCCCGACGCCATGGAGGGACCGACGCCGGTCTCGGCGCTGATCCACGCCGCCACCATGGTCACCGCCGGTGTCTTCATGGTGGCACGGCTGTCGCCGCTCTTCGAATTCTCCGATGTCGCCCTTGCCGTGGTCACCATCGTCGGCGCCTCGACCGCGATCTTCGCCGCTACGGTGGCCTGCGTGCAAAACGACATCAAGCGGGTGATCGCTTATTCCACCATGTCGCAGCTTGGCTACATGTTCTTCGCGCTCGGGGTGTCGGCCTATTCGGCGGGCATCTTCCACCTGATGACCCACGCCTATTTCAAGGCGCTCCTGTTCCTCGGCGCCGGCTCCGTCATCCACGCCATGTCCGACGAGCAGGACATGCGCAAGATGGGCGGCATCTGGCGTATGATTCCGGTCACCTACGTGCTCATGTGGATCGGTTCCCTGGCGCTGGCCGGCATCTGGCCCTTCGCCGGTTTCTTTTCCAAGGACATCATCATCGAGGCCGCTTACGCAGCCGGAACGGGGCTCGGGCAATACGCGTTCTGGGTCGGCGTGGTGGCGGCGTTCCTGACCGCCTTCTATTCCTGGCGGCTCCTGCTCATGACCTTCCACGGCGCGCCCAGGGCCGACGATGCGGTGATGGCCCACGTCCATGAATCGCCGAAGGTGATGATCATCCCGCTGCTCGGGCTGGCGGCGGGCGCCTGCTTCGCGGGGTACGTGGCCTACGAGGCCTTGGTTGGCGAGGGCGCCGTCGATTTCTGGGGCAACGCCATCCTTGTGCTGCCGGAGCACCCGGCGCTCGCCGACGCCCACCACGTACCAGCCTGGGTCAAGTACCTGCCGCTGGCCGTCGGTGTGGCCGGCATCGGGCTTGCCTACGTCATGTACTGGCTGGCGCCGGGCCTGCCGGCGACGGTGGCGGGGCGCTTCCAGGCCGTCTACCGGTTCCTGGTCCACAAGTGGTACTTCGACGAGCTTTACGATTTCCTCTTCGTGCGCCCCGCCTTCGTGCTCGGCCGCGGATTCTGGAAGAGCGGCGACGGCGCCCTCATCGACGGGGTCGGCCCCGACGGCATCGCCGCGGCGACCGTCAACTTAGCGCGCCGCGCGGCGCGCCTACAGAGCGGCTATCTCTACCATTACGCCTTCGCCATGCTGATCGGTGTTGCCGCGCTGATCACCTGGTACCTGTTCCGGCATTCGGGGTGAGGGGGCGATGGACAACTTTCCTCTCCTTTCGCTGATTACCTTCCTGCCCCTGGTGGGGGCGGGTTTCATCCTGCTGGTGCGCGGCGAGGACGAGGTCGTCAAGCGCAACGCCCGCAGCGTCGCCCTGTGGACGTCGCTGATCACCTTCCTCCTGTCCATCCTTCTGTGGATCAACTTCGACACCACGACCGCCGCCTTTCAGTTCGAGGAACGGGCGGGCTGGATCCCCGCCTTCAACATTTCCTATCACCTGGGCGTGGACGGCATCTCCATGCTGTTCGTGCTGCTGACCACGCTGTTGACGCCGGTGTGCGTGCTGGCCAGTTGGGAATCCATCACCGGGCGCGTCAAGGAGTACATGGTCGCCTTCCTGGTCATGGAGACGATGATGGTGGGCATGTTCTCGTCCCTCGACATTCTCGTCTTCTACGTCTTCTTCGAGGGCACGCTGCTGCCGATGTTCCTGATCATCGGCGTGTGGGGCGGGCCGAACCGGGTATACGCGGCTTTCAAGTTCTTCCTCTACACCCTGGCCGGCTCGGTGCTCATGCTGCTGGCCATCCTGGCCATGTATTACGCCGCCGGCACCACCGATATGCCGGCGCTGATGGCGCACCGTTTCGCGCCGGCCATGCAGACCTGGCTGTGGCTCGCCTTCTTCGCGTCGTTCGCCGTCAAGGTTCCCATGTGGCCCTTCCACACATGGCTTCCCGACGCCCACGTCGAGGCCCCGACGGCGGGCTCGGTGATCCTCGCCGGGGTGCTCCTGAAGTTCGGAGCCTACGGCTTCCTGCGTTTCTCGCTGCCCATGTTCCCGGACGCCTCGGTTCAGTTCACGCCGTTCATCTTCTCCCTCAGCATCGTCGCCGTCATCTATACTTCTCTGGTGGCGCTGGCCCAGGAGGACATGAAGAAGCTGATCGCGTATTCGTCGGTGGCACACATGGGGTTCGTCACCGTCGGCACGTTCACCCTGACCCTGCAGGGGATCGAGGGCGCCATCTACCAGATGCTCAGCCACGGCGTCGTCTCAGCGGCCCTGTTCCTCATCGTCGGGGTCGTCTACGACCGCATGCACTCGCGCGATATCGCGACCTACGGGGGGCTGGTGCACCGCATGCCGGCCTACGCGCTGGCCTTCATGCTTTTCATGCTGGCCTCGGTGGGGTTGCCGGGGACGGGCGGGTTCATCGGCGAGTTCCTGGTGCTGGTCGGCGCCTTCCAGGTCAACACCTGGGTGGCGGCGCTGACCGCGATCGGGGTCATCCTCGGCGCCGTCTACATGCTCTACCTGTATCGTCGCGTCATCTTCGGCAAGCTCACCAAGGACAGCCTGAAGGACATTTTCGACCTCAGCCCGCGTGAGGTCGCCGTATTCGCCCCATTGGTCGTGGTGGTTCTGTGGATGGGAATCTACCCGGTGCCGTTCCTCGACGTCATGGATGCCTCGGTGGTCAATCTGATCGACCGCTTCGAGGCGGCGCGCGCCGTCACCGCCACCCTGGCTGGACGCTGAAACCGCTAAGGAAAGACCAGACGGATGCCGATCGCCCAAGTCCCCAACCTGATGCCGGCCCTGCCCGAGATATTCCTGGCTTGCGCGGCGATGGCGCTGTTGATGCTGGGCGTCTTCCAAAAACCCGGGCCCGAGGAGGAGATAAAGACGGCGCGCCTGATCTCCTATTTAAGCGTGACCACGCTGGTCCTGGCGCTGCTCCTGGTCCTCACCGTTTCCGGAGAGCGCCTACTCGCCTTCGGCGGAATGTTCGTGGTCGACCCCTTCGCCATGTTCTTCAAGGTCCTGGCCCTGATCGCTTCGGCGACGGCCATCGTCATCTCGCGCCAATACCTGGAGATCCAGGATATCGCCCGCTTCGAGTTTCCGGTGCTCATCGTGCTGGCGACGCTTGGCATGATGATGATGATTTCCGCCAACGACCTGATCGCCCTTTATCTGGGCCTGGAGCTGCAGAGCCTGTGCCTCTACGTGGTGGCGGCCTTCCAGAAGGACGACGCGCGCTCCACGGAGGCGGGGCTCAAGTATTTCGTACTGGGCGCCCTGGCGTCGGGCATGCTGCTCTATGGATGCTCCCTGGTCTACGGCTTCACCGGCACAACCGGCTTCGAGGGCTTGGCGACCCAGTTCCACGGCGCCGCCGGCAAAAGCCCGTCCGTCGGTCTCGTCATCGGCATCGTCTTCATCCTGGCCGGCCTCGCCTTCAAGGTTTCGGCGGTGCCTTTCCACATGTGGACGCCGGATGTCTACGAGGGGGCGCCGACGCCGGTGACCGCCTTTTTCTCGGTGGCCCCGAAGATCGCCGCCATCGCCCTGTTCGTGCGCGTCATGGTGGGACCGTTCGGGGACCTGGTCGCCCAGTGGCAGCAGATCGTCATCTTCATCTCCATCGCCTCCATGCTTCTCGGCGCCTTCGCCGCCATCAATCAGCACAACATCAAGCGGCTCATGGCGTACAGCTCCATCGGCCATGTCGGCTTCGCGCTCATCGGGCTGGCGGTCGGCGACGCCGTCGGCGTTCGCGCCATCCTCGTCTACATGGCCATCTATCTCTTCATGACGATCGGTACCTTCACCTGCATCCTGTGCATGCGCCGCAACAACCGCATGGTCGAGGAGATCGACGACCTGGCCGGGTTTTCCAAGAGCCACCCGATGGTGGCCCTGGCCATGGCGGTCTTCATGTTCTCCATGGCGGGCATACCGCCGCTGGCGGGATTCTTCGGGAAATTCTACATCTTCCTGGCCGCCATCGAGGCCCAACTCTATACGCTGGCCATCATCGGCGTGCTGTCCAGCGTCGTCGCCGCCTTTTATTACCTGCGCATCATCAAGGTCATGTACTTCGATGAGCTGACCGACTCCCTGGACAAGCCGATCGGCCGCGAAATGGCCGCCGTTCTCGTCGGCACCGGCCTCGTGGTCCTGCTCTTCTTCGGCTTCCTGGCACCCGTCGTCTCGGGGGCCGAAGGGGCGGCGGCGGCCCTGTTCGCGGGATGAGCGAGGCGCCCGACCTGCCGCCCTACTACCGCTTGGTCTCTCTCGACAGCGTCGACAGCACCAACGAAGAGGCCAAACGCCTAGCTCGCCGGGGGGGCGACACCGGCACCGACGGCACCGTGGTATGGGCGCGCAGCCAGACGGCGGGCCGCGGCCGGCGCGGACGTACCTGGGCGTCGCCCGTGGGCAACCTCCATTGTTCGGTGCTGCTGCGCCCGCGATGCCCGGCGCTGGTGGCGGCGCAGTTGTCGTTCGCCGCGGCGTTGGCCGTTGCCGAAGCCATCGCCGCCGTCGCCGGACCGGGGGCGGCGGTTTGCTGCAAATGGCCGAACGACGTCCTGATGGAGAACAGAAAGGTAGCCGGTATTTTGCTGGAATCGGAGGCTGGCGCCGGGGAGTCGGTGCACTGGGTGGTCATTGGCGTCGGCGTGAACGTGGCCCACTTTCCCGAAGCGACGGAGACACCAGCCACTTCGCTGTGGGCGGAAGGGTGCACGTGGCTGAGCGTCCAGCAGATTCTGGAGGCTTACTGCACCGCCCTCCTTTCCTGGAAGGAACGGCTGCTTGATGAGGGCTTCGGGCCGGTGCGCGAACGCTGGCTCGGCTTGGCCAAGGGGCTCGGCGAGCCCATCGAGGTCAGGCTTGACAAGGAAATTCTGACTGGCAGGTTTGCCGGTGTCGACGCCGACGGCGCCTTGATCCTCGAGGGGACGGACGGCGGGCGCCACCTGATCGGCGCCGGCGATGTGTTCTTCCCCGCCGCCTGAGGAAACGGAACATGCTGCTTGCCATCGATTCGGGTAACACCAACATCGTCTTCGCCGTCTTCGACGACGCCGGCGAGATACGCGGCGAATGGCGCAGCGCCACCGATACCGGACGCACCGCCGACGAATACGGCGTGTGGCTCGGCCAGTTGATGGAACTTGGCGGTATCCGACATGCCGAGATCACCTCGGCCATCATCGCCACCGTGGTGCCGGACACGCTGTTCAACCTCAAGACCCTGTGCCGCAAGTACATGGGGTGCGACCCCTTGATCGTCGGCGATCCCGGTGTCGAGCTCGGCCTCGGCGTGCTCGTCGGGCGGCCCGACGAGGTCGGCGCCGACCGGCTGGTCACCGCCGTCGCCGCCCAAGAGCGCTTCGGCGGACCGCTCATCGTCATCGACTTCGGGACGGCCACCACTTTCGACGTTATCGACGGCGACGGCAACTATGCCGGCGGCGTCATCGCGCCCGGCATCAACCTTTCCCTCGAAGCCCTGCACATGGCCGCCGCCAAGCTGCCGCGGGTGGCCATCGAGCGTCCTCCCCGGGTCATCGGCGGGGGCACGGTGGAGGCCATGCAGTCCGGCATATTCTGGGGCTATGTCAGCATGATCGAGGGGATGGTGCGGCGCATTCAGGACGAGGCCGGGTCCAAGATGCAGGTCATCGCCACCGGCGGCCTGGCGCCGCTGTTCAACGAGGCGACGGACAGCATCGAACGCGCCGATACCAACCTCACCCTCTACGGGCTGCTGTCGGTGCATCGCCGCAACCGGGCGCCATGACGGCCAAGGCTTCCCTGCCGAAGACCGAACTCGTCTTCGTGCCACTCGGTGGCACCGGCGAGATCGGTATGAACCTCAACCTTTACGGCCTCGGCCCGGCGGGGGCGGAGCGCTGGCTGATGGTCGACCTGGGCGTCACCTTCGGCGGTGGCGACCAGCCGGGCGTCGACGTCATCACGCCCGACCCCACCTTCATCGCCGAGCGCCGCGACGCCCTCGAGGGACTGGTCATCACCCACGCCCACGAGGATCACCTGGGCGCCGTGCCCTATCTCTGGGAGCGCCTGCGGTGTCCCGTTTACGCGACGCCGTTCACCGCCTCGATCTTGCGGCGCAAGCTCCGCGAGGTCGACCTCGAGGGCGAAGTGCCACTCACCGAGGTGGCGCTCGGCGCGAGGTTCTCGGTGGGGCCGTTCGATCTGGAATTCATCACCGTCACCCACTCCATCCCCGAGCCCAATGCCGTCGCCATCCGCACGCCGGTGGGCACGGTGCTGCACACCGGCGACTGGAAGTTCGACCCCGGTCCCGTGCTCGGGCCGACGGCGGACGAAGAGGCGCTGGGACGCCTCGGCGACGAGGGCGTGCTGGCCATGGTCTGCGATTCCACCAACGCGCTGGAACCCGGCACCTCGGGATCGGAGGCCGATCTGTTGCCCAGGCTCGGCGAGCTGATCGGCCGCGCCAAGGGGCGCGTCGCCGTCGCCTGCTTCGCCACCAACGTGGCGCGCCTCGAGACCATCGCGGCGGCGGCCGCCGCCCAGGGCCGCGACGTGGTGCTGGCCGGAAGATCGTTGAAGCGCGTCGACAAGGCGGCCCGCGAGAACGGCTACTTGGCCGAGGTGCCGGCCTTTATCGACGAGAACGATGCCGGCTACCTGCCCGCCGACAAGATGGTGCTCATCTGCACGGGTAGCCAGGGCGAGTCACGGGCGGCACTCAGCCGCATCGCCGCCGGCGATCACCCCAACATTGCGCTCGGCGAGGGCGATACCGTCATCTTTTCGTCGCGTGTCATCCCCGGCAACGAGGTCGCCATCGCCGGCGTGCAGAATGCCTTGACCCGGCGCGGCGTCGAAATGGTGACCTGGAAGGACGACCTCGTCCACGTCTCCGGGCATCCGGCGCGCGACGAGCTGGCGCGTATGTACGCCCTGGCGCGTCCACGCATCGCCGTTCCCGTCCACGGCGAAGCGCGCCATCTGGTGGCCCACGCCGAGCTTGCCCGCCAATGCCAGGTTGCGGAAGCCGTGGTCGCCGAGAACGGCGCCGTGGTGCGCCTCGCCCCCGGGGCGGCCGGCATCATCGACCACGTCCCGGTGGGGCGCCTCTATGTGGATGGCAAGCGCCTGCTGCCCGCCGACGGCGCGGTGGTGCGCCAGCGCGCCCGAGCGCTGCATGGCGGTGCCGCCGTGGTGACCGTGGTCCTCGACGACGTCGGCCTCGCCGCCGAGCCCGAGCTCACCACCATCGGGCTTCTCGATGGCGCCGACGGGGACGGCGCCACCGAGGAAACGGTGCGGAACGCCATTCGCCGGGAGATTGACGGCATGGCTGCGCGCCTCCAACGCGACGACGATGCCGTGCGCGAGGCCGTGCGCCTTGCGGCGCGCCGTGTTTTCCGCGAAAGTCTCGGCAAGAAGCCGGTGACCACGGTGCATCTGGTGCGCGTTTAGGAAGGGGCTCGGGACATGCTCGGCAGAATCAATCACGTGGCCCTTGCCGTGCCCGACCTGGAGGCGGCCGTCGCCACCTATCGCGACACCCTGGGCGTCAAGGTTTCCGAACCCAAGGACCTGCCCAAGGAAGGGGTGACCACGGTATTCGTCGAGTTCGCCGGCGAGACCGCACATGTCGAACTCCTACACCCGCTCGGCGAGAACTCGCCCATCGCCAGGTTCCTGGAGCAGAATCCGCATGGCGGCATGCACCACGTATGCTACGAGGTCGACGACGTCATCGTCGCCCGCGACCGCCTGAAGGGGGAGGGCATGCGTGTCCTGGGCGACGGGGAGCCACGCATCGGCGCCCACGGAAAACCGATACTGTTCCTCCATCCCAAGGACTTCCACGGCACCCTGATCGAGCTGCAACAGGCTTGAATTCCCATGGGGTGGACGACGGGTCTGGCTGTTTACGGGCTCATCTGGTGGGTGACGCTGTTCATGGTGCTGCCCTGGGGCAACCGGCCCATCGACGCCGAGGACATCGAGAAGGGCCAGGCCTCGAGCGCGCCAAAACGGCCGCGCATCCTCATCAAACTGGCCGCCAACACGGTTCTTTCCGGGCTCATCTGGTTGGCTTTCTATTGGGTCATGGAGGCCGGGCTGGTTTC
>JASLQF010000016.1 GCA_030744625.1 Rhodospirillales bacterium
TTTCCCTGACCGGTTCCCCTGGTGCTCAGGTGGTGGGGCGCCAGCGCACCGGCTTGGGCCGCAAGGCGCCCGTCGCCACCATTTCGACGAGCCGGCGCTTCAGGATCTTGCCGCTCGCGGTCAAGGGGAAGGTCTCCACGCTCAGGAAGTATTCCGGCATATCGTACTTCGACAGCCCCCGCGAATCGAGGTGGTTGAGGATGTCCTGGGCGTCGACGTCCTCCGTCGCCCTGGGGATCACCGCCAGGCACACCTTCTCGCCGAGCCGGTCGTCGGCCACGGGAAAGGCCGCGGCCTTGGCGACAGAAGGATGACGAAGCGTCAGGTCCTCGATCCTGGCGGGGTAGATGTTGTGGCCGCCGCGGATGATGAGGTCCTTCTTGCGCCCGGCGATTTGCGCGTTGCCGTTGTCGTCGATGCGCGCCAGGTCGCCGGTCATGAACCAGCCGCCGCGGTTGAAGGCGTCCTCGGTCACCGCCTGATCGTCGTAGTAACCGAGCATCAAGCTGGCTCCCCGGGCGCCCATTTCGCCGACCTCGCCGGGCGCCACCTCGGCATCGGGGGTAACTTGGTCGAATATCTTGATCTCGAACCCGTCCGAGGACCGCCCGCAGGTGTTGATGATGGTCGCCGCGTCGTCGTCGGGCCGCGTGTATTGGAAGGAGCAGTTTTCCGTCATCCCGAACGTGTTCTGCGGCGTAACGCCCATCTCCAGGAGCGCCTCGACGACTTCTCCCGGTATCGGCGCGCCCGATAACTGAAATCCCGTGACGCTGCCCAGGGTGGCGATGCCGCGCGCCCGCGCCTCGGCGATCAGGTCGATGGCGTGGGTGGGCACGCCGACGCCGTAGGTGGCGCCCGTCTCGATGATGCGGTCGAGGGCGCGTCTGGCGTCCATCGGCCCGTGGACGACGAGCTCGCCCCCCGCCGCCAGCGTCGTTACCAGGGCGACGGTCCCCATGTTGTGGCTCATGGGGCTGAGCGTGTAGAGAACCGAGGAGTCATCCAACCGCCAGTCCTTGGCGATGGCGCGGCCATTGGCGAGTAGCGTGTTGTCGCTGTGCATGACGCCCTTGGGCAGGCCCGTGGTCCCAGACGTGAACGCCAGATAGACGATGCGGTCGGGGTTTGTGGCGAAGGGAAGGGAGGAGCCCATGGCGGGGCGGAGGCCCCCGAAACGTGGTGCTTCGTCACCTTGCCCGGCTCGCGTTTCCAGCGGCTCCAGCCGGTAGACCTTGCGGAGTCCCTTGTGGGAAGCGGCGACTTCGAAGATGTTGTTGCACTCGGCGTCGGTGCCGTATCCGGGCTCGGCGAAGAGGGCGGCCGAGCGGGCGCGCTCGACAAGCGCGACCACGTCATCGCAGGTGTAATCGAAGTGCAGCGACGTGTTGGCGACGTAGCCCATGCGCGAGCACGCCAGCAGGATTATCACCGATTCGGCCCGGCTCGGCAGCCACACCGATAACCGCTGGCCAGGCCGCACCCCGGCACCGCGCAGGTCCTCGGCCAGCGCGTCGACCCACGCCAGCACCTCGCCATAGGTGAGGCGGTCGACGCTGTCCCTGAGGGCGAACTTGTCAGGGGATGCCAGGGCGTGGCGGCGCAGCACCATGTACATGGTCTCGGGGCGCCAATGGCCCGCCTCGTAGTAGCGCCGGGCCGCTTCCGGGTCTTGCAGGGACAAAACGGTGTTCATACGGCGGTGCTCTCCAGGTCGTCGAACATCATCGCCAGGCGGACCTCGCGGGACTCCCTGATGTGTTCCCGGGCGGCGCTCTCGGCGGCGTCCGCGTCGCGCGCCTCGATGGCGTCGACGACCTTCCCGTGTTCCCTGTGTGCGCTGTCGCCCCGGCCCTCGGCTCGGTACGTCGTCTCGCCCAATAGGGCGAGGGAGTCGCTGAGCGCGTTCAGCGCCCCCAGGAGAAATCGGTTGTGGGCCGCCTCGTAGATGGTCCGGTGGATGCGCAGGTTGATGGCGGCCAGCCGTTCGGCGTCGGCCCTGGCGGTAGCGTGCTGCTCGAGCAATTTCCTGAGAGTGAGAATCTCGGTGTCGGAGGCGTGCTGCGCCGCCAGGCGCGCCGCCATGCCCTCCAGGACCTCGCGCATGGCGTAGAGCTCCCGCACCTCGGCGTTGTCCAGGCGGTTGACGACAAACCCGCTGTGTGACGCCGATTGCACGAGACCGGCCGCCTCGAGGCGCATCAGTGCCTCCCTGACCGGCGTCCGGCTGATACCCAGCCACTCGGCGATTTCGGTCTCGCGCACGCGCTGGCCCGGCGTCAACTGGCCGGCTCTAATGGCGCCGCGCAGGCTGACATAGGCGTATTCGCCACGCGGCAGCGCAGCCGCCTCGGCGCCGCCGATCACGGGGCGCCGCCGGCGCTTGGCGGCGGGGGCCGTCTTGATGTCGGGGCTGGGTTTGATCTGGAGCCTCCTGGCGTCGGTTGGTGGCGGGGTCACCCAGCGGCGGCGATGGCCGCCGAGCGCCCGGCGATTCTGCCGAATACCGAGCCCGAGGTGAGGCCCGTGCCGCCCGGATAATTGACGAAAAACAGGCCGCCGACCAGCTCACCAGCGGCGAACAGCCCAGGCATCGGCGCGTCTTCGGTATCCAGGACCTGGCCGTCGGAGGTGATCTTCAGCCCCCCGAACGTGAACGTCACGCCGCAGGTCACGGCGTATGCCTCGAAGGGGGGCTCGTCGATCCTGTTGGCCCAGTTCGATTTTGGGATGTCGAGGCCCTCGGCCGAGCGGCCGTCCTTGACGGTCGGATCGAACGGCACGTCGGTCCTCACCGCCTGGTTGAAACGGGTGATGGTGTCAAGGAACCGTTCCTTGTCGATGTCCTCCATGCGTGCGGCCAGTTCCTCCAGCGTATCCGCCTTGAACTTGGTGACCTGGCGGATGCGGTATTCGTCGCGCAGCAGGTGCGTGACCTTGGCGTCGAATATCTGCCAGGCGAACTGGCCGGGTTGGCCGAGGACTATCCCGCCGTACTTGGCGTAGGTGTAATTGCGGAAATCGGCGCCCTCGTCGACGAAGCGCTCCCCTCGCGCGTTGATCATCAGGCCGAAGGGGTAGCTGTGCTTCTGGAATCCGTCGCCGACGGCGAGGTCCCCGAACCCGGGTGCGTTGCGGTCCCACGACACCGAGTGGCATCCCGACCAGTGGCCATGGGACATGGCGCCGGCATCCAGGGCCATGCGGATGGCGTCCCCGGTGTTGAAGCGGGTGCCGCGGACCTTGGCCAGGTCCCAGCCTGGGCCCAGGTAGCGGGCCCGCCATTCGCCGTTGGCCTCGAAACCGCCCGACGCCAGGATCACCGACTTGGCGCGCACTTCGATGGGCTTGCCGCCGCTGACGCCGCTGACGCCGACGATGAGGTTGTCCTCGCGGATGAGGTCGATGGCCCGGGTGCCGTAAAGCACCTGGATGCCGGCCTTCTGCGCCGCCCCGTGGAGGCTCTCGACCAGGCCCGGCCCGCCGCCCCAGGCCTCGATGCTCAAGCCCCCCCAGAAGCGGAACTTGTCGTTCACCTTGAAGGCCTGGCGGCCATAGCTCGGCTGGAAGCGGATGCCGGCGCGCTTCATCCAGAGCAGCGTGTCGCGGCTGTTGCGGATAAGGAGCTCGGCCAGATCCGGGTCGGTGCGGTATTCCGTGACGCGGCCCATGTCGTCGAAAAAATCGCCCGTGGAATAGGTGCCGAAATCGGTCGTCGCCTTTTCCTGGTCCGAGAGGTCGTCGACCACCTCGTAGAGTTCCTCGACCGTATCGTAGGCGAAGCGGAAGGCCCCGGCGGTGAACGCCGAGTTGCCGCCCCGTTCCTCGAAAGGCGCGCGTTCGAGAACGATGACCTGGGCATTGTTTTCGCGGGCCGAGAGCGCCGCGCACAACGCCGCGTTGCCGGCGCCGAGGATCACCACGTCCGTCTTCAGGGTTTTCATTTAGTGTCCTTGCCCAAGTTGTAAATCTCATGAGCCGCCGTTTCGCTGACGTAGCCGTCGCGGATGTCTTTCAGAGTCTTGGCCGGGTCGCGCTGGCGCGCCTCGCCGTAGCCGCCGGCACCGGCCAGGCGGAAGCTGACCACGTCGCCGCGCTTCAGCGCCCGCACCTCCTTCGAGCCGAGCGCGATGGCGTCGGTGTCGGGGTTGAGGATGGTTTCGGCGCGCCGCCCTGGAGCCCCCCCGAAAAGGCCGTAGGGTGGATGCACGTGGCGGTCGCCGAGGAGCGTCACGTGGGAGTTGTCGGACAGCATCTCCACGTCCTTGCGCATGCCGCAGCCGCCGCGGAATTTCCCGGCACCCCCGGAATCCGGGATCAGCTCGAGCCGCCCTATGCGGACCGGGTTGTTCGCCTCGAGGACCTCGACCGGAATATTGGCGCAGTTGAACACCGGGCAGAGCGCCTCCGGCCCGTCGGTGTCGACGCGCCCCCCGAAGCCGCCGAAAACCAGGTCGTACATGACCCAGGGTTGTTCGGTCTCATCGTTTACGCCGCCGAAGTTGGGGTTGGCCCAATGGGTGGAAGCGCCCATGGCCTTGTCGGGCAACACCTGCGAAAGCGCCCCGTTGATGGCGTCGAAGATGCGGATTTGGACGGTCGCCCGGCCGCCGCCGGCGGCCGGATAGAGGGGATTGAAAAAACTGCCTTGGCGGGCCGTGATCTCGATCGGCCGCTCGACACCGTCGTTGTGCGGGATGTTGCCTCCCGAAAAGACCTTCACGGCGAACATCGAGTAGGCCCGCGTGTAGTTGATGTAGGAATTGATCCCGGCCTTGACCTGGTCGCTGCTGCGCGAAAAATCGACGACGGCGCTGTCGCCCTCGATGGTCACGTCGACGCTGACGTCGACCGGCTC
>JASLQF010000017.1 GCA_030744625.1 Rhodospirillales bacterium
ACCACCTGTTCCGTGAAGACGCCGCCGGTGCGCTCCAGCTCCCACGGCCCCGGGGTCGCCGAGACGTAGACGGTCTCGGGCCGCATGGCGTCCCATTCCTCGAACTTGAGGGGCCGGTTGTCGACGCAGCTGGGCAGCCGGAAGCCGAATTCCGCGAGGGTCGATTTGCGGTTGAAATCGCCCCGGAACATGCCGCCCAGCTGGGGCACGGTGACGTGGCTCTCATCGACCATGAGAAGGGCGTTTTCGGGCAGATACTCGAACAGGGTGGGAGGCGGCTCGCCCGGCGCGCGCCCGGTCAGGTAGCGCGAATAATTCTCGATACCCGAACAAAAGCCGGTGGTCTCCAGCATTTCCAGATCGAAATTGGTCCGCTCCTCCAGGCGCTGGGCCTCCAACAGCTTGCCCGCCTGATGGAAGTGGGCGAGGCGTTCCTTGAGTTCCTCCTTGATGCGCGGGATGGCCTGTTGCAGGGTCGGGCGCGGCGTCACGTAATGGCTCGACGGATAGACCGTCACCTCGTCCAGGCCGGCTATTTTCTCGCCGGTCAGCGGATCGATCTCCCAGATCGCTTCCAGCTCGTCGCCGAACAAAGACAGCCGCCAGGCCCGGTCCTCCAGATGGGAGGGAAATATCTCGACCCCGTCGCCGCGCACCCGGAAGGTGCCCCTGGCGAAGGCCGTGTCGTTGCGCCGGTATTGCAGTTCGACCAGGCGCTTGAGCAGGTCGTTCCGCTTGATCTCGGCGCCGGCGGCGAGCTCGATGACCATCTGGGAATAGACCTCGACGGCGCCGATGCCGTAAATGCACGAGACCGAGGCGACGATGACCACGTCGCCGCGTTCGAGCAGGGCGCGGGTGGCGGAGTGGCGCATGCGGTCGATCTGCTCGTTGACCGAGGCGTCCTTCTCGATATAGGTGTCGGTGCGCGGCACATAGGCTTCGGGCTGGTAGTAGTCGTAATAGGAAACGAAATACTCCACCGCATTGTCCGGAAAGAACTCCTTCATTTCGCCGTAGAGTTGGGCGGCCAGGGTCTTGTTGGGGGCGAGGATGAGGGTCGGGCGCTCCACGTTCTGGATGGTGTGGGCCATGGTGAAAGTCTTGCCCGACCCGGTGACGCCGAGGAGCACCTGGTCGCGCTCCTCCTTCTCCAGACCCTCGGTCAGCGAGGCGATGGCCTGGGGCTGGTCGCCGGCCGGGGTGAACTCGGATCGGAGCTTGAATGGCACGCCCCCTTCCACCGGCGGGCGCTTGGCGGGGACGAATATCTCCGGGTTGGCGGCGGCGATCTCCATGCCCCTATATAGGCGCGAATCCGCACCCCTGGCCAGCCCGTGTTCCCTGTCGCCACTAACCGGCGGGCGGCATGTCGAGGCATAGCAAGACGAGGGCCGCCGTCGAAACCAGGGCGCTCAACGATAGCCAGGCTCGACGCGCCCGGGCGCGGCCGCTGAGCACGGCGGTGTGAAAGAACGGGCGCGGCATGAAAGGGACCTCCCTGCGTTGGCCTTCGATTATGGTGCCGCGAGCAAAGCACGAGACTGTGACCGAAATTTTACGGGAATGTGGCGATTCGGTGAATTTCGCGCCCCGGCCGCGCCGCCTTTCCCGGTTGCGCCGTCCCCACCCGGCGGCTAGTGTCGGAGGGGCCTGTTGTCACACAATAAAACGGTCTCCGTCATGTCCTTCCTTGCCTCCCGCGTCTCCCGCGTCAAGCCGTCGCCGACCATCGCCATAGCGAGCAAGGCGCGCGAGCTGAAGGCGGCCGGCCACGACGTCATCGGGCTTGGCGCCGGCGAGCCCGACTTCGACACGCCGACGCACATCATCGAGGCCGCCAAAGCGGCCATGGAGCGTGGCGAGACCCGCTATACCGCGGTGGCCGGCACTCCCGAGTTGCGCGAGGCGATTTCCGCCAAGTTCAAAAGCGACAACGGCCTCGACTACGCGCCCCCACAGATCACGGTGGGCTGCGGCGGAAAGCAGACCATCTACAACGCGCTCATGGCGACCCTCGATCCCGGCGACGAGGTGATCATCCCGGCGCCCTACTGGGTGTCCTATCCGGACATGGTGCTCTTGGCCGAGGGGAAACCGGTGATCGTCGACTGCCCCGCCGAAAACGGTTTCAAGCTGTCACCTCGGGACCTGGAGGCGGCGATCACGCCCCGCACCAAATGGCTGATCCTCAATTCACCGTCGAATCCGACCGGCGCCGCCTACACCAGAGACGACATGAAGGCCATCACCGACGAGCTGCTCGCCCACGACCACGTCTGGGTGATGACCGACGACATGTACGAGCACATCGTCTACGACGGCTTCGAGTTCGTCACCCCGGCCCAGGTGGAACCGAGGCTCTACGACCGCACCCTGACGCTGAACGGTGTCTCCAAGGCCTATTGCATGACCGGCTGGCGGGTCGGCTACGCGGCGGGGCCCACGGACCTCGTCAAGGTCATGAACGTGGTGCAGTCGCAAAGCACCACCCACACGAGTTCCGTTTCCCAGGCGGCGGCGGTTGCCGCCCTCAACGGCCCCCAGGACTTCATCGCCGAGCACAACGCGGAGTTCAAGGAGCGCCGCGACCTGGTGGTGGCCATGCTCAACCAAGCCTCGGGGCTTTCGTGCGCGCGGCCCGAGGGTGCCTTTTATGTCTATCCCTCGTGCGCCGGCCTCATCGGCAAGAAGACGTCCGGCGGCGAGTCCATCGAAAGCGACGAGGATTTCGTCACCGCGCTTCTGGATAGCGAGGGGGTGGCCGCCGTGCATGGCGCCGCCTTCGGGCTGTCGCCCCACTTCCGGGTCTCCTACGCCACCTCGACAGAACTTTTGGAGGAAGCGTGCACGCGCATCCAAAGGTTCTGCGCCGGCCTGACATGAAGACCGCGCACGCTCCGGCGTGCTAACAAATGTTTTGAAAACTCGCGTCCTGGGAGGATCTCGTGACGGACAAACAATCTTCGGCGCCGCGTTGCACGGCCTTGGTCGGACCCTACCTCAGCGGCAAGACGACGCTGATGGAAAGCATGCTTTTCATCAGCGGCGCCATCGGCCGGCGGGGAAGCATCGGCGAGGGGAACACGGTTGGCGACGCCTCGCCCGAAGCACGGGCGCGCGAGATGAGCACCGAGCTCAACGTGGCGCACGCCGAATATCTGGGCGAGTCGTGGACGTTCCTCGACTGTCCGGGCTCCATCGAGCTATCGCAGGACGCCTATAACGCGGTCATGGTGGCCGATGCCGCCGTGCTCGTGTGCGAGCCGTCGACGGACAAGGCCCTGACCATCGCGCCGTTCCTGAAGTTCCTCGACGACCGCAAGATCCCGACCATTCTGTTCCTCAACAAGATGGACCACCCGGAAGCGAGCGCCCAGGCCGCGATCGAGGCGATCAAGGATTACACCCAACGGCCGTTGGTGTTGCGCGAAGTGCCCATCCGCGAGGGCGAAGCGGTAACCGGTTTCGTGGAGCTGGCCGGCGAACGCGCTTTCAAGTGGCGGGGCGACCAGGCTTCGGAGCGCATCGACACGCCCGATTCGGTCAAGGGCCGGGTGGAAGAGGCGCGCCAGAACATGTTGGAATCGCTGGCCGATTTCGATGACGTGCTGCTCGAGAAGCTCCTCGAGGACGAGACACCGCCCATCGAGGAAGTCTACGGCTATACGACCAAAGTGTTTCGCGAGGGAGGCTCCATCCCGGTCCTTTTCGGCTCTTCGGTGAACGGCAACGGCGTGCGTCGGCTGCTCAAGGCCTTGCGCCACGAGACGCCCGGGCCCACCGAGGCCGCCCAGCGCCTGGGTTTCGAGGCGTCCGGCGGCGACACCGTGGCGCAAGTGTTCAAGACCACCCAGGCCGGGCAGACCGGCAAGCTGTCGTTGGCGCGCGTGGTGAGCGGCGAAATCGCCGACGGCATGACCCTCAACGGCGAGCGCGTCGGGGGCCTCTTCCGCATGTTGGGAAACAAGCAGGAAAAGATCGCCAAGGCCGGGCCCGGCGATGTCGCCGGGCTGGCTCGCATGGAGGGCGTGAAGACCGGCGATACCCTATCGCCATCGGGAGAAGTCGAAACCGAATGGCCGGCGCCGCTGAAGCCTTTCTATTCGATGGCCGTGCACGCCGAAAAGCAGGCCGACGAGGTCAAGCTTCCCGGAGCGCTGGCCAAGCTTGCCGAGGAAGACCCCTCGTTCTCGTTCGTGTCGGTCAAGGACACCAGCCAACTGGTGATCTGGGGGCAGGGCGACCAACATCTGCAGATCGCCGTCGACCGTCTGCGCAACCGGTACAGCCTTGAGGTCTCCACCGTGCGTCCGCGGGTGCCCTACAAGGAAACCATCGCCAAGTCGGTCTCGCAGCACGCCCGCCACAAGAAGCAGAGCGGCGGTCACGGCCAGTTCGGTGATGTCCATGTGGATATCAAGCCGCTGCCCAGGGGGTCGGGGTTCAACTTCGACGACAAAATTTCCGGGGGCGTGGTGCCCAAGCAGTACATCCCCTCGGTGGCAAACGGGGTGAAGGACTACATGGTGCGTGGCCCCCTCGGGTTTCCCGTCGTCGATATCTCGGTGACTCTGACCGACGGCCAGTTCCACGCCGTGGACAGCTCCGACATGGCCTTCAAGGCGGCGGCGCAACTGGCCATGCGCGAGGGCATGCCGAAGTGCGGCCCGGTCCTCCTGGAGCCTATCTTCCAGGTGCGGATCACGCTTCCCAACGAGTTTACGTCGAAGATTCAGCGTGTCATCAGCGGCCGGCGGGGCCAGATACTCGGGTTCGACGCCAAGCCCGGCTGGACCGGATGGGACGAGGTTTCCGCGCAGATGCCGCAGTCCGAGATGCACGATCTGATCAACGAGTTGCGCTCGATCACGCTCGGCGTCGGCACCTTCGAGTGGGAATTCGACCACCTGCAGGAAATTACCGGCAGGCTCTCCGACGACATCGTCGCCCAGCACCAGGCCGAGAAAAAATAGCTGCGGCGGGCGGCGGCGGCCCGGCGCGCCCCTAGAAAAAAGCCGGGCTTTATGAAAAGCCCGGCGAGTCTAACAGGGAGGCTTCACGTCTGGGAGACGTAGGACCCGCCGTGTTCCACAGGGGGGAATGGAAGCGGGCCCTTTTTCCGGGCTTTGCGCCCGAACTCGATAAAACTTAAATAATATTGCAATGCAACATTACTGGTCTCTTATATAGTTCGGCCACGAGAGAGTTTCCAGGGGCAAAATAGTATTTCAGGTATGCAATTTTTGCATACCTTGCCCCTCCAGCATATTGCATCCCACGGACACGTCGCGTTCTCCCGTCCTTATAAGCCGGCTTCGGCGATGTTGCGCACCAGGAAGTCGCGGAACACGGCGACGCGGTTGGAATGGCGCAATTCCTCGGGGTAGACGAAGAAGCTGTCGAAGCTGGGTCCCCGCAGCTCCGGCAATACCTCGACGAGGTTTCCCGATTCCCGGCTCATGTAGTCGGGAATCGCTGCGATGCCGAGGCCGCTCTGCACGGCGCGGAATATGCCGTAGACGCTGTTCACCTTGAGGACCGGTCGGCGCTCGACGCCGTCCTTGGCACCGGCTTCCAGCAACCAGTTGAGATTGATGTTGACGGGGGGGTGCGCTTCCTCGCCGTATACGATGATCCGATGGTGGCCGAGGTCCTGGGGCGTCTTGGGCATCCCATGCTTCTTGAGGTAGCCGGGCGCCGCGAAGACATGATAGCGCATGGTCATCAGGCGGCGCTGAATGAGGTCGGGCTGGCGCGGCGGGATCATGCGGATTGCGACGTCGGCGGCGCGCATGGAAAGGTCGAGCTCGTCGTCGGCGAGCATCAGGGACATGTCGATGTCCGGATAAGTCTCCAGAAACGCCTTCATGCGCGACGTCAGCCACACCGAACCGAAGGCCACCGTGGTCGTCACCCGGAGCGGCCCCTGCGGGCGTTCGGTGCTTTCCTTGATGCGTCCCACCGTCATGTTCAGGCGCGACGACAAGTCCTTGGCGGTACGGTAAAGCAGTTCCCCCTGCTCGGTGAGGATGAGGCCGCGCGCGTGGCGGTGAAAGAGCGTTACCTCCATGCTCTTTTCCAGGGCTGAAATCTGACGGCTCACCGCCGATTGGCTTAGGTTGAGGGCTTCTCCGGCGTGGGTAAAGCTGCCCGCCTGGGCGACGGCGTGGAAGACGCGGATCTTGTCCCAGTCCATGAGCGCCTCCGATGGTGCCCGGCACCTTCCGGGAAGCGGACTCGTCTATTCGGCGGCCGCCGCCGCCGGCAGCTCCGCCAAGTACTTTTCGGCCTCCAGCGCCGCCATGCAGCCGGTGCCGGCCGCCGTCACCGCCTGGCGGAACACCTTGTCCTGCACGTCGCCGGCGGCGAACACCCCGGGGACATTGGTCGCCGTGCTGTCGGGCGCGGTGATGATGTACCCCTCGCCGTCCATCTCGAGCTGCCCTTCGAAGAGCGCCGTGTTGGGCGTGTGGCCGATGGCGACGAACACACCGGCCACCGCCAGCTCGGAGAGTTCGCCGCTCTTCACGTCCTTGAGGCGCACACCATCGACGCCTGGTGCCGGCGGCCCCTCGGTGCCCAGAATCTCGTCGAGCACGGCGTTCCAGCGCACCTCCACCTTCTTGTTGGCGAGCAGGCGGTCCTGGAGAATTTTTTCGGCGCGCAATTCGTCGCGCCGGTGAACGAGCGTGACCTTGGAGCAGTGGTTGGTCAGATAGAGCGCTTCCTCGACGGCGGTGTTGCCGCCACCGACGACCGCGACCTCTTTCTCGCGGAAGAAGAAGCCGTCGCAGGTGGCGCACGCCGAAACACCGAAGCCCTGGAATTTCATTTCACTCTCGAGGCCCAGCCACTTGGCCTGGGCGCCCGTCGATACGATGACTGCGTCGCCCGCGTAAACGTCCCCGGAATCCCCGATCACGGTGACCGGGGTCGTCGACAGGTCGGCCTCGACGATGATGTCGTCGAACATGCGCGTGCCCACCTTTTCCGCCTGGATGCGCATCTGCTCCATCAGCCACGGGCCCTGGATGACGTCGGCGAACCCGGGATAGTTCTCGACGTCGGTGGTGATGGTCATCTGGCCGCCGGGCTGCAGGCCATGCACGAGCATGGGCTGGAGATTGGCGCGGGCGGCGTAAATGGCGGCGGTGAGGCCGGCCGGCCCCGAACCGAGTATGAGGACCCTGCTGTGGTGGCGGCTTGACATGGCGGGGCTGTTCCTTATGGCGCTTCGAGGCCGTCGCGGGGCGCGGATTCCGGCGAAAAATGCAGGCCTAACATAAGAAGCCGGGGAAGCGGACGCAAGGCCCCGCGGGGCACAAGAAGGGACGTGGGAGGGACATGGGAGGCACATGAGAAAGGCGGGCGGCCCGTCGGCGCCGATGCGCCCTTGGCTTGGCCCGGACCTCAGGGTAATATAATTTCGCGAATTCCGGTGACGATTGTAATTTTATGAAAGCCGGGCATAGGGAGAACGGATGAATGGCGCGGGTCAAGCTTGACCGCATCGACCGCCGTATCCTCAAGGACCTTCAGGACCGCGGCCGCATCACCAACGTGGAGCTGTCGCGCCGCGCCGGCATTTCGGCGCCGCCCTGCCTGCGCCGCGTGCGGGCGCTCGAGCAGGCCGGCTTCATCCGTGGCTATCACGCCGATGTCGAGCCCAAGGCGCTCGGCTTCAACGTCACCGTGTTCGCCCAGGTCGGCCTCGCCAGCCAGGCGGAGACCGACCTCGAGGCGTTCGAGGAGATGGTCGGCGAGTGGCCGGAAGTCCGCGAGTGCCACATGCTGGCCGGAGAGATCGACTTTCTGCTCAAGGTGGTGGCCGCCGACTGGGACGCCTACCAGGACTTCCTCACCACCAGACTGACCGCCGCGCCCAATGTCAGTCACGTCAAGTCGGCGCTTTCCATTCGCGTCTCCAAATCCGTGCCCGGCGTTCCCATCGACGTGGATGCGGCCGACGGCTCGGGTACCTGAAGGCGCTGGTATTATCAGCGAAACTGGACCTTGACGATCTCGTAACCCTTGTGGCCGCTTGGCGTGCTTACCTCGACCGAATCGCCAACGGTCTTGCCGATGAGGGCGCGGGCCAGCGGCGAGGTGATGGGGAGGCGCCCGGCCGAGATGTCGGCCTCGTGACTGCCGACGATCAGGTAAGTGCTTTCCTCGTCGGTGTCCTCATCGGCGAGGCGCACGGTGGCGCCAAAGCGGACCACCTTGCCACTCAGCTTGCTCACGTCGATCACCTCGGCGCGGCTGATGATGTCCTCGAGCTCGGCGAGGCGGCCCTCGATGAAGCTCTGGCGCTCGCGGGCGGCGTGATATTCGGCGTTTTCGCTGAGGTCTCCGTGGTCACGGGCATCGGCGATGGCGCGAATCACCTTCGGCCGCTCCTCGGACCTCAGGCGCTTGAGTTCTTCCTCGAGTTGGGACAGGCCGTCGGCCGTCATCGGTAGCTTGTCCATCGCCGCATTCCTCGAAACTTACCAAAAAAAACACTTCACGACCCTTGAGACCGGGGTCGCACAAGCAAGAACATCCGGGCGCTTAGATTGATACCCTAAAATAAACCTGTAGTGGCGCGACTTCAAGATGGCCGGTTCTCAGGGACCGCAGGGCATCGACGGTGGCGCCCGCGGCCGTGATGGTCGTGTAGTAGGGGACGCCGCGGACCAGCGCCGTGCGCCGGATGGTGAAGCTGTCGGCGATGGCCTGGGCGCCTTCCGTGGTGTTTATGACCAGCGTTACCTCGCCTTCGTCGATGGCTTCGACACAATGGGGCGGCCCCTCGAACACCTTGTTGATGCGTCTGACGGGGAGGCCGGCGGCGCGAAGATGCAGCGCGGTGCCCGACGTCGCCATCAGGGTAAACCCCATCTCCATGAGACGCTGCGCCAGCCGGCAGGCCGCTTCCTTGTCCCGGTCCTTGACGGAAACGAACACCGTCCCCGAACGCGGCAGCGCCATGCCGGCGGCGAGTTGGGATTTGGCGAAGGCGCGCCCGAAGTCGGTGTCGATGCCCATGACCTCGCCGGTGGACTTCATCTCCGGCCCGAGCAGGGTGTCGGCGCCGGGAAAGCGCGCGAAGGGCAGCACCGCCTCCTTGACGGCCACGTGATCGTAGGAGGGCCTCTCCTCGAGGGCGAAGTCGGCGAGGCACTCGCCGGCCATGACTCGCGCCGCGATCTTGGCGATTGGCACGCCGGTCGACTTGGCGACGAAGGGGACGGTGCGGCTGGCGCGCGGGTTGACTTCGAGGACATAAATGTCCTTGCCGACCACCGCGAATTGCACGTTCATCAGGCCCACCACGCCAAGGGCGCGGGCCAGCGCCGCGGCCTGGCGGCGCAGCTCGTCGGTCGTCGCATCGGGCAACGAGTGGGGCGGCAGGCAACAGGCCGAATCGCCCGAGTGAATTCCGGCTTCCTCGATGTGCTCCATGACACCGGCGATAAAGACCTCGCCACCATCGGCGACGGCGTCCACGTCCACTTCGATGGCGTCCTCGAGATAGCTGTCGAGCAGAAGCGGGCTGTCCTCCGGAACTTCCGCGCCCGCCATGTAACGTATGAGCGCCGGGCCGTCGTGGATGATCTCCATGGCCCGCCCGCCGAGCACGTAGGACGGCCTGACGACCAGCGGATAACCAATCTTGCCGGCCCGGTTTTCCGCCTCCTCGGGCGTGCGTGCGATGGCGTTGGCTGGCTGCCTGAGGCCAAGCTCGACGAGCAGGGCCTGGAAGCGCTCGCGGTCCTCGGCAAGGTCGATGGCGTCGGGCGTGGTGCCGAGGATGGGGATGCCGGCGCGCTCCAACACCTGGGCGAGCCTCAGTGGCGTCTGCCCGCCGAATTGCACGATAACGCCCCGGACCGGCCCGCCCGCCTGCTCGGCGGCGATCACTTCGATGACATCCTCGCCGGTCAGCGGCTCGAAGTAGAGGCGGTCCGAGGTGTCGTAGTCGGTGGACACGGTTTCCGGGTTGCAGTTGACCATGATGGTCTCGAAGCCGGCCTCGCCGAGCGCGTAGGCGGCGTGCACGCAACAGTAATCGAACTCGATGCCCTGGCCGATGCGGTTGGGGCCGCCGCCCAGGATGACCACCTTGGGGCGGTCACTGGGGTTCGCCTCGCACTCGGGCGGGTCCGTTCCATCGCCCTCGTAGGCCGAATACATGTAAGGCGTCAGTGCCGGGAACTCGGCGGCGCAGGTGTCGACGCGCTTGTACACGGGGCGCACGCCGAGGCCGTGCCTGAGCGCGGTCACCGCCGCCGCGTCCTGGCCCGTGAGTTCGGCCAGGCGCTGGTCGCTGAAGCCCAGCATCTTGAGACGCCGGAAACCGGCGGCGTCGCCGGGCAGGCCATCGGCGGCGACCGTGCCCTCCGCCTCGACCAGTTCCTTGATGCGCTCCAGGAACCAGCGATCGTAGCGACACGCGGCGTGGATCTGGTCGGTGTCCATGCCCGCACGGTAGGCCTCGGCGACGACCAGGAGACGGTCGGGCCGGAAGTCGGCCAGCGCCGCGCGCATGGCATCCAGCCCCGCCGTCCCGCCGTCCTCGGCGCCGTCGATGTGTACCGGGTTGAGCCCGGTGAGCCCGGTCTCGATGGAGCGCAGGCCCTTCTGTAGGGATTCCGCGAACGTGCGCCCGATGGCCATGGCCTCGCCGACCGACTTCATGGACGTGGTCAACAGCGGCTCGGTGTCGGGAAACTTCTCGAAGGTGAAGCGCGGGATCTTTGTGACCACGTAGTCGATGGCCGGCTCGAAGGAAGCCGGGGTGGTGCCGGTGATGTCGTTGGTGAGTTCGTCGAGCGTATAGCCGACGGCCAGCATGGCCGCCACCTTGGCGATGGGAAAGCCGGTGGCCTTGGAGGCCAGCGCCGAGGAGCGCGACACCCGCGGGTTCATCTCGATGACCACCATGCGCCCGCTCTCGGGGTGGACGGCGAACTGCACGTTGGAGCCCCCGGTATCGACGCCGATCTCGCGCAGCACCGCGAAGGCGGCGTTGCGCATCGCCTGATATTCCTTGTCGGTGAGGGTGAGGGCCGGCGCCACGGTGATGGAATCGCCGGTGTGCACGCCCATGGGGTCGACGTTCTCGATGGAGCACACGACGATGCAGTTGTCGGCGCGGTCGCGCACCACCTCCATCTCGAACTCCTTCCACCCGAGGACCGATTCCTCGACCAGCACCTCGCCCACCGGCGAGGCGGCGAGGCCGGCGGCGATGGCGGCGTCGAACTCGGCTTCGCTACGGACAACGCCGCCGCCGATGCCGCCGAGCGTGAACGACGGGCGGATGACCAGCGGCAGGCCGAGGCGCGCCAGCACATCCCTGGCTTCCTGGCGGGTGTGCGCGACGGCGCTCCTCGGGCACACCAGGCCGATGCGGGCCATGGCCTCGGCGAAGCGCCGGCGGTCCTCGGCCATGGCGATGGCGTCGGCGTCGGCGCCGATCATCTCGACGCCGTATCTATCGAGGACGCCGGAGCGCGCCAGCTCCATGGCGGCGTTGAGGGCCGTCTGCCCGCCCATGGTGGGCAGGAGCGCGTCCGGCTTCTCGCGCCTGATGACGCGCTCCACCATGTCGGGCACGATGGGCTCGATGTAGGTGGCGTCGGCCAGTTGCGGATCGGTCATGATGGTCGCCGGGTTGGAGTTCACCAGCACCACCCGGTAGCCTTCGTCGCCGAGCGCCTTGCACGCCTGGACGCCGGAATAATCGAACTCCGAAGCCTGGCCGATGACGATGGGCCCGGCGCCGATGACGAGGATCGAGGAGATGTCGGTGCGACGCGGCATGGGCTAGGCCCTTCCCCCCATCATCCCCACGAACCACTCGAACAGGTGGTGGCTGTCCTGGGGGCCGGGGGAGGCCTCGGGGTGGTATTGCACGGAGAAGACCGGCCTGCCCTCCAGCCTCAGCCCTTCCAGGGTGCCGTCGAACAGCGACGTGTGGGTCTCGACGACGCCCGCCGGCAGACTGTCGCGCTCGACCACGAAGCCGTGGTTCTGGCTGGTGATCTCGACGCGCCCGGTGGCCAGGTCCTTGACCGGGTGGTTGGCGCCGCGGTGGCCGTGGTGCATCTTCGAGGTGCGGGCGCCCAAGGCCAGGGCCAGCATCTGGTGGCCCAGGCAGATGCCGAACAGCGGCAGGCCGGCCTCCAGCACGCCTCGGATCATGGGCACCGCGTAGGCGCCGGTGGCCGCCGGATCTCCGGGGCCGTTGGAGAGGAAGACGCCGTCCGTCCCGTGGGCCAGCACGTCGGCGGCGTTGGCCCAGGCCGGCACCACGGTGACGCGGCAGCCCGCCGCCGCCAGGCACCTGAGGATGTTGCGCTTGGCCCCGAAATCGACGGCCACCACGTGGTGGCGCGGTGCTTCCTGTCGGCCGTATCCGGCGCCTCGGGTCCACGTGGTCTCCTCCCACGCGTGCGACCGGCCGCAGGTGACGGCGCGCGCCAGATCCATGCCCTCGAGGCCGGGCCAGGCGGCGGCTTGGGCGCTGAGGGCATGGGTGTCGATGGCGCCGCCGGGCATGCCGGAGGGGACGTGGGCCAGGGCCCCTTTGGCGGCGCCCCCATCGCGAATGCGCCGCGCCAGGCGCCGCGTGTCGACACCGGTGATGGCGACGAGGCCGCGGTCTTCGAGCCAGGAATCCAGGGCTGTGGCGGCGCGCCAATTGGCGGGCTCGGTGATGGCGGCGCGCAGCACGCAGCCCAGGGCCGCCGGAGTGGCCGATTCCATGTCTTCGGGGTTGGCGCCGATGTTGCCGATATGGGGAAAGGTGAAGGTGACGATCTGCCCGGCATAGGACGGATCGGTGAGGATCTCCTGGTAGCCGGTGGTCGCGGTGTTGAAGCACACTTCGCCGACCACGGTGCCGCCGGCGCCGGCGCCCCGTCCCCAGAATACCGATCCGTCGGCCAAAACCAGGGCGGCATTGGCGCCGGGCGGCTGGGCGCGCGCCGTGTCCGGCGCGGCGGGGGCGGTTGCGTACGGCAAGCTCGCTAGGCCCTCCGAAACGGCTAATGCGGTCTCGGGCTGCGGTCTTAAGCTATAGCCGTGCCGCCGTCAAGACTTGGTTTTTAGAAAAATCTCATTAGTTTCAATGAGTTAAGTTGTAACAAGTGGTTGCTTTCCGGGCTGTTTTTCGGTAACGTCATCGTTTCTTAAAAAATCGCCGTGAGACAATTATGCTTCGTGCCGAGCTCAACGAGGCCCTGAAGAAATCCATGAAGGCGAAGGAGAAGCGCACGGTCTCCACCGTGCGCCTGATTCTGGCCGCCCTCAAGGACCGCGACATCGCGGCGCGAAGCAAGGGCAACCACGAGGGCATAGACGATGCCGAGGTCCTTGCCATACTGCAGTCCATGGTCAAGCAGCGCCATGAGACCAAGGAAATTTGCGAAAAGGGCGGACGCCTCGAGCTTGCCGAGCAGGAGGCCGAGGAGATCGCCGTCATCGAACGCTTCCTACCCGAGCCCCTCGACGAAAAGCAAACGTTGGCGGCGGTCGAAGAGGTGATGCAGGAGCTCGGCGCCGAAAGCCTGAAGGACATGGGCCGCACCATGGCGGCGCTCAGGGAACGCTACGCCGGGCGCATGGACTTCGCCAAGGCGAGCGCCATCGTCAAGAAGCGACTGGGCTGAGGCCTACTCGGCGATCGCCGCCGCGCCTGTGAATCCTGGGGATAACGCTTCCTTTCCGTGGCGCCGGCCGGTCTCTAGGATTGGGGCACCGGGCTATCGGCGACGCTGTTGTTCGCCGCCATCCAGAGAGGGGCGCCGACGAAACCACGATGACCTTTTCGCCGCAATTTCTCGATGAGTTGCGGGCCCGCGCCGGGCTCGCCGACGTCATCGCCCGGCGCGTCAAGCTGACACGCCGCGGCCGCGAGCACGTCGGGCTGTGCCCCTTCCACAAGGAAAAGACGCCGTCCTTCACGGTCAACGAGGAGAAGGGCTTCTACCACTGTTTCGGGTGTGGGGAGCACGGCAGCGTCATCGATTTCGTCATGAAGACGGAAGGCCTGGCCTTCCCCGAGGCGGTCGAGCGCCTGGCCGCCGCCGCCGGCATGGAGGTCCCCGTCGACAGTCCGGAAGAGCGCGAGCGCGCCCGCCGGCGCCAGTCCCTCTACGAGGTGGTGGAGGCGGCCTGCGTCTTCTTCGAGAAAAGTCTGCGCATGCCCGAGGGCGGTCAAGCGATGGCCTATCTCGCCGGGCGCGGCGTCGACGACGCGGCGCAACGGCGCTTCCGTCTGGGCTACGCGCCGGAGCGCCGGGGCGCCTTGAAGGCGGCGCTGGCGGGCCATGGCATCACCGAGGAACAGATGGCCGCCGCCGGCCTGGTGAAACATCCCGAAGACGGCCGCCCGGCCTTCGATTATTTCCGCCGGCGCATCGTCTTTCCCATCACCGACCGGCGCGGCCGCGTCATCGCCTTCGGCGGGCGCATCCTGGGCGACGGCGAACCCAAGTACCTGAATTCCCCGGAAACGCCGCTATTTACCAAGGGGCGCGTGGTCTATGGGTTGGCCCAGGCCGCCGCCGCGGCCCGCGAAAAGGGGCGCATCGTCGTCGCCGAGGGCTACATGGACGTCATCGCGCTTTCCGGCGCCGGCATCGACGAGGCGGTGGCGCCGCTGGGTACCGCGCTCACCGAGGACCAGATGGGCGAGCTGTGGCGCCTGGCGCGCGAGCCGGTACTCTGTTTCGACGGTGACGCCGCCGGTGGACGAGCCGCCGCCGCCGCCGCCAGCCGTGTGCTGCCCCTCTTGAAGCCAGGCTATTCGTTGCGATTTGCTCTAATGCCAGAGGGCGAGGACCCGGACAGCCTGATCCGCAAAGAGGGTGCCGCCGCCGTCGAGCGGGTGCTCGACGCCGCCCTGCCACTTTCCGAGGCGCTGTGGCGTCTGGAAGCCCGGGAAACCGGGGCGAGGACGCCGGAAGACCGGGCGGCGCTGCAAAAGCGCCTGGAGGATCACGCCCTCCGCATCGGTGACCCCATGGTGCGCGGCCATTTCCTGCGCGACTTCAAGGACCGCTTGTGGGAACGGCCGCGCGCCACAGGTGCCACAGGTGCCGCAGGTGCCACCGGCACCCAGCGCGCCTGGGCGCCGGTGGCGGCCAGGCGCGCGGCGCCTGCCGGCGCACCGGTGGCCGATCTGGCGGCGTTGCGCGAGCGCATCCTGCTGGCGGTCGTCATCACCCACCCGGAACTCTGCGACGATGTCGGCGAACGCCTTGGAACCATGGAGTTTTCGGCAACCGAGGTTGACAAACTCCGGCAAGAAGTTTTAAAGACCGTTGCCGAGCAGCCGGGCCTTGACTGGACGGGGTTGGAACGCCATCTCAAGCATAGTGGTTTTTCCGAGACACTGGACTCGTTGTTAAGCGCAAAAGCGTTGGAACACGCGTTTTTCGCCCGTCCCGACGCCGCGTCCGAGAGGGCGCGCGAGGGCTGGGAGGAAACCTATGCGCTGTACATGCAAAAGGACCTGCGGGCCGAAATAGAGGAGGCGGGGCGGCGGCTCGCCGAAGACCCGTCGGCGGAAAGCTATGGCGCCCTGTGCGCCCTGCAGGAGCAGGAGCAGCGGACGCGGGAGGAAGAAGACGCGTTCGATCGCCGGGTCGGGGCCTTGGTGCCGGCCCGCGAAGACTAGTGGATAAAATCTAACATATGGTACCCATACGTTAGATTTTGTCCACTAGGGACGCCCGCTGGCGCGGGCGTGGTCCGATAGCCGGCGCCCGGCGCCGGCCTTTCAAACGGGAATGAAACATAGATGGCTACGAAAGCAGCGAGCACAGCGGAAGTCAG
>JASLQF010000018.1 GCA_030744625.1 Rhodospirillales bacterium
GTAGATAAAGGTCCACGGTGTACATCCTCACACCTTCCATCCCGAAAAGGATCGAAGGCTACAGGTGGCAGAGTTTTGCTCCGCCCGCGGCTGGTCAAATCCCGCCGCTTCCGTGGACTAGTTTGTCACCGCCCGATACATCTACTATGTCTCTGTTAGACGCTAAAAAGGAGTGTGCCTCACTGGGTCTAAAGATAGGCACAGAAATATTCGGTAAGTGCGTAGTAAAGTTGATGGACTAACCATCCCATCCCTCCCATTCCACACAATTTCTGCTATCATTTCACGCTGAGAGTATAGCAGAGAATAAGTGAAGTGATAGAGATGGGGAGGTGTTCCAATTTATATGACGACGGACAACTTTATGCTGAAATGTAAAGGCAAGAAGTCAGTTATTAATAATATTCTTGAGTACGATCAGGTTGGAAACCTGGGCGGGGCTTTTTCCATTGGGGCAGAGTATCTGACGTGCAGCTTTGGTACGTATCTTGACGGTTCAAAAAATTGAGGCTACAAGAAACGCTTTCATTTGATCTGTTAAGAGCTGCTACAGGGGCTGCTAATCTTATTCGCCTCATGCATGTACACCCCTGAACTGGCAGGATGGCACCTCGTTGACGCTGGTCTTCCCGTTTCTAGGCATGGCATTTGGTTACCAAACTCAAACTTTTGAGTAAGCGTAGTTAACTTGTGAAACAGATAGCCTATGCAGTCTGGCACCTTTGTGGCTTGGCTTTCTCAACACAATCTCTTCTAGCAGTGTCCTGAATAAGCCGTTCAGGGTAGAATTTTGGCGCCGTAACTCATCTGCTACCCAGTCAAAGGCTCTTTTGTGGGCTTGCTCATCTAACACGCCACAGTCGCTTCGCAGTGCATGCCACAAGTTGATGAGTGCTGTTTTGCTGGGCTTGTTTTCAGTACATTTGAGATAGCTGTAGTAGGTTTTACATTTCCAAAATATCTCTTGCTGAACTCCTTCTCAGTAAACAGCGCCCCATGTATCTCGCTTATGACTTTACAATAGGAATCTAAATTCATTCAGATAATCTCCAATAATATGCGCAGTTTATGTGTATGAATGGATTTGAATAAGGAAGCGATGCTTCGCATCCCTTATCAACTTCGCTATCGCTCGTTGATGGTTTCTCTTCTTTTTTATCTGTCTTCCTCTAAGCAGCAATGCTGAAGTCATACCAAGCCATCTTTGGCTAAGCATGACCTCGTCTTCCTCTGAAGATTTCAACGCTTTGTCATCCACATATACACTCCCATATCCAATAAATATGGGTGGGTAGGTTTTGCTATCACCCCAATTTAAGTGCCACTAACGCAAGCGAGATGACGATATATGTGGGTATCATAGTGTCATCTTGCTTTGTGGGTTTACGGTATCCCCACTCATTTTTAATGTCTGCAACTTGCAAGCTCTAACCGCATGCAGGACATGCGGTTTCAATGCGTTTTTGTATGGTTGCTATGTTTTGCCTAATCTCAGCCGTAGTGTGCCTATTCAAACTTATTTAGTTTTCTAAATATCAAGTGCCTTGATTTCTGGTTCTCCTATTTGCCCATTTACGCTTTCTCATTAGCTCAGCTTCTCGTGCTTGCCTGGCCGATAGCTTGATAAAGTCAGCCCAATGCATGTTGTGTGGCTTGATGTCTGCGTATTTTTTTATTGCTTGCAACTCGATGTAGCTGCGTTCCTTGTCAGCAATTGCTCTCAACATCCTATCTATCCCGTTCAAATGTAAGAGTAGAGTTCTGAGAAAGATGGGGCTTCGCTATGTTGTTTGTTTTAATTTCGATATGATCAGAGAGTAAGATTTAGGGAAGATGAGATTGCCAACGCTTTTGCATGGCTGGGTGATTTGTGGGCTGAGTTTTTAACTATTAGTGAGTAAAACTTACGTTTTAGTGGGCTAATAGCAGTCGTTTAGAAACGACCACGGCGTAAATCTGTTCGGCATCACCGATTAGACGGCAAGATCAACATACATGACAAAACCACGTACCACAGCGACGAGCGAACCAAATACAACATCAAGTTCAACCGTCGTTTCAAATATGCTGAAGGGCTGATAACTGGCGCAGAACAAGGCGGATTTCCAAGTGGGCAGCGTAAGGATTAAGTGCGCATATTTTTACCATGGAATTGAGCAGTCCAAACAAGCATGTTAGGTTATGTATACGTAAAGCGTTGCGGGTATGGGGGGATTGGTAGATGACAGTAGCGAGCTTCCAGTTTCGGTGCAGCGAAATTGGTAGCTTCAAATTTGGCTCAGCTATATAGCTAAAAAAATAATGCACGTTTCATGCACGTTTTTTTCAATACCATTAAAAACCGCAGAATTGCAGTACTTTTTAGAGCTTCCAGTTTACGAAGCGTTGACAACCGCAAGGTATCGGCCTTTTCCTAGGGCGTCCGTGGCGGGGCGCCCTTTCAATTCGTGGGCGCGGATGAGGATGATCGAGCCATGACGGCAAAGGTGTTCATCGACGGCGAGGCCGGCACCACCGGTCTGCAGATCGCGCGGCGGCTTTCGGCGCGGCGCGACGTCGAGTTGCTGCGCCTCGGTTCCTCCGAGCGCAAGGACGCATCGCGCCGCGCCGCCATGCTCAACGGCGCCGATCTCTCCATACTGTGCCTGCCGGAAGATGCCGCACGCCAGGCGGTGGCCTTGATCGAGGACACAGCGGCCCGCGTCATCGACGCCTCGACGGCGCACCGGATGGCGCCCGGCTGGACCTACGGCTTTCCCGAGTTTGAGGCTGGCCGCGGCGCCGAGATCGCGGTGTCGAAGCGCGTCGCCAACCCCGGATGCTATGCGCTGGGCGCCGTTGCCATGCTGCATCCCCTGGTCGCCGCTGGCCTGGTGCCCGCCGACTTTGCCGCGACCGTCAACGCGGTCTCCGGCTATTCGGGCGGGGGAAAGAAGCTCATCGCCGCGTTCGAGGATGCGGGCGCTCCCGATCGCACCGACAGCAACTACTACCTCTACGGCCTCGGCCTCGAGCACAAGCACACCGAGGAGATACGCGTCCACGGCGGGCTCACCCACCGGCCGCTCTTCGTGCCCAGCGTCGGCCGCTTCGCCCAGGGCATGATCGTGTCGCTGCCGCTGCAACTGTGGGCGTTGCCGGAGGCGCCGAAGGCGGAACACATACACGCCGCGCTGGCCGATCACTACGCCGGCAGGTGGGCGGTCTCCGTCTCGCCGCTGGCCGAGACGGACGCCCTGGCCGATCGTCTCGACGCCGAGGCGGCGCGGGGTACGGACCGGCTCACCCTGCACGTGTTCGCCAACGACGCGCACAGCCAAGCCGTGGCCTGCGCCGTCCTCGACAACCTCGGCAAGGGCGCCTCGGGCCAGGCCGTGCAAAACATGAACCTGATGCTGGGCCTGCCCGAGACCACCGGGTTGGAGCCGGAGGCGCGAGATCCTTAGGGGCGGACGAGGGTATTGCGGACGCCGGCGTTAAACGTCCAAATCTCCAAATCCCTTGGCGTGCGCCTGGATGTAGGCGAGGCGCAGTTCGGGCTTTCGGCCCATCAGGCTGTCCACCAGCTTGGCGGTGCGGCGCCCGGTGGCGCCGTTCTCCAGGGTGACGCGCAGCAGCGTGCGCGTCTTGGGCGCCATGGTCGTGTCGCGGAGTTGCGCCGACGGCATTTCGCCGAGCCCCTTGAAGCGGCTGATCTCGACCTTGGCGCGCCCCTTGAACTGACGTTTCAGGAGTTCGTCCTTATGGGCGTCGTCGCGGGCGTACAGGGTCTTGGCCCCCTGGGTGATCCGGTAAAGGGGCGGAATGGCGATAAATAAATGTCCATCTTCAATTAGTTGCGGCGTTGTCTTAAAGAAAAACGTCATCAAGAGGGAGGCGATGTGGGCGCCGTCCACGTCGGCGTCGGTCATGATGACGACCCGTTCGTAGCGCAAGGCCGCCTCGTCGTAGTCGTCGCCGGTGCCGCAGCCCAGGGCCTCCATGAGGTCGCGCAATTCCTGGTTGGCGTGGAGCTTTTCGGTGGAGGCGCTGGCCACGTTGAGGATCTTGCCGCGCAGCGGCAGCACCGCCTGGAAGCGGCGGTCGCGTCCCTGCTTGGCGGAGCCACCGGCGGAATCGCCCTCGACCAGGAAAATCTCGGTGCCTTCGGCGGTGCTCTTGGTGCAGTCGGTGAGCTTGCCGGGCAGCCGCGTGCGGCGTGTCGCCGAGGCGCGCTTGAGCTGGCGCGCCTTCTTGCGGTCGATGCGCTCGTCGGCGCGCCCCAACACGTGGGCGAGAAGCTCGCCAGCCGCCTTGGGGTCTCCCGACAGCCAGTGCTCGAAGCGGTCGCGCACGCTGGCCTCGACCAGTCGCGCCGCCTCCGCCGAGGCCAGCTTCTCCTTGATCTGGCCCTGGAACACGGGGTTATGGATGAAGACCGAAAGCATGATGGTGGCGCCGCCGATGACGTCGTCGGCGGTGATCTTGACGGTCTGGCGGTTGCCGGCAAGCTCGCCGAAGGCCTTCAGGCCCTTGGTGAGCGCCGCGCGCAGCCCCTGCTCGTGGGTGCCGCCCTGGGGCGTCGGCACGGTGTTGCAGTAGGAGTTGAAGAATTCGTCCTCGTCGGCCGGCCACGCCACCGCCCATTCCACCTTGCCGGAATCGCCGTTGAGGTCGGCCTGGCCGGCGAACGGCTTGGGCACCAGCGTCTGGCGGCCGTCGAGGGCGGCGGCCAGGAAGTCGGCGAGGCCGCCGGGGAAGTGCAGCACGTCGCTTTGCGGCGTCGCGCCGTCCTTGCCGGTGAGAAGCGAGGGATCGCAGGTCCAGCGAATCTCGACGCCGCGGAAAAGGTACGCCTTGGAGCGCGCCATGCGGTACAGGCGCCGTGGGCTGAATCGGGGGCGGGCGCCGAAGATCTTGGCATCGGCGCGGAAGGCGACCGTGGTGCCGCGCCGGTTGTTCACCGCGCCCTTGGACTTCAGGGGGCCGGTCGGTTTGCCGCGTTTGTAGGACTGGGTCCACAGCTTGCGGTCGCGCGCCACCTCGACGTCGAGGCGCTCGGAAAGCGCGTTAACCACCGAGAGCCCGACACCGTGCAGGCCGCCCGAGGTACGGTAGGCCACGCCGCCGAACTTGCCGCCCGAGTGAAGCATGGTCATGATCACCTCGAGGGCGGATTTTTTCTTGAACTTGGGATGGGGATCGATGGGAATGCCGCGACCGTTATCGGCGACCGTTACCGTGTGGTCGGCGGCAAGCGAAATCTCGATGTGGCTGGCGTGGCCGGCCACCGCCTCGTCCATGGCGTTGTCCAGAACCTCCGCCGCCAGGTGGTGCAGCGCGTTGTCGTCGGTGCCGCCGACGTACATGCCGGGGTTGCGCCGCACCGGCTCGAGGCCTTCAAGGACCTCGATGTCGCGGGCCGAATACCCTGGTCCCCCTTTGCGCCCTTTCTTGGGCGCGGTGCCTTTTTTGCCGGAAGCGGGAGCCTTTGTCCGGGACTTGGCGTGTTCGAAGAGATCGGCCATGGGGGCTCTGTCCAATGAGTCCTTTCGGACATATCATACATGATAAGGTATTAACAAAGTTAAAATTAACAACATGTCGCGGTTTCGGAGAACATGACCATGGCTCAGACTTCGGCGGAACCAAACAGCCGGCTGACCACCCAGACGGTGGCCATGCCGGCCGACACCAATCCGAGCGGCGACATCTTCGGCGGCTGGCTGCTCTCGCAGATGGACATCGCCGGCGGCGTCGTGGCCAGCCAGCGCGCCCGGGGGCGCACCGCAACGGTGGCGTTGGAGGCCATGGTCTTTCACCGCCCGGTGCACGTCGGCGACGTCGTCGGGTGTCACGCCGAGATCCTCGAGGTGGGCGCCACGTCGGTCACCGTCATGGTCGAGGCCTGGGTGGTGCGGCGCCAGGATCCGACGTCGCGCTTCAAGGTGACGGAGGGCCAATTCACCTACGTGGCCCTTGACGCGGAGGGCAAGAAGCGCCCATTGCCTCCGGAATAGCACGGCCCGCCATCTTTGCCGGGGGCCGATTCAACGCTGCTGCTGGCGCTGTCTGCGCTGGATGGCGCGTTGCTTGCTGACCAGCCGCTTCTGGCGCAGGGCCGCGGCGCGCTGGCGCTGAAGCTGTTCCTGTTTTTGCGTGGCCTGGCGCTGGCGCACCGAGGCTCCTTGCCGGGTGCCCCGGGTTCGCACCTTGCGTGACAACTGGTCCTGGCGGAGGCGCTGCTGGAGCACGCGTTGGCGCTGTTTCTGGATTTGCTGGTTGTCGCGCTGCAGCGACTTGTTGATTTCCACGCACTCCACCTTGCCGGTCTCTTGCTTGAATATTTTGGTGTGGGAGCGCGCGCAGATGGTCTCCTGCGCTACCGCGCCGCCGCCGTGGCCGACGACCACCATGCCGCCGACGAGTGCCGCGGCGGCCAATGCCGCCATGTGCCGAAGGTGTGACGTTGTCCTCACTCCGGACAAAAATTACACGACAGGCATAGTATAGCACATCCGGGCCATCCCTTGAAATTACGGGAGATTCCCCGACCCGGACCCGTGGCATCGCCGCCGGCCCCGGCAATGGCGTATGGACAGGGCTCCGGCCCTTGTGCTTTCATCCGGCGCATATCAACACCGACAATCGAACAAAGGGAGTGAGCATCGTGACCATCAAGCGTTTGCATGTAGGGCCGCGCATGAGCCAAGTGGTGATCCACGGAGACACGGTCTATCTGGCCGGCCAGGTGGCGCTCAACGCGCCCGGCGCCTCCATCGCCGACCAGACAAAGGATATCCTGGCCACCATCGACAAGCTGCTGGGCGAGGCCGGTACCGACAAATCGAAGCTGCTGGCCGCCGAGCTGTGGGTCACCGACATGCGCAACTTCGCCGAGATGAACGAAGTCTGGGACGCTTGGGTCGATCCCGCCAATCCGCCGGTCCGCGCCTGTGTCGAGGCACGGCTCGCCGCCACCCAGTTCGATGTCGAGGTCATGGTGACGGCGGCGCTCTGAGAAGGGCGCGGGATACTTGGGTGGCGGGAGGTCGGCACCATGAAGATCGTCATCATGGGGGGCGGCGTCATCGGCGTCACGGGCGCCTATTTCCTAGCCCGTGACGGGCACGAGGTGACGGTCCTCGACCGCCAGCCCGTGCCCGCCAACGAAACGAGCTTCGCCAACGCCGGCCTCGTCGCGCCGGGGCATTCCTATGCGTGGGCCTCGCCGCAGGCACCGATGATCATGTTGCGCTCGCTGTGGCGCGACGGCCAGTCCCTGCGCCTGAAGCCCAAGTTCGATCCCCATATGTGGCTGTGGTGTCTCAAGTTCCTGGGCCAGTGCACGACGGAGAGGGCGCGCATCAACACCACGCGAAAGCTCGGGCTCTGCGTCTATTCCCAGAAGCTGCTGCACGGCGTCGTGCAGCACACCAATGTCGCCTACGACCGGCGCGCCAAGGGCTGCATCTATCTCTACCGTACTCCGGCAGCCCTCGAGAAAGGGGTCCTCAAGACCAAGATCCTGGCCGACAGCGGCCAGCAGTTCGAGGTCGTCGATGGCGGCCGCGCCGCCGAAATCGACCCCATCTTCGCGCCGGTCAAGGACAAATTCGCCGGCGGCATCTACTGCCCCACCGACGAAAGCGGCGACGTCAACATGTTCACCCGCGGTCTCGCCGAGTTCTGCCGGCGCGAGTTGGGGGTCTCCTTCGAGATGGATACCACCATCCGCGGCATCGACGTGGCGGGCGGCCGGGTCGAACGCATCGTAACCGACAAGGGCGATTTCACCGCCGATCACTACGTGCTGTCGCTTGGCAGCTACAGCCCCTTTGTCGCTCGCAAGATCGGCATCAATCTGCCCATCTATCCGGTCAAGGGCTATTCGTTGACCCTTCCCGTCGGCCCCCAGCACGAAGCGCCCAACCTGGGCGGTGTCGACGAGGAGAACCTGGTCGCCTTCACGCGCATGGGCGACCGGCTGCGCCTTACCGCCACCGCCGAGTTCTCGGGTTACGACACCACCCACGAGCCGTCCGACTTCGCGGCCATGCTGGCCGCCGCCCGCGACATGTTCCCCAATGGCGGCGACTATTCGCGACCCACCTACTGGGCGGGGCTCAGGCCGATGACGCCGGAGGGGACGCCGATCTTCGGCTACGGGCGCTACGACAACCTATTCATGAACACCGGCCACGGCCACATGGGGTGGACCATGTCGTGCGGCGCCGGGCAAATCACCGCCGACCTCATCGCCGGCCGCCAAGCGCAAATCGATCTCGCCGGCATGATGATGCAATCGTAACCGCGCCGCGCCATGGGCGCCGACGGACCTCGGGAAAGAGAGGGGACAAGGACATGACAAGTGCTAAAACCGCCGCCGCCGCGGCGCCCGCCACAGCGGGAGCCGGCGTTGCCCCGGTCGTCGAGAAGAAGGGCATGGCCTACGAGATGGACGACGGGCTCGGGCCCAGGGCGCGCATCGGGCTCATCGTCCTGGCCGGCGACCAGACCATCGAACACGATTTCCGCAATATTCTCGCCTTGCCCGACGTGGCGCTCTACGAGAGCCGCCATGCCTGCGATCTGGAAGTCAACCCCGAGACCCTGAAGGCGATGGAGAGTGAAATCGCGCCGGCCACCGAGCTTCTGGTGCCGGGATCGGGGCTCGACGTGGTGGCCTATGGATGCACGTCGGGGGGCATGGTGATCGGCGACGAGACCGTCTTCGCGCGCATCCGCGAGGCGCGGCCCGACGTCGCCTGCACGACGCCCATGACCTCGGCCTTCGCGGCGCTCGAAGCCCTGGGCGCGCGCCGTATATGCCTGATCATGCCCTACATCGATTCGGTCGCCGATGTGATGCGCGCCTACGTCCAGGAGCGCGGCTTCGAGGTGCCCGTGGTCGGCTCGTGGAGCGAGTCGGACGACCGCAGGGTTGCCCGCATCTCACCCGACACCATCCGCCGCGCGGTCCGCGAGCTGGGCGCCTCGGACCTGGTGGATGCCGTGTTCGTGGCGTGCACGTCCTTGCGCGTCGCCGAGATCGTCGAAGAGATGGAAGCCGAGATCGGCAAGCCGGTGACCGGGTCCAACCACGCCATGGCCTGGCATTGCCTGCGGCTGGCCGGCTACCAGGATGAGGTGCCCGGCTTCGGAAAGCTCTTCCGCACACGGCTCGACTAGAACGCTTGCCGATGGGAGCGCGTCGCCGGCGGGGCGTTCAGCCCGATCGCTTGCCGTGGCTGGCGGCGATGGCCTCGGCCAGCACGGCGACCGCGATCTCGGACGAGGCGCGGCCGCCGAGATCGAAGCCCGCCGGCCCGTAAATGCGTGCCAACTCGTCGTCGCCGAAGCCCTCGGCCCGCAGCCGCTCGAGGCGCTTGGCGTGGGTCCTGCGGCTGCCCAGGGCGCCGATATAGAAGACGTCCGAGCCGAGCGCCGCCTGCAGCGCCGGATCGTCGAGCTTGGGGTCGTGGGTGAGGGTGACGACGGCGGTCCGCGTGTCGGGGGCGAGGGCGGCAAGCGCCTCGTCCGGCCACTGGCGAGACAGGGTGACACCGGGAAAGCGCTCAACCGTGGCGAAGGCGCCGCGCGGATCGACCACGGTGACGTCGAAGCCGGCCAGCGCCGCCATCGGTGCCAGGCTCTGGGAGATGTGCACGGCGCCGACGATGATCATGCGGAGCGGCGGGTTGAAGACGCGCGCGAACACGGCGCCGCCGGGGTCCTCGATGGAAGCGCTGCGGTTGTCGCGCAGGGCCAGGCGCGCTTCCTCCACCGTTTCCGGGGCGAGATCGAGATCGCCGTCGACGGAATCCGCCCGCACCACCGCGTGGGCGCCCGACGCGAGGTGACTGACCAGGGCGGCCGGGCGTTCCTGCAACAGGGCGCGCAGGACGTCGGCGGGGACGGCGCGCTCGAGGAACACCTTCAGCTCGCCGCCGCAGGCCAGCCCGACCTCCCAGGCCTGCTCGTCCGAAACGCCGTAATCCAGCACCCTTGGGGGGGCGCCGGCGATGACCTCTTGTGCTTCGCTGACCACCGCGCCCTCGACACAGCCGCCGGAGACCGAGCCCACGAAGGCGCCCCCTTCCTCGATGGCCAGCATGCTGCCCGGCGGGCGCGGCGACGAACCCCACGTGCCGACCACCGTGGCCAGGGCCACGCCCTTGTTCTCGCCGAGCCACTGGGCGGCGCTGTTCAATACGTCGTCGTTCTCGCTCATGGACGGTGCCTCAGGTTGTGAAGTACAAGACGATTAAACCGGCGATGATCAGCGCGCCACGGCCCCAGATCAGGGGGCTGAGGCCCCCCTCCGCGGCCTGCGGCGCCGCAGCCGCGGCCCGCACCGCCGCCGCTTCTTCCGGCGCCGCCTCGTCCTCGGGGGACAGGGTGTCGTCCAGCTCGGCGAAGAATTGGCCGGCCAGCTTGCGCGCCGTGCCGTCGATGAGCCGCGAGCCGACCTGGGCCAACTTGCCGCCGACCTGCGCGTTGACCTTGTAGGTAAGGATCGTTTGGCCACCGTCGTCGGCGAGGCGCACTTCGGCGCCACCCTTGGCGAAACCGGCGCCGGCTCCCTGGCCCTGGCCGGACAGGGTGTATCCGTTCGGCGGGTCGAGATCGGAAAGAGTGACGTTTCCCACGAACGTCGCTTTCACGGGGCCGACCTTGAGGGTAACAGTGGCCGTGAACTCGTTGTCCGAGGTCTTTTCCATGGTTTCGCAACCGGGAATGCAGCGGGCCAGGACTTGCGGGTCGTTGAGGGCGTTCCACACCTCCTCGCGCGAAGCGTTGATGCGCTGTTCGCCTGTCATGTCCATGGGCGTCTATCCTTACGTATTGATGATTTTTTAACAGTGAGCCTATATTTACGGGACAGCGCACGCAAGCGCGCCAGTTGGCTTGGGACACCCGGCGGACAACCGCCCGCCACCGCGCGGAGAATTCATGCCGGCCCGAATGAAATCCGCCTTCGACGTCGCCCTGTGGTTTTGCGACCAGGCGTTGGAGCATAACGAATACCTGCAGCCGCAGAAGCTCCAGAGGCTGCTATTCCTGTCCCAGGCGTACTTCGCTCTGGCCTACACCAACGGCAAGCTGATGCCCGCCCACTTCGTCGCCGACGAAATAGGGCCGGTTGAGCCCAACATCTACAAGTCCTTCACCAAGGGACGCCCCAGTGTGGAGGGGGAGCTCTTCATGCCGCCCGACGTCGAGGATTTCCTCGAGAATATCTGGCGCCGTTTCGGCCACCATTCGGCCGAGCACTTGACGCGGCTGGTGAAGAAAAGCCCGGCCTACACCAACGCCTACAAGAAAAGCCCGCGCGCCGAGATCACCCTCACGGCGATGCGCCTGGCTTTCGCCCGTGCCGAGAAGACGCCGGAATTCAAGCAGGTGGTGCGTCCCAAGGTCATGCGCTCGCAAAGCGGGCGGCCGGTGGCGGTGACCAATTGGGTGCCAGAGAAGAAGATCAAGGGTGCCGGCAAGAAGCAGGGCAAGAAGAAAAACCAGGCCGGAAAGACCGTCGAGGTCCAGGCCTGGACGCCGGGCTCCAAGCCGGCGCGGCGCAACTAAGCTCCGCCCTCAGACGAAATACAGCAACAGATAGACGCCGAGCAGCACGACAACCCACGTCACCATGCTGCCCACGGCGCCGGTGCGCGCCAGCACGCCTTGCGGTCCGGCCTGGCGGAAGGTGAAAGCGATCAGGGCGCCGACCCAGTACCGCACCGCTGTCTCGAAGCCCCGCAGGAGGTTGCTGGTCAAGGTCGCGGCACCGCCGAATACCCGTTTGCCCACGGTCCTGTAAAACCAGTCGATGTCCAGGGTAATGGTCAGCGTCCGCTCCATCAGGGGCAGCATGATGAAGAAAGCAAGCCCCGAGAAGAGGAGAAGTTGAAGCATGTTGACCACGTGCGGCACCGAGTAAGGCGCGTATTCCACCGGGTAGGGCAACAGAGCGTAAAGTGGCTCCGGCCAAATGCCCAGGCCGATGCACAGAATGGAGAACAGGACCATCGCCAAGCGCATATTGAGCGGTGGGTCCGGGGGCCGTAGTCCGGAGTCCTTCTGGAAGAAGACAAACCACGGGAACTTGATGCCGGCGTGCAGGAACACGCCGGCCGATCCGGCGGCAAGCAGGAACCAGGGGATGAGCAAGCGCTCGTCCGCCGCCCCCTGCGAGATCATGGACTTGCTGATAAACCCCGAGGTCAGCGGAAACGAGGAAATGGAAAGTGCGCCGACGATACCGCACAAGGTGGTGATGGGCATGCTCTGGAACAGGCCGCCGAGATCGCTGCACTTACGCTTGCCGGTCATGTACAGGACCGACCCCGCCGACATGAGCAGAAGCGCCTTGTAAATGATGTGGGTGAAGGCGTGGGCGGCGGCGCCGTTCAGCGCCATCTCGGTGCCGATGCCGATTCCGGTTACCATGAAGCCCACCTGGTTGACGATGCTGTAGGCCAGGATCCGCCGCATGTCGTTTTCCAGAAGCGCGTAGATGATGCCATAAAGCATCATGTACAGGCCCACGTAGATCAGAACTTCGACGCCGGGAAAGCCCCGCAGCAGCACGTACACCGCCGCCTTGGTGGTGAAGGCCGAAAGAAACACGGTTCCACTGTATGACGCCTCCGGGTAGGCATCCGGCAGCCACACCGACAGGGGCGGCGCCCCGGCGTTGATGAGGAAGCCGGCAAGAATTAGCCAGGTCCCTGGCGTGCCCGGCGTCATCGCCGTGAAGGCGATGGTGCCGGTATCCGCCACCTGGGCGACGATTCCGGCCATCAAAAGGACGCCGCCGAGAAGGTGAATCTGCAGGTATCGCATGGAGGCGCGATAGGACTCCTCTGTGCCCCTCGACCACACGATCACGATGGAGGCGACGGCCATGACCTCCCAAAACACGAACAGCGTGATCAGATCGCCGGCCAGGGCGATGCCGATGGCGCAGCCGGCGGACACGGAGCCGGCGGCCAGTTCCGCCACCCGCGGCTGGTTGAGCGCGAACAGGGCGCCGGCGAAGGCCATGATGGCGAAGATGATGGCGAACAAGCGGCCGAGGGCGTCGGCCTCGACCAGCTCAAGCCTGTACTCCAGGAAGCGCGCCGACAGCGAGACGCCGTCGGGCAACTGCCATACCAGCCACATCGTGAGCAAGGGCAGGGCAAGGGCGGCGATGCCCCGCGCGTACCCCCTGAGCAGCGGCAGGAGGAGGCCGCCGAGGATAAGCACCAAAGCCGGCGGGAAGGCGCTACTCGCCGTCATAGTAAGTATCCTCGCGCTTCAGAAAGGCGCCCACCGCCTTGGCGAACAGGATCATCCCTATGCAGGTCAGAAAGCCGTACCAGGCATAGAAGGCGAAGAAGCCGTCGAGCCCGAAATAGGGGTGGCCGTGGATGAGCACATCGCCTACGGCGACGATGGCGAGAACGGCGACGAAGACGATCCATAGCGCGCGGATGGAGCGCCGCCTGACCAGCCAGTGCTTGCCCTCGTTCATCCCGCGACTCCTGCCAGTTGACGGGCGAGCGCGAATGGAAGGTCGGGAAAGAAGAACAGGAACAGGATTCCCGCGGCCGAGACGGTGAGCGCCAGGACGACGGTCAGCGGTGCCTCTCCATGCCCTTCTCGGCGGTGCCCGTGGTTGCGGGGAAGCCCGCCGTTCCCGACTTCGGCACCCAGTGCGGGGCCGCCGGCAGTCGCCGGTTCAGCCGGCGCGGCGCGAAAAAAGGCGGCGTAGACGATGGGCAGGAAATAGCCGGCATTGAGCAGGGTGCTGAGCACGATCACCGCCGCCGCGAATGTTTGTTCGGCCTCCATGGCGGCGCGCAGAATATACCATTTGCTGACGAAGCCCACGGTCGGTGGAATGCCGATCATGGAGAACGCGCCGATCGCAAAGGCGGCCATGGTCCAGGGCATCCTCCGCCCGATTCCGTCGAGTTCGCTGACCAGTGTCTTGTGGCTGGCAACCAGGATGGAGCCGGCGCAGAAAAAGAGCGTGATCTTGCCGAAGGCATGAGTGGCGATGTGCAACGCCGCGCCCATGGCGGACAGCGGCGTCAGGATCGCCGCCGCCATGATCACGTAGGACAGCTGACTTACCGTGGAGTAGGCAAGACGGCGCTTCAGGTTGTCCGAACGCAGCGCCACCACCGATGCGGCGACGATGGTGAACCCGGACACATAGAGAAGCCAGTTGCCGCTGGCGACCTGGGCCAGGAAATCAAAGCCGAAGATGTAAACGATGACCTTGAGCACGGTGAAGACGCCGGCCTTGACCACGGCCACCGCGTGCAACAGCGCGCTGACCGGGGTCGGCGCCACCATCGCGGCGGGCAGCCAGCGGTGGAACGGCATGACGGCGGCCTTGCCGATGCCGAAGACGTAGAGGGCCAGCAACACGCCGACGACAGCCGGAGACGCCTTGTCGCGGAGGATGCCGCCCTCGGTGAAGTCGAGGGTGCCGGCTAGCGTCCACGTCCAAATGACGGCGATGAACTGCAAGCCGATGGAGGTGCCGAGCAGGATGCCGAGATAGACGCGCCCGGCGCGCTTCGCCTCATCCGTGCCGTGGTGAGTGACCAGCGGAAAGGTGGAGAGCGTGAGCACCTCGTAAAAGACGAACAGGGTCATCATGTTGGCGGCGAAGGCGACGCCGACGGCACTGGCGATGGCCACCGCGAAGTAGATGTAAAAGCGGGTCTGGTTGTGCTCGTGATGGCCCCGCATGTAGCCGATGGAGTAGACCGAGGTGACGATCCACAGGAAACTGGCGATGCCCGCGAACATCATGCCGAGGGGCTCCACCTCGAAGGCGATGGCGAGGCCGGGAAGCATCTCGCCCATGATGGCGGCGGGGCGGCCGCCGTCGAGCACCTGCGGGAAGAGCGACGCGACCAGCCCGAACACCACGCCGGCGGTAACCAGGGTCACGGCCTCGCGCAGGTTAGGGCGCGACCCGGTGATCGCGATGAGAACCGCCCCGGCAAGCGGCGTGGCGATGCACAGAAGGATCGTGGTTTCGTCGCTCACGGCGCGCCTTTTATCAGGAACTCGGCGGCGCCGCGCGCCACCTCGAGGGTGGCCGTGGCGTCGATCCCGAAATAGATGCTGGCCCCGGCCATGATCCACGTCGGCGCGAGCATGAAGATCGGTGCCTCCTCGACCGCGGCGGAACCCTCTGGGGCGGGACGGAAGTAGGCGATTTCGACGACGCGCCACACGTAGATCACAGCGAGAAGCGACGACAGCACGATGAGCCCGGCGATCGGCCACCAGCCTTTCTCGAGAGCCGCCTGCACCAGGTACCACTTGCTTATGAAGCCGACCGTCAGGGGAACGCCGATGAGGCTCAGTCCGCCGACGACAAACGCCGCCATGGTCAACGGCATGCGTCGGCCAAGGCCCCGAAGGCCATCGATGTGGACCGTGCCGAGGCGCAGTACGACACAGCCGAGGGCCAGGAACAGGGCACTCTTCATCAACGCATGGTTGAAGAGATGGATGATGCCGCCGGCCAGTCCGGTGACCGACGCGAAACTCAGCCCGAGCACCATGTAACCGATCTGGGCGATGCTGGAATAAGCCAGCATGCGCTTGAGGTTGTTCTGAAAGATGGCCACCGCCGAGCCGACGAACATGCCAGCCAGCGCCAACACCATGAGGATGGGCACCATGGGCGCGATTTCGAACAGGTCGACCTCGCCGAAGACGGTGAAGTAGACACGAATGAACGCGTAGACCGCCACCTTGGTCGCTGTCGCCGCCAGGAAGGCGGTGACCACCGAAGGCGCGTAGGTGTAGGCGTTGGGCAGCCACGTGTGCAGGGGAAAGAGGGCAAGCTTGAGGCTCAAGCCGACGGTCAGGAAGGCCAGCGCCATGAGGATGGTGCGGGTGTCCGCCACGGCCGGCAGGCGGGTCGCCAGGTCGGCCATGTTCAGGGTGCCGGTCATCATGTACATCATGCCTACCCCGATGACGTAGAAGGTGGCGCCGACGGTGCCCATGACCAGGTAGTTGTAGGCGGCGGTCAGGGCGCGCCGGTCCTGGCCCATGCTGATCAGCACGTAGGACGAGAGCGAGGAGATCTCCAGAAAAACGAACAGATTGAATACGTCGCCGGTGATGGCGATGCCGAGGAGCCCGGTCAGACACAAGAGGTACATGGTGTAGAACAGGTAGGCGCGGTCGGAAGCGATCTCGTGGGCGACGCTGGCGCCCGCGAAGGGCATGACTACGGCACCGATGGCGGTGACGATGACGAGAACCAAGGCGCCTACTTGGTCGACCCGGTATTCGATGCCCCAGGGCGCCGCCCAATCCCCAATCGGGTACGAGACCGGCCCGCCGATCGACACCTCGATGAGCAGGGAGAGCGCGACGGCTAAGGCAAACCAGCTCACGGCAAGGGCCACCGTCCAGGCCGCTCCCGGGCGCCTGAGGAGGAGGCAGAGTGGCGCCGAAATCAGCGGCACCACCACTTGCAGCGCCGGCAGGTGCGCGGCGATCACGCGCCGTCCTCCTCGGGCTCGATAATCTCGTCGGCCTCGATGGTGCCGTAGGCATCGCGGATACGAACCACCAGTCCGAGGGCCAGCGCCGTGGTGGCGACGCCGACCACGATTGCGGTGAGGATCAACACATGGGGCAGGGGATTGCTGTAGACCTCGATGCCCTCCTCCAGGATGGGCGCCGTGCCACCGCGTACCTTGCTCATGGAGATGAAGAAAACGAATACGGAAACCTGAAAGACGTTAAGACCGACCACCTTTTTGACCAGATTGCCGTGCGAAATGACGATATAGAACCCGATCATCATGAGGACGATGACGATCCAGTAGTTGAAGAGGCCGAGGACGTCCATGGCTCAGCGGTCCTGGCCGGAGAAGACGAAGAAGATAATGATCATGGCGGCAGCAACGGTGGTGCCGACACCGAACTCGATGAGCATGATGCCCAGGTGCTGGCCGTGGGTGGGCTCATCGGCGAGGACGGCGTAATTGAGATAGCGCCCTCCCATCAGGAGGCCGGCGACGCCGACCAGCGCGTAGAGCAGAAGTCCCGCCCCCAGTCCGGCGCGTCGCACCGCCGCCGGAATCACCTGGCGCGCGTTGTGGGCTCCGAAAATGAGGGCGTACAGAATGAAGGCGCTGCCAAAGATCACGCCGGCCTGAAAGCCGCCGCCCGGCCCGAAGTCTCCATGAAACTGCACATAGAGCGCGAACAGGAGAATGAGCGGCATCAACAGCTTCGAAACCACCCTGAGGATGGGTTTCGGGGCGAGCACGCTGCGCGGGACTTCGCCGTCCTTGCGGGCATCTTGGCGGACCTGCAACGAATCGACGATTCCGACGCGTCCGCGGCGTCGCCCGAGGAGCGCCAGAACGCCGGCGGCGGCGGTGAAGATGACCGTGACTTCGCCCAGGGTATCGTAGCCGCGATAGCTGGCCAGCACCGAGGTGACGATGTTGGGGACCCCAATCTCGGCTGCCGAGCGCTCGATATAGCGGGGCACCACGTGCTGATGGATGGGGGCGGCGGGGTCCCCGTAGGCCGGCATGTCGAGGGTGCCGTATATGAGCGCGGCGCCGGTTACCAGGACGACCGCAAGCGCCCCCAGGGCGCGCCCCGGCGGCGCCTTTTCCTCGCTGGTGGTGAGGGCGAGGGTGGCGAGGATCAACACGGTCGAAATGCCGGCGCCGACGGCGGCTTCCGTGAAGGCGACGTCGACGGCATCCTGCACGACGTATAGGGCCGCCGCCAGGAGGCTGAATATTCCGAACAGCATAGCCACGGAGAAGAGGTCGCGCAGGCGGACCAGGGTCAACCCGATGGCCACCATGAACAGGAGCAGGGTGATATCGATCAGGTTTTCGATGGCTTTTCTTTCCCGTCCTTCTTGCCGAGCAGGGGCTTGAGACCGCCGTTCAGCGCCGCCTGGGCCAGGGCATGGGTGGCGGTCGGGCTGGTAATGAATATGAATACCAGGATGAGGAGCAGCTTGATCGTCACCGCGCTCCATCCCGCTTGGAAGATCAGGCCTACGAGAATCAGGCCGACACCGAGGGTGTCGATGATTCCCGCCGCGTGCATGCGCGCAAAGGTGTCGGGCAGGCGGATCATGCCGAGGGCCCCGATAAGGGCCAAAGCGGACCCGGTGATGATGCACGTCCAGGTGACGATGTCGGCGGCCAGGCTCATCACATGTCTCCGCCGTCATCTTCTGCGGCGGGCTCCCCGAAGAAGGCGAACTCCACGAACTTGCTGGCGGCGATGGTGGCGATGAAGTTGATGAGCGCATACACCAGCGCGATATCGAGGAACTCGGGCCGTCCGGTGAGGAAGCCGAATACGGCGATGAGGGCCACCGTCATGGTGCCGAACGCGTTGACGGCGAGAATGCGGTCATAAACGGTCGGACCCATGAGGGCGCGCACCAGGACCAGACCCATGACGGCGAGCACGGCGGCGGAGGCGGCGGCGAACATCACTCCTCCTTTTCCACGGATGGGGCGGGACCGGGATCGGAGGCGTCCATTTTGGCGTCCTCCATGGCCGTCACGCGGCGGTCCATGTCACCGCTTTCCAGGCCCTCGGCGGCGCCGCGGGTCAGGGCGTGGATGGTGAAGGCGCTTCCCTCGGTGGCGATGGTCACCGTGCCCGGAGTGAGGGTGATGGAATTGGCGTAGATGACGCGGCCGAGGTCGTCCTTCTGACCGGCCTTGATGTGGAGCAGGCGGGGTTCGATGGGCATTGCCGGGCGCACGATTGCCAGGGCGACGTCGAAGTTGGCCTTGACGATCTCCCAAACCAACCAGGGGAAGTAGAGCAGGGTCCGAGGGGTCAGATGGATGGGGTGGCCTTCGCGGTCGATGACGTCCATGCGGTGCGCGATATAGACGACGACGATGCTTGAGGCGACGCCGAGACCGAGCAACAAAGGCTCGAAAATGCCAGACAACAGAAGCCAGACCACGAACAGGACCAGTCCCAGGCTAAGCGCGTGCGGCACGAAGAAGCCTCCCTCTTCATCGTCGCCGGACGTCGCGCCGGCGCGCCAAGGCTTACTGAAACGCGCCCGCGTTTACAAGGAAATGCGCGGCGATGCTGGCGGCATAGCCAAGGGCGATGGCCCACGTCCACTTGAGATGGGCGACGAAGGTGTAGACGCCGCGCGCCTGGCCCATCACGGCGACCCCGGCGGCCGAGCCCACCGACAGCAGCGATCCCCCGGTGCCGGCAGTCAGGGTGACCAGCAGCCACTGCCCGTGGTCCATCTCGGGCAGCACCGAGAGCACCGCGAACATGATCGGGATGTTGTCGACGATGGCGGAAAGGATGCCAACCAGGATGTTGGCCGTGGTCGGGCCGAGGTCCCCGTACATGAGGTTGGAACCCAGCGCCAGATAGCCGATGGCGCCGAGGCCGCCGACGCACAGGATGATGCCGTAGAAGAACATCAGGGTGTCCCACTCGGCGCGTTGCAGGGCCTTGAAGACGTTGAACGCCGGCGGCCGGTCGCTGGTCTTGCGCTTGTCCGGCATGGTTTCTTCCATGAGGCCGCTCTGGCCGATGTCGTCCTCGCTGGGAGGTGGGAAGAAGCGGTCGCGGTTGGTCAGGAAATATCCGTATAGCTTGAGTATGCCGAGGCCGGTCATCATGCCGATCACTGGCGGAAGGTGCAGGAACTGGTGGAAGGAAACGGCCAGGACGATCGTAAAAATGAACAGCCCGACGACCACCCAGGCGCCATCGTGCAGTTCCGCCCTCTCGTCCAGGGGGTCGGGCCGCTCGCCGGAGATGGTGAAGGACATGATGACGGCGGGGACAATCCAATTGACCACCGAGGGAATGAACAGGACGAAAAACTCCTGGAACTGGACAATCCCTTTCTGCCACACCATCAGCGTGGTGATGTCGCCGAACGGGCTGAAGGCGCCCCCGGCGTTGGCGGCGACCACGATGTTGACGCAGGACACGGCGACGAAGCGGTGATTGCCGGCGCCGACGGCCATCACAACCGTCGCCATCAAAAGCGCCGTGGTCAGGTTGTCGGCGACCGGCGATATGACGAACGACAAGACGCCGGTCACCCAGAAGATGCCGCGGAACGAGAACCCCCGCGACACCAGCCAGGCGCGCAGCACCCCGAAGATGCCGCGTTCGTCCATGGAGTTGATGTAGGTCATGGCGGCAAGCAGGAAGAGGAAGAGCTCGGCGAATTCGAGAAGGTTGTGCCTGACCGCTTCTTCCGCGGAGTGGGTGTCGCCCGCGGTCGCGAAGGCCATCGCCACCAGGACCCAGATGAGGCCGGCGGCGACCATCACCGGCTTCGATTTCTTGAGGTGGATAGCTTCCTCGCTAATGACCAGGACGTAGGCGAGGACGAAAATGATGATCGACGTGAAGCCCACCCAACTGGTGGTGAGGCCAAGGTTTGCCCCGGCTTCGGCCGCCGCCAGTGCCGGCCCCGACATCATCAGCAGCACCGCCGCCGCCAGCCAAGAGTAAAGACGTTTTCCCCGTCGGTCGCCTCGCAACATGTTCCGCCTCCCCCAAAGAGTGGCCGGCGACGCCCCTCCCTTGGGGCCCGCCACGGAGATTATGTTGAATGTTTACCCGACAATGCCGCTTTTCGAAAGCGTGCTCGCCTCCTCGTCGCAAAAAGGCAGCGCCGGGAGAACGCCGATCGGGCCTTGCCGAAGCCGGCGCTTCTTGCCATACGAAGGACATGAGCGGGTCGATGCGACGGCTGATCGCCGCCGGGGTGCTTCTCGGCGCTGTCTGGATGGCGGCCCTGGCAGGGAGGGCCGGCGAGCCGGTATCATTCGCGACCGGCGAGCTATCGATTGTCACCGGGCGGGGAAGCTACGTTTTCTCGGTGGAACTGGCGTCGACGCCGGCCGAGCGGGAACAAGGGTTGCAGGGACGCCGTGCCCTGGCGCCCAGTACCGGCATGCTGTTCGATTTCAAGAGCCCCCGGCCGGTCTACATGTGGATGAAGAACACCTACATTTCCCTCGACATGCTGTTCATCGACGGCGAAGGGCGGGTGGCCAATATCGCCGAGCGCACGGTGCCCATGTCCCTGGCCACCGTCGGCTCGGACGGACCCGTCCGCGCCGTCCTCGAAGTCGACGGCGGGACCGCCCGGCGCCTGGGGATCAAGCCCGGCGACAGGGTCGTCCATCGAATCTTCGGTAACGGCGGTTAGGTTCGTTGCCCGCAAGGTCTCAGGACAGGGCCGAAACCGGCTTCTAGACGCGGGAACCGACCACGAAGGGTTCCACGGATTCCCAATTCTCGCCAGCGGCGACCAGGCAGCTCATGCCGTTCGGCATGGTCATGATGATGGTCCACGAGCCGCTGGCCGGAGAGGTAAGAACCTCCAGCATGCCACCGGTGCTCGACAGCCCCATGGCCGCCGGCGTCTCGGAATGGCGCACCGATAGCTGCTTGAGAACATCTCCTCGTTTCCCGCAGACGGTTTGCTGTGCCGAGGCGGGCAGGGAGAAGCCGATGACGACGAGCGCGATTAACATAAAGCGCAGCATTGTTCATCTCCTCGGTCTGCCGGAAGCGCCGCCTTCTTGCGGGCTCCGGCACATGGATACAAGCAATATCCATGCCAATTCTCCCCCAACGCTTATTATCGCCTTATATTTTCATGTGGTGACGACGTCAAACGGCGGCAAGAAGCCCATCCGTATAGCCTGCGGACGTAAGGACTACTTCCATCCTGCGGACGGATTAGGCGGCGCGACGAAAGTAAGTGCCGGGCGCCGGGGCGGATACTCAGGTGCGTTTGGCGTTCAGCGCCTTCTTCACCTTCTTGATCTGCCCGTCTACCGAAATATCCATGATCGAGGTGATCTCCAGGCCGCGGTCCTCGAAGGCGTTTTGGCCGGGATGGGCGGCCTGCCAGTCGCGCACCGCGCGGTCGCGGGCGTGCAGCAGCTCTTCGATCTGCGGGCGGAACAGGCACAGCATGGCGCCGATCCACATGTTGACCGGCCATGACGGAAGGGCCAGGTCCATGTCGAAGCGGTCGAGCATCTTGATGACGTCGCCGGCCTCGTACCAGACCTCGCCGGTGACCCAGCGATTGGTGGTGAACAGGCGGATGGGAAAACCCGCCTGGTTCATGGGGATGCCGACGAAGTGGCTCAATGCGTCGTTGGCGTCCTTGGGTGGTTCATAGTCGGCGACCTTGGCCGGAGCAACGCCGCGCGGCATGCCCTTGGGGCGCAGGAAGGTATGGAAGTGGCCGTGCTCGACGCCCCATTTCTTGGTGCGGTCCTCGGGTGGGTGGGTGTGATAGTAGTATTGGGAGTGGGTCTCGAAGTCGTAAACGTCCCCCGCCGGATAGTGGTCCCACTCGTAGAATTCGCCTTGCCCGCGCAGCACCTCGCCGACGACGTTGGCGTCCGACTTGTGCAGCACGCGATAGCATTCGAGGACGCGCTCGCCCGCCGCCGCCATTTCCCGCACGCGTTTCCGCGGTAGTTTTCCGAAATCGACCATGGAATATCCCGTTGCGCGTCCCCGGCCCGGTTGCCCGCCAGTGATTATCCGAACGGTGGTGGAAAGTTCAATGCCGCGCCGCCGGCCGATGGCGGAAAAAAACGCCACGGACCGGGTCGAGCGGTCCGCGGCGCCATTTATCGAGGGTTCGAAAGTGTTGGCTAGGACGGTGCCCCGCCTATTTCTTCTTGGCGGCGCACGGGTTGCACGGGTTGCAGCCCTTCTTCCTGGCTTTGCACGGATTACACGAGGCGATTTGGATGCCGGTGTCGGCGGCGGTCTTCGCCATGGCGGTGGGAAGGACGCTAAGCGCCCCGGCGCCGGCGAGCGCGGCGATGCCAACGGCGGCAACGGTCTTTTTCAACATTTGGAAGTCCTCCTGTTTATCGGTATCCCAGATTGCATCGAACGGGGAGCATGTCGCGCAAGGTCGTTCTCCGCTCTGAGTACTTCGGTTGGAAAACGCAAGCCAATCATTCTCTTTCACAAACCTGTGACAATTTATCCCTAGAACTTCTTCCGGGACTCCTCGGGGACGAACATCATGGAGTCCTGGTCGTCGGCCACGCCGACGTGGCATTCGTAACAAAACTTCACGTTGGCCGAACCCTTGCCGCCGGTCATGCCGACGATCTGGCCGTTGGGCATGACCAGGGTGTAGCGCCAATCGAAAGACGCCTTGTTGAAGCCCTTGTCCATCTTCTCCATGACGAACATGGGGCCGACCGACACCTTGCCGTCCGGGCGCACCACGAAGCTGTCCTTGGCAAGCACCGAGCCGAGCGGCATCTTGCCCGACTTCTCGAATCGCTTGTAACGGTAGTCGCCGTGGGAGTTGGTGTAGTTGTTGACGTAGCGGCCGCCGTGGGTGCCCGACTGGTAGGGGGCGTTGTTGACCACCAGCCAGTCGGTATAGCCCTTGATCTGGCGCAGGCCGGCCTTGGCGTAGGCCGCCTTCATCTCTCCCATGAGGCAGCCGTAAACGGACCGCGCCTCGGCCGGCGAGACCTGGGCCACCTTGGCGGCGCCACAGGGATTGCACGGGTTGCAGGCGCCGCACGGGTTGCATGGGTTTTTCGCCGCACACGGGTTCTTTGCGGCGCACGGGTTCTTAGCACCGCACGGATTGCATGGGTTCTTGGCGCCGCACGGATTGCACGGATTGCAGGGGCTGGTCTTCCACGCGCTCGCCAGCCTCGGCACCACGCACTTGCTGGAAACGCCACCGCCCCCGGCCGCGCACGGGTTGCAGGGATTGCAGGGGTTCTTGGCGGCGCAAGGACTACAGGGGTTCTTCTTCGCCGCGCACGGATTGCAGGGGTTGCAAGGGTTCTTGGCGGCGCACGGGTTGCAGGGGTTCTTCGCGGCACACGGGTTCTTAGCACCGCACGGATTGCATGGGTTCTTGGCGCCGCACGGATTGCAGGGGTTCTTGGCCCCGCACGGGTTGCACGGCTTGCAGGCGGCGAGGCGGATGCCGGCCGGTCTTTTCTTGGCCACGGGCAACGATTTGATGGCCTTGGACGCCGGGCTTACCGCGTCGGCGGGTCCGGAGTTGGTCATCGTGCCGGCGACCACGATGCCGGTGCCGAAGAGCACGGGAATGATCGTGCTGGACAGTAGCCTGGACTTGAATGCGTTCACGGTGGAATTCTCCCCTAAAGCCAACGTTGCCGTTGCCGGCCTGAATTTTCGCTGGAAATCGTGCCCCCATGCGACGTTGGCAACGGTGGCAGAATTTTCTCCGGCCAGCCAGTCACACACCTTCAAATGGCCGTGAGGCGGCGGCGCGCCGTCATGTTGGCGAATATACTCGTCGTCGTGAAAGCGGCTGGCCGGCTGGGAGCGATGGTCATGACAAAAATGTCGCCAGGGATGGCGCGGGCTTTCCGCGTCGCCCTCTTTGTGGCGATCGTATCGGTCCCCGTGGCGGCGCTCCCGGCCGCCTCCGGCGATGGCGCCGTGCCCCGCACCCTCGACATTCCCGCCGGGCCCTTCATCGCCGGCTCCGACCGCGCCGAACGCGAGGCCGCCTACCGGCTCGACGAGGCGGCCTATGGCCATGGCCGCACCCGCCAGTGGCGCTGGTACGAATCCGAGCCGGTGCGCCACACCGTCGAGAGCGGCGCCTACGCCATCACCACCACCCCCATCACCAACGACCAGTACGCCGCCTTCGTCGCCGCCACCGGACACCCGGCGCCCGATGTCGACGCCACGACCTGGGCCGGCTATGGGTTGGTTCATCCCTTCAAGCGCACGCGGCGCCATGCCTGGGCCGGCGGCAAGGTGCCGGCGGGACGCGGCGACCATCCCGTCGTGCTGGTGTCGCACGGTGACGCCGAGACCTATGGGGCATGGCTGTCGGCGCGCACCGCCAGGCGCTGGCGCCTGCCCACCGAGGCCGAGTGGGAGAAGGCGGCGCGCGGCGCCGCGGGCAGGCGCTTTCCATGGGGCGAGGCCTTCGACGCGGCACGCCTGAACAGTCACGACCGGGGCTCCTTCGACACGGTGCCGGTGGGCTCCCATGCCGAGGGCAAGAGCCCCTACGGCCTGCTCGACGGCGCCGGCCAGGTGTTCGAATGGACGGCGACGCAGGGCGGTCCGGGGCGCTACATCGTCAAGGGCGGATCGTGGGACGACAAGGGCTGCGGCATCTGTCGGCCGGCGGCGCGCCACGCCCGCCCGGCGGCCCTCAAGCACATCCTCATCGGCTTCCGGTTGGTGCGCGAGCCGTAGTGGATGGCGGGCCATGGTCTTTGGATGGGTGCGGACGGACGCTTCGTGCCATTCGCCCTGGATATCCAGGGAATGCTCCTCGATCGCCGCCGCCGCTCAGTCGCCGGTGACCACCAGCTTGTAGTCGGGGGTCGTGTTGAGCGGACACGAAAAGACGTACTCGCCGGGAGCCAGGTCGACCTCGTAATCGCGGCTCGTGCCGGTGGCGATTCCGCCGCCCGACACGCTGAGCTTGGTCGCCTTGTGGATGGGGTTGAGCCAGTTGTAGCCCTTTTCGCGCAGCCAGAATCCGAGGACGTAAGGCACGTTCCTGTTGGCCACCCGGAAGACATACTTGCCGGGATTCAGCGTGATCACCTTGGCGGCGGCGACGCGCCCGTCTCCGCTCTTGGCGTTGATGGCCTCGCAGTCCGCCTTGCGACTGGTCTTGAACCCGTGGTCCATGCCTTCCGGTTCGAGGAATTGGCAACCGGTCTGGGTGAGCTCGATGACCTCCGCCGCCGCGGCCGGGACGGCGGCGAGGCCGAGGGCCAGGACGGCGCACCCGATGGCGCGGCGGGCCGTTCCCGATGAGACGGACATGATGGTTTCCACTTGCCTTGGCTGCGCGCGGTATTCCTTCCAGGTAGCACGGCCGCGAAGGCGTCCTCAACTCAACTTGACGTGAACGATGGCCTGACCCGTTCACGAGCCCTGGAAGAGCGTGGGATAGGCGAACAGCCCCGGCGCGCCCCCGGTGTGCACGAAGACGACGGTGTCCTTGGCGTCGAGTTTTCCGGTGCGCGCCAGGTCGAACAGCCCGGCCATGGCCTTGCCCGTGTAGACCGGATCGAGCAGCAATCCCTCGAGGCGTGCAACCGTGGTCACCGCCTCGACCATCCCGTCGGTGGGCAGCCCGTAGCCCGGGCCCGAGTAGTCCTCGTTGACGTGGAGATGGGCGGTCGGCACTTCCCCTTCGAAGCCCAGGAGATCGAGGACGCCGGGCACGATGGCCTCCACGTCCCGCCTGATGGCACCGTTCGACGGCTTGACCCCGATGGCCACCAGGGCGAGGGGCGAGCCAAGGGCGGCCAACCCGCCGGCCAGTCCCGCTTGCGTTCCGGCGCTGCCCGAGGCGTGGACGACATGGGTGACGCCGATGTCGGTGTCCTGGGCGGCGAGCTCCTCGGCGCAGCGCACGTAGCCCAGCGCGCCGACCGGGTTCGAGCCGCCCATGGGGACGATGTAGGGCACGCCGCCACGCCCGCGCACTGTATCCGCCAGGTCCTCCATGTAGCCCGCGGCATCCACCGACGCCTCGATGACGTGGACGCCGGCGCCCATGAGATGATCGACCAGCACGTTGCCCGAGGCGAAGTATTCCCCGTCGCGCCCTTCCACGATGTCGCTCAGCACGGCCTCCGCCTTGAGTCCCAGCTTGGCGGCGGCGGCCACCGTCTGGCGTACGTGGTTGGACTGTACGCCGCCCACGGTGATCACGGTGTCGGCGCCCTGGTCGAGGGCGTCGGCCATCAGGAACTCCAGCTTGCGCGTCTTGTTGCCGCCGAAGGCCAGCCCCGTGGCGTCGTCTCGCTTGACGTAGATGGCCGGTCCGCCCAGGTGCTCGGCGAGGCGGGGCAGGGGTTCCAGCGGCGTCGGGGTGTGGGCCAGGGGCACCCGCTTGAGGCGTTCGGTCAGGGGGTAGTGCATGGCTCGGGGCCTTTCCTCGGGTTGGTGGGCGCGGCGCGGCGCAGTCTACAGAATGTGGCGCCGCCTTGACACCTGCCGCGTCGCCGCCCCAATGTCGACTGCCATGGCGAAGGACACCATAACGGTGCGCTGCGTCGCCACCTGCGTCGACGTGCCCGAGGAAGGGCGCCAGACCTATGTCGATGGCCTCGCCGAACACGGCGTCCCGGTGTGGCGGGCGCTCAAGGACGACGGCCTGCTGGCGGCCCGTGATCTCTACGAACAGGTGTCGGTGGTGAAAGAGCGCGAGGGGGTGCCGGCGTGGCACTACCTGCACCTGGACGTGATGGCGCAAGGTGGTGCGCCCGGCGAGTTCCTGCGCCGCCAGGGAGCGGACCTGACGGCGGCGGGCGCCGATTTCGGGGATGCCCATGTGCTGCGCGTCGAAATCGCCGAGAGCACGCCGCTCGCCTACCACCCGGCGCCCGGCGGGGCGGAGGGCGAGGCAGCGGTCTTTAGCGTCGAGTACATCGACGTCCATGAGCCGTTCCTCGGCGAATACCGGCTCACCATGATGCGCAACGTCGGCCCCGCCTTCGCGGCCATGGTAGAGGCCGGCGACGTCCTGAGCTTCCAGGCCTTCGAGACCAAGGCGGTGGTCTTCGCCAGGGACGGCCTTCCAGGCTGGAACCAGATCCACCTGATCGGCTGCCGGGCGGACGGGATGGAGAGCCTGTGGCCGGACCTGGACGCCGCCTTGCAACGGGTCAACCCGGAAGGCCACGGCATCAAGGAGGTCTTCGGGCACCTGCCCGAGATCAGGGATATCCTGCGCATGAACGTCTGCCGGCGCGTCGCCGCCCTTTCCCTCGATCCGTGAGGAGTAACCCCCGCCGGCCTTGCGATGGCGCTGAAACTTCCTAGAATGTGCTGGCGCAAGCGCGGGATGAATACAGGGGAGGCGTCGGCATGTCGGACACCGTCAAAATTCTGCTCAACGAAAGCGACATACCCGAGAGTTGGTACAACATCGCCGCCGAACTGCCGGAACCCCTGCAGCCGGTCCTCCATCCCGGCACCGGCCAGCCCATCGGCCCCGACGACCTGGCGCCTCTTTTCCCGATGGCCCTGATCGGCCAGGAGGTGAGCGCCGAGCCCACAATCGAAATCCCCGAAGAGGTGCGCGACGTCTACCGCATGTGGCGCCCGACGCCCCTGTACCGGGCGCGGCGGCTGGAGCGTGCGCTCGATACCCCGGCCCGGATTTATTACAAGTACGAGGGCACCAGCCCGGCCGGCAGCCACAAGCCCAACACCGCCGTCGCCCAGGCCTATTACAATAAGGCCGAGGGCATTACCAAGCTGACCACCGAGACCGGCGCCGGCCAGTGGGGCTCGGCCCTGGCTTTCGCCGGCGCCCTCTTCGGGCTCGAGGTCGACGTCTACATGGTCAAGGTGAGCTTCCAGCAGAAGCCCTACCGCCGCGCCCTGATGGAATCCTACGGGGCGCGCTGCGTGGCCAGCCCCAGCGACGAGACCGAGGTGGGCCGGCGCATCCTGGCCGAGACCCCGGACAGCACGGGAAGCCTCGGCATCGCCATCAGCGAGGCGGTGGAGGTGGCGGGAGGGCGCGACGACACCAAGTACAGCTTGGGCAGCGTCCTCAACCACGTGCTCCTACACCAGACCGTGGTCGGCCAGGAAGCCGTCAAGCAAATGGAGATGGCGGGCGACTATCCCGACGTCATCGTGGCCTGCACCGGGGGCGGCAGCAACTTCGCCGGCCTCGTCTTTCCGTTCCTCGGCGAGAAGCTGCGCGGCGGGCGCGACGTGCGCGTCGTCGCCACCGAGCCCACCAATTGCCCGACCCTGACCAAGGGCAAGTTCGCCTACGACTTCGGCGACACCGGGCACCTGACGCCGCTGGTAAAGATGCACACCCTGGGCTCCACCTTCGTGCCGCCGGGCTTTCACGCCGGAGGCCTGCGCTATCACGGCATGGCGCCGATCGTCAGCCACCTCAAGGACCTCGGCATCATCGAGGCCATGGCCTTCACCCAGTCCCAGTGCTTCGCCTCGGGCGTGCAGTTCGCCCGCACCGAAGGCATCATCCCAGCGCCCGAAGCCACCCACGCCATCCAGGGCGCCGTGGTCGAGGCCCTCAAGTGCAAGGAGGAAGGCACCGCCCGCAACATCCTCTTCAATCTGAGCGGACACGGCAATTTCGACATGCAGGCCTACACCGACTATTTCGCCGGCGACCTCGCGGACGAGCCCTACGACGAGGCGGCCCTCGCCGAGGCCCTCTCCACCCTGCCCCCGGTGGCGGCCGAGTGAGGACGGAAAAACTGGATCAACGCCGGGCGAAATTCTGGCGATATTGAGGGAGGGAAAGCATGGCCATCAAACCCTATACGGCGGTGGGGCTCATCCCCACGGTGCGCGGCATTCGCAAGCGCGAAGACATCATGGTCAACATCGAGCACCTGAGCCATCTGGTGAAGGCGGCGTCGTGGCTTTCCAGCCTCTCTCTGCCGGTGCGCCTCATCGCCTATCCGGAAGGGGCGCTGCAGGGCTTCAACGACGAGGTGCTCGACGCCGACCACGCCGAGTTCGCCAACACCTGCTGCATCGACGTGCCGGGCCCGGAAACCGACGAATTGGGCAAGATCGCGCGCCAGTATGACTCATACATCATGGCCCAGGCCAAGGCGCGCCACCCGGACTGGAAGGACCGCTACTTCAACGTCGGCATCATCCTCGACCCCCAGGGCGAGGTCATCCTCGTCCACTACAAGGTCTCGCCCCTGTTCCCGGTGGAGCATTCGGTGTGCCCCCACGACGTCTACGACTGGTGGGTGGAGAAGTACGGCAACACCCTGGACGCCTTTTGGCCGGTGGTCGACACCGACATCGGGCGCTTAGGGATCATGATGGCTAACGAAGGCTCGTATCCCGAAAACGCCCGCGCCCTGGCCCTCAACGGCGCCGAGGTGGTGTACCGCGCTTCCTACCCGCACCCGGCCACCGGCAACGAGATATTCGAAATCCAGAGCCGCGCCCGGGCCCTCGACAACAACATGTACGTCGTCGCCCCCAACATGGGGACGTACTATCTGTTCCAGGAAGAAGACACGCCCATCGACACCTTCGGCGGGCGCTCCTTCGTCATCGACTACAAGGGCCGCATCGTCGGCCGCCAGGACTATGGCGCCGGCTCCACCTACGTCGGCGGCGTCATAGATATCGAGGCCCTGCGCGACCACCGGGCCCGCGCCCAGTGGGACAACTGGATGAAGGACCTGAGGACCGAACTCTACCAGATCCTCTACAAGGACCCGATCTACCCGAAGAACCTGTACCTGGACCGCGCCCCCTACACCCACGCCGAATACAGGAAAGAGGTCATCGACAAGCAGATCGCCTTGATGCACAAGCGCGACATCTGGAAGAAACCGGGGCGTTAGCCCGCCTTATTCCTTCACGGGCTTGGCCGGCTTGGCGTCCTTGGGCGGCGGTCGGGGCCTGTCGCGGTGTGCTTGGAACCACACCGTGCACAGCGACACCCAGGTGTCGATGGCGTCGCGGCGCTTGACGCTGAGGTTGGGCACGGTGTTGCAGTACTTGGCCAAGGGCATGCCGGTGGTGTCGCGCTGTTGTGCCGCCGCCCCGGTGCCGCCGAACAGGCCGAGGGCGAGCGCCAGGGCGCCGGCCGCAAATACATGTTTCATCATCGGTATCTCTCCGCTGGAACGTGTCCAGTCTAGTGGCCCGATGGTTGAGATTTGGTGAATCCCGACCCTTCGCTCAGTCGATGCGCGATTCGTCGCGGAACATGACCTTGTGGCGGGTCTCCTTGATCCACGTTTCGATGGCTTTCTGGTCCATGAAGAGATCGGCGTTGTAGGTCTCGAAGCTGCGGATCTCGTCCATGGTCTTCTTCCAGCGCTTGTAGGGCGGCTTCAGGGGCTTGCCGAAAACCACAATGTCGATGATGGCGAGGTCTTCGGGCACGCCGAGCAGGGGCTTGAGCTCCGACTGCGCGTTCTCCTGGCCGATGGCGGTCACCCACCACACCCCGTAGCCCAATGCCGCCGCCGCCAGGTGCGCCGACATGGTCGACGCGGCGACGCTTTGCAGCAGGATGCGCTCGGCGTTCTGCTTGTAGAGCGCGTCCAGCTCGGAGCCGTCGTTGAGCACCGGAAAGGCGTTGATCCAGCGGAAGTCGGCGATCACCACGATGACGCCGGGCGCCGTCGCCAGGCCGCGGTAATTGGGGGTCGGGAACTTCATGCCGAGCTTGGCGCGCCTCGACGCCTCGGCGATGAAGTAATCGGCCATGGCCGCCTTGGCCTCGGGCTCGGTGACCACCACGTAGTGCCAGGGCTGGGTGTTGGCGCCCGACGGCGCGTGGCGCGCCGCCTCGAGGATCATGTCGAAGTGCTCGCGCGGGACCTCGACGTCGGGATCGAATTCGCGGCTGGTGCGGCGGTCGCGGCAAACCTCGACGAGGGCGTCGTATAGTTCGGTGGAGGCCATGTCCCTGCCTTTCCGGTGGTTGATCCGAGCTCGGGACATGATGACTGCCCGGCCGTGGCGCTTCAACGGTCTTGCGGCCTTCGGAAAATCGGCCTAGAAAACCGACGGTTCCACAGGTCCGGGGTGTGGCGCAGCCTGGTAGCGCACCTGCTTTGGGAGCGCGTGCCTATGCTAACCCCCGCTAACGTCGACAAACAAAATGACCTCTGAACACCGCAGTCTATTTGAGTATATGAGCTGTTGTGCTAACATTGGCTAACGCCCAAGCACGCCCTCCGTGTATGCCCTGTGTATGCCCCAGCGGGCGACGAGCCGGGGCAAGAAGGACGACTGGTGCCGACTGAGAAACTGACAGCCAAGCGGGTCGAGACGGCCAATTCCAGTCCTGGTAAAGACCGGATCGATATCTTCGACGCCATCACGCCGGGTCTAT
>JASLQF010000019.1 GCA_030744625.1 Rhodospirillales bacterium
GGGAGAGGCCTCGCGCCTGGAAATCGGCTGCAACAACATCATCCGCGAGCAGGTCACCATGAACCCCGGCACCGAGGGCGGGGGAATGGTCACGCGGACCGGCAACAACTGCCTGTTCATGGTGGGCAGCCACGTGGCTCATGATTGCCAGATCGGCGATCATGTCATCCTCGTCAACAACGCCACCATGGGCGGCCACGTGGAAATCGGCGAGTGGGCCATCATCGGGGGATTGTCGGCGGTTCATCAGTTCGTGCGCGTCGGGCGCCACGCCATGGTCGGCGGCATGTCGGGGGTGGAGAACGACATCATCCCCTACGGTTCGGTCGTGGGCAACCGGGCGCGCCTATCGGGATTGAACGTGGTGGGGCTCAAGCGCCGGGGATTCTCGCGCGAGGTCATCCACGCGCTTCGCAACGCCTATCGTCTCCTCTTCGCGCCCGAAGGCACCATGACCGAGCGCCTGAACGATGTCGCCGAGCTCATGCCCGAAATCGAGCCGGTGATGGAAATCGTCGAATTTATCAGCGCCGATTCCTCGCGTTCCATCTGCCAGCCTCAAATGGAAGATGCCGCGTAAACTTGGAATTCTGGCCGGCGGCGGCCCGTTGCCGGTCCGTCTCATTCAATCGTGCCGCGCGTCCGGACGCCAATTCCTTGTCGCCGCCTTCGAGGACCAGACGGACCCCGAAACCGTCGACGGCGTGCCCCACGTCTGGGTCCGCTTGGGCGCGGCGGGAACACTCCTCGACAGACTCCGCGAAGCCGGGGTCGAGGACCTGGTCTTCGCGGGCCACATTCGCCGCCCGTCGCTCACCGCTCTGAGTCCGGACGCGCGGGCGGTCGCGTTGCTGGCCAGGGCGGGGGCCCGGGCGCTGGGCGACGACGGCATCCTCTCGGCGATCATCCAGGAACTCGAGGAACGTGAGGGATTCCGCGTTATCGGCCCCGAAGCCCTGCTCCCCGACGACCTGGCACCGCCCGGCGTCTACGGAGCCGTGGAGCCGGACGCGGCGGCCCTTGGCGACATCGAGCGGGGCATCGCGGCGGCACGCGGGATTGGCGCCCTGGATATCGGCCAGGCGGCGGTCGTACAGCAGGGGCTGGTGCTCGCCGTCGAGGCCATCGAGGGAACGGACGCCATGCTGGCGCGCTGCGCGGGATTGCGCCGGGAAGGTCCGGGCGGCGTGCTGGTGAAGATGAAAAAGCCGGGCCAAGAAGCACGTGCCGACCTGCCCACCATCGGCGTCGGGACGGTTGACGCGGCGGCCGCGGCCGGCTTGCGCGGCATCGCGGTCGAGGCGCATGGCGCTCTCGTCATCGACCGGCCGGCCGTGGCGCGGACGGCGGACGCGGAGGGGATATTCGTCATCGGCGTGTCCGTCGGCGTGACGGGTGGATCCGGGGACGGCGAGGGGTGAGCACTTCTTCCGGCGAGACGGCACCACTCCTCTTCCTGATTGCCGGCGAACCCTCGGGCGATGGCCTTGGCGGACGCCTGATGGCGGCGCTGAAAGTCCTTTGCCGGGGCCACGTGCACTTTGCCGGGATCGGCGGCTCCCGTATGTCCGAGCAAGGGCTGAGCAGCCTGTTTCCCATGAGCGAGCTGTCCGTCATGGGGCTGGCCGAGGTGCTTCCTCACCTGCCCAGGCTGTCGCGCCGCCTGGGGCAAACGGTGGCCGAGATCGGCCGGCGGCGGCCGGCGGCGGTGATCACCATCGATTCGCCGGGCTTCAATTTCCGCGTCGCCAAGCGCTTGAAGGGTGCCGGGATCCCCTTGATTCACTATGTGGCGCCCTCGGTGTGGGCGTGGCGTCCGGGCCGGGCCCGCGAGGTGGCCGGCTTTCTCGATCACTTGCTGGCCCTGCTGCCCTTCGAACCACCCTATTTCGAAGCCGAGGGGTTGTCCTGCACCTTCGTCGGCCACCCGGTGGTGGAAAGCGGCGCCGATAGGGGAGACGGCGGCGCCTTCCGCCGCCATCACGGCATCACCGCAGACGACCCCGTCATCTGCGTGCTGCCCGGCAGCCGGCGCGGCGAGACGGCGCGGCTGCTTCCCGTCTTCGGCGCCACCCTGGGTCTTCTCAAGCGCGCCCGTCCGCGGCTGCGCGCCGTGGTGCCGACGGTGGCGGGCGTGGCCGGCGACGTCTCGCGTGCCGCCCGGAAGTGGCCGGTGCCGGCGCTCGTGGTCGACGGAGAGAGCGAAAAATTCGACGGTTTCGCCGCCTCGAACGCGGCGCTTGCCGCCTCGGGCACCGTGGCCCTGGAGTTGGCCCTGGCCCGGGTGCCCGCCGTCATCGCTTATCGTGTCAATCCACTGACCGCTTGGCTGGTCCGCCGTCTGATCCGCGTCCCCTACGCCAACCTGGTGAACATCGTTCTCGAACGCCAGGTGGTGCCGGAGTTCATTCAAGGCGACTGCCGACCGCAATTGCTGGCACCGGCCGTCGAGGGCCTGCTCGGCGACGGCGGCGCGGCGCAGACGGAAGCGGCGGCGGAGGCCCTGCGCCGTATCGGGCACGGCGGGCCGTCACCCAGCGAACGGGCGGCGCGCGCCGTGCTTGACGCGGTGTCCCGTTCCCCTCAAAACCACCGCGCGCAAACACAGTAGGGGGTCGCCATGACCGAACAAGCCAACGAGTTCCGGTTTCTGCATACCATGCTCAGGGTGAAGGACCTGGACACCTCGCTCGACTTCTACACGCGTTTTCTCAACATGAAAGTTCTGCGCAAGAAAGACTTTCCCGGGGGCAAGTTTACCCTGGCCTTCGTCGGTTACGGGGACGAGGCCGACCATACGGTCATCGAACTCACCCATAACTGGGATCAGGACGAACCCTACGAGTTGGGCAACGGCTACGGTCACATCGCCGTCGGCGTGCCCGACATTTACGCCACCTGCGAGGCGCTGGAAAAAGAGGGGATCAACATCCCGCGTCCACCGGGGCCGATGAAGCACGGCTCCACCGTCATTGCCTTCATCGAGGACCCCGACGGCTACAAGATCGAGCTCATCGAACGCTGATCGCGGGCAGTTTACTCGCGGTCCCCGATGCGCACGTAAGGGCGTTGTGACGGTCCGGTGTAAAGCTGGCGCGGGCGTCCGATCTTCTGCAAGGGGTCCTCGATCATCTCGTTCCACTGGGCCACCCATCCTACCGTGCGCGCCACGGCGAAGAGGACGGTGAACATGGAAGACGGGATGCCCATGGCCCGCAAGATGATGCCGGAATAGAAGTCGACGTTGGGATAGAGCTTCTTTTCCACGAAATAGTCGTCTTCGAGCGCGATGCGTTCGAGTTCCATCGCCAGTTCGAGCAACGGCTCGTTGACGCCGAGTTCGCCCAGCACCTCGTGACAGGTCTTCTGCATGACCGTGGCGCGTGGGTCGAAGTTCTTGTAGACCCGGTGGCCAAAGCCCATGAGGCGGAAGGAATCGTCCTTGTCCTTGGCGCGCTTGACGTATTCGGGGATGCGGTCCATGGAACCGATCTCCTCGAGCATTTTCAGGACCGCCTCGTTGGCGCCGCCATGGGCCGGACCCCACAGCGAAGCGATGCCGGCGGCGATGCAGGCAAACGGATTGGCGCCACTGGAACCGGCCAGGCGAACGGTCGAGGTCGAGGCGTTCTGTTCATGATCGGCGTGCAGGATGAGAATGCGCCGCATGGCCCGGGCCAACACCGGACTGACCACATAATCCTCGCACGGCGTGGCGAACATCATGTGCATGAAGTTCTCGGAATAGCGCAGGTCGTTGCGCGGATAAACGAAGGGCTGGCCGAGCGAGAACTTATAGGCCATGGCCGCGATGGTCGGCATCTTGGCGATCAAGCGGTGCGACGCGACCATGCGGTGCTTGGGATCCGAAATGTCGGTGCTGTCGTGGTAGAAGGCCGACAGCGCGCCCACTACCCCGCACATTACCGCCATGGGGTGGGAATCCCGGCGGAACCCCCGGAAGAAGTAGGCGAGTTGCTCGTGCAGCATGGTGTGGTAGGTGATGTTTTTCTCGAACTTGTCCTTTTGGTCCTGGGTGGGCAGCTCTCCGTACAGAAGCAGGTAGCAGACTTCCATGTATTCGGCGTGTTCGGCGAGTTCCTCGATGGGATGGCCGCGATAGAGAAGGATGCCCTTGTCGCCGTCGATGAAGGTGATCCTGGATTCGCAGCTCCCTGTCGAGGTGTATCCGGGGTCGTAGGTAAAGCAACCGGATTCCGCGTAGAGGCGCCGCACGTCGATGACTTGCGGACCCTCGGTCCCGGCAAGCACCGGCAGCTCTATGGTCTCGCCGTTCCGGCTGTCGGTCAATGTGAACGACACTTCCGACGCACCGGCGGCGGCCTTTTGTGGGGTGTTCATTGGCACCTTCCTTCCCTACGCTGCGGGTTCCCGGTCTGATCGCCGGTATCCCGTCATCTTTGAAATAGACTTAGGCGGCCATCGGGGCCGACTCAATGGGTCTTTCAGGCACCCTGGATGGCATCGTCCAGGCGGCCCAACGTCTCCTCCTTGCCCAGCACTTCCATGATCTCGAAGATTCCCGGCGAGGCGGCGGCGCCGGTCAGGGCGGCGCGGAGGGGTTGTGCGATCTTTCCCAGTTTAACACGTTCTTCATCTGAAAATCGCCTCAGGAGTTTCTCGAGGGCGTCCGCCTTCCAATCGACGGCTGCGTCCAGACCTGGACGCAAGCCAGCGAGGTGGCGGCGCGCTTCGCTGTCGAGGAGGGCGAGTGCCTTGTCGGCCAGGGGCAAAGGACGTTTTCGCGCATAAAACATTGCATTTTCAGATAGTTCAACGATGTTTTTCGCGCGTTCCTTCAAGCCTGCCATGCCCTGTTCCAGACGCGCCTCCACCGTAATGGCGTGTTGCTCGGCGAGTTGCCCGGCCAGTTCGTCGGCGAGTCGCGGCATGACGAGATCGACGAGGCGCCGGTCATCGGCGGCGCGCAGGTAGTGTCCGTTCAGGTTTTCCAGCTTGGCGGCGTCGAATCGCCCCGCGGAACGACCCACCGCGTCCAGGTCGAACCACGCGGTGGCTTGTTGCAAGTCGATGACTTCGTCGTCTCCGTGGCTCCAACCCAGACGCAACAGGTAATTGGCGAGGGCTTCGGGAAGACAGCCGTCGTCGCGGTAGGATTCCACGCCGAGCGCCCCATGGCGCTTCGACAGCTTGGCGCCGTCGGCCCCGTGGATAAGGGGGATGTGGGCGAACGCCGGCGCCTCCCAGCCGAGCGCCAGGTAGAGCTGGTACTGGCGGAAGGCGTTGGTGAGGTGATCGTCGCCGCGGATGACGTGAGTGATTTCCATGTCGTGGTCGTCGACGACCACTGCCAGCATGTAGGTGGGCGTGCCGTCGCCGCGCAACAGCACCATGTCGTCGAGTTTCTCGTTGGCCACCGTGACCTCGCCCTGGACCAGGTCGTCGATCACGCTCTCTCCGTCGAGCGGCGCCTTGAAGCGGATGGCGGGGGCTGTTCCCGACGGCGCTTCGGCCCCATGGCGCTCCCGGCAACGCCCGTCGTAAAGCCTGGTGCGCCCGGCCTGCAACGCCTTTTCGCGCATTTCGGCCAGTTCCCCGGGCGTGCAGTAGCAGCGAAAGGCCTTGTCCTCGGCGAGAAGCCGTTCGGCGGCCTCGGCGTGGCGCGGGCGGCGCGCGAACTGGGATACCCAATCTCCGTCCCACTCCAGCCCCAGCCAGCGCAGGCCGTCGAGGATGGCGTCCAGCGCTTGCGTGGTGGATCGCTTGCGGTCGGTGTCCTCGATGCGCAACAGGAAACGCCCCCCGTGATGCCTGGCATAAAGCCAGTTGAACAGCGCGGTGCGCGCCGCCCCGAGATGGAGGAAGCCGGTGGGCGACGGAGCGAAGCGTGTAACGATCGTCATGGGTTGGAGGGCATGGGTTGGGGCGAATTCCTTCGAGGAGCCGGCGCCGCCGGCCCGATTCCGTGGCGCCAGTTGTGTAGCACAATTCCACCGGAGTTCCAGCAGGCACGTTTGAATTTCGGCGGGACGCGGGTTCGTCGGCCTTTAACGGCGGCCCGTTAATCGTGCTAGTGTCGACACCCGCGGACACACCGGATCCATGGCAAGAGACAACGGGAGGGCACCATGGTGGAACGCGACCTCAAAGCCATCGTCAAACGCGTTATCCAATTCACCCTGAAGATGAAGGTCGAGCGGGATTTCTGGCGCAAGGCGTCCGCCATATCCGGCGTTCTCGCGTCGGGATCCGACGACGACATCTCGGTCGTTCAGGGCTGGTTGGAGCGCGCCATCGAGACCCAGCGCTCCGACGGCTCCCTCAACTACGGCGAGATCGAGGACTACGGCACCGGCCATTCCTCCATTCTGACGCAGACGGGGACGCTCTCGGCGAGCCTCGGCTATCCGCTCCTGCAGTTTTACGACCGCACCAAGGACGAAAGCTATCTGGAGGCGGCGGGCCGTCAGGTCGAGGCCGTCATGAACGCGCCGCGCTCCAGGGAAGGAGGATTCTACGCGCGCATGGAAGGCCCCGAGCTGTGGATCGACTGGCTCTACATGATCTGCCCGTTCCTCGCCAAGTACGGCAAGATCACCGGGCAAACCAAGTACATTGACGAGGCCTTCCTGCAGTTCGAGGTCCACGTCAAGCGCCTGGTCGATCCCTACGAGCACCTGGCGCGCCATGCCTGGCTCGAGGTTCCCAATTCCTTTCCCCAATCCACCTTCTGGGCGCGCGGCAACGGCTGGTTCATGGCCGCCGCCATGCAGCTCAACGAGATCGCCTCCGACCATCCGAAGTGCGCCGCCGCCGTCGAGGCCGCCGTCAGGACCATGACCGTGATCGCCGGGCTGCAGGACCGCTCGGGCTATCTGCACCACATCCTGGACGATCCCTATTCCAAGTTCGAATCCTCGGCTTCGCTGATGTTCGCCTACTCGCTGGCGCGCGCCGTGCAACAGGGGTTGATGGACGACGCCTTCCTGGAAAACGCCGTGCGCGCCGTCAAGGTGGTATCGGGCGAGGTCGATGAAGAAGGTGGCGTGCAGGGGACCGCCGTGCCACCCGGCGGCCCCGGCGTGCCGTTCGCCACGGCACCCTACGGCCAGGGATTCTTCCTGCTCGCCACCGACGCCCTCAGCGAAGAACTCGGCCTCTAGCGCCGCCGGGTGACAAGATCAAAAGGACCCGCCCGGGTTCCGTCCATGAACATGCGCGGAAATTTTCCCTTCGGCCGATTGCGGGCCGCCTTCGCCGACGAGGGGGAGCGCTGGATCCTCTGGCTGCCGGTGTTCTTCGGGGCCGGCATCGCCGTCTATTTCGCGTTGCCGTCGGAGCCGCCACCGTGGCTCGGGGCACTGGCCCTTGCCGGCGCCCTGGCCGTGGGAGTGGCGGGACGCCGCTGGCCGACGCTGGTCCTGGTCGTGGCGGCACTGGGGACGGCGGCGGCCGGCTTCACGGTCGTCCAGTGGCGCACCGCGGCAGTGGCCGCGCCGACGCTGACGAAGCGCCTGGGACCGGTCCGCCTGAGCGGCCGCGTGGCCGCCGTGGAAACCCAACCCTCGGCGGCGCGGGTGACGCTGGAGCGCCCGCGCATTTCCCGCCTGGCGCCGGCCGAGACGCCGGATCGCGTGCGCGTGCGCCTGGCCGGACGACAGCCCGATTTGGCGCCGGGCGATTGGGTGACGCTGCGCGCCATCGTCGCACCGCCCCCCGCGCCGGCGGCGCCGGGGGCTTTCGACTTCCAACGCCGCGCCTATTTCATTGGCCTCGGCGGCGTCGGCTTCGCGCTGGGCCCGGCCACGGTCACCGCCAAGGGCGGAGGCGGCGCTTTCGACACCCTGGCGCTGGCCGTCGCCCGGCTGCGCCAGAACATTTCCCGGGTCGTCATGGCCAGCATCGATGGCCCGCCGGGTACCGTGGCGGCGGCCCTGATGACCGGCCAGCGCGCCGCCATTCCGCCTTCCGTGATGGACGCCTTCCGGGATTCGGGGCTGGCTCATCTTCTCGCCATTTCGGGCCTGCACATCGGCCTGGTGGCGGGGATCATCTTCATCGCCCTGCGCGGGGTGCTGGCGCTCGTCCCGACCCTCGCCCTCGCCCATCCCATCAAGAAGTGGGCCGCCGCCACCGCCATCGCCGGCGCCTTCGCCTTTACGGTGGTGGCCGGGGCCACGGTGCCGACTCAGCGCGCCTTCCTGATGATTGGCCTGGTTCTGATGGCGGTGCTGTTCGATCGCCGCGGCCTTTCCATGCGGCTGGTGGCGTGGGCGGCATTGGTCATTCTCGTGCTGTCGCCGGAGAGCCTTCTGGGCGCCAGTTTCCAACTGTCGTTCGCCGCCGTCATCGCGTTGATAGCCGCCTACGAGGCGCTCAGGGAGCGCCGCCGCTACGGCGACGACCGGGGTGCGACGATATGGCAGCGGGCGCTCCTCTACGTCGGAGGGGTGGCGCTCACCACTCTCATCGCCGGCTCCGTGACGGCACCCTTCGCGGTCTATCATTTCAACCGCTTCGCCGCCTTCGGCCTGGCCGCCAACCTGATCGCCGTGCCGGTGACGGCGTTGTGGATCATGCCGTGGGCGGTGGCGGCGTTCCTGCTCATGCCGTTCGGATTGGAGGTCTTCGCGCTGACGCCCATGGGATGAGGCACCGGAGCGGTGATCGCGGTGGCCGAGACGGTCGCCGCGTGGCCCGGCGCCGTGACCCTGCTGCCGGCCATGCCGGCGTGGGGCCTGGCGGTGATGGTCGTGGGCGGCCTGTGGCTCTGCCTATGGCGGCGGCCCTGGCGGCTGTGGGAAAGCGCCGGCATCGCCGTCGGATTGTTCTCGATCCTCCTGGTGCGCCCCCCGGACATCCTCATCGACGGCGCCGGCCGGCTGTTGGCGGTGCGCACCGAGGACGGCCTGCTGGCCGTTTCCAGCCGCCGGGCGGCGCGCTTCAACCGCGAGGTCTGGCTGCGCCGGGCCGGCCAGGAGGAGACACCGCCCCTATGGCCCCAAGACGGTGACGGTGGCCAACGCATGTCCTGCGATTCCCTGGGCTGCATTTACCGCGCCAAGGGCCACGTGGTGGGATTGGTGCGGCGCGCCGAGGCGCTCATCGAGGACTGCTGGAGCGTAGACGTGGTGGTCAGCGTGGTGCCGGTGCGCGCGCCGTGCCCCTCGGCCCTGACCGTGATTGATCGCTTCGACCTGTGGCGCGAGGGAGGCCACGCGGTGTGGATGGAGGAGGGGGGGCGCGTGCGCGTCGAGAGCGTCAACGAATCGCGCGGCGAACGCCCGTGGGTGTTACGAAGAAAGTGAGCGGTCAGCAGTCAGCTTAGAAGATAGCTGAGAGCTACCTTCAATACTTGCGGATCAGCCCCACCAGTTGCCCCTGCACCTTGACCCGGTCGGGACCGAAGATGCGGGTCTCGAAGGCCTTGTTGGCGGGCTCCAGCGCGATGGAGTTGCGCTTGCGCCGGAGCCGCTTCAGGGTCACTTCGTTGTCGTCGACCAGGGCGACGACGATGCTGCCGTTCTCGGCGCTGTCGGTGCGCCGGATGATGGCCGTGTCGCCATCGTAGATTCCAGCCTCCAGCATGGAGTCGCCGTCCACCTCGAGGGCATAGTGCTCGCCGCTGGCGAGCAGGCTCGCCGGCACGTTCATGGTCTCCGAGTTATCGCGCATGGCCTCGATCGGCGTGCCCGCCGCGATGCGGCCGTAAAGGGGCAGTTCGACCGCCTCGGCGGTGGCCGCGGCACGGACCGCCGGGATCTTGAAATCACCCTCAATGACGTTGGGCGCGAAACTGCCGCCGCCGGGCCGTTCCCGGGGCTGGATGTTCTCGGGCAGGCGCAGAACCTCGAGGGCCCGGGCGCGGTGGGGCAGGCGGCGGATGAAGCCCCGTTCCTCGAGCCCGGTGATCAGGCGGTGGATGCCCGACTTGGAACGCAGGCCCAGCGCGTCCTTCATCTCGTCGAAGGAAGGCGGAACCCCGTTCTCGCGGATGCGTTGGTCGATCAGAACCAAAAGCTCGTACTGCTTCTTGGTCAACATGTGCCGTTCCCACCCCTCGATGCCGGCCGCCGGTTCACGGGGCGTGGCGTGGCGCCGCGAAAGTTCCGGCTGGCTCGGGCATGTTTACAATCCTTGGTCGGGCAATCGCCGCCGACCACAAGATATGGAACAAAAGATAAACGTTCTTACATGTTCTAGTTTGGTTCTTTCTCCGCGTCAAGCCCTCTTTCAAAAAAAAATAGCCCGGCGATCCGTTGCCCGGGGCGAACGGCCCGCATAACGCCAAGGGCGAAAAAATCCGCGGGAGCTCAGATGGAGAGCAGGCCGGTGGCCAGCGGCACGATCTCGACGCGCTCGCCGGCCTCGGCCGGCGGCGCGTTCGGCGGGCGCACGACCAGGCAATCGGCGGCGGCAAGACGGGCCATCATGGCGCTGTCCTGCTTGTCGAAGGGAGTAGCCACCAAGCTACCCTTATCGTCGCGGCCGAGTTTGGCGCGCAAGTAGTCCTGGCGCTGGTCGTTGGCCTCCAGGTGGCGCCCGAGAAGCGCCGTCGGCGCCGGCTCGGCGGCGTCTTCTCCGGGACGCCTGAGCCCCAACATGACCTCCATGGCCGGGCCCAGGAAGATTATCGAAGAGACCCCGGCGGAGACCGGGTTGCCGGGCATGCCGAGCACCGGCACGTTGCCGAGACGCCCGAAGATGAGTGGCTTTCCGGGGCGCATGGCGACCTTGTAGAAGGTGAGATCCAGCCCCTCGTCGCCCAGCACCTTGCGCACCAGGTCGTGGTCGCCGACCGAGGCGCCGCCGATGGTGACCAGCATGTCGGCGCCCTCCGCGCCGGCCAGCATGGCGTGCAGCGACTCCTCGTCGTCACGGGCGATACCGAGGATTATGGGCACGCCGCCAAGCGCCCGCACGTAAGCGTCAAGGGCGACGCTGTTGGAACTGATGATCTGGTTGCGGGCCAGGGGCTCGCCCGGCATCACCACCTCGTCGCCGGTGGCCAGGATGGCGATACGCGGCCGCCGCCGCACCTTCAGCCAGGGCACGTTCATGGCCGCCGCCAGCCCGACGTCGCGCGCCGTCAGCACCTTCCCGGCCGCCAGCAGCACCTGCCCGGCACGGAAATCCTGGCCGGCCCGGCGGATGTAGGTGCCGGGCGCGGTACTTTCCTTGACGATTACCGTATCGCCCTCGGCGTCGGTGACTTCCTGGATGACGATGGCGTCGGCGCCGTCCGCCACCATGGCGCCGGTGAAAGTGCGCACCGCCTGGCCGGCGCCGAGAACGCCATCGAAGGCGCCGCCAGCCGGCGATTCGCCAATCACCTTCAAGGTGACGGGGACGCCGGCCACGTCGGCGGCACGCACGGCGTAGCCGTCCATGGCGGAAACGTCGACGGGTGGCTGGGTCAGCCGCGAGGCAACGTCTTCGGCAAGCACGCGTCCCAGTGCATCGGATAGTGCCACCTGCTCGGCGGCCAGGGGTCGCAGGCTCGAGGTGACGTGAGCGAGGGCTTCGGCGACGGAAATCATTCGGCCCGATACGTCCCCGACTTGCCGCCGGCCTTGTGGACGAGACGGATGTCGGCGATGCGCATGCCCCGGTCCACCGCCTTGCACATGTCGTAGACGGTGAGCGCCGCCACCGCCACCGCAGTGAGCGCCTCCATCTCGACGCCGGTCTTGCCGGTGAGCTTGCAGGTGGCGGTGATGTCGACGGCGCGGCGTTCGGCATCGCAGGAGAGCGCCACGTCGACCGCACTCAGCCCCAGCGGATGGCACAGCGGAATGAGATCGGGGGTGCGCTTGGCACCCATGATGCCGGCCAGTTGGGCGACGCTCAGCACGTCGCCCTTCTTGACGCCGCCCGCCTCGATCAGGGCCAGGGTGTCGGCTTGCATGAACACGCTGCCCTTGGCGGTGGCGGTACGCTCGGTCGCCTCCTTGGCGGAGACGTCGACCATGACGGCATTGCCGTCGTCGTCGAAGTGGGTGAGGGTGCCCATGGGTCAGGCCCTCGCCGCGCGCCGCTGGGGAGCGGCGAGTATGGCACGGGTGGCCGCCTCCACGTCGTCGTGGCGCATCAGCGATTCGCCGATCAGGAAGCAGTTGACACCGGCCCGCGCCATGCGCGCCAAGTCGTTGGGCGAATTGAGGCCGCTTTCACTGATCGGGATCCGGCCGGCGGGTACGCGGGCGGCCAGCCGTTCGGTGGTGGCGAGGTCGACCTCCAGGGTCTTGAGGTTGCGGTTGTTGACGCCGATGAGCCGCGCCTCCAGCGCCAATGCCCGTTCCAGCTCGGCCTCGTCATGGACCTCGATGAGCACGTCCATGCCCAACTCCCGGGCGGCGCTTTCCATCTCGCCGGCCCGTGCCCCGTCGAGGGCCGCCATGATGAGCAACACGCAATCGGCGCCGAGCGCCCGGGCCTCGACGATCTGGTAGGGATCGATCATGAAGTCCTTGCGCAATACGGGGAGCCCGGCGGCGGCCCGTGCCGTGGTCAGGAACTCATCGGCGCCCTGGAAATAGGGAACGTCGGTGAGCACCGAAAGGCACGCCGCACCGGCCCTTTCATAGGCCGCGGCCAGGGCGGCCGGGTCGAAATCCTGGCGGATCACCCCGCGCGAGGGCGAGGCGCGCTTGATCTCGGCGATCAGGCCGTAGCCGGCGGTCGCGGCTTCCGCCAGGGACGCCGCGAAGGGGCGCGGCGGCGAGGCCGCGCCGGCCGCCCTTGAGACATCTCCGAGGGACCGCCGCGCCTTGCACGCGGCGACATGGGCGAGCTTGTCGGCGCAGATGCGGGTCAGGATGTCGCTCATGGGGCGTCCTCTTCCCCGGGCGGCGCGGAATTGGTGATGGCCACCATCTTCTCCAGGGCCACCTTCGCCTTGCCGTCGTCGATGGCGGCGGCGGCCAGGGCAGCGCCCTCGGCGAGGCTTTCCGCCTTGCCGGCGGCGATCAGGGCGCCCGCCGTGTTGAGGATGACAATGTCGCGGATGGGGCCGGGGGCGCCGTCGAGCACGCCGCGCAGGATGCCGGCGTTGGTTTCCGGGTCGCCGCCCTTGAGGTCTTCGGGCGCGGCACGGGGTAAGCCGGCGTCCTCCGGCGTCACCTCGAAGGTGCTCACCTTGCCGTCCTTCAACTCGGCGACGTGCGACGGCCCCGTCGTCGTCAGCTCGTCGATGCCGTCGGAGCCGTGCACCACCCAGGCGCGCTCGCTGCCCAGGTTGCCCAGCACCTGGGCCATGGGCTCGATCCACTGGCGCGCGAAGACGCCGGCCAGCTGGCGCTTCACCCCGGCCGGGTTGGACAACGGTCCGAGGAAGTTGAATATGGTGCGCGTGCCGAGCTCGACGCGCGGGCCGACCACGTGGCGCATGGCGCCGTGGTGGCGCGGCGCCATGAGAAAGCCGATCCCGGCCTCCCAGATGGAGCGTTTCACCAGGGCCATGTCGGCGTCGATGTTGACGCCGAGCGCCGCGAATACGTCGGCCGAGCCGCATTTGGACGATTGCGCCCGGTTACCGTGCTTGGCCATGGGAACGCCGCAACCCGCCACCACCAGGGACGTGCCGGTGGAGATGTTGAAAGTGCCCTTGGCGTCGCCGCCGGTGCCGGCCATGCAGAAGGCGCCGGGCGGCGCCTCGATGGGCAGCGCCTTGGCGCGCATGGAACGCACGGCGCCGGTGATCTCGGCGACCGTTTCGCCGCGCACCCGGAGCGCCATGAGAAACCCGCCGATCTGGGCATGGGTGGCATCCCCCGACATGATGATGTCGAAGGCGGTCTCGGCCTCGGCCTCGGTCAGGGCCTCGCCGGTCGCCGCCTTGGCGAGCAGCGGCTTCATGTCGTTTTCGGTTTCGCTCATGCCGCTATCCTGCCGCCGGTCGCCAGGTCGAGGAAATTGCGCAACAGATCGTGTCCGTGCTCGGAGGCGATGCTTTCGGGGTGGAACTGCACGCCGTGAATGGGCAAATCCCGATGGGCCAGTCCCTGGATGACGCCGTCCTCGCTGTCCGCCGTCACCTCCAGGCAGTCGGGCAGGCCCTGGCGCGCCACCGTCAGGGAATGATAGCGGGTCGCTTTCAGCGGACTGGGGAGGCCGGCGAACACACCGCCGCCCTGGTGGTGGATGGGGCTCACCTTGCCGTGCATGGGCTTGGGCGCCCGCACCACTTGGCCGCCGAAGGCCTGTCCGATGCATTGATGGCCGAGGCACACGCCGAGCACGGGCAGGCTACCGGCCGCCGCCGCCAGCAAATCGAGGCAGATGCCGGCGCGATCGGGATCGCACGGCCCCGGCGAGATGACGATGCCCTGGGGAGCCATGGCCAGGGCATCGGTGGGCGTCAGGGCATCATTGCGCCACACCTCGACCTCGGCCCCCAGTTCGCCCAGGTAATGGCGGAGGTTGTAGGTAAAGCTGTCGTAGTTGTCGATTAACAGGAACATTTCAAAGGCCAAGGCAGCGATTCTGAAATCGCGCGCAAAACCGGGCGCCGCCCCTTTCCGCCGAATATCCGGTGAACGGGGCGCCAGAATGCAGACGCCCCCGCAAGGCGTCAAGTGGGGCGTCGGCGCGGCAGTGGGCAGGCCGCCAATCGATTCTTGACCTTCCAGTCGCTAGAAGGTCTATGTTGGGCAGGTAAAGCCCGCTGCAAGGCTCGGGTTTGGCCGCCCGGGCGCTAACGCCGAAGAGACCGCCCCATGAACGATAAGATACCCCCGCAGATTGCCCGTGGGCGGCGCCCCCCGGCCATTTGGCTGGCTCTCGCCGCCGTTCTCGCCGTTGCCGGCTATGCGGGCTTCACGGCACTACAAGAACGTGCCGGCGGCGCCGATGCCGCGGATGCCACAGATGCCGCGGATGCCACCGACGCCGAACTGGTGGCGCTGGGCCGCCAAGTATACGACGCCCAGTGCGCGTCGTGCCACGGTGAAACCCTGAAAGGGCAACCCGACTGGCGCCAGCGCCTGCCCTCGGGGCGGCTTCCGGCGCCGCCCCACGACGAAACCGGGCACACCTGGCACCATCCGGATACCATGTTGTTCGAGATGACCAAGTACGGCGTCCAGAAATTCGGGCCGCCCGGCTACCAGAGCGACATGGCGCCTTACGTGGACATATTGAGCGACCGCGAAATCTGGGCTGTGCTGGCCTTCATCAAGAGCACCTGGCCGCCGAAGATTCGGTCCCGCCAGGAACAGATCGACCGAAGGTTTCGGGAAAACCGAGGACACCAGCGATGAGCCACGAACACGCCCACCCAGAGAGTTCAGAAGGCACGGAAGGCGAGGCGGCTAGGGACCCGGTGTGCGGCATGACCGTGGACCCGGCGACCAGCCAGCACAACTTCGAACACGCCGGCGAAACCTATCACTTCTGCTGCGCCGGATGCCGCACCAAGTTCGCCGCCGACCCTGACGGATATCTGAAGCTGCCCGAAGCCAAGGACCCGGTGTGCGGCATGACCGTGGACCCGGCGACCAGCCAGCACAACTTCGAACACGCCGGCAAAACCTATCACTTCTGCTGCGCCGGATGCCGCACCAAGTTCGCCGCCGACCCTGACGGATATCTGGAAGGAACCGCGAGGCCGCCGCAAGCGGCGCCCGAGGGCGTCCCCTATACGTGCCCCATGCACCCCGACGTGGTCACCGACGGGCCCGCCGATTGCCCGGACTGCGGCATGGCGCTCGAGCCCATGACGGTGCAGCTGCCGGCGACGCGAACCCAGTACACCTGCCCCATGCACCCGGAAGTCGTCGAGGACGAACCGGGCGATTGCCCGGACTGCGGCATGGCATTGGAGCCCATGACGGTGAGCGTCGAAGAGCCGCCCAACCCCGAGCTCGTCGACATGAGCCGGCGATTCTGGGTGAGTCTGGTGCTTTCGGTGCCACTCGTATTGGTGGCCATGTCCGACCTGGTACCCGGACAACCGCTGCAAAAAGTGGTCCCCCATACGATCCTCACCTGGATGCAGTTCGTCCTCGCCACGCCGGTGGTCCTGTGGGGGGGCTGGCCGTTTTACGTGCGCGGCTGGAAATCCATCGCCACCATGAAGCTCAACATGTTCACGCTGATCGCCATCGGCGTCGGCGTCGCCTATGTCTACAGCCTCGTCGCCACGCTTGTGCCCGGCATCTTCCCGGCCGCTTTCCGTTCGGCGGAGGGCGGCGTCGCCATCTATTTCGAGGCCGCCGCCGTCATCACGGCGCTGGTGCTGCTCGGCCAAATCCTCGAGTTGCGAGCCCGTGGCCAGACCAGCGCGGCGTTGCGCGCCCTTCTCGACCTGGCCCCGAAGCTGGCCCATTTGGTGGGCGACGACGGAACCGACGAGGACATCCCGCTCGAGCAGGTCCAGCACGGCGACACCTTGCGCGTACGCCCCGGCGAAAAAGTGCCGGTGGACGGCGTCGTGCTCGAGGGATCGAGTGCCGTCGACGAATCCATGATGACCGGCGAGTCGCTGCCCGTCGAGAAGGCGGCCGGCGACCCCGTCACCGGCGCCACCGTCAACGGCACCGGCTCCTTCGTCATGCGCGCCGAGCGCGTCGGCGCCGAGACCCTGCTTCACCAGATCGTCCAGATGGTTGCCGAGGCGCAGCGCTCACGCGCGCCCATCCAGCGCCTCGCCGACGTGGTGGCCGGCTACTTCGTGCCCATTGTCGTCGCCGTCTCCGTCATCACCTTCATCGCGTGGTCCCTGGTCGGCCCGGCGCCGGCCATGGCCTACGCGCTGGTCAACGCGGTCGCCGTGCTGATCATCGCGTGTCCGTGCGCGCTGGGCCTGGCGACGCCGATGTCGATCATGGTGGGCACCGGGCGCGGCGCCGCCGTCGGTGTGCTCATCAGGAACGCCGAGGCCCTGGAGGTCTTCGAGAAGATCGACACCCTGGTCGTCGACAAGACCGGGACGCTGACCGAGGGCAAGCCCAAGCTGATCTCCACGACCACTTCCGAAGGCATGGCGGAAGACGAGATGTTGCGCCTCGCCGCCAGCCTCGAGCGCGGCAGCGAGCACCCGCTGGCCGCCGCCGTCGTCGCCGGCGCCCTCGACAGGGGGTTGGCGCTTTCGGAGACCAGCGACTTTGACTCCCGGACCGGCAAGGGTGTCGCCGGGACCGTGGACGGGCGCGCCGTCGCCCTCGGCAACGCCCGGCTCATGGACGACCTCGGCGCCGCGACGGGCGCCCTTGCCGGGCGCGCCGAGGAGCTGCGCGGCGAGGGCCAGACCGTCGTCTTCGTGGCCGTGGACGGCATCGCCGCCGGGCTCATCGGCGTCGCCGACCCGATCAAGGCCACGACTCCCGAGGCTTTACGCCTGCTGCACGACGACGGCGTCCGCATCGTCATGCTCACCGGCGACCACCGGGTGACGGCGGAAGCCGTGGCGCGCCGCCTCGGCATCGACGACGTGGAGGCCGAGGTCCTCCCCGACCACAAGGGGGACGTCGTCAAGCGCCTGCAGGAGGCGGGCCACGTCGTCGCCATGGCCGGCGACGGCATCAACGACGCCCCGGCCCTGGCCCAGGCGCACGTCGGCATCGCCATGGGCACCGGCACCGACGTCGCCATGGAGAGCGCCGGCGTGACGCTCGTCAAGGGCGACCTGCGCGGCATCGCCCGGGCCCGGCGCCTGAGCCGCGGCGTCATGCGCAACATCCGCCAGAACCTGTTCTGGGCCTTCGCCTACAACGCGCTCGGCGTGCCCATCGCGGCGGGCGTGCTCTATCCCTTCTTCGGCATCCTGTTGAGCCCCATCATCGCCGCCGCCGCCATGAGCCTGAGTTCGGTGTCGGTGATCTCCAACGCGCTGCGGCTGCGCCGCATCAAGCTGTAATGGGAGGACAACCATGAACATCGGGAGCGTGGCGCGGGAGACCGGCGTGCCGGCCAAGACCATCCGCTATTACGAGAGTATCGGTTTGATTCCTCGGGCCCGGCGCTCCGACAACGGCTATCGCCACTACGCCGACACCGACGTCGAGGTGCTGCGCTTCATCCAGCGGGCGCGGCGCCTCGGCTTCTCGGTCGCCGACGTCTCCGACCTGCTGGCCCTTTGGCACGATAAAGAACGCGCCAGCGCCGACGTCAAGGAACTGGCCCTGCGCCACGTCGAGGAAATGAAGCGCCGCATCGCCGAACTCGAGGGCTTGCGCCGCACCCTCGTCAACCTCGCCGAGCGTTGCCACGGCGATAATCGCCCGGAATGCCCCATCCTCGACGACCTGGCCGGCGCCGTGCAGCGTCATTGAATGCCGCGCGGCGTCATTGACGGGTCCGTCGGGCTGGGATAGGGCTTCGCCGCGCGAACGGGTGCGGAGGGCGCGGGCAGGTGATTACGCGATTAGGCGGCCGGCGGCGGCAATCTCGGGACAGGCCGTCGAAATCCTCGGGCTTCAAGCCCAATCCAGGCCGCCAGGCCCTGTACGCGTTGGCGGTGTTGGCGGCCATCGCGGCGGGATACGTTACCAGTTTGCTGTTGACCGCCGACGACCCGGCTCCGCCCGCGCCGGAGGAAACGTCCACTCGACAGGCGCCACGGCCCTGGTACCGCACCCAGGCGCCCCCACCCACCATGATTACGGCGCCCGACACGCCCATATTCCCCGATCCCATGGACGAGGAGCCGGAAGAAGAGCTGCGCCCTTACGAGGAAGCGCTGCCCACCGAAGTCTACGTGGCACCGGCCCGGCGCCCGGCACCCGACACGCTGGCTCGTGCCACGCTCCCGGTGGCGCCCGCCGAGAAAGTCACGGATAAAGAGCCGGCGTCGGCCCGGCTCACGGAAAAAGCCGAGAAAAAGGCAATTGAAACGGCCCTGGCGGCGCCCCTGCCGCCGCCGACGTACCCGGGCGCCAAGGCGTGGCTCGAGTTTGCGCGCGCCGCGCCGGCGCCCGACGGCCGTCCGCGCATCGTCCTGGTCATCGACGACCTGGGTATCGACAGGAAGCGCACCGCCCGGATCATCGCCTTCAAGGGGCCATTGACCCTGTCGTTCCTGACCTACGCGACGGACCTCAGGCGACAAACGGCGGCGGCGCGCAAGGCGGGTCACGAGTTGCTGCTGCACTTCCCGATGGAGCCCCTGGGCAAGAACATCGACGCCGGCCCCAATGCGTTGACCGGCGGCCAAAATCTGGAAAACGTGCGCCGCAGCCTGCGTTGGGGTTTGGCGCGTTTCGAAGCCTACGTCGGCGTCAACAACCACATGGGCAGCAAGTTCACGGGCGATGCCGCCGGCATGGCCGTGGTCATGGAGGAGTTGAAGAAACGCGGCCTGCTGTTTCTCGATTCGCGGACCACGGACAAGACCGTCGGCGGCGCCTTGGCGCTGCGCATGAAGGTGCCCCTGGCGGAACGCAACGTATTCCTCGACCACACCAACGACGTGGCCGCCGTCAAGGCGCGCCTGGCGGAGACCGAGCGTCTGGCGCGGCGCACTGGATTCGCCGTCGCCATCGGCCACCCCCGCGACGCCACCATCAAGGCGCTTGCCGAGTGGCTGCCCCGGGCCGCGGCACGCGGTTTCGCACTGGTGCCGCTGACCAACGTGGTCAGGTACGGCGCCACCGCCCGCACGGGAGGGTGATTCAGGGACGTTCAGGCGACGAGGTCGATGACGCCGCCGCGCGGCAGGTTGGGGGGCGGTTCTCGGGTAAAGGCCTGGCTGACGCCCTCGAGGTGCGCCCCGCGGACGGACACCTGGGTAATCGCCGAATCGAGCCTGGTGATGGCGTCGTTGATGCCGGCGACCGAGCCGAGATCCAGGTCGCGCAGGCCGAGGCCCTCGGTATCGAGGGGTTGAGGCGGGAAAAATACTCTGCCGCCGAAAGCCGTCGTGCGCAAAATGATGTCGCGGCTGCGGCTCGATACCAGGTTGATGCCGTTGACATTGGCGTCGGCGACGGCGGCATCGATGCGCCTGGTCAGGATATTGACCCTGGAATTCAACGACTGTGGCGAGAAACCGGAATCGAAGTTGGAAATACGGGTGGCTGTCACCGCGCCGTCAAGGTTTAGCGTCTCGAAGGAGCGCAACCGGAAAGCGGCGAGGATGGCGGCCTTGATCTCGCCGAGCAGGAGTTCGACCTCGAGCGCCGCCACGACCCCGGCCGCCGATGCCGTCCGCGCCGACCGCACGCTGGCCACGATGGGGCTGCTCGACGCCGCGCCCCGCGTGACGGTCGTGCCATCGGGTACCTTGTCGGCGGTGAGCCCCCGTACCTGGGGGACGGTTGAAGCCGACTGGATCGCTTGGAGAACGGTGGTCAAGCCAGAACCTGTCCTTCACGCCGGTATCGGACGGCGCTTGCCGATCCGCCACCGGATCGGACATTGTACCACGGGAAGGCCTTGTTTTCCAGTACGCGCCGCCCATCGGCCCGTCGGCGGCGGAGAGAAAGAACGATGATACGAACCTGCGGAGCCGCCGATTTCGAAGCCATTCACGACGTCATCAACGACGCCGCCGAGGTTTACCGGAACGCCATCCCCGCCGATTGCTGGCACGAACCCTACATGGCGAAAGACGAGTTGCGCCGCGAGATGGAAGCCGGCGTCGGATTCCTGGGGTTCGTCGAGGATGGCGCCCTCACCGGCATCATGGGGTTGCAGGATGTCCAGGACGTGGCCCTCATCCGCCACGCCTACGTGTTGACGTCGGCGCAACGCCAGGGTATCGGCGGGCGGCTGCTGACGGAGCTTCTGCAAGCGGTCGAACGGCCCGTGCTGGTCGGTACCTGGGCGGCCGCCACCTGGGCGGTGCGCTTCTACGGGAAACACGGGTTCACCCTCGTCACGCCCCGGGAAAAAGATCGGCTGTTGCGCAAGTACTGGTCGATTCCGGATCGCCAAATCGAGACCTCGGTGGTCCTCGCCGACGCCGCTTGGCGGGATAGGCGGCCTGCCTAGGGCCTGACGCCCCTCAGCCCTGCCTTTCGGCGAACTTGACCGCCTCCTCGGCGGCGCGGATGAGGGCGCGCGCCTTGTTGCGGCTTTCCTGGAATTCCGCTTCCGGGTCGCTATCGGCGACGATGCCGCCGCCGGCCTGCACGTACATGGTGCCGTCCTTGACGACGGCGGTGCGCAAGGCGATGCAGGTGTCCATCTCGCCGTCGGCGCCGAAGTAGCCGATGCACCCGGCGTAAACGCCGCGCCGTTCGGGCTCCAGCTCGTCAATGATTTCCATGGCGCGCACCTTGGGCGCCCCGGAAACCGTGCCCGCCGGGAACCCGGCGAAGAGCGCGTCCATGGCGTCGAGTTTGGCGTCCAGGGTGCCTTCCACGTTGGAGACGATGTGCATGACGTGGGAGTAGTTCTCGATGTTCATCTGCTCGGTGACCTCGACCGAGCCCACCTCGGCGACACGCCCGACGTCGTTGCGCCCGAGATCGAGCAGCATCAGGTGCTCGGCCAGTTCCTTGGGGTCGGCCAGCAGCTCGGCGGCCAATGTCTTGTCCTTTGCCGGTGTCTTGCCGCGCGGCCGCGTGCCGGCGATGGGGCGGATGGTGACCTTGCCGTCGCGCACCCGCACCAGGATCTCGGGGCTCGAGCCAACCACCGAGAAGCCGCCGAAATCCAGGAAGAACAGGAAGGGCGACGGATTGAGGCGGCGCAACGCCCGGTAAAGCGCGAACGGCGGCAGCTCGAACGGCACCTGGAAGCGTTGCGAGAGCACCACCTGGAAGATGTCGCCGGCGAGGATGTATTCCTTGGCCTTTTCGACCATCCCGAAAAAACGCTTTTTCGCCATGTTGGATTTGGGGACGGGAATCTCCATTGCCGCCGATCCGCTGTCGCGCCGATAGGGCAGGGTGCGGTCGAAATCGCCGACCACGTCGCTCAGGGTCTCGCGCGCCTTGCCGTAGGCGGCTTCGGCACCAAGCTCGCCGCCCGGCCACACCGGCGTGACCACGGTGACGACGTCCTCGATGGTGTCGAACACGGCGATGACCGTGGGCCTGAGGAAAATTCCGTCGGGCAAGCCGAAGATGTCGGGCAGTTCGTCGGGCAGCTTCTCCACCAGACGCACCACGTCGTAGCCCATGTAACCGAACAGGCCCGCCGCCATGGGCGGCAGTCCGGGCGGCAGGTCGATGCGCGACTCGGCGACGATGGCGCGCAACGAGTCGATAGCGCCGCCGGCGCACGGCTCGAAAGCGTCGGCGTCATGTCGGGCCCGACGGTTGATCTCGGCGCGGTCGCCGTGGCACCGCCAGATGAGGTCCGGTTTCATGCCGATGAACGAATAGCGCCCGCGAATGGCGCCGCCCTCGACTGATTCCAGAAGAAAGCTGTTGGGACGGCCGTCGGCCAGCTTGAGCATGGCCGAGACCGGGGTCTCCAGATCGGCCACCAGGGTCGTCCACACGAGCTGCGGACGGCCCGCCTCGAAGGCTTCCTTGAAGGCCGGATACTCGGGGTGCGCCTTCATGCTTCGCCGCGATGAACTCTAAAAGACCCGTTCGAGGGCGTCGCGGTTGACGGTTACCGGATAGCGCTCCCGAAGGGCGGCGGCGAGCTGCGTCACCATATCCGCCCGCATGCTTTCCTCGATCTGCTTGCGGTGCGCCGCCACACCGTCGGCGTCCGCGTAGGGATCGGCGGCCACCACCTCCTTGACCCGCGCCACGTAATGGCCCTTGGCGCCACGTGCCGCGGCGGCCTTGCCGACCCGTCCATCGAACAGGGAGGTGACCAACCCGCGAGGCAGGCCGTGCGAGGCGCCTTCGGAGGAGCGGCTGAACGGCGCCGTCGTCGTCACCGTGAACCCGGCCTCCGCCGCCGCGTTGGAAAGTTCCGTGCCGCCCTCGATGCGTTGCAGCAGCGCCTCGGCGGCCTGTTGGGATGCCTCGGCGCGGCGCGCCGCGCGCCACGCTTCGGCCACCGCCTCGCGTACTTCGTCGAGGGGGCGCAGGGCGGGGGGCGTGACGCGGTCGACACGCAGCACGAAATAAGCATCCGAACCGGTTTCGGTGAGTGGACTCTCGGCGTTCTCTTCGGTGGAGAAAGCGGTGTCGAGCAATTCCTTCCCGACGAAGGGCAAGCTCACCGGCTGGCCCGCGGCATCGCGCCCGCTGGCGTCGATGGCGTCGAATTTGACCACTTCGAGATTCAGTCTGGAAGCCGTTTCCTCCAGGGTGGCGCCACCGCCCAGCGCGTCCTCCATCTGATTGCTCAACCTGAACAGGCTGTCGATCGCCTTGTCGCGCGCCATTTCCTCGGCCAGCTTGCCGCGTAATTCGGCGAACGTCTGCTGGCTGGCGGCCTCGATGGCGGCGACGCGCATCACGTGCCAGCCGATGGGGCTTTGAACGGGCGCCACGATCTGCCCGGCGGCCGCGGAAAACGCACCCTCGGCCAATTCCGGCAGCAATTCCTCGCGGGTCAGGGCGCCCAGCTCCACGGTCTCCGCATCCAGTCCACCCACTTCCTTGGCAACCTCGGCAAAGTCCCTTCCTTCCCCGAGGAGCGTGTGGGCGCGCCGCGCCGCCGCTTCATCAACGAGCACCATTTGCTGCAGGGTACGGCGCTCCGGGCTGGCGAACTCGTCACGCCTTTCCGCGTAGGCCTCCTCGAGGGCATCCTCGGAAACCGCGACTTCCTTGGCCAGGATCTTGGCGTCGATGCCAAGCACGGTCAGGGTGCGAAACTCGGGGGCGGTAAAGCGCGCCGCGTTCTCCTTGTGGAAGTCGATGAGGGCGGACTGATCCGGGTCTCCGGGGTGGGCCACGCCGTCATCCGCGACCAACACCGTCTCCGCGACGCGTTTTTCCTGGCGGTGGCGGTAAAGGGCATCCACGAGTGCCTTGGGAGCCATGGCGCTCGCCTCGACGCTGCCCGCCAGTTGGGCGCGTGCCAGATCCTCGCGGAGCATGGCGGCAAATCCGTTCTCGCTGAGCCCGTTGGAGCGCAACACCTCCTGGAAGCGCAGGCGGTCGAACTTCTTGAACTGATTGTGGAAGGCCGGCGTCGCGCGTATTTCCCGGCGCACCATATCATCGCTGACGGCGACGCCGAGCCGATCGGCGCCGAGGGCAAACAGGGTGCGCTCGACGATACGGCCGAGCACCATCTCGGCAAGCCCCATGGCGCGTGCCTGCTGGGGGTCGAGGTTGCCGCCGAACGCGGTTTGCAGGCGGCTCAGCTCGCGCCGGTAATCGTTGCCGAGTTGGTTGGGCGTGATCTCCCTCTCCCCGACCCGCGCTACCGATGTATCGGAGGCGCGGGTGCGGAAAACGTCCGATATGCCCCACGCGGCGAAGCTCAGAATCAACAGCCCGAGAAGGAGCTTGACCAGAATAGAGCCGGATCGCTTGCGGATGGCACCAAGCATGGTTCGCCGGAATTGTGAGGTGGGACGAAGCGTCGCGTCGTGCGGGCGGCATCATAGGAGCGCCGCCCGGGCCCCGCAACCCCGGAATTCCGCGATTCCCGCCCGCCCGGCCCGGGCGGAGGCGGCTCCAGGCACCGGTTGAGGGCTTGGAGAGCGAGACTGCCCTGTGCTAAGCCGGCGCCAGGAATTGACCATCGAGGAAGACACCCATGCCCGCTCCCCGCCGGCCTTTGATCGCCGGCAACTGGAAGATGAACGGCCTCGGAGCCGAGGCAGAGGCGCTCGCCACCGATCTGGCGCGGCGCACGTGGGCGGTCGGCGCACCCGCCTTCGAGCTCGTCTTGTGTCCGCCCTTTACCCTGGTGGCGCGGGTCGCCGCCGCCGTCGCCGGTTCTGGAATCGCCGTCGGAGGACAGGACTGTCACACCGAGGAAAAAGGCGCCCATACCGGCGACGTCAGCGCCGCCATGCTGGCCGACCTCGGATGCTCCTTCGTCATCGTCGGCCACTCCGAACGGCGCGCCGACCATGGCGAGGACGACACCCTCGTCAAGGCCAAGGCCGAGGCCGCGTTGGCGGCGGGCCTCCGCGCCATCGTCTGCATCGGTGAGACGGAGGCCGAGCGCCATGGCGGGCGCACCCTGGCCACGGTCGCCGGGCAGCTCGACGCCTCGCTGCCGGTCGGCGCCGGCGCCGCCAACACGGTCGTCGCCTACGAGCCGGTGTGGGCGATCGGCAGCGGGCTGACGCCTAGCGCCGAAGAAATACAGGAAGTGCACGCCCATATCCGCGGCGAACTGGCGAAGCGACTGGGCACTGATGAGGCGGGGGGCATCCGCATCCTTTACGGCGGTTCGGTGAAGCCCGAGAACGCGGCGGCGCTCCTCACCCTTGCCGACGTGGACGGCGGCCTGATCGGCGGCGCCAGCCTCGACGCCGGCGGTTTTTGGTCCATCGCCGAAAGTTGTGTCTAGCAATAGTGCCGGTTAGGGACTAAACATCGCAGCGTTCTCACGGCGCGGACGTCCCAGCGGCGGCTAACGAAAAGACCATGATCACCGTCATCCTCGTCATCCACCTGCTGATTGCCATTTCCCTTGTCCTCACCGTCCTGCTGCAACGCAGCGAAGGCGGTGGCCTCGGCATGGGAGGCGGCGGCATGAGCGGATTCATGACCGGCCGTTCCGCCGCCAACATGCTGACCCGCGTGACGGCGGTGCTGGCCGCGCTGTTCTTCGCGACAAGCCTCACCCTGGCCATCCTGGCCGGTGGAGACCGCGCGCCGCGCTCGATCATGGATCAGCCCGCCCCGACGACCGAGGGACCCGCCAAGCCCAGCGCGCCGCTCGGCCAATGAGCGGACCGGGGCCAGACGGGTGGACCGAGGCGGCGGCGAGGCCGCCTTCTTCTTTTTATGGGTTTATAGGGCGCCGGTTCTTGGTGTAGGTTCGGGCTCCATGACGCGGTTCATTTTTATTACCGGCGGCGTGGTTTCATCACTCGGCAAGGGTTTGGCATCGGCCGCGTTGGGGGCCCTTCTCCAGGCGCGCGGCTTTACGGTTAGGCTGCGCAAGCTCGATCCCTACCTCAATGTCGATCCGGGCACCATGAGCCCCTATCAGCACGGCGAGGTCTACGTCACCGACGACGGCGCCGAAACCGACCTCGACCTCGGCCACTACGAGCGGTTTACCGGCGTGGCCTCGCGCCAAAGCGACAACATCACGACGGGGCGCATCTACCAGAACGTCATCTCGCGGGAGCGCCGCGGCGAATACCTGGGCGCCACCATCCAGGTCATCCCCCACGTCACCGACGCCATCAAGACCTTCATCTCCAGCGATCTCACCGACGAGGACTTCGTGCTCTGCGAGATCGGGGGCACCGTCGGCGACATCGAAAGCCTGCCCTTCCTCGAAAGCATCCGGCAACTGGGCAACGAGCTCGGCCGCGAGCGCGCCATGTACATTCACCTGACGTTGTTGCCTTACGTGCCGACTGCCGGCGAACTCAAGACCAAGCCGACGCAACACTCGGTCAAGGAGCTGTTGAGCGTCGGAATCCAGCCCGATATCCTCTTGTGCCGGACCGATCGCGACCTGCCGGAGACGGAGCGCCAGAAGATCGCCCTTTTCTGCAACGTGCGACGCGAGGCGGTCATTCCCGCCCTCGACGTGGAGAGCATCTACCAGGTGCCGATCAGCTACCACGCCGAGGGACTCGACGAACAGGTGTGCGGCCACTTCGGTCTCGAGGTGCCGAAGCCCGACTTGACGGCCTGGCGCGCGATCGTCGAACGCGCCACCAAGCCCGAGGGCGAGGTCAGAATCGCCGTCGTCGGCAAGTACACCGGCCTTCTCGACGCTTACAAGTCGCTGGCCGAGGCCCTGGCCCACGGCGGCATCGCCAACAACGTGCGCGTCAAAATGCACTGGATCGATTCCGAGATCTTCGAGCGAGAGGATTCGGTGGCGCATCTCAACGGGGTCAATGGAATCCTCGTCCCCGGCGGTTTCGGCGAACGTGGCGCCGAGGGCAAAATCGCGGCGGCCCGCTTCGCGCGCGAACGCAATGTGCCCTATTTCGGAATCTGCTTCGGCATGCAGATGGCGGTGGTCGAGGCGGCGCGCAACCTGGTCGGCCTCGAGGAAGCCGGCTCCACCGAGTTCGCCCCGACGCCGGAGCCCGTGGTCGGGCTGCTCACCGAGTGGGAGCGCGCGGGAACCATGGAGAAGCGCTCCGCCGACAGCGACCTCGGCGGCACCATGCGCCTCGGCGCCTATGATTGCGTCATGAGCCCCGACAGCCGCGTGCGCCAGATCTATCGTAACGACCATGTCAGCGAGCGCCACCGCCACCGTTACGAGGTGAACATGGCCTACGAGGACCGGCTGGCCGGGAAAGGCGTCATCTTCGCCGGCAAGTCGCCGGACGGCGCGCTCCCCGAGATCATGGAAATTCCCGACCATCTGTGGTTCATCGGCGTCCAGTTCCATCCCGAGCTGAAGTCGCGACCGTTCGAGCCGCACCCGCTGTTCGAGTCGTTCATCGGCGCCGCCGTCGAACAGGCGCGGCTGGTGTAGCGGCGAGCCGCGGACCCCGTATCATGCCCCATGCCATGCCCCAATCCATGACGGTGCCATGACCGTGCCCCACCACGTCACCGTCGGTGATTTGACGCTCGGCACCGACCTGCCCCTGGCGCTCATCGCCGGGCCGTGCGTCATGGAGAGCCGGGCGCACGCCCTGGAAACCGCCGGAGCCCTGGTCGACATGGCCGGCAAGCTCGGTCTCGGGCTCATCTACAAGACATCGTTCGACAAGGCCAACCGCACCAGCGTCGAGGCGGCGCGCGGCGTCGGCCTGGACGCGGCGCTCGCCGTGTTCACGGAAATCCGCGAGACCCACGGCTGCCCGGTCCTCACCGACGTCCACGAGGCGGCCCACTGCGGCCCCGTCGCCGAGGCCGTGGACGTGCTGCAGATCCCCGCCTTCCTGTGCCGCCAGACCGACCTGCTGCTGGCCGCCGGCAAGACGGGCCGCGCCGTCAACGTCAAAAAGGGCCAGTTCCTTGCACCCTGGGACATGGTCAACGTGGCCGCCAAGATCGAGAGCACCGGCAACCGCAACATCCTCTTGTGCGAGCGCGGCGCCAGCTTCGGTTACAACACCCTGATCTCCGACATGCGCGCCCTGCCGATCCTGGCGCGCACCGGCTATCCTGTTGTCTTCGACGCCACCCATTCGGTGCAGCAGCCGGGCGGCCAGGGCACGGCGTCGGGCGGCCAGCGCGAGTTCGCTCCGGTCTTGGCGCGCGCCGCCGCCGCCGTCGGCGTGGCGGCGGTCTTCATGGAGACCCACCAGGACCCGGACAGGGCGCCAAGCGACGGACCAAACATGATATATCTCAAAGACATGCCTGGAATTGCTGAAACATTGATGGAACTCGATCGGGTGGCCAAGGCGCGCCCGGTCGAGGCCTGAGCACGACACCGGGCCGCCCGCACCACCGAGGATCGAACCATGACCGCCATCATCGACATTCACGCCCGCGAGATCCTCGATTCCCGGGGTAACCCCACGGTCGAGGTCGACGTCGTGCTGGAATCCGGGGCCTCGGGGCGCGCCGCCGCGCCGTCCGGGGCCTCGACCGGGACCCACGAGGCGGTCGAGCTGCGCGATGGCGACGCGACGCGCTACGGCGGCAAGGGCGTGCTCGACGCCTGCCAGTCGGTCAACGGCGAGATCTTCGACGCCCTGTCGGGCATGGACGCCGAGGACCAGGTGGTGATCGACGACATCATGATCGAACTCGACGGCGCGCCCGACAAGTCGCGTCTCGGCGCCAACGCCATCCTCGCCGTCAGCCTCGCCGTCGCCAAGGCCGCCGCCGACGATGCCGGCACGCCCCTTTACCGCCACCTCGGCGGCGCCCTGGCCCGGCTCATGCCGGTGCCGCAGATGAACATCATCAACGGCGGCGCCCACGCCGACAATCCCATCGACATCCAGGAATTCATGATCATGCCGGTGGCCGCCGGAACCTTGGCCGACGCCGTGCGCACGGGCGCCGAAGTGTTCCACGCGCTCAAATCGGCGCTTGCCAAAAACGGCCACGCCACCAGCGTCGGTGACGAAGGCGGTTTCGCGCCTGCACTTGCCGGTGCCGACGAAGCGCTGGCCTTCATCACCAAGGCCATCGAGACGGCCGGCTACAAGCCGGGCGACGAGGTGGCGCTGGCCCTCGACGCGGCGGCCAGTGAATTCTTCAAGGACGGCAAGTACGAGCTGACCGGCGAGGGCAAGACCCTGGATGCCGCGGGCTTGGTCGAATACTACGCCGATCTGGCCAAACGCTATCCCATCGTTTCCATCGAGGACGGTATGGCCGAGGACGACTGGGAGGGCTGGGTGGCGCTTACGCAGGAACTCGGCGGCGCCCTGCAGCTGGTCGGCGACGACCTGTTCGTAACCAACCGGCGCCGCCTCGCCGACGGCATCGAGAAGGGCGCCGCCAACGCCCTCCTCGTCAAGGTCAACCAGATCGGCACCCTCACCGAAACCCTGGCCGCCGTCGACATGGCGCAGAAGGCGGGCTATGGCGCCGTCATCTCGCACCGCTCGGGCGAGACCGAGGACGCCACCATCGCCGACATCGCGGTGGCCACCGGTGCCGGCCAGATCAAGGCGGGGGCGCCGTCGCGCTCCGAGCGCCTCGCCAAGTACAACCGGCTCATGCGCATCGAGGAGGAACTGGGCCCCACCGCCCGCTACGCCGGGCGCGGGGTGCTGCGCTAGGAATGAGCCGGGAGCGCGTCGCGGCAAGTCGTCAAGGATGCCTTGGAACTCGTGCGAATTCAGGTGAGGGTGAAAGGTGACGATTAAAGATTAAGGAGAAAGATTAAGGTGACATGATACTTAATTATCTCCGCTCGCCGCACACATCCCTGCCTAATCCACACCGTGAAATAAGTATCATGTCACTTTAATGTCCGTGAAATAAGTATCATGTCACTTTAATGTGTGAAATAAGTATCATGTCACTTTAATTCCCTTTAATTCCTTTAATTCCCACTTTAATTCCGTGCCGCGTAATTGTCAGTCGATGTCTTCGTGAGCGCGTTCGACCAGTTCCGCGAGCGCGCCGATGTCCTTGAGCACCAAGGCGCCCCGACGCTTTTCGAGCAGCCCCTCGCGCTCGAGCCGTTTCAACTCCCGGGAGACCGCCTCCCGGTGGGTGCTGACGCGGGCCGCGATCTCGTGATGATAGGGGGGCGGCGAGATAATGGCCTCCTTGCCGCCGCTCTCTCCGGGGCGGGCGAGGCGCAGCAGTTCCGCATGCACCCGGTTGTTGACGGGGAGCGTCCGGAACTCGTTGACGCGGTCGCTGAGCGAGCGGACGCGAGAAACGAGCATTTCCAGAATCCGCGCGCACACCGGGGGATAGCTGGCGAGAGTGTCGCGAAACACACGGTCCGGCATCCTGGCGAGCGTCGCGTTGGTGAGAGCCACGATGCTGGCCGAGCGCTCCTTGCCGTCGATGGCCGCCAATTCGCCGAAGAACTCACCGGCGTCAATGTCGCGAAAAATGGTGTCCTTGCCCTTCACTGACGGGATCATCACGCGCACCTTGCCAGCCGCCACAAAATAGACATCGGAACTGTCGTCCTTGTACCCGAGAATCTCCATCTCGGCATCGTAGCGCCGCCAAAGGCACTGGGTATCAAGCCGGCGGACGGCCTCCTCGTCCAGCCCCTGAAACACGGGAATCCGCGCCAGCGTCTCTGTATGCCTTGCCATCCCATTTCCTTCGAGGGGCGCACGGCATCGAATGCACGCGCGTCACGGCATGATAACCCGCATGGCCCGGATGACATAGGGGAAGCGCCACGGCTGTGCTGATTCAATATTGAGTATCAGTCAGATATGGGACTTTGGGTTGCCTATCGGCGAGCTTTGCAACACCATGGGTCCAGAGCCGGGGTTCAAATGGAGAATCCCGGTGTAAGAGACCAGGGAGACCGGCCATGCATCTCGACCCCACGAAAATTCCGGGCTACGTCAAGGGCCAACCGCCCAACCAGGACATCTTCCGAAAAATCTCGTTCATGGACGAGCTGGAAGCCATGTGGGGCAGGAAGTGGGGCGCCCAGTCGAAGGTCGGTAAGCTCAGCTATGCCATCGTCATGCCGCCGTCGGACAACGAGGAGTCCGACGAAATCCTGGAAGACCCCGTGTTCTATGGGCTTCCCGATGGGGTCCGTCCGAACCTCAAGAAGATGCGCCAGCAGTACAAGGCGCTCATAAAAGTGCTGGAAGAGAACGGGGTCGAACTGGAGGAGATGGAGGTGCCCCAATATTTCATGGGGCCCTACTGCCGCAATCGCATGGTGTGGGCGCCGGCGTCGGCCTTCGTCATCAATGGCGGCGCCATCGTGCCCCGCTATGGCCTTGCTCCGTGGCGCAAGGGGCTCGAGGTCATTATCGCCAGAAAGCTCGCCGCCATCGGCTGTCCGATCCTGTACACGGTTCACGGTACCGGCATCATGGAATCGGGAGGCAATATCTTCTTCCTGGATCCGCATCATGCCCTTATCGGCATCGGGCCCAGCGGCAACGAGGAAGGCTTCGAGCAGGTCTCTCACCTGCTTCGCCGCAACGGCGTCAAGGAGATCCACAAGGTCGTCTTCACCGGCGACATCCACCTCGACATCGTCTTCGGCCTGGTCGATTCACGTCTGGGGCTCGTGTATCCGCCGGGGCTCGACGCAAAGACCCTGGATTATCTGGACGGCAAGGGGATCGAACTCATCGAGGTCAGCGACGAGGAGCACAAGAATTCGGCCTGCAACATCCTCGCCCTGGAGCCGGGAAAGATCATCATGGTCGCCGGCAACCCGGTCGCCACGGGAATCCTCAGGCAGCGGGGTGTCGAGGTCATCGAAGTCGGGATGAGCGAGTTCGTCCTGGCGGGCGGCGGTCCCCACTGCGCCGTGGGATGCCTGATCCGCGAACCGGGGCCCCTGCTCACCTGACGCACGAGAACAGAGACCACCGTCGCTTGCCGCCACGGCGGGTCGTACGCGGCATGTGGCAAAACTCACATTTGACGAATCGGCGTCGTGGTAGAACTTGCCTCAATTCAACAAGGCATGGGGTGCAGCGATGAGAAACGGTTCATACAGGGATCCGCGCGACATCGACCCCCTGTGGACGGATCGCCGCGTTTCCGATTGCGGGGTTCTCGCCGGGTGGACTATGTCTGGCTTCTTTATTCTTGGCATGGTTGTGGTGAGTACACTGCTTTCGTGAGTTCGATAGCCGTCTAGTGCCCTTCACCACTTGTTAACCGCTCCGTCCTAGGGTGGCGGCGGTTTGGGACCGTGGGCCCGTGGCTTCGATGAAAGGGCAGGGTGCACGGGTCGATGGGAGTGATTGCGGAATTTCGCGCACGAGCGGGCAGTGTGGTCCTGCCGGTCCTTGGTTTTTGTGTGGTCGGGTATTTCGCCTACCACGCGGTCCAAGGCGACCGGGGGCTGATCGCATGGCGCCAGCTCACCCATCGGGTGAACGAGGCGCGCGCCGTCCTCGGCGACACATCCATTGAACGCCGCGCCCTCGAGAACCGGGTCGGGCTGCTCAGCCCACGAAGCCTCGACCGCGACATGCTCGACGAGCGGGCCCGCTTCATGCTCAACTACGGCTACACGGACGAGGTCATCATCTTCGTCGAAAAACCGCGCGAGCCGGGCCCCGCGAAGGGCCGCCCAAGGGCCCCGGGCTCTTAGGGGACCTCCTAAAATTAACGGGGGAATCCCCGAATTCGAGCGTCCGCGACGGGCCATTCGTGCGGGTTTTCGACAATTCCCCCCCCGCCGGCGCGATCCTCCTTTAAAGCGCCTCCCATCCGTGATATCGGAAAAGCCTCGGAGCGTTCGAGCCATCTCGTGAGGCAGGGCTTGGTGAAACTTCCGCGCCACTGGCATGGGGCCATTCTTGCATTGACCTGGTTGGTCCTCGCCGACACAGCGGCGGCCGGCGATAAAGACGTCTCGTCCACCGAAGAATGGGCGGTCCCAACAGAGGAATCCGACGATCCGCTTCACTATTCACGGAATTCCAGACCCGAGTTCTACGGCAAGGACCATCCGCGCCTCGACTACAAGGGTTTCGTCCTGATCGGCGCCTTGAACGGCAACCCCGGGGCTCCCGACAACGAAGAATTCTTCGTCAAGATCAAGGAATCCATCGATACGATCGAAGTCGAATCGCCGCTCTTTTTCGCCTTGTTGCGGTCGATCAACCGCGGCGGCGAGCGAGTCATTTACTACCGGGGAAGGCCAGGGCCCGCGTCCTTCAATGCCTGGGACGACCTCTATATCGTGCGCATCTCCTCGACCCACATCGACGACGACCCGGTGTTCGACAACAATCCCTATCAGTTGGCGGCCACCCTGGTGCACGAGTTCGTCGGTCACGGCAAACAGGAAGCGGACAAGCGGTTGTGGCCCATGTACGACTGGTGCGGAAAGGACCACTGGGACGTGCGCGGCGTGGCCATGAAGCCCAACCGCCACGGCGGCAGCAGCGGCTTCGTGGAATACGAGGCCTACCTCTACGCCAAGTGGTTCCTGGAGACGGTGCAGAGGGAATACCCCAACTTCAATGAACAGATCGTGCGCCGCTACGTGAGGTTCATCAAGTTCCTGCAAAAGCGCTTTCCAGGATGGTACGACGACGCCAAGCCCCCCTGGGTGTTGCTCCAGGAGTTCGCGGGCCGTTTCACGGATATCTGCCCGGGAATGCGCTACAGCGGCCACGCCCTGGCCCTGAAGTAAGCCGCAAATAGTTGGTCAATTCACGCCAGCGGACGCTCGTATTCCAGATCGGGCTCGCCCGAGCGCGCCAGGATTCGCCGCCGCGTCTCGTCACGCAGCCTGACGGCGGCGGCCCAGGTATCGGCCTTCTCCCCTTCGGGCGTGATGGGCGCGTCGATGACCACGGTGATGGCACCCGGCCTGGGAAAGCCGGAGTCGTCGCGCAGCATGGAACGCGTGCCGCGGATGGTGATGGGCACGATGGGAACTCCGGCCTCGGCCGCCGCCGTGAAGGCCCCCATCTGGAACGGCAGGAGGCCGGGCATGCGCGTGAAGGTGCCCTCGGCGAAATAGAAGAGCGGGCGGCCGCCCTGGGCGGCCGCCGCGATGCGCCGGGCGTCGTCGATGCCTTGCCGCCGGTCGAAGCGCTCGACGAACTGGGTGCCGATGCGCCCGAGAAAGATGCGGGGCACGAAGTTCCCGGTCAGCTCCGCCTTGGCGACGAAGCTGAACTGGCCGGGCAGCGCCGCCACCATGACGCAGCCGTCGAGATAGCTGGCGTGGTTCGAGACATAGACGCAAGGCTTACCCGGCGGCGGCAGGTTGTCGCGCCCCTTTACGGCGAGGGGCGTCCCCGTGGCACCGGCGAGAATCTTGAGGGCACCCCGGATGACGCCCCAGCGCCACGGCTCGCGCGGCAGCCCGGCCACCAAAAGCCAAGTGGGAAGAGCCATCGCCAGGAGCATCATCCAAGCATATGCGGCGAAGGCCAGCGCGCCCAGGCCGCGCACGGTCCGGCGCAGCCTGGGCAGGGCCCCCGACAGCACGAGGCGCGCCACCTGCCAGCGCAGGGAGCGGCCGGGCTTGCCGATCAGGCCCTGCTCGTAGAGGTCGCGGCAAGCGGCGCGGCGGATCTTGCCGCTCGACGTCTTGAGCACGGTGTTGGGTGGGGCGAGGACGATATCGTCGGGGGGCATGCCGGCGAGGTCGGTGGCCACCGCGTTGATGTGCCCCATCAACTCGGCGCGCCCGGCCTCGTCGCGTTTGCGGGTCTCGGCCAGCACGACGAGGCACTCGGTTCCGCCGTCGGGATCCTTGCTGCCGAAGACCGCGACGTTGCCGGCGCGGATGTCGGCAAGCGCGCCGATGGCCTCTTCGAACTCGGCGGGATAGATGTTGCGCCCCGCCTTGATGACGACGTCCTTGACACGGCCCGTGATGTAGACGTCTCCGCCCGCCACGTAGGCGAGATCGCCGGAGTCCAGCCATTCCCCCTGAAACAGGCCGCGGGTCGCGTCGGCGTTTCGGAAGTAGCCGCTGGTCGACGATGGGCCCTCGAACTGGAGCTGCCCTTCCCGGCGCTCGGGAAGCTCGCGGCCGCCGGGATCGACGATGCGAACCTGGTGGCCGGGCAGGGGTCGGCCGCAGGCCACGATGGCAAGCGCGCTCTCGTCGCCGGCGCGCGCCGGAACGGCGTGGCCCAATTCTGACAGGGCGCGGCGTTCGACACGGTCGACGAGAGGGCCGCGGCCGAGCGGCGTGAAGGCCAGGCCGACCGAGTTCTCGGCGAGGCCGTACATGGGCATCATGGCGGCGCGTTGAAACCCGTGGGCTTTGAATCGCGCGCAAAAGCGTTCCATCGTCTCCGGGCTCACCGCCTCCGCCCCGTTGGCGGCCATGCGCCAAGAGCTCAGATCGAGGCCTTCGATGTCGGCGTCGGAGATGCGGCGCAGGCACAGCTCGTAAGCGAAATTGGGCGCCGCCGAGAGGGTGCCCCGATAGCGGTGCATGGCCCACAGCCAGCGCCGCGGACGGGCCAGGAATGCGAGCGGCGACATGATCACCAGGGGCACCGCGAAATGCAGGCTCCCCAGCCACGCGCCGATCAGCCCCATGTCGTGGTAGAGGGGCAGCCAACTGACGAAGACGTCATCGGGCCCGACCTCGAGCACCTCGCCCATGACCCGGATGTTGGCGAGCAGGTTGGCGTGGCTCAGCACGACGCCCTTGGGGTCGCCGGTGCTGCCCGAGGTGTACTGCAGGAAGGCGGTGTCCCCGGCGCCTAGCACGGGCATGGCGAAACCGCCCGGCGCCTCGACCAACTGGTCGGGGGTGACCACGTGGCGCAGGGTATCCACTTGGGAGCGCAGCAGGCGGGCGACGGGTTGCGCCTCAGCCACCGTGACCATGACGGCGCCCCGGCAGTTGGCGACGATGGCGGCGTGGCGGCGCAGGTGCTCCTCGATGTGGGCGGCGCGCGCCGGGGGGTAAATAGGGACCGGAACGCCCCCGGCCAGCAACACCCCGAAGAAAGTCAGGAAGTAGTCGCGGCCCGTCGGCAGCATGACGACCACCGCCTCTCCGGGCTCAAAGCCCAGCCGCACCAGGCCGGCAGCCACCCGCTCCGCCCCCTCCTTGAGGGCGCGGTAGGTAATGACCTCGCCGTCGCCGTCGTCGCTGTAGAGGCGGATGTGGGGGCGCTCGGGGTGGGCCGCCGCGTGCCAGTTCAGGACTTCGACAAGGGTCGCGGCGCTGCGCGGCACGGCTTCTGCTCCACCGAGCGCCAGCTCGCGCGCATCAAAATTGACGTCCGGCCGACGTACGCCCCTGGCGCCCAGAAGAGCGCGGAGAATGTCGCGCGGGGTCTCCGAGTTGACGAACACGGCTTCCGGGAGGGTGGCGTCAAACACCTTCTCGATGCGCGTCAGCAGTTCCACCCGTGCCAGGCTATCAAGGCCCAGGTCGCGATCGAGCGAGCTGTCGAGGGAAACTGCTTCCATGCCGGCCTGGCGGGGGCGGAGCTCGTTGGCCAGATGGCGCACCACCTCCAGCAGGCGGGGGGCGGTGTCCGCCGCATCCTCGCGAGGGGACGTCATGGCGCTGCCGCGACCTGATTGTTGGGCCATTGAAAGTGAACCTCTGGTCTGAGCTTCTCACAGGGTATAGCACAAGTTTGCGGCCTGTCGGGCAGGAGGGGAATGAGCGCGGAGTGGATTCATCTGCTCATTAACTGTTTTTACATTAATTTTCATTTTTCTTTTGTGAACAGTGTGTTATAGGCCTTCTGGCCACCTTGCAAAGCGCTCCCACCCGCATTATTTTTATAAGGTCCAATCGCGGCGCGTGTCGGGGGCCGCAGCCCGTACCCGGGCAAATCCCATAACGGGCGAAAATATTTAGGGAGGAAAGATGGCGACCCCAGCGCGGCGCAAACCGAAAGCGGCCGCCGCCAAGGCGGCTCCGCGCAGGAAAAAAGCCGCCGCCAAGGCCAAGCCAAAGCCCCAGGTATCGCGCGACGAACTCCTTGGATTCTATCGCGAAATGCTGCTCATCCGCCGCTTCGAGGAAAAGGCGGGGCAACTCTATGGCATGGGTCTCATCGGCGGATTCTGTCACCTCTACATCGGCCAGGAGGCAGTGGTCGTGGGCATGCAGGCGGCGGCCCGGGAACAGGACACCATGGTCACCAGCTACCGCGACCACGGCCACATGTTGGTCTCGGGCATGGACCCGAAAGGGGTAATGGCGGAGCTCACGGGACGGCGCGGCGGCTACTCCAAGGGCAAGGGCGGCTCCATGCACATGTTCAGCCGCGAGGCCGGCTTCTTCGGCGGCCACGGCATCGTTGCCGCCCAGGTGCCCATCGGCACAGGCCTCGCCTTCGCCCACAAGTACCGCCAGGACGGCGGAATCTGCGTGACCTACCTGGGCGACGGCGCCATCAACCAGGGACAGGTTTCGGAAGCCTTCAACATGGCGTCCCTGTGGCAACTGCCGGCGATCTATGTCATCGAGAACAACAAGTACGGCATGGGCACGTCGGTCGAACGCGCCTCCGCCACCACCGATCTGCACCGGCGCGGCGACGCCTTCGACATTCCCGGCATGCAGGTGGACGGCATGGACGTGCTCGCCGTCAAGGCGGCCGCCGAGGTCGCCACCGCCCACTGCCGCGCCGGCAAGGGGCCCTACGTTCTGGAAATGAAAACCTACCGCTACCGCGGGCACTCAATGTCGGATCCCGCCAAGTACCGCACGAAGGAAGAAGTCAGCAAGGTCAGACAGGAAAGCGACCCCATCGACTACGCCCGCGACCTGATATTCGAAAACAAGATGGCGGACGAGGCGAGCCTCAAGGAAACCGACCGCGAGGTAAAGGCCCTGGTCACCGAAGCCGCCGAGTTCGCCCAACAGAGCCCGGAGCCGGAGCCGGAAGAGCTCTATACCGACGTGCTCGTCGAAGCCTAGAAAAAGAAAACGCGGGGACACCACATGCCGATCCAGGTCCTGATGCCGGCCCTTTCGCCGACCATGACGGAGGGCAAGCTGGCCAAGTGGCTGAAGAACGAGGGCGACGCGGTGTCCGCCGGCGACGCCCTGTGCGAGATCGAGACCGACAAGGCGACCATGGAGGTTGAGGCCGTCGACGAGGGCACGCTCGGCAAGATCCTTGTCGCCGAGGGCGTCGAGGGGGTCGCCGTCAACACGCCGATCGCCGTCATCCTGGCCGAAGGCGAGGATGCCTCGGCGTTGCAGGGAATGGCCGCCGCGCCCGCGCCCGCACAGCAGGCGGCCCCGGAAGCGGACACAGTGGCGCCTGTAACAGTGCCCGCGTCGGCACCAACGGCGCCGGCGACGCCACCCGAGGAGGAAACAACCTCCGCCAATACCGTGACCCAGACCGTGCGCGAGGCGCTACGTGACGCCATGGCGGAAGAGATGCACCGCGACGAGAGCGTCTTCCTGATGGGGGAGGAAGTCGGCCAGTACCAGGGCGCCTACAAGATAAGCCAGGGTCTTCTCGATGAGTTCGGAGCGCGCCGTGTCGTCGATACGCCGATCACTGAACACGGCTTCGCCGGCCTCGGGGTGGGCGCCGCCTTCGGCGGGCTCAGGCCCATCGTCGAGTTCATGACCTTCAACTTCGCCATGCAGGCCATAGACCATATCATCAATTCGGCCTCCAAGACCCTATACATGTCGGGTGGGCAGATGGGGTGTCCCATCGTCTTCCGTGGTCCCAACGGCGCCGCCGCGCGAGTCGCCGCCCAGCATTCCCAGTGCTACGCGAGCTGGTACGCCCACTGCCCCGGGTTGAAGGTGGTGTCGCCTTATTCGGCAGCCGACGCCAAGGGCCTCCTGAAGTCGGCGATCCGCGACCCCAACCCGGTGATCTTCCTGGAGAACGAGATTCTCTACGGCAGCAGTTTCGAAGTGCCCGACGATCCCGACTTCACCGTCCCCATCGGCCGCGCCAAGATCGAGCGCGCCGGCGGCGACGTCACCATCACCGCCTTCTCCCTGATGGTGGAAGCAGCCCTCCAGGCGGCGGAGAGCCTGGCCGCCGAAGGCATCGAGGCGGAGGTCGTCAACCTGCGCTCCCTGCGCCCCTTCGATACCGATACCGTCGTCCAATCGGTGCAGAAGACGAACCGCATGGTCAGCGTCGAGGAGGGGTGGCCGGCCGCCGGCATCGGCTCCGAACTGGCCGCCCAGATGATGGAACACGCCTTCGACCATCTGGACGCACCGGTGGCCCGCGTCACCGGGACCGACGTGCCCATGCCCTACGCGGCCAATCTCGAGCAACTGACCATTCCCCGGCCCGATAACATCGTGGCGGCGGCCAAGGCCGTCTGCTACCGCTGAGCGGGGAGGGAGGAAGCGACATGCCGATCCAGGTCCTGATGCCGGCCCTTTCGCCGACCATGACGGAGGGCAAGCTGGCCAAGTGGCTGAAGAACGAGGGCGACGCGGTGTCCGCCGGCGACGCCCTGTGCGAGATCGAGACCGACAAGGCAACCATGGAGGTTGAGGCCGTCGACGAGGGCACGCTCGGCAAGATCCTTGTCGCCGAGGGCGTCGAGGGGATCGCCGTCAACACACCGATCGCCGTCATCCTGGCCGAAGGCGAGGATGCCTCGGCGTTGCAGGGAATGGCCGCCGCGCCCGCGCCCGCGCCGCCGGCGCCCCCCGAGCCGGCGGCCGCTCCCGCGGCCACGCCGCCTGCCCCGGCCAGTCCCGCGCCCGCCGCTCCCACCATGCCCGTGCCGGGCGGCGGCGAGCGCATCATGGCCAGCCCCTTGGCCCGGCGCATGGCCGAAAAGACGGGGCTCGACCTCGTCTCCATCACCGGCAGCGGCCCCCATAACCGCATTGTCAAGCGCGATGTCGAGGCCGCCCTGGCCGGCGGAGCCGCCGCACCGGCCGCCGCGCCGGCAACGCCGCGCGCCGCGCCCACGGCAATACCGGCGACCCGCCCCGACGCCGCCTTCACCGAAATTCCCAATACCACCATGCGCAAGATCGTCGCCGAGCGCCTGAGCGCCTCGAAGCGCGACATCCCGCACTTCTACCTAAGCATCGACTGCGACGTGGATGCCCTTCTCGCGCTGCGCAAGGACCTCAACGCCAAGTCGCCGCAAGGGGAGAGCGCCTACAAGCTCTCGGTCAACGACTTCATCGTGCGCGCCGTGGCCCTGGCCTTGCGCCAGGTGCCGGCGGCCAACGCCACGTGGACCGACGAGGCTGTGCTGCGCTACACCGCCATCGACGTTTCGGTCGCCGTGGCCACGGCGGGTGGCCTCATCACCCCGATCATCCGCGACGCCGACAACAAGGGTCTGGCCGCCATCTCCAACGAGATGAAGGACCTCGCCGAACGCGCCCGCGACGCCAAGCTCATGCCCGAGGAATACCAGGGCGGCGGCTTCACCATCTCGAATTTAGGCATGTTCGGCATCAAGGAGTTCGCCGCCGTCATCAACCCGCCACAGTCGTGCATCCTGGCCATCGGCAAGGGCGAGCAGCGCCCCGTGGTCAAGGATGGGGCGCTGGCCATCGCCACCATGATGACGTGCACGCTTTCGGTCGATCACCGCTCTGTGGACGGGGCGGTGGGGGCCAATTTCCTGGCCGCCTTCCAAGGGCTCATCGAGGAGCCCCTGACCATGTTGCTTTAGGGGTCACGGTCATGGCTGACACCTCTTTCGATCTGATCGTCGTCGGCGGCGGGCCGGGGGGCTATGTCACCGCCATCCGCGCCGCCCAACTCGGCATGAAGGCGGGGCTCGTCGAGCGCGAGCACCTGGGCGGTATCTGCCTCAACTGGGGTTGCATCCCCACCAAGGCACTGCTGCGCACGGCCGAGATCTACCGCAACATCCAAAACGCCGCCGAGTTCGGGCTCACCGTCAAGGACGTCGGCTTCGACATGAAAAAAGTGGTCAAGCGCTCGCGCGCCGTCGCCAGCCAGCTTTCCGCCGGCGTCAAGCACCTGCTTAAGAAGAACAAGGTCACCGTGTTCGATGGTCACGGGCGGCTGGCCGGGGGTGGCAAACTGGCCGTGGAAAAGGACGGCAAGGCCGTGGCCACCCTGGAGGCCAAGCACATCATCCTGGCTACCGGTGCCCGCGCCCGCGCCCTGCCGGGTCTCGAGCCCGACGGCAAGCAGGTGTGGACCTACAAGGAAGCCATGGTCCCGGACGCCATGCCCAAGTCGCTCCTGGTTGTCGGCTCGGGCGCCATCGGCATCGAGTTCGCCAGCTTCTTCCAGACGCTCGGTTCACAGGTCACGGTGGTCGAGGTGCTGCCCCGCGTCCTCCCCGTCGAGGACGAGGAAATCTCCGATCTGGCCCGCAAGGCCTTCGAGAAGCAGGGCATGACGATCCTCACCTCGGCCACGGTCAAGGCCCTGAAGAAGGACAAGGACACCGTCACCGCCACCATCGAACAGGACGGCAAGTCGTCGTCGCTCAAGGTGGACAAGGTCATTCTCGCCGTCGGCATCGTCGGCAATACCGACGACATCGGGCTCGAGGGCTCCAAGATCAAGGTCGACAAGTCCCACATCGTCATCGACGAGTGGGGGCGCACCGGCGAGCCCGGCGTCTACGCCATCGGCGACGTCACCGGCCCGCCCTGGCTCGCCCACAAGGCGAGCCACGAGGGCGTCATCTGCGTCGAAAAGATCGCCGGGGTCGCCGGCGTGCACCCGCTCGATATTTCGCGCATCCCCGGCTGCACCTACTGCGCGCCGCAGGTGGCCAGCGTCGGCCTCACCGAGGCGGCGGCCAAGGATCTCGGTCACAAGGTCAGGGTGGGGCGCTTCCCCTTCATGGGCAACGGCAAGGCGATAGCGCTCGGCGAGCCCGAGGGCTTGGTCAAGACGGTTTTCGACGCCGCCACCGGCGAACTCCTGGGCGCCCACATGATCGGCACCGAGGTCACCGAGCTCATCCAGGGTTTCGCCGTCGCCAAAACCCTGGAGACCACGGAGAGCGAACTCATGCACACCATCTTCCCGCACCCGACGCTGTCCGAGATGATGCACGAGTCGGTGCTTGACGCCTACGGCCGGGTCATCCATTTCTAGGCCATGAACAAGGCCCACGCCCTGCGCCACCCGGAGAGACGCAACCGCCCGGACAATCCGTCGCCGCGCAAGCCGCCGTGGATCCGTGTCAAGGCGCCGACATCCAAGGCCTACGGGGAGACGCGGCGCCTCATGCGCCAACGCGGCCTGAACACGGTCTGCGAAGAGGGGGCGTGCCCCAATATCGGCGAGTGCTGGGCGATCAAGCATGCCACCGTCATGATCCTCGGCGACATCTGCACCCGCGCCTGCGCCTTCTGCAACGTCGCCACCGGCAGGCCCGGCGCCGTCGATCCCCTGGAGCCCGAGAACCTGGCCATCGCCATCTCGCGCTTGGGGCTGCGCCACGCGGTCATCACCTCGGTCGACCGCGACGACCTCGCCGACGGCGGCGCCGGCCAGTTCGTGCAATGCATCGAGCGCCTGCGCGAGATGGCGCCGCAGACCACCGTCGAGGTGCTGACCCCCGATTTCCGCGGCAAGGAAGGCGCGCTGCAGGCGGTGGTCGCCGCCCGGCCCGACGTCTACAACCACAACCTGGAGACAGTGCCGCGTCTCTATCCCACGATCCGTCCCGGGGGACGCTACGATCATTCGCTGAAGCTTCTGGAGGAGGCCAAGCGCCTCGATGGGCGCTTGTTCACCAAATCGGGGATCATGGTGGGGCTCGGCGAGGAGCGCCCGGAAGTAACACGGGTGATGGACGACCTGCGCGCCGCGGATGTCGATTTCCTGACCATCGGCCAGTACCTGCAGCCGACGCCGCGCCATGCCCCGGTGGCGCGCTACGTGACGCCCGAGGAGTTCGACGACTACCGGCGCGACGGCCTCGCCAAGGGATTTCTGGTGGTCGCGTCCTCGCCGTTGACCCGGTCGTCCTATCACGCCGACGAGGACTTCGCGGCGTTGTGCCGGGCGCGCGCGGCCCGCGCCGCCCACGGTTAGGCGCGCGACCCGAGCCGTCCGCCGCCATCATGCCAACCCACGCCGAAAAGCGCATTCTTCCCTACACGCCCGAGCAGATGTTCGACCTGGTCGCCGAGGTCGAACGTTATCCCGAGTTCTTACCCTGGTGCATGGCGGCGCGCGTGCGGGCGAGGGAGAGCCAGGAAAACGTCGTGGTCGCCGACCTGGTGATCGGCTACAAGATCTTCCGCGAGCGCTTCACCTCCCGGGTGGAGTTGGAACGGCCCCGGCGCATCAACGTCTTCTACTCGGAGGGGCCGTTCAAGTATCTCAACAACCACTGGATCTTCGAGCCCGGCGAAGGTGGCTGCCTAATCGACTTCTACGTCGATTTCGAATTCCGCTCGCGCTTCCTGCAGCGCGCCATCGGGATCGTCTTCAACGAGGCGGTGCGGCGCATGGTCGACGCCTTCGAGAAACGGGCGCGGCAGCTTTACGGTTAGCGAAGCCGAAAGCGGACACCCGAGGTTGTAGGCAATCGAGGAGCGCGGCTATAAGAGCGCCCGCGTCGAGCGTACACGAGCAGCAAGGGGGGAGATTCCGGTGCCCGACCAGTCCATGCGCGGTTTTCTTTCGATGGTCGAACGCGACTTTCCGGACCAGTTCGTGCGCATCGCCGAGCCCGTGAGCCACGAGTTCGACATCACGGCCATCGTGTTCGAACTCGAACTGAGCGGCCGCAGCCCGATCGTCGTCTTCGAGAACGTGGAGGGCTTTGAGATGCCGGTGGTGACAAACATTGCCGGCAACAGGCGGCTCTTGGCTGGCGCCCTGGGAATCGCCAGTGACGACCTGCCCGCCGCCTTTCAGGAGAGGTGCCAGAACTACATTCCCGTCGAGGTCGTCTCCAACGCCCCCTGGCAGGAGGTGGTGTTCGAGGGCAACGACGTGGACCTCACGCGCTTGCCCATCCCGTTCCATTTCGAAGTGGACGCGGCGCCCTACATCACGGCCGGGCAGATCACCGCCCGCGACCCGGAAACCGGCGTCGATACCACCAGCTTCCATCGGCTCATGCTCAAGGGCAAAAACCGGCTCGGCGTGTCGCTGCACTCGCGCCGGCGCATGTACATCTATCATCAGAATGCCGAAGCGCGCGGCGAAAACCTGCCCGTAGCGGTCGCCATCGGCACCCATCCGTTCCACTACATGGGCTCCATGGCAGACTCCTATCCGACGGAGGTGCGTAAATACGAGATCATCGGCGGCTTCTTCGGCGAACCCTACCGGGTGGTGCGGTGCTCTACGGCCGGCATCGAGGTGGCGGCCGGCGCCGAGATCGTCATCGAGGGCGAGATCCTGGCCGACGTGCACGAGCCCGAGGGCCCATTCGGCGAGTTCACGGGTTATGCCTCCTATCGCAGCACCGAGAACGTCTTCGTCGCCAAGCGCGTGAGCATGCGCAAGGACGCCATGTTTCACAGCATCGCCTCGGGCATGTCCGCCGACCACCTGGTCATCCTCGGCATCAGCCGCGAGGCCGAAATCCGGACCACGCTCCAGCGGAGCCTGCCCAACGTCACCGGCGTCCACGTGCCGCTCAACACCGCCGGCGCGCTGACCGCCGTCATCGGCATGCGAAAGACCGAGGAGGGCCAGCCCCGCCAGGCCATCATGACGGTGCTCGGCACCGACTCCTTTGTCAAGTGCGTGGTGGTGGTTGACGACGACGTCGATATTTTCAATTTGTCGGACGTCATGTGGGCGGTGTCGACGCGTGTCCGCGCCGAAGAGGACATCGTGTTCATTCCCGGCGCCATGGGCTTCATCCTCGATCCCGCCTCCCATCCCGAAACCCACACGGTCACCAAGGTTGGCGTCGACGCCACCAAGCCCAAGGGGCGCGACTTCGCCGAGCGCCTGGTCATACCCGACGAGCAACGCGCCCGTGTGCGCACCATCATGGAGCGGGCCGGCATCAGCCTCTAGTCCCCCTGTTGGCGGCGGGCTTGCAGTGGGCAATGACGCAAACAGGTCCGGGTTTGAGGTCTATTGCGCACTCATCACAATCTGGTAATCATGCCCCGGTGGAAACGGGACACGCTTGTGAGCGCCATCGGCATTTGCTAGCGTGTAGCTTCAAGCTCCAAGCGAATTAACAAACTCAAGGGAGGATCATCGTGCAAAGACGTAAATTTCTCAAAGCCGCCGGCGTTGCCGGTGTCGCCGGCGCTGCCGCCGCGACCTCGTTCGCGGCGCCGGCCATCTCGCAAGGCCGCAAGAAAATGGTCATTGTTTCGACCTGGCCGCGCGATTTCCCGGGCCTCGGGACCGGCGCCCAGCGTGTATCGCAGCGCATCAACGACATGACCGGCGGCCGCATCGAGGTCGAGTACTTCGCGGCCAAGGAGCGCGTCGGGGCGTTCGATTCTTTCGACGAGGTCGCTTCCGGCAATGCGCAGGCCTACCACGCGGCCGATTACTACTGGAAAGGCAAGCATCTGGGGTGGGCCTACTTCACCGCCGTTCCGTTCGGTCTGACCTACACGGAATTAAACGCCTGGATCCGCTTCGGCGGCGGCCAGAAATTGTGGGACGAACTGGCGGCCGGATTCGGCCTGAAATGCCTGATGTGCGGCAACACCGGCGTCCAGATGGGCGGCTGGTTCAACAAGGAGATCAATTCCGCCGCCGACCTGAAGGGCCTGAAGATGCGTATCCCGGGCCTGGGCGGCGACGTCATGGCGAAACTGGGCGCCTCTCCGGTTTCCATTCCGGGCGGTCAAATCTATGAGAACCTGGTCTCCGGCGCCATCGACGCCACCGAATGGGTCGGTCCGTGGAACGACAGCTTCATGAAGTTCTACGAAGCCGCCAAGTACTATTACTATCCGGGCTTCCACGAGCCGGGCTCGATGCTGTCCTTCGGCATGAACAAGAAATGGTGGGATGGCCTGTCCAAGTCCGACCAGCTCATCATCGAGGCGGCCACGTCCGCCGAGAATGACATCATGATGGCTGAATATAACTGGAAGAGCGGCGATTCCCTGGCCAGCCTGATCAATGACCAGGGCGTCAAGCTGCGCAAGTTCAGCGACGACGTCTACGACAGCTTCGGCGAAGCGGCCGATGAGGTGTTCGCGGGCGTTCGCGCCCACAGCGATCTGGCCAAGCGCATCGACACAAGCTTCCGCGGTGCACGCAAAAATCTTGGCGGCTGGTCGAAAATCTCCGACCAGGCTTACGTCGCCCAGCGCAACCGCGTCCTCGGCGTCTGAACCCGGCGCCGTTTGCGATACTTGCGATACTATTGAAGCGGAGCCCTCTTCGGGCTCCGCTTCTCACATCAGCCGAGGGTGAAAATTTGCGTTCTCCGGCTTCGATGATGTCCCGATCGCCATGACATTGGCGCCCGCACGGCCGATGGGCGGCGGCGCGGCGGCGCTCGACCCCATCGTCCCGATTTCGCGCCTTTTCGGGCTGTCGATGGTGGTCCTTGGGCTGGTGTTCGTGCTCAGCAGTGGCCTCGCGTTCTGGGGCGACTGGCCGGGGGTGCCGGCGCTGTTCGCACACCTCGGATGGTTTGGCCTCGGGTCGGCGGGTGGCGCTCTCGACAGCGGCGCCCTGACGCTCGGATGGGTCCAGTTCGGCCTCTATCTGGCCTCCGTCGCCGGGGTCGCCGTATACGTCCAAACAACGCCCGAGCGCACGCTGAACGCGGACTCCGAGACCCTTTCCGCCTTCGCGGCCTACATCATCGGGGCTGCGTACTGGGCGGTTTTGCTGATCGGAATCGCCGACATGGTGATTTCGTTCCTGCGGGTCGAAGGCCTTCTCACGGGAATTTTGGGCGAAGACCTGGCCAAGGACCTGGGCCGTTCCAGCTACCGCGGTCAGGCCGTTCATTATCCGCTGATGGTGGTGTCGCTCGTCATCGCGTACTTCCGGCGGTCCTTGGGATTTCCCTGGCTGGCGCTGCTCATCGTCGTCGCCGAAATTCAGATCGTCATCGCCCGTTTCGTTTTTTCCTACGAACAGGCGTTCATGGCCGATCTGGTTCGCTTCTGGTATGGCGCCCTGTTCCTTTTCGCCAGTTCATACACGTTGATCCAGGAAGGTCACGTGCGGGTCGACATTCTTTACACCGGCTTCAGCGAACGCGGAAAGGCGTGGAGCAATTCCGTGGGCTCGGTCCTGCTGGGCATGCCGCTGTGCTGGGTCGTCCTGACCATGGGCATGTGGGGTAAATCCAACGTCATTAGCGGACCGGTACTCAATTTCGAAGTGACCCAGGCCGGCTACGGCCTGTACGTGAAGTACCTGTTGGCCGCTTTCCTTCTGATTTTCGCCCTGTCCATGCTCGTTCAGTTCGCGAGCTATTTCCTGAGCAACGTCGCCGTTCTGCTGCGCGAACCGGGGCACCACCCGGACACGCGCGAACACGTGGCCGTGTAGGCGGCGACGGACGCGATCATGGAAATCGTATTCCTCATGGTGTTGGTCGTGCTCATGGTGCTGGCGCTCGGCGTCGGCTATCCGGTGGCCTTCGCCTTGCCGGGTTCGGCCATCCTGACCATCGCCCTGGCGGCACTCTTCGGGTTTGTTTTCGAAGGGCGCGTCGATGCCTACTTCGCGCAAGGCGACCCCATACAGTGGCTCAACGCAGGCGTCACCAATTTCCGCGGCATCTACTGGGAGGCGGAGCGCGACACGCTCATCGCCATCCCGCTCTTCATTTTCATGGGAATCATGCTCGAGCGTTCGAAGATCGCAGAGGATCTGCTCGTCACCATGGCACAGCTTTTCGGCCCGATCCCAGGCGGCCTGGGGATTTCCGTCGTCGTTGTCGGCGCCCTCCTGGCCGCCACCACCGGCATCGTCGGTGCCACCGTCATCGCCATGGGCTTGATCTCTTTGCCGGTTATGCTGCGAGCCAATTATTCCCACTCCCTGGCGACCGGAATCATCAGTTCCTCGGGGACCCTGGGCCAGATCATTCCACCGTCCATCGTGCTCATCATCCTGGCCGACCAGCTGTCCAACGCGACCGACCAGGGCAGCGCCATCCGCACGGCCGACTACAAGCTCGGCACGGGCCGGTCCTCGTTGCCGACCGAGTTCGACCTGACCTCGACGAGCGCCGGAGACATGTTCCTTGGCGCCTTTCTGCCGGGGCTCGTGCTGGTCGGCCTGTACATTGTCTATATTCTCGTCCTTGCGTTCATAAGGCCGAAAACCGCCCCGCCGGCGCCCTATCGGGGCAAGTACGACGCCAAGTTCACGAAGCGCGTGTTCATCGTTCTCATGCCTCCGCTGACACTCATCTTCACGGTCCTCGGTTCCATCGTTCTCGGTATTGCCACCGTCAACCAGGCGGGCGCCATCGGCGCCATCGGCGCCATGGTCATGGCGGGCTACCGCCTCATGGAGGGAAAGCGCGGCGCCTTTACGCCGGCCGTCCTGGCCGTCGTCTCGGTCATAGCGCTCGCCCTGTTGCTTGAGTTTTTCGAAATCAACGTCAAAAGAATCGAGGACCAGGAGGACGTCATCGGCATCGTCCTCGCGGCGATCACGTCGTCGGTGTTCTTTGCCTCGGTCATATGGAGCGGCTGGCGAGTCTTGAAGATCGACGACACCCTGGAAGGAGTGATGATCGAAACCGCCAAGACCACGTCCCTGGTCTTCATCATTCTGCTCGGCGCCGCCATGCTGACGGCCGCCTTCCGCGCCTTCGGGGGCGAGGAGCTGGTGCGCGATTTCCTGACCGGTCTGCCGGGCGGCTTCATCACCAAGTTCGTGGTGGTAATGGCGGTCATCTTCCTGCTCGGGTTCTTCCTCGACTTCATCGAGATCGCCGTCGTGGTGGTACCCATCATCGCGCCGATCCTGCTCGCCGATCCGACGGCGAACGTGACCGCCGTCTGGCTGGGCGTGATGATCGGGGTCAACATGCAGACCTCGTTCCTGACGCCGCCGTTCGGATTCGCGCTGTTCTACCTGCGCGGCGTCGCGCCACCCGACGTCAAGACGATCCAGATGTATGCCGGCGTGGTGCCGTTCATCTTGTTGCAGCTCGCCGGCCTTGCCATCGTCGGCGTCTTCCCGAGCCTGGTGAACTACCTGCCCAACCGGGTCTACCTAACCTCCGAGACCGCGCCACCGCCCAAGAACCCGCGACTGCAATACTGCGTCGAGGAATTTCTGTTCGAGCAATACGACGCCCGCGCCGACGGATTGCGCACGAACATTGCCAAGGCGAAGGCGCTCGACATCAGCTATCTGCCCGACCGCCGCCAGCGCGTGCTGAGCGAGAGCTTCGCGTCGGCCGAGGCGACCTTCGGACTGGTGGCCAAGGTGCGCGCCGCCGAAACGGCGGTCCTAAAAAGCACGCCGGGCTACCTGCCGCTCCATCGTCAGGTCCGCCAGCTGCAGGTTGAGATCCACGGGCTGGACCGCGAGCTCGAAGAGCTGAAGACCCAACTCAGACGCTTGTCCCGCGACGGCGCCCTCAGCCAGGAGGCGGTTCGCGACCGCGAACAGCATATCGCCGGCCTCGATGAGCAGAGGCGATCTCTCGTGGCCCGGATTCCGGCAAGCTGGGCGGCGGCGAGCAAGCAACATCGAGCTCTCGCTTCGGCCGAGAGAAAAGCGCGTCTTGCCTATCGCCGAAATGTCGACGAAGCCTACGAGCCTGTCGTCGAGCTGCGCCAATTGATCGCTGAGGCCGAGAATCTGGCGGCCCTTCAGGGGCGGCTCATGGGCCTGGAATCAGTGGTCGCCAAAGGTCCCCCGGCGGAAGCTGTGAAGACCTTGAAGGAGGTCGAGCGGGCGTTCAACAAGGTGCCGGGCACGAGCCACATCAAGTCGCGGTTCTCTCGCGTCCGGCGCGCCCTGGGTCGCAGGAATCCCAAACCTGCCAAGATGGCCAAGGATCTCGCCGACGGGCTCAAGCGGTTCCGCGCCGAAGTGTCCTGGCGCCGCCGCGCCCAGGCTGAGTTGGCGTCCGGGCTCGCGGCCTACGATCGGGCGATGATGGACACCATCGGTCTCCGTTCGCAGGACCGCTTGACCGGCGAGCAGGCCGACGTAGTCGCCGCGTGCCAGTCGGTCCACCGCGATATCTCGCTGAATTTCTAGCGCATTTCCCGTCAGAC
>JASLQF010000020.1 GCA_030744625.1 Rhodospirillales bacterium
GCGTCTTCGCCGATTACGACGAGATCATCAATGCCGCGTGCCAAGCTTGGAACCGCCTCATCAACAGACCATGGAAAATCATGTCCATCGGAATGCGTGAATGGGCTCACACAGGTCAATATCAATGACCGCTGGTATAAGGCGACGGATACTGTGATGATCGACGCTACTCATCTCAAGGCCCATCGTACGGCGGCAAGCCTGCTCAAAAAGGGGCTTTATCCCGCTGTATTGGACGTACGAAAGGTGGTTTGAACTCCAAGCTGCACGCTGTATGCGATGCTGACGGCAAACCATTGATACTGCTGCTCACCGAGGGCCAGATCAGCGACTATCGCGGAGCGGCAACCATACTGCCGGCCTTGCCACCAGCGGATATCCTGATCGCAGACAAGGGTTACGACAGTAATTGGTTTAGGCACGCCTTGGCCGGTCTCGGGATCGAGCCTTGCATTCCCGGTCGTTCAGGCCGCAAGGAACCGGTCGAATACGACGAGCAGGCGTACAAATTGCGAAATCGCATTGAGCGCATGTTCGGCCGCCTCAAGGACTGGCGGCGAATTGCCACCCGATATGACCGCTGCGCCCACGCCTTCATGAGCACAATCGCAATCGCAGCAACTGTCATATTTTGGTTATGAGTCCTGACCCTAGTCAGTAAGCGTATTCCTGGAAGATGGGGTCGACGCTGCCCTGCCACAGGCGCTCGTAGGCGGCGAGCAGTTCCTCGGCCGGCGTCAGGCCCGATTCGGCGATCTGGAAGAGCGGGTTGAGGAAGTGGGTCTCGTTGAGGCCGACGGTGTCCACCCGATCGCGCCGAGACAGCCCCTCGTGGGCGATCTGCAGGACGTCGCGGGCGATGTCGCCGACGGTGCCGTTGCGGAACGGGGTCTTCATCGCCAGGCGCGGCACCTCGTCGCGCAAGGCGGTGCGCTCGTCGGCCGTCCACGTCTTGACCATCTCCCACGCCGCGTCCAGCGCCGTGGCGTCGTAGAGGAGCCCGGCCCAGAAGGCGGGCAGCGCGCACAGGCGCCGCCACGGGCCGCCGTCGGCGCCGCGCATTTCCAGGAACTGCTTGAGCCGCACCTCGGGAAAGGCGGTGGTCATGTGGTCCTCCCAGTCCTTGAGGGTCGGCCGCTCGCCGGGCAGCACGTCGAGCTTGCCCGCCATGAAGTCGCGGAACGAAAGGCCGGCGGCGTTGATGTAGGCGCCGTCGCGGTAGACGAAGTACATGGGCACGTCGAGCATGTAATCGACGTATCGCTCGAAGCCGAAGCCGTCCTCGAAGACGAAGTCGAGGATGCCCGTGCGGTCGGGGTCGGTGTCGGTCCAGATATGGCTGCGGTAGCTCAGGTATCCGCTGGGCTCGCCCTTCCGGAACGGCGAGTTGGCCCACATGGCGGTGGCGATGGGCTGCAGCGCCAGGCCTGTGCGGAACATGCGTCGCATGGTCGCCTCCGAATCGAAGTCCAGGTTGACCTGGACGGTGCAGGTGGCGAGCATCATCTCCTGGCCGAGGGCGCCCTTTTTGCGCATGTGCTCTTTCATGATGGCGTAGCGGCCCTTGGGCATCCACGGGATGTCGGCACCCGACCATTTCGGGTTGTAGCCGAGGCCAAGGAAGCCAATGTCCATGTCGCCGGCGATGGCCTTGACCTGCTTGAGGTGCCCGGTGACCTCGTCGCAGGTCTGGTGAATGGTCTCCAGGGGCGATCCCGAGAGTTCGATCTGGCCGCCCGGCTCCAGGGTGATGGAACTCATGTCGGGTTTGGAGAGGGCGATGGGATTGCCGTCCTCGAATACCAGTTCCCAGCCGAAACGGGTGAGCCCCTCCAAGAGCGCGCGCACCCCCCTCTCGCCGCCGTAATCGAGCGGCCGCAAGTCGCTCCGCCGGTAGGCGAACTTCTCGTGCTCGGTGCCGATGCGCCAGTTCGCGGGCGGCTTGCACCCCGCCTCCATGTATTCTAGGAGCGGCTTCCTGTCGGCGATGACCTCGCCATTCGTCGCGTTCGCGCCAGCCATTCGGATACCCGTTTTCCTGGGTTCAATGTCAACGTTCGGACGCTGGCGGGCCGTCGTGCCAGTCGCCCACCAGCGCCTGCCAGCAGGCCAGGGCCGCCAGCGCCGCGGTATCGGCGCGCAGGATGCGCGGCCCCAATCCCACCGCCGTAACAAAGGGCAGTTTACGGAGCGCGTCAAGCTCATCGGGGGCCCACCCCCCCTCCGGGCCGATCAGGAATGCGTGATCGCCCGGCGCCGCCTTGGCGAGCGCCCGTGCCAGGGGCACGCCGCCGCCGCTCTCCTCGGCAACCAGCAGGCGGCGTCCGGCTGGCCACTGGGCGACCAAGGCCCGCAGATCGACGGGCTCGGCGACCTCCGGCAAGCTCAGGCGGCCGCACTGCTCGGCCGCCTCGCGGGTGTTGGCCCTAAGCCGCGCCGTGGCGACGCGCCGCGCCGCCGTCAGTCGGGTGAACACCGGCAGCAGGCGCGAGGCCCCGAGCTCGGTCGCCTTGACGGCGACGAAGTCCATGGGCGTCTTCTTGAGGGGCGCGAAGGCCAGCCACGGGCCGGGCTCGGCGGCCTGCCGACGCGTTTGGCTGTCGACGGCGAGGGCGCGGCGCTTGCCGCCGCCATCCTCGAGGCGGGCCCGCCATTCCCCGTCACGGCCGTTGAAGACGAGAACGGCGTCGCCAGGGGCGAGGCGCATGACGCGCTCCACGTAATGGGCCTGGCTGGCGTCGAGGCCGACCCCTGCACCCGGCCCGAGGGCGGCATCCACGAACAGTCTGGCCTTGGGCTTGGAATGGGGCATGGGATAAGGGGCTCAATCACTGGAGGCCCAATCATAGGGGGATGGGAGGGCGCGGCAAGGGCCGGCTCAATAAGCGCGCGCGCCGCGCCGTTTGCCCAAAGGGCGGCGGATGACGTATTAGTTTCCCATGACCGAGTTGGCCAGGACGGACGCCAGCGACATCGCCGAGGACGACTGGATCGACCGCTTCGCGCCGCCGGGGCTGAGGCCCTATCTGCGCCTCATACGCCTCGACCGGGCCATCGGCACGTGGCTGTTGCTTTTTCCAGGCTGGTGGAGCGTGGCGCTGGCCACGCCGGGCTGGCCCGAGGCGTGGCTGATGGTGCTGTTCGGCGTCGGCGCGCTGATCATGCGCGGCGCCGGGTGCGTCTTCAACGACATCACCGACCGCGACCTGGACCGGCGCGTCGCCCGCACCGCCATGCGCCCCCTGGCCAGCGGCCAGGTCAGCCTCGGCCAAGCCATCGCCTACATGGGGCTGCTGTTCCTTCTTGGCCTCGCCGTGCTCTTGCAGTTCAACCGCTTCGCGGTGGTGGTGGGGGCCTGTTCCCTGCCCCTGATCTTTCTCTATCCGCTCATGAAGCGCGTCACCTATTGGCCGCAGGCGGTGCTCGGCCTCACCTTCAACTGGGGGGCGCTGCTGGGGTGGGCGGCGGTGCAGGGCGAGCTGGCGGCGCCGGCGCTGGTGCTTTACGCGGCGGGCTTCTTTTGGACGCTGGGCTACGACACCATTTACGCCCACCAGGACAAGGAGGACGACCTCCTGTTCGGGGTCAAGTCGTCGGCCCTCAAGCTGGGCGCGAACACGCGGCCCTGGCTGTTCGTCTTCTATGCCGCCACCGCCGTCCTCATCGGCCTCGCCGGCCACCTGGCGGGCTTGGCCTGGCCCTTTTACGCGGCCCTGGTGGCGGCCGCCGCGCAACTGGTCTGGCAGGCCCGGCGTGTCGACATCGACGACGCCAAGGACTGCCTCGCCAAGTTCAAGTCCAACCGCCTCTTCGCGTGGCTCGTGCTGGGCGGTATCGTCGCCGGTCAGCTCGCCCGATGAGCCCTCGGCGGCGTGCCTTCAGTGCGGGTTCCGGGGCGTAGCGCACTCGGGCGGCGGTTTGTCGGAGAAGGCGTGGACGATGTCGGTAAAGAACTTGAGCCCGGGGCCGCCCGAGCACCCCATCGGCGCCGAGGTCCCGGGGTCGTAGGTGGTGGTGAGGATCATCAGATAGAGGATGAGGGCGGCGACGCTGGTCAGGGCGACGTAAAGGCGGCCCAGCGGCGGCGGCCTTTCGACGCGCCGGAAGCCGGCGACGCCGAGCGCCACGGGGTCGAGGCGGCCCTGGCGCTGCATGTCCAGGACCCGGCGGCAGAAATGGCGCACCCAGGGCGGCACCACCTGGTGGAACATGTAGGCGACGAAGACGCGCTCCAGCGCCTTGTCATCCGCCTCACGCCCCCACCATTGCCTGAACGCGGCGCGGAAGAGGTCGTATTCGCGGATACGCAGCGCTTGCGCCGCGTCGATCACGGTGCGCCCATCGCCGGCGCCCTTGATTGCGATAGGTGCCATCGGGCCCTCCCTCGGAAGTGGCCACGGCACCGCCCAGTATAGCCTGTCGAGTGGTGCCGCTCAAACCGCGATGGCGCGGAAGGCTTCGAAGGCGAAGGGCTGTGCCTGTGCCGCCAGGAATTTCGTGCGTGCCGCGCGGGTCCCCGTTCGCGCGATGGCGGCGCCCACGAACTCGTCGAGGGCGTGTTGCGGCGCCAGCCGGTCGCGCGCCCGGCCCAGCATCTCCTCCTGGGTGAGGGCCGGCCAGCGCCGTCCCTCGGCCTCTACCTCGGCAAGCGCCACCGGCCGGCCGGCGTCGGTCAGGCAGCCGCGCCGGCTGACGTAGGCGAAGACGCTCTCGAGCACGCGTCCGGCGGTCTCCAGCCGTACCCCCGTCAGCTCGCCGAAGGCGTAGTTTTCGGAGGCCACCTCGGTTTCATGCATGCGAACCAGTTGTGGCGCCGTCAGCCAGGTCACCGACAGCATGACGGTGGTTCCGGGGGCGTGCTGCGGAGTGGCGGGAATGGCGCCGTAGCTGGCGAAGTGGGCCGAGTAGACGGCATCGAAATCGGCGAGCCGCGCCCGGGTCACCGGAATGGTGGTGCCACCGAGCGGCGCGAACTTGCGGGCCAGGTGTTCGGGCGCGCGGTTGGAGCCGACGGCGAGCACCGGCGCGCGCCCGTCGAGCCCGGGCACCGGTGTGCCGTCGGCGAGTTCGCGGGGACCGCCGTGCTCGAGCACGTAGGAGCCCTCGGGCGCCGGATAGGGATAGGTCTTGGCGAGGCGGAGCGCGTCGGCGTTCATGGGGGGCAGAATGCCTCTCAGCCGCCGGCGCCCAGATACTGGTCGATGTCCACCTCGTCGATCTGCTCGGGCAACAGGAACCTCTCGGCGTATTCGGTGAACACGCCGGCCTTGAGGAACAGGGCGAAAAGGTCGGGGTCGATGTGCTCGTCCTTGTTCATGAAAGACATGATGCGCACGCTTTCGCTCAGGGTCTTGGCTTTCTTGTAGGGGCGGTCGGCGGCGGTCAGCGCCTCGAAGATGTCGGCGATGGCCATGGCCCGGGCCGGAATCGACATGTCGGCCTTGGTCAGCCGGCGCGGATAGCCGGTGCCGATCATCGTCTCGTGGTGGCCGCCGGCGTACTCGGGCACGCGCTTCAGGTGCTTGGGGAAGGGCAGCTGCTCGAGCATGACGATGGTCTGCACCATGTGGTCGTTGATCTTGAAACGCTCCTCCGCCGTCAGGGTGCCGCGCCCGATGCACAGGTTGTAGACCTCTCCCAGGTTGTACTTGTCGTCGGGCACGTTGAGCTTGAAGCCGAATTCGTTGTCGTCGCCGAAGGTGTCGCGCGGTTGGCGCTCGATGACGTGCTCTTCCTTGTCGGCGAGCAGGTTTTCGGTGACGGGAAGCTTCTTCCTGGGCGTGCGCTCCAAGCGTTCGAGTTCGTCGTGGGAGAGGCCGATGCGGTCGTCCAGGGTACGTTGCCACTTCATGGCGGCGATGCGCTTGACCCTCTCGACCCTGTCGTCGGCCATGAACTCGCCGCCCATGTTGCACTCGGCGATGAATTGGAAGTCGTCGTCGAGCTGGGCGAGCCGTTTGTCCAGATCCTTTTTGAGTTTGGCGGGCTTGCCCTTGCCGTCGAGCCGCGCCTTCAGGTACTCGATCTCGGCGTCCCGCTTGAGCACCTCGAAGCGGGTCCTGATCTCGTGGATGCGGTCGTAGATGGTTTCCAGCTTGGTCGCCTTGTCGACCACGTACTCGGGCGTCGTCACCTTGCCGCAGTCGTGCAGCCACGAAGCGATGTGCAGTTCGTACCATTCGTCTTCGGTGAGGTCGAAATCTGCGAACAGGTCGTCCCCGGAGTCGCAGGCGGCACGCACCAGCATCTTGGTGAGTTCGGGCACCCTCTGACAGTGGCCCCCGGTGTAGGGCGATTTGGCGTCGATGGCGCTGGCGATGAGCTCGATGAAGGCGTCGAGGAGCGCCCTTTGCGCGTCGATCAGGTTCTGGTTGTCGAGGGCGACGGCGGCCTGCGAGGTCAACGCCTCGACCAGGGGCTCGAGTTTTCGGCTGAAGGCGACGACCTTGCCGGTTTCGGGTTCCTGGGCGTTGAGGAGTTGCAGCACCCCGATGACGTCGCCCTCGTGGTTCTTCATGGGCGCCGTGAAGAACGACTTGGAGCGGAAGCCCGTTCCCTTGTCGAATTTCTTGGTGCCGGAGAAGTCGAACCGCGTCGTCCTGTAGGCGTCATGGACGTTCACCGGCTGGCCGGTGAGCGCCACGTGGGTGGCGACGTTCTTGTGGTTGGGCTCACCGCTTTTCGCGTCGTACATGGCGAGGGGCGGAAACTCGATTTCCTTGCCGGTGGTGCCGCCCATGGCGATGTCGAGGGAGTCGTTGCGCATGATCTCGAACTTCAGCGTGTCCTCGGCGGTGCGCAGATAGAGGGTGCCGCCGTCGGCGTTGCACAGCGACTTGGCCTCCAGCAGGATCATCTCCATGAGCCGGTCGTGATTGCGCTCCGCTGACAGCGCGATGCCAATATCGATGAGCTTGAGGTAGGCGTCGGCGCCGTTGCTGCCCCCATCGCCAACCTGCTTCTGTGTCTTTTGCGACTTTGCCTTGCGAGCCATCTTGCGCTCCATCATCCATAAGGAAGCATCCGCCGGGCGGGCCGGCGAACCTCACTTCACGGCGTTCGTTTTAGGGGATGAGCAAACCCATTTGCATGCCGCGTTTGCGCGGCGGCCCAGTGTGTTAATTCAGGTAGCGTGTTCTCCCCATGAAACCTTATCCGGCTTCGCGGACAGGCGCAACGGATACGAAATTCCCCCCAAGACATTGCCAGGCCTGGAATTTGGGCGCCGAATCCGCGAATATTCCGTCCGCCGCCCGAGTTCGGCGCTTGACCGCCGGCCGTCACTAAGTTGTCTATAGGAAGCCGAGGAACGCCGGAGGTCCCCCATGCCGTTTGCCAGCCTGCGCGACTTCATCGAGATTCTGGAACGGGACGGCGGCCTCGTGCGCGTCGGCGAGGCGGTCTCCCCCTATCTCGAGATGACCGAGATCCAGACCCGACTGTTGGCCGAGGGCGGGCCGGCGGTGCTCTTCGAGAACGTGGTGGGGCCGGAGGGCAGGCGCTTTCCCATGGCCGTGCTGGTCAACCTTTTCGGCACGGTGGAGCGCGTGGCTCTGGGCATGGACCGCAAGCCGGACGGGCTCAGGGCGCTCGGCGAGACCCTGGCCTTCCTCAAGCAGCCCGAGCCGCCGGGCGGCTGGCGCGAGGCGGTCGGCATGCTGCCTCTGCTCAAGTCGGTGATGGCCATGAAGCCGAAGACGTCGGGGCGGGCGCCGTGCCAGGAAGTGGTGCTCACCGGCGCCGACATCGACCTCGGCGCGCTGCCGGTGCAGACGTGCTGGCCGGGAGAGCCCGGGCCGCTCATCACCTGGCCGCTGATCGTCACCCGTGGCGCGGCGGCCGGCTCCGAGGGAGAAGGAGAGGACGCGGCGGACGACTTCAACCTCGGCATCTACCGCATGCAGGTGACGGGGCGCGACACCACCCTGGTGCGCTGGCTCAGGCATCGCGGCGGGGCCCGCCACTTCGCGCGCTGGCGAGAGACGCACGACGAGCCGATGCCGCTGGCCGCCGTCATCGGCGCCGACCCGGGCACCATCCTGGCCGCCGTGACGCCGGTTCCCGACAGCCTGTCGGAATACCAGTTCGCCGGCCTGCTGCGCGGCCGGAAGGTGGAGCTCGCCCAGTGCAAGACGGTGCCCCTCAAGGTGCCGGCGGCGGCCGAGATCGTCATCGAGGGCCACGTCTCCCTCTCCGAGACCGGCGAGGAGGGCCCGTTCGCCGACCACACGGGCTACTTCAACACGGTGGAGCGATTCCCCGTGTTCACGGCGAGCGCGATCACCATGCGCCGCGACGCCATATATCTCTCGACCTTCACCGGCCGTCCGCCCGACGAGCCCTCGGTGCTGGGCGAGGCCCTGAACGAGGTGTTCATCCCGCTCCTCCAGCAGCAGTTCCCGGAGATCGTCGATTTCTGGCTGCCGCCGGAGGCGTGCTCGTACCGTCTCGCCGTGATCTCCATCAAGAAGGCCTACCCCGGCCATGCCCGCCGCGTGATGATGGGGGCGTGGTCCTATTTGCGCCAGTTCACCTACACCAAGCTGGTGATCGTGGTCGATGACGACATCGACGCGCGGTCGTGGGCCGACGTGGTGTGGGCGCTTTCCACCAACGTGGACGCCGGGCGCGACGTCATGGTGGTCGAGAACACACCCATCGATTACCTCGACTTCGCCTCGCCCGACGCCGGCTTGGGCAGCAAGCTCGGCATCGACGCCACCACCAAGGTCCCGCCCGAGACCAAGCGCGAGTGGGGGCGGAGGATCCGCATGAGCGACGACGTCGTCGCCGAGGTGACCGAGAAGTGGGCGGCCTTGGGCCTGCCCGGCTCCGGCAAGCCGATCTGGAAGTGAGGGACGCCAACCGCCGCCGGTTGACGCGGGTTCGGGCCGATCTTAGGTTCCGGGGCGCGCCCGCCCTCCACCGTTTCGTGAGCGCCCCGCCATGACCGACATCCGCGAGCACGCCCAGCACAGCAAGGCATGGCCCTTCGTCGAGGCCAAGACGGTGCTCGACCGGCTCGGCGGCGGTGTGCCGGAAAAGGGCTACGTGCTTTTCGAGACCGGCTACGGGCCGTCCGGGCTGCCCCACATCGGCACCTTCGGCGAAGTGGCGCGCACCGCCATGGTGCGCCACGCTTTTGCCGCGCTCTCCGACGTGCCAACCCGGCTCTTCGCCTTCTCCGACGACATGGACGGTTTGCGCGGCGTTCCCGACAACGTGCCCGGGCGCGCCATGATGGAAGGCTACGTCGGCGACAAGGAAACCACCTTCGGCACGCCCTTGACCTCGGTCCCCGATCCGTTCGGCACCCACGAGAGCTTCGGCGCCCACAACAACGCGCGGCTCCAGGCCTTCCTCGACGCGTTCGGCTTCGACTACGAGTTCAAAAGCGCCACCGAGCTTTACGCGAGCGGCCACTTCGACGCGGTGCTGCGGAACGTGCTGGCCCACTACGGCGCGGTGATGGAGGTAGTGGTGCCGACGCTGGGACCGGCGCGCCAGGCCACCTACTGCCCCTTCCTGCCGGTGCGCGAGCGAGGCGGGCGCAAGCAGGTCCTCGAGGTGCCGGCGGTGGAGCACGACGCCGAGGCCGGCACCATCGTCTTCAAGGACGACGTGGAGGGCTTGTTCGAGGTCCCGGTCAGCGGCGGCCAGTGCAAGCTGCAATGGCGCGTCGACTGGGCCATGCGGTGGGCGGCGCTCGGCGTCGATTACGAGATGTCGGGCAAGGACCTCATCGATTCGGTGCGCCTTTCGGGCCGCATCTGCCGCATCCTCGGGGCGCCGCCGCCGGTCGGCTTTACCTACGAGCTGTTTCTCGACGAGAACGGCGAGAAGATATCGAAGTCGAGGGGCAACGGCCTGGCGGTCGAGGAATGGCTGCGCTACGCGCCGGCCGAGAGCCTGTCGCTGTTCATGTACCAGAAGCCTCGTACAGCGAAGCGCCTCTTCTTCGACGTCATCCCGCGCGCCGTCGACGACTACCTGCGCCACGTGGCCGCCTTCGACGGACAGGAGCCGGCCAAGCGCCTCGACAACCCGGCCTGGCATATTCACCAGGGGGCGCCGGCCCACGAGGATTCGGGGCTCTCCTACAACGTGCTCTTGAACTTGACCGGCGTCTGCCATGCCGAGGACAAGGCGGTGCTGTGGCATTTCATCTCGCGCTACCGCCCCGGGGTGACGCCGGAAAGCGCGCCGGTGGTCGACCGCCTGGCCGAGTACGCCATCAACTACTACCGGGACTTCGTAAAGCCGGCGAAGCGCTACCGCCCGCCCAGCGACGACGAGAAGGCGGCGCTCGAGGACCTGGCAGCCACCCTCGAGGAACTGCCGGCGGGCTCGGATGCCGAGGCCATCCAAGCGCAAGTCTACGAGGTCGGCAAGCGCCACCCCTTCGCCGACCTCAAGGCGTGGTTCCGGGCGCTCTACGAGATCCTGCTCGGCCAGAGCACCGGCCCGCGCATGGGGTCCTTCATCGCGCTCTATGGCATCGCCGAGACGGTGACCCTGATCCGCCGGGCCCTGGCCGGCGAGGACCTGGCCGCCGATTGAGGGCTGTCGGTTCTTCGCCTAACCCGAGTGGGCCCATTCGAAGTAGAGGTCGCGCGCCTTGCCGTAGACGGGGCCGGGCTGCAGGTCGCGGCCCTCGATGCGCGTGCACGGCGCCACCTTGTAATAGTTGCCCGACCCGAAGACCTCGTCGGCCTCGAGCACTTCGCCGAAGTCGATGGCCCTCTCGACGACGGTGACGCCGGCGCCCCGCAACAACCCGACGACGCGCTGGCGGGTCAGGCCGTTGAGATAGGTGCCGTTGGGGGCCGGAGTGTGCACGGCCCCGTCCTTGACCATGAACAGGTTGGAATAGGCGAACTCGGCGACGTTGCCGATGGGGTCGAGGACCACCGCCGTGTCGAAGCCCTTGCCCGTGGCCTCGGCGACGCAGCGCGCCACGTTGGGATACAGGCACGACGCCTTGGCCTCGTTGGGCGCCATGTCGCGCGCCGGGCGGCGGAAGCTGGACAGGCACGCGCTGAAGCCGTCGGGCGGCGGCAAGGGCGATTCGCGGATCGTCATGGTGAACACGGTGCTGTCCGGATCCGGGGTGATGAAGCCCTCGGTGGCGTAGAACATGGGGCAGATATAGAGTTCGGCGTCGGCGGCGAAGCGATCGATGCCCTCGCCGGCCAGCGCCGCGATCTCGCCGCCGGAAAGGGTGGGCGCGAGGCCGAGCACGCGCGCCGAAGCCACGGCGCGCGCGCAGTGCAGATCGAGGTCCGGCACCACGCCGTCGAAGGCGCGCGCCCCGTCGAACACGATGGAGCTCCAACCACACCGCATGGTCGTCGGCCTTGAGCAGCGGCGGGCTCCCTTCCTGCCAGCCACCTCCGGAGAAGGTGATTACCCTGCCGTCGCTGCCGTGGTGCGTCTTGGCCATTGCCCCCCGCCTCGTCGCTCTAAACCCACGCGCCGACAGCATATACGGCGGCGGCGGCCGCGCCAACCGCGGCAGGCGCGCCGCGCCATGCCCGGACAGCGACATGACAGGATCGGGCTCTCCGCTCTCGAATAAGTTAATTTACCAATGGTAATACATTGAAATAATTCATTAAAACATTGATAAACTGCAAAACAGTTAATTCACGGGCAATTAAGTTCTTGATGGGCCGTGTAGGGCTAAATGCCGATAAACTATTTAGCGGTTAAACGCCGAGAATCCCGTTCACGCCGCATTGCGGCGCCGGCGGATGATGTCGACGACCTCGGCGGCGGCGGTCGGGATATGGGTGCCGGGGCCGTAAATGGCGCGGACGCCCAGGTCATGGAGATGGGCATGGTCCTGGGCCGGGATGACGCCGCCCAGCACGATCTGGATGTCGCCGGCACCGAGGCGTCCGAGTTCCGCGACGAGGGCGCCGACCAGGGTCTTGTGGCCTCCCGCCTGCGAGGAGACGCCGATCACATGGACGTCGTTTTCCACCGCTTGGCGGGCCACCTCCTCGGGGGTCTGGAAGAGGGCGCCGATGTCCACGTCGAAGCCGATGTCGGCGAACGCGGTGGCGATGACCTTGGCGCCGCGGTCGTGGCCGTCCTGGCCCATCTTGATGACCAGCATGCGCGGGCGGCGGCCTTCCTCGCCGGCGAAGGCCTCGACGTCGGCACGGATCTTGGCGAAGCCGGCGTCGCCGTCGTAGGCGGCACCGTAGACGCCGGAGATGGAGCGTATCTCGGCGCGGTGGCGCGTGAACACCGTTTCCAGGGCGTCCGACACCTCGCCCACGGTGGCGCGTGCCCGCGCCGCCTCGATGGCCAGGGCCAGCAGGTTGGCGTCGGCGGAAGCGGCGCCCTCCGTCAGGGCGTCCAACGCGGCACGGCACGCCGTCTCGTCGCGCCCGCGGCGCACGTTCTCGAGGCGGGCGATCTGGGCGGCGCGTACCTTGGTGTTGTCGACCTCGAGAATCTCCACCTCCCCGTCTTCCTCCGGGGCATACTTGTTGACGCCGACGATGACCTCGGCGCCGCGGTCGATGCGGGCCTGGCGGCGCGCCGCCGATTCCTCGATGCGCAGCTTGGGCATGCCGGCCTCGATGGCCCGGGTCATGCCGCCCATCTCCTCGACCTCGGCGATCAGCTTGCGCGCCTCGGCGGCCACCGAGTGGGTCAGGCTCTCCACGTAATAGCTGCCGCCCAGGGGATCGACGACGCGGGGAATTCCCGTTTCCTCGGCGAGCACCAGCTGCGTGTTGCGGGCGATGCGCGCCGAGAACGGGGTGGGCAGCGCCAGCGCCTCGTCGAGGGAATTGGTGTGCAGGCTCTGGGTGCCGCCGAGCACGCCGGCCAGGGCCTCGATGGTGGTACGAACGACGTTGTTGAAGGGATCCGTGGCGGCGAGAGAGACGCCCGAGGTCTGACAATGGGTGCGCAACGCCGAAGAGCGCGCGTCCCGGGGCTCGAACGGCGCCATCAATTCGGCCCAAAGCAAGCGCGCGGCGCGCAATTTGGCGATCTCCATGAAGAAGTTCATGCCGAGGCAGAAAAAGAAGCTGAGGCGCGGTGCGAAGCTGTCCACGGCGAGCCCCTTGCCAAGCGCGGCGCGCACGTATTCCAGGCCGTCGGCGAGGGTGAAGGCGAGTTCCTGGACGCAGGTGGCGCCGGCTTCCTGCATGTGGTAGCCGGAGATCGACACCGAGTTGAAGCGCGGCATGTGTTTTGCCGTGTGCTCGATGATGTCGGCGACGATGCGCATGCTCGCCGCCGGGGGATAGATGTAGGTGTTGCGGACCATGAACTCCTTGAGGACGTCGTTCTGGATGGTTCCCGAGAGCTTGTCCTGGCCGACCCCTTGCTCCTCGGCGGTGACGATATAGCCGGCCAATACCGGCAGCACGGCGCCGTTCATGGTCATCGACACGCTCATCTCGTCGAGGGGGATGGCGTCGAAGAGGACTTTCATGTCCTCGACGCTGTCGATGGCCACTCCCGCCTTGCCGACGTCGCCGACGACCCTTGGATGATCGGAATCGTAGCCCCGGTGGGTGGCCAGGTCGAAGGCCACCGAGAGACCCTTCTGCCCCCCCGCCAGGTTGGCGCGGTAGAAGGCGTTGGACTCCTCGGCCGTCGAAAAGCCGGCGTACTGGCGCACCGTCCACGGCCGGTTTGCGTACATGGTCGCGTACGGGCCGCGCGCGAACGGCGGCGCGCCGGGCGGCACGTCCAGGTGCCCGATGCCCTCGAGGTCCTCGGCCGTATACAAAGGCTTGACCGGGATGCCCTCGGGCGTCTCCCAGATCAGGTCGTCCGGGGACTTTCCGTGCAACTCCGCATCCGCCATCCGGCGCCAGTCGGCCGCTGATTTCTTGGGTTTTTTCGCCATGGCGCCTTCCAGGACACTAGCCGGCAAGTATAGCCAAGCGGCCTTTGAGGCGGGAGAAATTTTATTGACCGGGTCCCCGCCGGGCGCCTGGAAAGGGCGTGCGCGCCCGATTCACGCACAAAATATGGGGACGCCACTTGCCTGCCTATCGCAAATATTGTAAGTACCGGTCCGCCCAAACAAGCGGAGAACACGATGTCGGTAGAGTGGACGGCTGAGCGCACGAAAAACCTCGTCGATCTGTGGAACAAGGGGCTGACCACCGCCGAGATCGGCCGCCGCCTAGGCGTCACCAAGAATTCGGTGGTCGGCAAGGCGCACCGCCTCGACCTGCCGAAGCGCCAGTCTCCCATTCCGCCGCCGGCCGAGGGGACGCCGATCGTCAGGCTGGAAGCCTTGAGGGCCGGCATGTGCAGTTGGCCGGAGGGCGAGCCGGGCAAGCCGGACTTCCGCTTCTGCGGCAAGAAGCCGACTATTCCGGGCAAGCCCTATTGCGCCGAACACTGCGCCCGCGCCTACGTCAGAAATTCCAAGGACAGGAAACGCTCGGCGGCCGCCTGAGCGGTGGGCCTTAGGGCCTCGTCGTCCTGGATCAAAACGATCCAAAGCGTGAATCGGCCTCTACGCCGGGTTTTCTTCGTCTTGCGAATCCCTGACCACGCGCACGAGGCGGCCGATGGCGGCGCCGACCTCGGAACTGGGCACGCCATCCTTGTACTTGTAGGCCAGGTCCTCGGCGAAGATCTTGCGCGAGCGCTCGCTCATATTGGCATACAGCTTTTCCAGCAGGGCGTGGTTTTTCTCGGCCGCCTTCAGCAGCACCAGGATGTCGCCGTTGTCGGCCAGCAACAGAAATTTCTGGATGGCGACGTCGTCGGCTCCGCCGATGGCGTCCATGAACTCCAGCGTCAGTTCCTCGGCACTCTTCTCGAATCCCGCCGCGGGAGTGAGGAGCTTGGTGATCTGCAGCAAGAGGACCTTGAGTTCCCCCTCCGCGACGTCGATCTCGGTATCGCCGAGCCGCAGCCGGTAGGACTGGGGCGCCAGCTTGGTGAGCGATATCTCCATGTTTCCCCCGAGGAATTACCCTCGCGTATACCGAAAACAAGGCTGGCATACGGTTGCGCCGATGACAAGTGCGCCGCCGCTTGACCCCACCGCAGTCGATAGAATCTAATATTTGGCGCCCATGAGCTTCCTCGAGCGAATCGCCGAGTGCACGGCCACCGACCTGTCGCGCTACAGGCCTTTCCGCGTCGAGGACGCCGACCTGGGCCTGGTCAGGGACGATTTTGCCGAGGTCCTGGGCGAGTTTTCCGAGGTCTTCAGGGTGTCCAAGTGGTCGGTCGATGTGACCGCGCGGCTCGCCGCTCCCGACCAGCGGACCGAGGCCGTCGGTGCCGTGCTCCGCACCCTCGCCGGGCGCGGCATGATCCCGGGCTGGCGCGACGAGCCTTATCCGGTCGGCACCTCTTTCGGGGCGCCCGCCTACTTTACGATGGAGCGTGCCGCCGTGCCCCTGTTCGGGGTGCGCGCCTACGGGGTGCACCTGAACGGCTATGTGCGGGGCGGCGGCGGCATGGAGATGTGGATCGGCCGGCGCGCTCTCGACAAGCCGACGGCGCCGGGCAAACTCGACCAGTTGGTGGCCGGCGGCCAGCCGGCCGGGGCGACGCTCAGGGACAACCTGATCAACGAGTGCGCCGAGGAGGCGAGCCTTTCGCAAGCGTTGGCGGCGCAAGCGGTGCCGGTGGGCGCCGTGACCTACTGCGCGGAGCGCGCCGAGGGGCTGCGCCGCGACGTGCTGTTCAACTACGACCTGGAACTTCCGGCCGACTTCCGGCCCGTCAACGCCGACGGCGAGATCTCGGAATTCTACCTGTGGCCCATCGAGCGCGTCATCGAGACCGTGCGCGAGTCCGACGCCTTCAAGTTCAACTGCGCCCTCGTGGTCATCGACTTCCTGGTCCGCCACGGCCTGATTTCCCCCGAGCACCCCGACTACGTGGAGATATTGCGCGGCCTGCACGGGTGAGGGCGCCGCCGGTCTTCACTCGAACCCGGCCATTTGCCGGACTTCCGCCGGGCTCTTGCCGGCGTCGCGCAGGGCTTGGATGGTCAGGCTCCGGTGGCGCTTGGCGAGGCGCCGGCCGGCCTCGTCGGCGAGCATCGGGTGGTGGTGGTAGAGCGGCACGTCGAGCCCCAACAGCGCCTGCAACAGGCGGTGCAGGTGGGTGGCGGCGAAGAGGTCCTCGCCGCGCGTCACCAGGGTGATCCCTTGCAGGTGGTCGTCGAGGGTGACGGCGAGATGGTAGCTCGTCGGCGTGTCCTTGCGGGCCAGCACCACGTCGCCGAAAAGGTTGGGCTCGGCGGCGGCGGTCCCGGCGGCGCCGTCGTGCCATTCGAGGGGGCCGGCCACCTCGGCCGCCCTTTTGGTGTCGAGCCTGAGGGCGGAGGGTGTGCCGGCGGCCTTCTTCGTGGCGCGTGTTTCGGGCGACAACCCGCGGCAGGTGCCGGGATAGAGGGGGCCGTCGGGGCCGTGCGGCGCGTGACCGGCGCGCGCGATCTCGGCGGCCACCTCCCGGCGCGTGCAAAAACACGGGTAGAGCAGGCCCAGCCCGTCGAGCCGCGCCAAGGCGCCCGCGTAGTCGTCCATGTGGTCGGACTGGCGGCGCACCGGCTCCTCCCAGGCGAGCCCGAGCCAGGCGAGGTCCTGGTAGATGGCTTCCTCGAACTGGGGCCGGCAGCGCCCGGCGTCGATGTCCTCGATGCGCAGGATCAGGTGCCCGCCGCCGGCGCGTGCCGCCCTCTCGGCGAAAAGCGCGGCATAAGCGTGGCCGACGTGCAAAAGCCCCGTCGGGCTCGGCGCGAAGCGGGTGACGAAGGGGGCGGAAGCATCAGGGCCGGACGTGGACATGGGGTGACAATAGCAAGGATTGTGGGCTACCAGTGGCCGGACTTGTCTCCGACCTCTTCAGGCAAACAACCCAACCTCTTCGCGCAAACATCAAGGTGTCCCATGGCCGAGCTTCCCGAACTGAGCGGCCCGAGCGTGGCGCCGGCGTCCGGCGGCAAGGCGGAGCAAGTGGTCATGTTCGTGCACGGGCTCGGCGCCGACGGCAACGACCTGATCGGGCTGGCCCCCCATTACCGGCACGTGCTTCCCGACGCCTTCTTCGTCTCGCCCGACGCGCCCTATCCATACGACATGGCCCCGATCGGCCGCCAGTGGTTCCCGATCGGCGATTTCAGCGCCGAAAGCCGGCTTGCCGGTGTCGTCGCGGCGGCGCCCATCCTGGACGCCTTCATCGACGAAACCCTGGCCGCCCACGGCCTCGGCGCCGACCGCCTGCTGCTCGTCGGCTTTTCCCAGGGCACCATGATGTCGTTGCACGTGGGCCTCAGGCGAGAAGCCCCGGTGGCCGGCATCATCGGCCATTCCGGCATGCTGGCCGGTCGCCATCTGCTGGACGCCGAGATTCGCTCGCGCCCGCCGGTGCTGTTGACCCACGGCGAGGCCGATCCGCTGCTGCCCGTGCAATCCCTGCCCCGGGCCGAAGCCGCCCTCGAGGAGGCCGGCGTCTCCGTCGAGGCGCACGTTCGGCCCGGCCTCGGTCACGGCATTGACGAGGAATGCGTGCATCTCGGGCTCGCTTTCGCGGGGCGCGTATTCGGGGTGGCCGGGGCCTGAGAGGCCTGAGAGGCATATGCGACATGGCGGTCATTTGGCAAGCGCCGGCCACTTGTTGTAAGCTGCCGCCTCCCGAACGGAGAGGGTTAAGTGTCCGTCACGCTTGAAAATTCCCCCGCCCTGGTGCTCAACGCCGATTTCCGGCCGCTGAGCTACTTCCCGCTCTCCCTGTGGTCGTGGCAGAGCGCGGTGAAGGCGGTGTTCCTGGACCGCGTCAACGTGGTCTCCGAATACGAGCGCGTGGTCCGTTCGCCGAGCTGGGAGGTGCGCGTGCCCAGCGTCATTTCGCTGAAGGCCTACGTGCCCATGAGCCGGCGCCCGGCCTTCACCCGCTTCAACGTTTTTCTGCGCGACAGATTCAGTTGCCAGTATTGCGGCGGCGGTTACCCGACCGAGGAGCTCACTTTCGACCACGTCGTGCCGCGCTCGCGTGGCGGCAAGACCGTTTGGACCAACGTGGTCACGGCGTGCGAGCCCTGCAACCTGCGCAAGGGACACCGGCTGCCCCGCGAATCACGCGTCTATCCGCGGTGCCGGCCGGTGGTGCCGACCAACTACCAGCTGCAGGAGAACGGGCGCGCCTTTCCGCCCAACTACCTGCACCAAAGCTGGTGCGACTTCCTGTACTGGGACTCCGAGCTCGAGGCGAGCTGAGCGCCGCCGCGCCGCCGCGCTGGCATTTGACCACGCCGGCATTTGACATGGCGGGGCGCCGGCGTATACTCCGCCGCCCATTTCCGGGAACGCGGGCCGCACCATCCACGCGCGGCCCCGCCGGCACCGACCTCGGCGCCGGCCTACCGGGACAATAACAACCGGCATAACGGGTGGAGAAACATGAGCAAGCGCATAAAGTCCAAGTACAAGATCAACCGCCGCCTCGGCGTCAATCTGTGGGGCCGCCCCAAAAGTCCCGTCAATAACCGCGACTACCGCCCCGGCGAACACGGGCAGCGGCGCCGCAAGCCCTCCGACTTCGGCATGCAGCTACAGGCCAAGCAGAAGCTCAAGGGCTACTACGGCAACATCACCGAGCGCCAGTTCCGCCGCTACTACGCCGACGCCGTGCGCCGGCGCGGTGACACCATCGAGAACCTCATCGGGCTTCTCGAGCGGCGCCTCGACGCGGTGGTCTACCGCATGAAGTTCGTGCCCACCGTGTTCTCGGCGCGCCAGTTCGTCAACCACGGCCACGTCAAGGTCAATGGACGGCGCGTCAACATCCCGTCCTTCCTGGTGCGCGAGGGCGACGTGGTCGAGGTCAGGGATAAGTCGCGCGAGATGGGGCTGGTGCTGGATGCCGTGGAATCGGCGGAGCGCGACATCCCCGAGTATCTCGCCGTCGACCACCTGAAGATGAAGGGCACCTTCGTGCGCACGCCGAAGCTTGCCGATGTGCCCTATCCGGTGCAGATGGACCCCAACCTGGTCATCGAGTACTACTCGCGCTGATCGGCCCCGGTTGGGGGATGTTCAAAGCAAAAAGGGCCGCGCGAGCGGCCCTTTTCAAATTTGGCGGAAGAACGTGCTAGTTGGCGAACTCGACGCCCTTGTCTTCCAGGAGCTTCTGCAGTTCGCCCGCCTCGAACATCTCGCGCACGATGTCGCAGCCGCCGACGAACTCACCCTTGACGTAGAGCTGCGGGATGGTCGGCCAGTTGCTGAACTGCTTGATGCCGTCGCGCAAGCTGGGATCGGCCAGGACGTCGACCCCCTTGAACTTCACTTCCAGGGCGGAAAGCGCCTGCACCACGGCCGCCGAGAACCCGCACTGGGGAAACATCGGCGTGCCCTTCATGAAAAGGACCACCGGGTTGTCGTCGATTTCCTGCTGGATGTGGGTGAAGGCCGGATGGGTATCCATGTCGTCTCCCTCCTCGGGATGGGCGTCAGGCGTTGTCGGGGGCGCTGGTCTGCAGCGCCAGGGCGTGAAGCTCGCCGCCCATGCGGCCCTGCAGGGCGGCGTACACCATCTGGTGCTGCTGGACGCGGGTCTTGCCCTGGAACGCCGTGGACACCACGTGGGCGGCGTAGTGGTCGCCGTCGCCGCGCAGATCCTCCATGGTCACCTGGGCGTCCGGTATGGCGGCGCGGATGAGGCTTTCGATCTCGCGCGCGTCCATGGGCATGGGCCAGCTTCCCGAAACAACAGAGTTTCGTCAGGCACCGCCCCACCGGGGACGGCGCCACCGTTAGGCTCGGATATAGGCCGTCCCCCGCGCCCTGTCAACGCACCCTGTTAACACATTTTTGGGAGGCCGGCGCCACCTCCCTGACCCGGCCCCCTCACTCCCCCGCCATGTAGCGGGGCAGCCAGGACTCGTGGGCCTCGGCAAGCTCGGCGAGGGGGAGGGCGCCGGCGCCGGCGATGACCATCGCCGCGCCGCCGGTGGCGCCGATCGCCGCCGCCGGCACGCCGGCACCGGCGGCCTTGGCGAGCACGCGCTCAGGCAGGGCGGTGGTGAGCACATAGCGCCCCTGGTCCTCGCCGAACAGCCAGGCGTGGAGGGGGACGTCCCCGGGGGCCGCGACCTCGGCGCCGATGCTCGACGCCCCGGATGCCCCGGACGCCAAGGCCATTTCGGCGAGCGCCACGGCCATGCCGCCGTCGGAGACGTCGTGACAGGCGCTGACCAGGCCGTCCATGATCAATTGGCGCACCAGGTCGCCGTTGCGCCTCTCGGCCGCCAGGTCGACGGGCGGCGGCGCCCCTTGCTCGCGGCCCTCGATCTCGCGCAGATAGAGCGACTGCCCGAGGTGGCCGATGGTGATGCCGATGGCGACGATGGCCTCGCCCTCGGCCTTGAAGGCGACGTTCACGGCCTTGGCCGCGTCGTCGAGGAGCCCGACGCCGCCGACGACGGGGGTGGGCGGGATGGCCTGGCCCCGGGTCTCGTTGTAGAGCGACACGTTGCCCGAGACGACCGGGAAGTCCAGCGCCCGGCACGCCTCGCCCATGGCCGAGACGGCCTCGGCGAACTGGCCCATGATGTCGGGCTTCTCGGGGTTGCCGAAATTAAGGCAGTCGGTGATGGCGAGGGGGCGGGCGCCGGTGGCGGTGAGGTTGCGCCAGGCTTCCGCCACCGCCTGCCTGGCGCCCTCGCCGGCATCGGCCGCCACGTAGCGCGGCGTGCAGTCCGAGGTCAAGGCCAGCGCCTTCGGCGTGCCGTGGACGCGCACCAGCGCCGCGTCGCCGCCCGGCTCACAGATGGTGTCGGCCATCACCGAGCGGTCGTACTGCTCCCACACCCAGCGCTTGCTGGCCAGGTCGGGGCATCCCAGGAGCCGTTTCAAGGCGGCCAGGGGGTCGTTCGGCGCCGCCACGTCGTCGATCGACAGCGCTTTCGGTTTGGTGCCCGGCGTCCATTCACGTTCGTAGACCGGCGCCGCCTCGGCCAGGGGGTCGATGGGCAGCTCGGCGACGACGTCGCCACCCATGCGCAACACCATGCGCCCGGTATCGGTGGTCTTTCCGATGACCGCGCAGTCGAGCTCCCACTTGGCGAAGACGGCGCGCACCTCGGCCTCGCGCTCGGGCGGGATCAGCATCAGCATGCGTTCCTGGCTTTCCGAGAGCATCAACTCATACGCCGTCATGGCGTCTTCGCGCATGGGCACGCGATCGAGGTCGAGCTCGACGCCGACGCCACCCTTGGACGCCATCTCGAAGGACGAAGACGTGAGCCCCGCCGCCCCCATGTCCTGGATGGCGACGATGGCGTCACCGGCCATCAGTTCGAGACAGGCTTCGAGCAGGAGCTTCTCGGTGAAGGGGTCGCCGACCTGCACGGTGGGGCGTTTCTCCTCGGCGTCCTCGCTGAACTCGGCCGACGCCATGGAGGCGCCGTGGATGCCGTCGCGCCCGGTCTTGGAGCCGACGTAGACCACCAGGTCGCCGGGCCCCTGGGCGGCGGAATAGAAGATCTTTTCGGTATCCGCCACGCCCAAGGTCATGGCGTTGACCAGGATGTTGCCGTCGTAGGCGGTGTGGAAATCGCACTCGCCGCCGACGGTGGGCACGCCGATGCAGTTTCCGTAGCCGCCGATGCCGGCCACCACGCCGGCCACCAGGTGCCGTGTCTTGGGGTGCTCGGGCGCGCCGAAGCGCAGCGCGTTGAGGTTGGCGACGGGGCGCGCCCCCATGGTGAAGACGTCGCGCAGGATCCCGCCGACCCCGGTCGCCGCCCCCTGGTAGGGCTCGATGAAGGACGGGTGGTTGTGGCTCTCCATCTTGAAGACGGCGGCCTGGCCGTCGCCGATGTCGACGACCCCGGCGTTCTCGCCGGGCCCGCAGATGACCCAGGGCGCTTCCGTCGGCAGGGTCTTCAGCCACACCTTGGAGGACTTGTACGAGCAGTGCTCGCTCCACATGGCCGAAAAGATGCCGAGCTCGGTGAAATTGGGCGGGCGCCCCAGAATCTCCAGGATGCGGCCGTATTCCTCTTCGCTGAGGCCGTGCTCGGCGACGGCTTCGGGGGTGACGGCGCTCATCGGCTCAGCGCCTCCACCAGGCCGTCGAACATGGCCCGGCCGTCGTTGCCGCCGAGCGCGGCCTCGGCCATGCGTTCGGGGTGCGGCATGAGGCCCAGCACGTTGCGCCGGTGGTTGAGGATGCCGGCGATGTTGTCGAGGCTGCCGTTGGGGCTGGCGCCCTCTTCGGTGGCGCCCTCGGCCGTGCAGTAGCGCACCGCCACCCGGTCCTCGGCCTGCAGGCACTTCAGGGTGTCGGCGTCGGCGAAGTAGTTGCCGTCGTGGTGGGCGATGGGCAGGCGGATGACCTGGCCCCTGGCGTAGCGCCCGGTAAAAACGCTGTCGGTGGCCTCGATGCGCAGGTGCACGGCCCGGCAGATGAACCTGAGCCCGGCGTTGGCCATGAGCACGCCGGGCAGCAGCCCGGCCTCGGTGAGCACCTGGAAGCCGTTGCAGATGCCCAGCACCGGCACGCCGGCGGCGGCGCGGCTCGCCACCTCGCGCATCACCGGCGAATGGGCCGCCATGGCGCCCGAGCGCAGGTAATCGCCATAGGCGAAGCCGCCGGGGACCACGATGAGGTCGAGCTCGGGGAGTTCGGAATCGCCGTGCCACACCATGGCCGGGGGGCGCCCCGTGCTCGCCGCCAGCGCCACCGCGACGTCGCGGTCGCAGTTGGAGCCGGGAAAGACGATGACGGCGGCTTTCATGGGTGAGCGATCAGCCTTCAGCTTTCAGCCATCAGCAATCAGTGTTCATTGGCGAGCGCCCGCATTCATTCGTCCGAGCTGATCGCTGAAAGCTGACCGCTGAAAGCTCATTCGATCTCAATCGCGTAATCCTCGATGACGGTATTTGCGAGGAGCTTTTCGCACATGGCCTCGACGGCGGTGCGCGCCTTGGCGGCGTCCGTCTCGTCGAGCTCGATTTCGATGTACTTGCCCTGGCGCACGCCGCCGACGCCGGAAAAGCCGAGGGAGGCGAGGGCGTTGCCCACCGCTTTCCCCTGGGGATCGAGGACGCCCGGCTTCAGCGTGACGTGGACTTTAGCTTTCAAGCGCCCCGCCGCTCCTATTGCATTACGGCCGGGCCCTTCATGTCCCGGGGGCCGCTCTCGGGCAGGATGCCGAGGCGCCGCGCCACCTCCTGATAGGCCTCCTCGACCTTGCCGAGGTCGCGGCGGAAGCGGTCCTTGTCCAATTTTTCGTTGGTCGCCATGTCCCACAGCCGGCAGCTGTCGGGGCTGATCTCGTCGGCCAGCACGATGCGCATCTGGTCGTCCTCCCAAAGGCGCCCGAACTCGACCTTGAAGTCGACGAGACGGATGCTGATGCCGAGGAAGAGGCCCGAGAGATAATCGTTGATCCTGAGCGCCATGGACATCATCTCGTCGAGGTCCTGGGGCGCCGCCCAGCCGAAGGCGGTGATGTGCTCCTCGGTGATCATGGGATCGTTCAGCTCGCTGGACTTGTAGTAGTACTCGACGATGGAGCGCGGCAACGGCGTGCCCTCGGCGATGCCGAAACGCTCGGCGATCGAGCCCGCCGCGATGTTGCGCACCACCACCTCGACGGGGATGATCTCGACCTCGCGCACCAGCTGCTCGCGCATGTTGAGGCGGCGCACAAAATGGGTGGGCACCCCGATTTCGGCGAGGCGCGTCATCAGGTATTCGGAGATGCGGTTGTTGATGACGCCCTTGCCGGTGATGACGCCCTGCTTCTTGTTGTTGAAGGCGGTGGCGTCGTCCTTGAAGTGCTGGACGATCGTTCCCGGCTCGGGGCCTTCGAACAATACCTTGGCCTTGCCTTCGTATATTTGTCTGCGTCGGGACATGGGAACTTTCAAACGATGGGCACGGGGGGCGCCCATCCAAAGGGGGAAGCTCCGTATAGCAGGTGCGCGGTGACAAGACAACGGCGGCGCAAGCCGGTGCCGCCTACGGCAAAACCGCCTCGAAGCCGGCCTCGTCGGGGCGCCCCGGCGCGAACAGCCAGAGCGGCCCGGCACCCACCCGCGCCGGCGCGGGAAGGGCGATCAGCGACGACGAAACGGTGCCGAAGCCGGTGTCCGTGACCACGTTCATGGCGTCGCCGGGCCCGTCGCCGGGGCCATGCTCGCGGCTCGCCAGGAGCGACTCCCAGGACGCCCAGTCGCCGGCCCCGGGATCGGGGGCCGGGGCGGCCCGGAAGCGGGGCAAGGTGTCGCGGATGCGCGGATCGGAGGGGTCGTTGCGGTCATGGGCGGTGATCATGGAGAGACCCTCGGGCAGGGCCATGACCTCGACGCCGGCCTCTTCCGCCGCCCCTTCCTCGCCGCCGGCCGAGCGCAGCCAGAAGGCGTCGCGCCCGTCGGCGACGACCATGTTGAAGGTGCGGTAGGCGGCGGGGTCGATGTCGGCCAGCGCCCGGGCGGCGGCGTCGGCGTCGGCGTGGTCCAGGGCCTCGAGCGGCAGCTCGCCGCGGCTGCGGTAGCCGGCCGCCGGGCCCAGCGATTGCGGCCGGTTGAGGACGGCGGCGACGAGGCCGTCGTCGTTGAGGCCGAGCCAGGTGCCCGATGCCTCGAGGTCGATGCCCGCCACCACTTGGTCGCGCTCCGGCCAGTGGCGGGCCGGCGGCGCCCATGGGCGGTCGCGCATCTCGTCGCGGTTGGCCGCCAACAGGAGCGGCCAGTCATGGCCGGGCCGGCGCAGAATCACCACCGTGCACATGAGGCATTTCTTAGTCGCTTTGCCCCGCCGGCGCCAGGGCCGGGCCCATCGCGGCGTGCCATTGCTCCGTGGCGCGGCGCCCCTTAAATTGCCGGGAAGCAGGGATACCAGGGGAACGCAACCCATGACGGACAAGTTCCGCGAACGCGAATTGAGCGAGGAGGCGAAGTTCAAGCTCGACGAGGAGCGCCGCTTCAAGGCCGAGGCGCGCCGCGACAAGCTGCTCGGCCTGTGGGCGGCGGCCAAGATGGGGATGGTCGAGGCCGAGGCCGAGGCCTTCGCGCGCGAGGTGGTGATTTCCGATCTCGAGGAGCCCGGCGACCGCGACGTCGTCAGGCGCGTGCTGCGCGAGTTCGCGGCGCGCGGCAGCGAAATCGGCGAGGACGAGGTGCGCACCGAGATGGGCCGCCTTTACGCCCTCGCCCTGGAGCAGCTCGCCGAGGAATACCCCACGCCCCTCGGCCCCGACCACGGCCGCGTCGGGGATTGAGGGGACGCGCTGGGGCCGGGGCCGACCTCGATCCACGGACGTGTTCATCAAGTGTTGTGAACGGTTGTGAAATTAAGCCAGCCATCGATTGAGTTGGGGCAGGCACGGTCGTCGCCGATGATGTTTGGGATTCAGAATGGAGTAGGGGCTGCCCTTGCGTCAGCCTTGCTCGGCCTGCTCCTGGTGACCGGTGCTGCGTCCGAGAGTGCCGGTTCCGAGCCGGTCGATTCGCGTCAACTCAGCGGCGCCTTCACCCCCGACCCGGAAGGCGTTTGGCGGACGATCACGCCGAGTGACAGCACCAGTGAGTGCATCGGCGATCCGGTGGCGCCACTGTGCGCGGTGGAATCCCACTTGGCCTGTTACCGGCGACACGAACCGGACCTTTGCCGTATCGCCTACGGACCGGAATGGGAAGAGGAAATTAGCTTTCCCACTTACCCTCCCAAGACGTTCTTCAGCTATCGCGTGAAAAAGACCTGGCTCGCCGGACCGAAGGACCTGGAACCCTTACCCAATTACGCCTTCAACCGCGAACTGGGCGACCTGATGATCGACGTAATTGTCCGCACATGCTGGACCGAAGATGGGTATTGCTCGACGCCAATAATTCCCACCACTTTTACCGCGCGGAAGTTCGGCGAACGCTGGGCCGTCGTCGAGATCTACCTCCCCTGGCATTCAACGAAATTCACACCCTCAGGATTGGCGGAACTGGAAGCGGTCGACGCGGGTCCATTGTTCGGGCGTAAGTTCCCTGACCGCGGAATTAACCGTGTCCTCGACGTGCGGGGCGCCGCCGCGTCCTCTTGCGCCTTCAACTCGGCATTCAGGGCCTTGAGCGCCGGACCCCGGCGCCCCACCACGCCGTCGGGCTCGAGGTGGCGCGAGATCTGGAACTTCCGGATGCCCTCGAAGAGGCCACTGTCGGGCAGCCCGTGATGCCGAACTCGGGGTCGTCGAAGAGCCCGAGGTGGGCGAGGGCCGTCTTCATCTTGACCACGTCGTCCGGGTCGGCGGCGGCGTTGCTCATGAGCGGCCCCTTGAGGCCGATGCCGCCGGCCAGCGCCCGGGGCGGGGGGCCGCCGCGTGGCCGGATGTCGCGCATGACGTCGTCGCGCGCCAGGGCCTTGTTGAGGGCCCCGAGGGTGGGACCCCGGCGCCGCATGACGCCGTCCACAGCCAGGCCCTGGGTGCGCTGAAAGCGCTTGATGCCCTCGAACATGCGCGTATTGGGGAAGGGGGTGATACCTTGCTCGGGGTCCTCGAACAGGCCGAGGCGGTTCAAGGCCGTCTTTACGCTCAAGACGTCACTTCGGTTCGTCGAAAGCGCCGGTCCGACGACCTTCTTGAGGCGCAGATGCGTGGTCATGGCGGGAAGTGCTCCTTGGGTAAATATGTTTAATTAAATTTATATATGAAAAAAACATCAAAGTCAAGTAAAAAATTTTCCCCCCACAAGAAGCCGCCTCACGCCTTGCCGAAGACGCGCCTGAAGATGGTGTCGACGTGCTTGATGGCGGCGGCCGGGTCGAACAGGGCGTCGAGGGCGGCGGCGTCGAGGCGCCCGCTGACGTCGGCGTCCGCCTTGAGGAGTTCCAGGAAATCGCCCTCGCCCCGCCACGCCAGCATGGCGTTGCGTTGCACGGCTTCGTAGGCGTCCTCGCGGCCCATGCCGGCCTGGGTGAGGGCGAGCAGCACGGACTGCGAGTGGACCAGCCCGCCCTGGCGCTCCAGGTTGGCGCGCATGGCGTCGGGGTAGACGATGAGCTTGTCGACCAGCGAGGCCAGGCGGGCCAGGGCGAAGTCGAGGGCGATGGTGGCGTCGGGCGCCATGACGCGCTCCACCGAGGAGTGCGAGATGTCGCGCTCGTGCCATAGCGTGGCGTTCTCCAGGGCCGGCACCACGGCGCCGCGCACCAGGCGAGCCAACCCGGTGAGGTTCTCCGACAGCACAGGGTTGCGCTTGTGGGGCATGGCCGACGATCCCTTCTGGCCGGGGGCGAAGTACTCCTCGGCCTCGGCTACCTCGGTGCGCTGCAGGTGCCTGATCTCGGTGGCCAGGCGCTCCACCGAGCCGGCGACGACGCCAAGGGTGGCGAAGAACATGGCATGGCGGTCGCGCGGGATGACCTGGGTCGAGACCGGCTCGGGCGCCAAGCCCAGCTTGGCGGCGACGTGGGCCTCGACGGCGGGGTCGATGGTGGCGAAGGTGCCGACGGCGCCCGAGATGGCGCAGGTGGCGATCTCGGCGCGCGCCGCTGTCAGGCGCCCGCGCCCGCGTTCGAATTCGGCGTAAAAGCCGGCCAGCTTGAGGCCGAAGGTGGTGGGCTCGGCGTGGATGCCGTGGCTGCGCCCGATACACGGAGTCTCCTTGTGCTCGAAGGCGCGCTTCCCGAGCGCCGCCAACACGGCGTCGAGGTCGGCGAGCAGGATATCGGCGGCCTGGGAAAGCTGCACGGCGAGGCAGGTGTCGAGCACGTCCGACGACGTCATGCCCTGGTGGACGAAGCGCGCCTCCGGGCCGACGTGCTCGGCCAGGTTGGTGAGGAAGGCGATGACGTCGTGCCTGGTCTCGGCCTCGATCTCGTCGATGCGCGCCACCTCGAAGGCGCCCTTGTCGCGCACCGCCTTGGCCGCCTCCTTCGGGATGACGCCGAGCTCGGCCTGGGCGTCGCAGGCGTGGGCCTCGATCTCCAACCAGATGCGGAACCTGTTTTCGGGCTCCCAGATGGCGGCCATTTGGGGGCGGCTGTATCGAGGGATCATCGGGGCCTCTTCGATGGGAGGGGGTGCGGACGGCAGACGATAACACAACAATAATGCGGATACGAAAGTCGTGCTATGGTTTGGGCCAAGACAAGGGGAACGCGAACGGTGGACGCAAGCTCCGATCCCGCCCGGTCCGGCGCGCCGACCATCCCGCTTGCCGATGCGCTCGGCGCCGGGTCGCTGGCCATCGTCGAGGCCGAGCCCGGGCGCGCCCGCGACATCATGGAAGCGGGGCGGCGCCATTACGGCGTCCTGGCGCTGAGGCTGGGCGATCGCGTGAGCCGGCGCTGGCTCGAGAAGACGGCCAATCCCTACCGACAAGAGATCGAGGCCCTGGCCGCGCACATGGGCGAGCCCGGGTGCGTGCTCCTCAACCTGTCCTACGAGTGGACGTGCACCAGCGGTGTCGGCCCCGCCCCGGGCAATGGGGGAACCGGGGGAAGCCGCCTGCTGCGCACCCTCGACTGGCCCCTCGACGGTCTCGGGCGCAACCTGGTGGTGGCCAAGCGGGCCGGCGACGCCGGCGCCTACTTCGACGTCACCTGGCCGGGCTTCGTCGGCGTCGCCACGGCCATGGCGCCGGGCCGCTTCAGCGCCGCCATCAACCAGCCGCCCATGCGCCGCCTGACGCCGTCGTGCGGCCTCGACTGGGTGCTCAACCGCTGGCGCGCATGGCGCGCCCGCGCCCTGCCGCCGTCCCACCTCTTGCGCCGCGTCTTCGACGAGTGCCGCACCTATGCCGAGGCCAAGGCGATGCTGAGCGCGGCACCCATCTGCATTCCCGCCTTTTTCACCCTGTCGGGCATGGCGCCCGGCGAGGGCTGCGTCGTCGAGCGCCAGGAGGACGGCGCCGCCGTCCACGAGGCCCCAGTCAGCATGGCCAACCACTGGCTTTCCTTCGACGACAAGGGCTGGGCGCGGGGCCTCGACAGCGCCTCCCGCCTGCAGGCGATGGACGGGCTGCGCGAACGCGTCGGCGACGATTTCTCGTGGGTGGTGCCGCCCATCCTCAACGAGACCACCCGCGTCGCCGTGGTCGCCAACGCCGCCGCCGGGCGCCTGCTCGTTCAAGGGTGGGAGGCCGACGGCCCGGCCACCCAGGTGTTCAGCCTTTGATGCGTGGGAGCTGGCTGGCCGGCCTCAGTTCGGCGCGCGGCGGCATCCTGTGGATGCTGGGGGCTTCCCTGCTGTTCTCCACCCAGGACGCCATCGTCAAGTACCTCAGCGCCGACTATTCGGTGGTGCAGCTTGTGTGGGCGCGCTTTACCCTGGCCCTGGCCGCCATCGTGCTGGTCACCGGCCCGCGGTTGCGCGGCCTTCTGGCGACCCAGCGCCCTGGCCTGCAGGTGCTGCGCGGCGTCCTCCTGCTCTCCATGATGGGGCTTTTCTACACGGCACTCGGGCTCATTCCCCTGGCCGACGCCACGTCGATCCTGTTCCTCGGGCCGCTCATCGTGGCGGCGCTTTCGGCGCCCCTGCTCGGCGAGCACGTGGGGCCGAGACGGTGGGCCGCCGTCGTCGTCGGCTTCGTGGGCGCGCTGATCATCGTGCGCCCGGGCCAGGGGACCATGGAGGTGGCGGCCCTCATGCCGCTTGGCGCCGCCTTCCTGTTCGGCTTCTATCAGATCGTCACGCGCCTCCTCAACCGGTGGGATCGGCCCCTGACGACGCTCACCTATTCGGCGTTGTGCGCGTCGCTGGCGACCAGCGCGCTGGTGCCGTTTCACTGGCAGGCCAATCCCGACGCCGCCGCCTGGGCGCTGATGGCGGCGCTCGGGATCATCGGCGCGCTGTCCCAGTTCTCCTTGATCAAGGCCTACGAGGCGGCGCCGGCGGCGACGGTCGCCCCCTTCTTCTACGTGAGCCTGATCTGGGCGGTGGGGTACGGCTATGCGCTGTTCGCCGACTTCCCCGATGCGTGGACCGCGACAGGCGCCCTGGTCATCACGGGGAGCGGGCTCTACGTCTTCCACCGGGCGAAGGTGCGCGGCGCCACGGACCGCCAGATCGACCGCCCCTGATCACCCGCCGCGCAGGGTGCAATCGACGGCAAGGTGAAAATGGCCTTCCGGATGCAGGAAAACCAAAAAAATCAGGTCGCCGGATGATTGCGCCGAGAAATTTGTTACCTCGACGATGGCGCGCGGATAAGATCGCCGCGAACCCGGAGGTTATCCGGGAAAATTTGGTCGAGTAAAAAGGAAAGAATCATGGAGAGAGTGGGTCTGGCCCTTGGCTACGGAAAGTTTACGGATGTCAGAGAGATGGCGAGCTTCATGCGCGGAGCGGAGGGCCAAGGCTATGAGATGGGCTTTTTCTCGGAGACCATCGAGTTGATGCGTGATTCGGTTTCGTCGCTTGCCGCCATCGCGCTTGCCACCGACAAACTGATCATGGGTTCGACCCAGATCGTGCGCCTGCGCAGCCCCGTGGTCATGGCCCAGACGCTGGCCACCCTGGATGAGCTCAGCAACGGGCGGATGACACTGGCTCCCGGCGCCTGCACCAAAAGTCACTCGAATGTTTATTGTCTCGAACACGTCTCTCCACCATTGACTCTCAAGGAATGGGTCGAATCCATAAGGCTTCTGCTGACCGGCGAAAAAATATCCTACGAAGGCGAGGTGGTGAAGCTGGACAATGTCGGGCTCGGCTGGGAGCCCATCCGCAAGTCGATCCCGCTCCACATACCGGCGACGTCGACGACGGGTTTGCGTCTGGCCGGCGAGATCGGTGACGGCGTAATCCTCAATGCCATCTGTTCGCCGGAGTACACCGTGAATGCCCTCAAGATCATCAGGGAGTCGGCGGAAAAAGCGGGCCGGGACATGGCTAATTTCGAGGTCGCGCAGATCATCAACTGCTCGGTGGAGGACGATCACCAGACGGCGCTCGACGCCATCCGCTGGGAGGTGGCGACAAAGTTCGATCCGGTGCAGATTCCGTTCATCGCGGGCCCCAAGCTGCGGGTCGGAGAGCCCTACATCAACAAAGAGGACATCCCGGTGTTCGAGAAGGCGCATGCCGAAGGCGGCATGGAAGCCCTGATCAATGCCATTCCCGATTCCTATGTCGAGGGGATGACGGCGAGCGGCACGCCGGATGAAGTCAAAGCCAGGGTCCAGCAGTTCCGTGACGCCGGCGTCAAGATCCCGCTTCTGCGGCCGGCGGCGGCACATCAGACACAGCGGCTCCTGGATCTGTTCGCACAGGCCTAGAGCAAATCCCGAGCAAACTGAATCAGTTTGCGACGACGTATTTGCGTAACATCTATAAGTTAGAGCGTTTTTCGTGAACCCTTGTGAACGAAAAATGCTCTAGCTGCGTATCCCGGGTGAGGTTTAGCTGAGACTCAATCCGCCATCGATGAGCAGGGTCTGGCCGGTGACGAAATCGCCACCGGTGACCAGGCTGACGATTGCCGCCGCCACGTCCTCGGTGGTGGCAATCCGGCCTAGGGGATAACTGGCCGACGCTTGGGCAACCGTCTGCTCATAGTCGTCGCCGTAATGGGTCTGCATCCATTTGGTGTCGGTAAAAGCGGGCGCCACCGCGTTGACGCGCACCTTCGGCGCCAGGGCGACGGCGAGTCCGCGCGTCAGGTAGATGAGCGCCGCCTTGGCCGAACCGTAGGCCAGCGAAGAGGCGGTGACGGTAGCCAGGACGCCCGACATGGACGAAACGTTGACGATCATGCCGCCGGCCTCGGTGAGAAGCGGCGCCGCGGCGCGCGTGCAACGGAAAGCGCCCTTCACGTTGACGTCCATGATGTCGTCCCACATGGCGTCGGTCAGGCCTTCCAGATCCCTGACCGGGACCCAGTGGGTGATGCCGGCGTTGTTGACCAGCACATCCAGGCGCCCGAAACGTTCGCCCACCTGCCCTACCATCCGGCGCACCTGATCGTCGTCCTTCAGGTCGGCATGCACGCACATGGCCTCGGCCCCGGTCTGGCGGACCTCGGCGGCCAGCGCTTCGGCCTCTTCCTTGGCGCTGCGGTAATTGATGGCGACGCCAGCCGCGCCTGACCTGGCCAGGTGCAACACCGTGGCCTGACCTATTCCCGTCGCTCCGCCGGTGACCAGCGCTACGCGGCCCTTAAGTTCCATGATCATTCTCCAAGCTGTTGGTAAGGTGGAAGCGGGGCTCGGCCAGGCCCTTGACGCCGACATCGACGGCGAAGACCGATCCGGCCAGGGGCTGGACTGCGAGGGCGTCCTCGGGGAGCGGCAAGGTCGCCGAGGTCACGTACAGGGTATCCAGGCCGGGGCCGCCGAAGGCGCACGCCGTCGGCCGCTGCACGGGCACGCCGACGACCCGGTCGATGGTGCCGTCGGGGGCGTAGCGCCTGACGTGCCAGGCGCCGATGCAACAAATCCAATAGTAGCCCTCGGCGTCCACGGCGGCGCCGTCGGGCCGCCCCTCGCGGCCGTCGAAGTCGATGAAGAGGCGCCGGTTGGAGATATCGCCGCTGGCGCCGTCCAGGTCCCACGCCCACACGTGCTCCTGGCGGCTGTCGGAGTGGTACAGGATCGAGCCGTCGGGACTGAAGGCGAGGCCGTTGGGGCAGATGAGGTCGCCGACCATTTCCCGGCAGGTGCCGTCGGCGTCGTAACGGAACAGTGCGTTGGTCCGCCGGTCCATGGTCTCGACCAGGCTGCCCACCCAGAAGCGGCCCCATGGATCGCAGCGTCCGTCGTTGAAGCGGGCCTCGGGGTTGTCGGGCTCGAGGTCGAAGAGGCGCTCCATGGCGCCGCTCTCCAACTCGACGAAGGCGATGCCCGACTGCATGCCGGCGATGACGCGGCCGTCGGTGCAAAACGAGAAGCAGCCGATGCGCTCGGCCATGGGGAAGGTGCGGCGCGCCCCGGTTGCCGGATCGAGGCGCTCGATCGAGGGCCTGTAGATGTCGACCCAGTAGAGGGCCTGCTCGTCGTCGTGCCAGCGCGGCGATTCGCCGAGCCCAAAGGCTTCCTCGACGACGCGGCGGACCTCGTTCATGTGCGCTTCCCCCCGGCTTCCGGCGCCGGCAGTTTATGGGCCGGGGCGGCGCCCGGCAAGGTGAGGCGCGGCGCCTTGACGGCGGCGCGCGCCGTGGCGCAAGGTCGCGCGCCCAGGAACACAACGCGGGAAAAGCACGATGGCAGCACCGATCTTTCACATGGCCGCCGGGGCGCCGACGCCGGTGGCGCCTTTCAGCCACGCCGTCGAGACCGACGGCTGGATCTTCGTCACCGGCCAGATGCCCAACGACCCCGAAGACGAGGCGGCGCCGCTGCCCGACGGCGTCGAGGCGCAGACCCGCAACTGCATGAACAACCTGAAGATCGTTCTCGCCTCCATGGGCCTCGGCCTCGAGCACGTCATCGTGGCGCGCGTCTACCTCACCCACTTCAAACAAGACTACGCCGCCATGAACGCCACCTACGAGACCTACTTCGCGCCCGAGCGCCGCCCGGCGCGCACCTGCGTCGGCGTCACCGGCCTCGCCCTCGATGCCCGCGTCGAGATCGACCTGCTGGCGCGCCGCCCCTAGCTCCGTGCTCCGGGGCGCCCGGCCACGAAGAACCAGACCAGGCAGACGAACTGCAGGGCCAGCATCACCGCGAAGGCCGTCTGGTAGGCGGCGAGCGGATATCCCCCCTCGGCGTTCGCCGGCCACAGGCCGATGACCACGCCGACGCCCCACTGGGCGAGGAAGGCGGCGACGAAGTTGAGCACGTTGAGCCCGGTGATGACGCGCCCGGCGAGTTCGGGCGCGAACGCGGCCGGCATGATCGCGAAGGGCAGCACCCAGGACGAGCCGGCCAGGCCGAACAACACCATCAGCAGCGCCACCGAGCCCAGCCACGGCCAGGCCATCGCCGCCTGCACCGCCATGAACGCCACCATGCAGGCGATGGCATAGGTCAATGGCGCAACACCGAGCCGGCCCAGGCGCTCGACGGCGGCGCCGAGGAGGACGAAACCGACCACCATCGCCGCCGCCATGAACAGCAGCGTGTCGGCCACGGCGGCGCGCCCCAAACCGGCCACGTCGTGCAGCCAGGGCCCGGCCCACAGGGACTGGATGGCGTAGAACGCCGCCTGGGTGGCGGTGGCGATGGGGGCGAGGCGCCAGAAGGCGCGGCTGGTGAAGACCTCGCCGACGCCGGCGAACTGGGCGCGCCAGGTGGAAGGCGATTGGCTGCCCGGACGCTCCGGCACGACCCAGTAAACGATGGCGGCAATGGCCAGGGTGAGGGCGCCGAGCGCGGTGAACACGCCGCGCCAGTCGGTGACGCCGAGCGCCGCCTCGACCGGCGCCGTGGCGGCCAGGGCGCCGAGGCCGCCGAAGGCGGTGAGACAGCCGTTGGCGAGCGCCCGGCGCTCGGGCGGAAACCAGATGACGAAGGCCTTGATCCCCGCCATCAGGCAGGCCGACACGCCGACACCGATGAGGGCGCGCCCGACGAACAGGCTGGGCGCCCCTTCGGCGGCGGCGAACAGGAAGGCGCCGCCGGCGGCGACGACGAGCAGCATGGCCTCCGGGCGGCGCGGACCATAGCGGTCGAGGAGGACGCCGAGGGGCACCTGGGCGAGGGCGAAGGCGAGGAAGTAGACGCCGGTCAAAAGCCCGAGGTCGGCCGGGCGCAGGCCGACCTCGGCGATCAGGTCGGGGGCGATGACGGCGTTCACCGAGCGGTAGAGATAGGAGACGAAGAAACCGATGGCGAAGGGAACGAAGACGCGGACGATGATCATGGACGGCGCCTCCCTTGCCGCGCGCTTGCGCCGGCGTTGCCGGCCGCCGATCCTACCCGAATTCGGCGGCGGGGAAACGCGCCAAGTCCCTCAAGCTGGACAGGGTCGGCACCAAGGGGTTGGTCGCGGGCACCGAGGCGCGGTACCATCCGCCGCCCAACGAACGAACAGAGGAAGACGGGAAATGAAGGTGCTCGAAGTGGCGGGGGTGTCGGCGGCGCCCGGAACCAAGGTCAGGGGATCGACGCAGTATGTGGAGCTGGCCGACGGCTCGCCGGTGTCGTTGCCGCTGTTGCTCATCAACGGCGCCAGCGACGGCCCGCGCATGTACCTGGGCGCCGCCATCCACGGCGACGAGGTCGACGGCGTGGCCATCCTGTTCCGCGCCCTGGCCGAGGTCGACCCGGCGACCCTGGCGGGAAGCATCGTGTGTGTGCCCGTGCAGCACCCGCTGGCCTTATACGCCGACCACCGCATTCCCGTCTCCCAGTACATGAAGTCGCCCCTCGACCAGGCGCCGCTCGACGCATGGACCGTGTTTCCCGGGAACGACAAGGGCAACCTCGCCCAATTGCTGGCCGCCAAGCTGTTCGGGATGATCACCGAATGCGACTATGCCATCGACATCCACACCCCGACCCGCGGCGGGCGCTACGTGCCGATCGCCATCCTGCCCCACCCCGACCTTGGCGAGCCGCGCAAGCGCGCCCGCGAGATGGCCGACGCCTTCGGCTCGGGGTGGATCATGGACACCGACACCAGCTTCTACGTGAGCGACGGCATCCTGTGCGCCGAGGCGACGCGGGCCGGTGTCCCCGCCTTCACCTTCGAGATCGGCGAGGGCGGCCGGCTCGAGGACGCCGTCGTCGATGAGGGGGCGCGCTGCGTGCTCAACGCGTTGCGCTGGCTGAAGATGATCCCCGGCCCGATGAGGCCGCCCGAGAAGACCTACGTGATGCGCGAGTTCCTGGAAATTCGGGCCGAAAAGGGCGGCCTGCTGCTCAACCGAGCGGAGCTCGGCGACGTGGTCACCAAGGGACAGGTGCTGGCCCAGGTGTTCAACATCTACGGCGACGAGGTGCAGACCGTGACGGCGCCCGCCGACGGCGTCTTCGTGCGCACCACGACGCTCTCCACCGTCTCCACCGGCGAGCGGGTGGCGACGCTCGGCCTGCTCTAGCGGATTCCATCCACCGGGCGGCGGGGCGCGCCAATTAGGCATCCTTCGATTGCCGCGACGCCCCGCTTGGCGGATAATCCCGTCGAGGGGGCCCGCGTCATGGCCAAGACCAAGACACCGCCCGCGGCACCGTCCCGTCCCGCCGAGGATTGGGATGCGGCGATGCAGTCGGTCAGCGACTGGCTCATCGGCCAGGCGCTAAAAGACACCGCAATCGAGGATCTCTTCACCGGCCTCTGCGAGCGTCTGCTGGAGGCCGGCCTGCCCCTGTGGCGGGCTCACGTGGCGCTGTCGACGCTGCACCCCATGTTCATCGCCAAGGGGCGCACATGGCGGCGTGACGGCGGCCTCACCTCGGCGTCCTTCCGGCGCGGCGATCCCGAACGGGAGAATTGGCTCAAGAGCCCCCTTCATCATTTGGTGCAAGCCGACCTTGGCGAGTTGCGCCGCCGCCTGGAGGGGGCCAACGCCGAGCTCGACTTCCCCGTTCTCGAAGAGTTCCGAAGCGAAGGCGCCACCGATTATCTGGCGTTCGTCACGCCCTTCAGCGAGCGCCCCGACGCCCTCGCGAGGCGCGACGGCATGGCCACGTCGTGGACCACCGACCAGGCCGGCGGCTTCACCGACGGCCACGTGGCCACGCTCAGGCGGCTCGAGCCCAGGCTTGGCGCCACCATCAAGATGCGGGTGCGGGAGGAAACGGCGGTCAACGTGGTCTCCGCCTACCTCGGCACCAGCGCCGGCAAGCGGGTCCTCGACGGCCACATCCAGCGCGGCGACGCCGAGACCCTCAACGCCGCCATCTGGTATTCCGACCTGCGCGGCTCCACGGCCATGGCCGACGGCATGCCGCCCGCCGAATTCCTCGGCGTCCTCAACGCCTATTTCGAGTGTACGGCGGGCGCCGTGCTCGACCACGGCGGCGAGGTGCTGCGCTTCATCGGCGACGCCGTGCTTGCCATCTTCCCCATCGACGGCCCGGGGGGCGGCGAGCGGGCGGCGCGCATGGCGATTGCCGCCGCCACCGATGCCGAGGGCCGCATGGCCCGCGTCAACGCGGAACGCGCCGAGGGGGGTGAGCACGGGCTCGAATTCGGGCTCGGCCTGCACGTCGGCGAATTGATGTTCGGCAACATCGGGGTGCCCGAGCGCGTCGAGTTCTCGGTCATCGGCCCCGCCGCCAACGAGGTGGCGCGCCTCGAGGACCTGACCAAGGAGCTGGACCGCCGGGTGGTGATGTCCGCCGCCTTCGCGCGCCTGCTGCCCAGGGAGTGCGAATCGCTGGGCCGCCACCGCCTGCGCGGGGTGAGCGCCGAACAGGAAGTCTTCGCGCCGCCGGCGTCGGGCTGAAGCCCTACAGCAACCCCAGGCTCTTGAACGAGTTGTGGCCGCTCCTGGCCACGATGACGTGGTCGTGCAGCGTGATGCCGAGCTTTTCGCCGGCCTCGCGCACCTCGCGGGTCATCTCGATGTCGTCTTCGGAAGGCGTGGCGTCGCCCGAGGGATGGTTGTGCACCATGATCAGCGCCGAGGCGCCGAGCTCGAGCGCCCGCTTGACCACCTCGCGCGGGTACACCGGCGTGTGGTCGACGGTGCCCTTCTGCTGCACCTCGTCGGCGATGAGCACGTTCTTGCGGTTGAGATAGAGGATGCGGAAGTTCTCGGCCGCCTCATAGGCCATGGCGGCGCGGCAGTAGTCGATGAGCTGCTGCCACGAGCTCAGCACCGGGCGTTCCATCACCTCGTCGCGCAACATGCGCAGGGCCGCGGCGCGCACCGTCTTGAGCGCCACGACGACGGCTTGGCCGATGCCCTCGACCTCGGCCAGCGCCCGGGCGTCGGCGTTGATGACCTCGGCGAATGAGCCGAAGCGCGCCAGCAGCGCCTTGGCGAGGGGCTTGACGTCGCGCCGGGGCAGCGCCGAGAAGAGCACCAGCTCGAGGAGTTCGTAGTCGGGAAGCGCTTCCGGCCCGCCCTTCATGAAGCGCTCCTGAAGGCGTTTGCGGTGGCCGGTGTAGTGCTTCTTGTCGGTCACCGCCGGGCCCTCAGGTTTCGTAGGGCGGCCGGTGGAGGCCGGCGGGCGACAGGGTGAATATCTCGTAACCGGTGGCGGTGACGCCGATCGAATGCTCGAACTGGCACGACAGCGATCGGTCCTTGGTGACCGCCGTCCAGCCGTCGTCGAGCACCTTCACGTCGTAGCGTCCGGCGTTGATCATGGGCTCGATGGTGAAGAACATGCCCTCGCGCAGCTTCACGCCCTCGCCCGGGTTGCCGAAATGCATGATGTTGGGGGCGTCGTGGAAGACGCGGCCGAGGCCGTGGCCGCAGAAATCGCGCACCACCGAGTAGCGGTGCATTTCGGCATAGGTCTGGATGGCGTGGCCGATGTCGCCGACGGTGGCGCCGGGGCGCACCGCCTCGATGCCGCGCATCATGGCCTCGTAGGTGACGTCGGCCAGGCGGCGCGCCTTCACACCCACCTTGCCGATGCAGAACATGCGGCTCGAATCGCCGTGCCAGCCGTCGAGGATGACGGTGACGTCGATGTTGAGCACGTCGCCGGCCTGCAGGCGCTTGGGGCCGGGGATGCCGTGGCACACCACGTGGTTCACCGAGGTGCAGATGGACTTGGGGAAGCCCCGGTAATCGAGGGGCGCCGAGGTGGCGCCGTGGGCCTCGGTGAAGTCGTGGCAGAGCCGGTCGAGCTCTTCCGTCGTCACCCCCGGGCGCACGCGGGGCGTGACGAAATCGAGGGTTTCGGCGGCCAGGCGCCCGGCCTTGCGCATGGCCTCGAAATCCTCGGGGCCGTGGATCTTGATGCGCCGGCCTTCGCTGGCCGCGTCTTTCATGCTTGCGTCGTTCATGGGCTGATTATGGCATTACGCGCCGCTGAATTCACGTCCCCGTGGAGCGGCGCGCCGAGCCGGGCGCCGCCGGCGGCTCGAAGGCAAGGGGCGCCGCCACCTCGATCGCCGTCGTCGATAGTCGGCAGGCGTAGCACACGGCCTCGACCCCGGCGGCCAGGGCATCGTCGAGGGCCTCGGCATAGACCGGGTCGATGTCGGCCGCGATGGCGAACCGACGGCTGTCCTCGCGTTGCGCCAGATAGACCATGACGGCGCGGTGTCCCTCGGCGACCATGCGCGACAGCTCGGCCAGGTGCTTGGTGCCGCGCGCCGTCACCGAATCGGGGAACTCGGCCGGCGCCGCGTCGTCGGCGCCGCGCCTCATGGTGACGTTCTTGACCTCGACGTAGCAGTCGGGGCGCCCGTCGTCCTCCAGCAACAGGTCGACGCGCGAGTTCTGGCCGTACTTGACCTCGCGGCGCAGCGTCGCGTAGCCGCCGAGCTCGGCGATGGCGCCGGCGCCGATCGCCTCTTCCACCAGGCGGTTGGGGTGGGCGGTGTTGATGCCGACGAGGCCGTCGCCGACGCGCACCAGCTCCCAGGTGTAGCGCAGCTTGCGCTCCGGGTTGCGGGCCGGCGACAGCCACACCTCGGAGCCCGGCGCGTTGACGCTGAGCATGGACCCGGGGTTGGCGCAGTGGGCGGTGACCACCTCGCCGCCGGCCAGCTCGACGTCGGCGAGGAACCGCTTGTAGCGGCGCACCAGCGTGCCGCGCACCAGGGGATCGGGGAATTCCATGGCGCGGAACCTAATTGCCGCGCCTGGCCCTGGCAACCGCCGGCTCAGCGCGGCTTGGCCTTTTCACCGGCCGGGATCTCGGTGGTATCGAGGGCGTCGGCGAGGCGCGCCCGGGCGCTGCCCGGCGCCAGCGGCTTCTGCTGCGAGGGGTGCGGCGCCCAGGCGGTCAGGTAGATGACCTGGAAGGTGGCGGGGACGCGCCCGTCGGCGCCGGCGAACTGGTCGCGGTAGCGGGCGGCGGCGTTCATGAGGGTGGCGCGCCGGCTCAACCCCTTGCGGCGCCCGGAGACTGCGTTGGCTTCGCCCATGCCGCGCAGCTCGGCCATGAGCTCGAGGGGGTCGGCGTAGGACACCACCACGGTGTCGACGTCGACCACGGGCAACGCGAAGCCGGCGCGCCCAAGCAGGTTGCCGGCGTCGCGCACTTCGGCGAAGGGGGAGACCCTGGGGCTCAACCCCCCTTCCTCGGCGATCTCCGAACCGGCGAGGGCGGCGCGCAGTTCCTTGAGGGTCTCGCCGCCCAGCATGGCGGCGAGGAACAGTCCGTCGGGCTTGAGCGCCCGGCGCACCTGCACCAAGGCGCCGGGCAGGTCGTTCACCCAGTGCAGGCTCAGGCAACTGAGCACCAGGTCGAAGCAGGCGCCGGCGAAGGGCAGGAACTCCTCGCTGGCGGCCAGGCAGAGGCCGCCGGCGCGGCGCGCCATTCGCGGCGACAGGTCGCATTGGAACAGGGTCTCGATGCCGCCGCGGCCGCGCAGCAGGCGGCCCATCTGGCCACCGTGGCAGCCCAGGTCGAGGGCACGCGGGAAACGCCGCGTCACATCGTCGAGGCGGTCCGCCAGACGCTCGCCGACCTCGCCGATGAGGAAGTCGTGACCGCCGAGACCGGCCGCCGCGCGGTCCCGGTGGCGGCGCACGGCGGCGCGGTCGAATACGTTCATGACCTCGTTCATGACCGGTGTCCGCGTCATTTCATCCCTTGGGAACCATATGTTAGATTCTATCCATTCGGGAACACCATTCGGAGGGCGGCGCGGCGATGACCGCAACCAAGGCAAGCGGGCCGGGATCGGCGGCCGCCCCGCCGGGGCCGGTGCGCCGCCTGGCAACCGTTGTCCTCGATGCCTTGCTGCCGCCCCAATGCCTGGGCTGTGGCGCCCTGGCCGGCGCCGCTGGCACGCTGTGCCCGGCGTGCTGGAATTCGGTGGCCTTTCTGGGGGCCCCGCGCTGCGATGCCTGCGGCCTGCCCTTCGAGTTCGCCGTCGGCGAGGACGCGGTGTGCGCCCCCTGCGCCGCCGCCCCGCCCGATTACCGGCGCGCCCGCGCGGCGATCGCCTACGACGACGCCAGTCGGCGGCTGGTCCTCGCCTTCAAGCACGGCGACCGTACCGACGCGGCGCCGGCTTTCGCCCGCTGGATGGAGCGTGCCGGCGGCCAACTGCTGTCCGAGGCCGATGTGCTGGTGCCCGTGCCGCTCCATTGGACTCGCTTGTTCCAGCGGCGCTACAACCAGGCGGCCCTGCTCGCCCAGTCCATCGCCCGCCTCGGCGGCGTCGCGGTGGCGCCGGGGCTGCTGAGGCGTCGCCGGCGCACCCCGTCCCAGGGCAGGCTCAGCCTGGCGGCGCGCCGGCGCAACGTGAGGGGCGCCTTCGCGCTCGCCCCGGCGGCCCGCGTCAAAGGCCGCCGCGTGCTGCTCATCGACGACGTCATGACCTCGGGCGCGACGGCGTCGGCCTGCGCGCGGGTGCTGGCCAGGTCCGGCGCCAGGTCGGTCGACGTGTTGACCCTGGCCCGGGTGCCGCGGCCCGGCTTTTGAGATCGGCCGATAATCATCTATAAGGAGCGCCGGCCACAGGTGCCAAGGGTTCCATAGATGCTTAGGCGGGGGCCGGGGTGGAGGCAGCCAAGTGCCCGAGATCGAGATCTACACGACGCCGTTCTGTCCGTTCTGCTATCGGGCCAAGGCCCTGCTCGCCGACAAGGGCGCCGCCTTCACCGAGATCGACGTCATGGTCGAACCGGCGCGCCGCCGCGAAATGATGGATCGCGCGGCCGGCGGTTACACCGTGCCGCAAGTCTTCGTCGACGGCGCCCATGTCGGAGACTGCAACGATCTCTATGCGTTGGAGTACGCCGGCAAGCTTGACGCCCTCCTCGGTCTGGGGCGCGGCATGGAGGAAGGGAAATGACCACGACGTTCACCGCGGCGTGCGTGCAGACCAGTTCGGCGCGCGACGTGGCGCCCAATATCGAAGCGGCGAGCCGGTTGGTGCGCGCGGCGCGCGGCGCCGGGGCCGACCTGATCCTTCTGCCGGAAATCGTCAACATGCTCGAGCCGCGCAAGCATCTGGCCCGCGAGAAGGCGCGCCCCCAGGACGAAGACCCGGCGCTCGCCGCCTTCCGCGCCCTCGCCGCCGACACCGGGGCCTGGCTGTTGATCGGTTCCCTGGTCATCAAGCTGAATGACGAAATGCTTGCCAACCGCTCGTTCCTGGTTGCCCCCGACGGCGCCATCGTCGCCCACTACGACAAGATCCACATGTTCGACGTCGAAGTGGACGACGGCCAGACCTACCGCGAGTCCGCCGCCTACCAGCCCGGCGCCCGCGCCGTCGTCGCCGCCACCCCGTGGGGGCGGCTCGGCATGACGGTCTGTTACGACGTGCGCTTCCCCTATCTCTACCGCTCCCTGGCCCAGGCCGGCGCCGATCTCATTTCCGTGCCGGCCGCCTTCACCCGCGTCACCGGGCAGGCCCACTGGCATGCCTTGCTGCGCGCCCGCGCCATCGAGAACGGCTGCTTCGTGCTGGCCCCCGCCCAGTGCGGCGAGCACGCCGAGAAGCGGCGGACCTACGGCCATTCGCTGATCATCGACCCGTGGGGCGAGGTGCTGGCGGACGGCGGTGACGACGTCGGCTTCGTGGTCGCCGACATCGACCTCTCGAAGGTCGCCCAGGCGCGGCGCTCGATCCCGTCGCTCACCCACGACCGTTCGATCGAGGAGATGGAGGTGTGCCCGGCTCCGGGTGAAGCGGACGCGGCTCCGGTTCGGCGCCGCGCCCGGGCGCGCTGAGTGCGTTCACCGCCGCCAGGCGCTGGACGACGGCGGTCTCGCCGCCGACTTCGGTAACTCCGTGCTCGTAGGCGACCACATCGAGCCTGCCCTGCACCAGTTCGAGGAGCTCGCCGTCGGCAAGCAGGTGGTCCGGGTTGCGCGGCCGGCGGAAACGCTCATTGCCCCGGGCGAAGGTCTCGTAGATGAAAACGCCCCCCGCCTGCACGGTGTCGCGCAGGATGGGAAGGAGCGGGCGGTGCAGGTAGTTGGTGACGACGACGGCGGCGAAGAGACGCCCGGCCAGGGGCCACGGTGCGCCGTCCTCGAGGTCCGCCTCGATGATCTCGGCCGCGGGTAGGTCCTCGAGGCCGGCGACGCCGCTGGTGTCGCGGTCGATGGCGGTAACGCCGTGCCCCAGCTCCAGGAAGAGGCGGCTGTGCCGGCCACTGCCGCAGGCCACGTCCAGCACCGTGCCCCGCAATGGGACGAGAGGCGCGAAGCGGCGCACCCAGGGAGACGCCTCGCTGGCCTTGCGGTGGGGGTGCGGCGGCGGCGGCGGGTTTTCCATTTGTTAACCGTTGACGGATATGCTTGGCAAAAGACGGGATTCAATATAAGGAAACTAACCTAAGCGGACGTTTGGTGGGAATTGGCGGCGTATCGTCATGATCGTTTACCAGCTCAAGTGCTCCGGCGGCCACGGCTTCGAGGCTTGGTTCCGCGACGGGGCTTCCTATGAGACGCAAAGGACCGCCGGTGATGTCGCGTGTCCCATTTGCGGCGACACCGATGTCGGCAAGGCGCCAATGGCGCCGCACGTCGCCACCAGCCGTTCTCACCTCGATCCGCACGAAAGGCGCGCCCGGGAAGTGGCCAGGGAGATCCTCCAGACGGTGGATAAACTGCGCCGGGAAGTCGAGGAAAAGTGCGACGACGTCGGCGACAAGTTCGCCGAGGAAGCGCGGCGCATCCACCATGGCGAGACCGAGGAGCGTGGCATCTACGGCGAAGCCACCGACGCCGAGGCCGTCGAGCTCGACGACGAGGGGATCGAATTCTACCGCCTGCCCCGCATCGAGCGCCGCGACAACTGACGTCTTTTCCCATCCTCCACCCCCGAATCCCCCCGCTTATTCCTCCTTCACCGCGAAAACCAGATAGTTCACGTCCAGGTCGCCGCCCAGCGACCAGGCGCCGCTGAGCGGACTGTAGGTCATCCCCTCGAGCTCGACGACCTCGACGCCGTGGCGGTGCAACGCCTTAGCAAGCTCCGAGGGGCGCACGAACCGGCGCCAGTCGTGGGTGCCGCGCGGCAGCCAGCCGAGTACGTACTCGGCGCCGAACTTGGCCAGCGCAAGGGCCTTGAGCGTTCGGTTTAGGGTGGCCGCCACCATCACGCCGCCCGGCTTGACGAGACGGCAACAGGCGGCCAGGAAGGCGCCGACATCGGGTACGTGCTCCACCACCTCCATGTTGAGCACCACGTCGAAGGAGCGGCCTTCCCGGGCGAGGGCTTCGGGCAGGACGCAGCGGTATTCGATGTCGAGGCCGACTTGGCGGGCGTGCGCGGTGGCCGCGCGCACGTTCTCCTGGCCGGCGTCGATGCCGGTGACACGGGCGCCGAGGCGGCACATGGGCTCCGAGAGCAGGCCGCCGCCGCACCCGATGTCGAGCACGTCGAGCCCGCCAAGGGGGTCTTGGCCGAGCGGGTCGCGCCCCAGGCGGCCCGCCACCCGGTCGCGCACGAAGGCGATGCGCGTCGGGTTGATGGCGTGCAGGGGCCGGAACTTGCCGTCGGCATCCCACCACTCATCGGCCAGCGCGGTGAAGCGGGCGATCTCGGCGGCCGAGGCGGTGCCTGTGTCGGCGCCGGCGTCGGAGCGGCGAGGGTTCTTGCGGGCGGCTTTGCGGGCCATGATCCGGGTTCCGGTAACGGAGACGGGGCGCGGGCTTGCCTCGCGCGCGCCAATGAGAGTATGAATACCCGCCCGCCGCGCTGCAACCGGGACCCGGCAGGGCGGACACCCACGAACCTGTAGAAGCTCGCGCGGCCCCTCCCACCGGTATGTCTGCCGGGGGTGTGCGCGGGCGGGGAACCCCAAGGAACGGCGCCATGGCTCGCATCGTTCAGAAATTCGGCGGCACTTCGATCGCCGACGTGGAAAGAATCAAGGCTGCCGCACAGCGCGTCAAGCGCGAGGTGGACGCCGGCAACGAGGTCGCGGTCGCGGTATCCGCCATGGCCGGGGTCACCGACGAGCTGGACGGCCACGCCAGCGAGGTTAGCGCGCTGCACGATGCCCGCGAGTACGACGTCGTGGTGTCGGCCGGCGAACAGGTGACCGCCGGCCTGCTGGCCATGGCCTTGCAGGACGTCGGTGTCGCCGCCCGTTCGTGGCTGGGTTGGCAAATCCCCATAAGCACCGACGGGGCCCACGGCAGGGCGCGCATAAACGATATCGGGACGCAAGAACTGGAGCGCCGGCTGGGACGCGGCGAGGTGGCGGTGGTTGCCGGTTTTCAAGGCGTCGGCACGGATGGCCGCGTGACCACGTTCGGCCGCGGCGGCACGGACACCACCGCCGTCGCCCTGGCGGCGGCGCTGGGGGCCGAGCGCTGCGACATCTACACCGACGTCGACGGCGTCTACACGAGCGACCCGCGCATCGTCGCCGCGGCCCGCAAGCTGAACAAGATCACCTTCGAAGAGATGTTGGAAATGGCTTCGGTAGGAGCCAAAGTGTTACAGACCCGCGCCGTGGAGCTGGCCATGAAGCGGGGCGTGCGCCTGCAGGTGTTGTCGAGCTTCAACGACACGCCGGGCACCCTGGTCGTAAATGAGGACGAAATCGTGGAACAGGAAACGGTAAGCGGCGTTGCCTACAGCCGGGACGAGGCCAAGATCACCCTGACCCGGGTGGCCGATCGGCCGGGCGTCGCGGCGAGCATCTTCGGCCCCTTGGCCGAGGCCGGGATCAACGTGGACATGATCGTCCAGAATGTCACGGCGGACGGCTCCACCACCGACCTTACCTTCACCGTGACGATGGGCGATCTGGAGCGGGCCGTCGGGATACTCGAGGGCCAGCGCCAGACGTTGGGATTCGACGACCTGGTCTCCGATCCCAACGTGGTGAAGGTGGCGGTCGTCGGGGTCGGCATGCGCAGCCATGCCGGCGTCGCCCAGCGCATGTTCCAGACGCTCGCCGAAAAGGGCATAAACATTCAGGTGATCTCCACCTCCGAGATCAAGGTGAGCGTTCTGATCGCCGAGGAATACACCGAGCTCGCCGTGCGCGCCCTGCATACGGCGTATGGTCTCGACGCCGACTGATTGCCGGTGCCACGGACGCGGCACGCCTGGGGATTCACGCGGCGCGGCAGGGAATTCAAGGGCGCTGGAAGCGGATGATCGAGTGATGATTTAGGTATTTCGTGTTTCGATCTTGAAATTGCACAATAATTGGTGAGAATAATAGGCAATGGGCGAGGCGGGTATACTTGCCGCGCCGGATGCGAATAGGGGGTTTAACCCCTTGACAATAATCACCTCTTGGTTGGGCACTCTGGGGGAGCAAGGGCTTCAGTGAGGTCGAAGGAATCGCGGAGAAGTGGTAAGCCAAGGTCAAACCGCTCCGGAACACGAGAACGACGCGGCATCCGCTGACGGAAACGGACAGGGGGTGGGCGCGCTTCTGCGCGCCTCACGCTTGCGCTGCGCCGAGAACGTGGACGACGTGGCGCACATGTTGCGCATCCGCGCCGTTCACCTGGAGGCGATCGAGGAGGGGCGCTTCGCCGATTTGCCGGGGCCCACTTACGCTCTCGGTTTCGTGCGTGCCTATGCCGATTACCTGGGTCTCGACAGCGCCGAAGTGGTGCGCCGCTACAAGCAGGAAATCTCCGAGGTCACCAAGACCTCGGACCTGGTGTTCCCATCGCCCATACCGGAAGGCGGCGTGCCCGGCGGCGCCATCATGCTGGTCGGCGTGGTCATCGCGCTCGTCGCCTACGGCGCCTGGTATGTCAGTACCTCGGATAACCGGATCTTCACCGAGGTGATCTCTCCCCTGCCGGCGCGCTTGGCGGCGCTTTTCTCGGACGCCGATCCGGTAGCTCCGGAAGCGGCTTCCCCGGCGCCACCGAACTCCCTTTCCGCGACCGCCGACGAGACCGCGCATGAGGCGCCGGCGGACGCTCTCGCTTCGGCGAGCCAAGAGGGGGCGCCGCCGCCGCCGTTGGATGCGCCGGCGCCGAATGCCGAGGGGGACGCGGCCCTACCCGCTCCCGATTCCAGAGAGGCCCGCGAAGCCCCCGAGACCGCCCCCGAGAACGCCCCCGAGAACGCCCCCGAGACCGCCGCCGAGACGGTGCCCCCCGCCGAGGCGGCCGGAGAGAGTGCGGACGAAGAGACGCCGGCGGTGCCGCCGGTATCATCGGTGTCGTCGGTGCTATCGGTGCCATCTGTGCCATCTGTGCCATCGGTGTCATCGGTGCTATCGGTGCCATCTGAGCCATCTGTGTCATCTGTGCCATCTGTGGCCGACACCGCCGCCGCCGTTGCCGTCACCCCGCCCGCCGCGGACGCCACCGCGAACGCTACCAGTCAGGAAGAGACCACGGCCGGGGATACGCCTGTCGCCCCGTCGCCGGAAGAGTCGCTTCGGGCCGCCCAGGTTTTGGAAGACACGCCGCCCGCCGCGCCGGAGACCACTGACGATGGCCATTCCACAACAGCGGCGGTCGAAAGCGGCGGCGACGCGGCTTCGCCGGCAAACGACGCCACCGGCGGAGCCGGCGGCCCGCGACAGGCCGAGACGACGTCCGCCGCGAGCCAGCCGGCGGATGCCGCGGGCGAGGTTCCGTCGGACGATGCCGGCGCCGCGTCTGGCGGGGATGAAAGCACCACCGTGGCGGATGCCGGAGAGCAGAGCGCGGCGCTCCCGCAAGAGCCAGCCGAAGAACCGGCCGAGGCACCGTCCGATACCCCTGTCGAAGCGCCGGTCGGAGCGGCGCCAAGTGTCGCGCCGCCCGCCCAGTCCGCGGCGGAAGCCACGTCGCGCATCGTAGTGCGCGCCAAGACCGCCAGCTGGATCCAGGTTCGCGACAGCGTCGCCAACCAACTCCTGCTCACCCGACTGCTCAGGGCCGGCGATACCTACAAGGTGCCGGACCGCGCCGGCCTGCAATTGCTGACCGGCAACGCCGGCGCCCTGGAGATACTGGTCGATGGCGAGGCGGTACCCGCCATCGGCCCGGTCGGCGCCGTGCGCCGCGGCGTTGCCCTGGATACCGAACGTCTGCGCGAGGGGACGGCGAGCGACGAATAGCCGCCTTGGCGCCAAAGGGGTCGCGGGGATCGGCGATCCACCATTGACCGGCGGTCGGACGATACGGCAAAACGTGCCGAAAAGGGGCCGCGCCGGCGCGTGCCCCGCAATGAAGGCGACAGATATGTCGAACGGGCAGCACGCGTTTCCGCGCCGCAAGAGCGTTCCGGTGAAGATCGGCCACGTCTGGGTGGGCGGCGACGCGCCCATCGTCGTTCAGTCGATGACCAACACCGACACCGCCGACATCGAGGCCACGACCGAGCAGGTCGCCGCCCTCGCCCGCGCCGGCTCGGAACTGGTGCGTGTCACGGTCGACCGCGCCGACGCGGCGCTGGCCGTGCCGCGCATCCGCGACGCCCTGGACAGGCGGGGCATCAACGTGCCGCTGATCGGCGATTTCCATTACATCGGCCACACCCTGTTGACCGAGCACCCGGCCTGTGCCGAGGCGTTGGCCAAGTACCGCATCAATCCGGGCAACGTGGGATTTCGGGGCAAGCGCGACAAGCAGTTCTCGACGATGATCGAGGTGGCGCTGAAATACGACCGGCCGGTGCGCATCGGCGTCAACTGGGGCAGCCTCGATCAAGACTTGCTGACCCGCATGATGGACGACAACGCACGCTCTGCAGCACCCCTGGAGGCCGGCGAGGTGACCCGCGAGGCCCTGGTCGTCTCGGCGCTGGGCAACGCCGAACGGGCCGAAGAGCTGGGCCTGGGGCGCGACAGGATCGTGCTTTCGTGCAAGGTGAGCGCCGTCCAGGACCTGATCGCCGTCTATTCGCGCCTGGCCGGGCGCTGCGACCACGCCCTGCATCTAGGACTTACCGAGGCGGGCATGGGCTCCAAGGGCATCGTCGCCTCGGCCGCCGCGCTCGCCGTCTTGTTGCAGCAGGGCATCGGCGACACGCTTCGCGTCTCGCTGACCCCGCAACCGGGCGGCGACCGCACCCAGGAGGTCGTCGTCACCCAGGAAATCCTGCAGACCATGGGTTTGCGCTCCTTCGCCCCGCTGGTGACGGCGTGCCCCGGCTGCGGGCGCACGACGAGCACGATGTTTCAGGAGCTGGCCGACCGCATCCAAAGCTTCGTGCGCGAGAAGATGCCGGTGTGGCGCGAAACCTACGTCGGCGTCGAGGACATGAGCCTGGCGGTGATGGGCTGCATCGTCAACGGCCCCGGCGAAAGCAAGCACGCCGACGTCGGCATCAGCCTGCCTGGGACAGGCGAGGATCCCGCCGCCCCGGTGTTCATCGACGGCAAGAAGGCGATGACCCTACGCGGCCCCAACATCGCCCAGGACTTCCAACGCATCGTCGGCGACTACGTGGAGGCCCGCTACCAGCGGCGAGACGGCGAGGCCCCAGGCGACGATGAAGCAAAGCCGCCCGTCCCAACGATCGCCGCCCAGTAGCCGGGCCGAAGCCTGATGTCCGCTCTCAAGCCGGTTCGCGGCACGCACGATATCCTGCCCGGGGACATGCACCGGCACCGCCACGTCGAGCAAACCGCCCGCGAGGTGGCGCGGCGCTACGGCTACGCCGAGGTCTCGACCCCCATCTTCGAGTTCACCGATGTGTTCGCCCGCACCCTGGGCGATACCTCCGACATCGTCACCAAGGAGATGTACACCTTCGAGGACAAGGGAGGGGACAGCCTGACCCTGCGTCCCGAATACACGGCCGGCATCGCCCGCGCCTTCATCTCCAACGGGCTGGCCCAGGAACTCCCCTTGAAGGTGTTCTGCCGAGGGCCGATGTTCCGCTACGAGCGCCCCCAGAAGGGGCGGCTCAGGCAGTTTCACCAGGTCGACGTGGAGCTTCTGGGCGTCGCCGAGCCCCTGGGCGACGTCGAGGTCATGGCGCTCGGCGCCGATTTCCTGGCGGCCCTCGGCGTCGCCGACAAGGTGACCTTGGAACTCAATACGCTCGGCGACGCCGAAAGCCGCGCCGCCTACCGGGCCAAGCTGGTGGAATACCTCGAAGGCCACATCGACGGCTTGTCCGAGGAAAGCCGCCTGCGCCTCCGGCGCAACCCCCTGCGCATCCTCGATTCCAAGGACGAAGGAGACCGCGCCATCGTCGCCGGCGCGCCGCTCATGTCGGAAAGCCTGAACGCGGCGTCGCGGAACTATTTCGACGAGCTCGGCGCCGGCCTTGACGCCGCCGCCGTCGCCTATCGCATCAATCCGCGCCTGGTGCGCGGGCTCGACTACTATTGCCATGCCGCCTTCGAGTTCACCACCGAGGCCCTGGGCGCCCAGGGAACCGTCCTTGCCGGCGGCCGATACGATGGCCTGATCGCCCAGATGGGCGGACCGCCGACCCCGGGGACGGGCTGGGCGGCCGGCGTCGAGCGACTCGCCATGCTCATCGAGGAGCCGCCGCCGCCGCCCCGCCCCATCGCCATCGTCCCCATCGGCGAGGCCATGGGGGAGAGGGCCATCGCCGTCGCCCAGCGGCTTCGCGGCGCCGGCTTCGTCGCCGACCTGGGCTACTCGGGAAACGTCGGCAAGCGCTTGAAGCGGGCCAACAAGATCGGCGCCCGCGCCGCCGTGTTGCTCGGCGAGGACGAGCTGGCGCGCGACGCGGCGACGGTGCGCGACCTGGACACGGGCGACCAGGTCGAGGTCCCGCTATCGGATCTGGTGGAACACCTCGCCCGCTATCAGAAACCATGACGGAAAAGGCGCCTGAGCAAATCCGGCTCGTCGTGGTCGGTGCCAATCACCGCTCTTCCTCGCTGACCCTGCGCGACCGTCTGTTCATCGAGGACACGGCGCTGCCGGCCTTTCTCGAACGCCTGCGCGCCTCGGGCGTGGGGCAGGCCATGGTCCTGTCCACCTGCGACCGCATCGAGGTGCAGGCCATCGCCGACGACGGCGCGGCGGCGGCAAGGCGCATCACCGAGGTCATGGCGGAACACGCCGGTCTCGCCGCCGGCGAACTCGGCGAGCAGCTCTATGTCCTGGCCGGCCAGGAGGCCGTCGAACACGTCTTTCGGGTCACCGCGGCGTTGGATAGCCTGGTGCCCGGAGAGGCCGAAGTGCTGGGGCAGGTCAAGGCCGGACACAACCTGGCCCGCGACGCCGCCATGAGCGGCAGCGAACTCGAGGCGGTGTTGCAGGCCGCCTACGGCGCCGCCAAGCGCGTACGCAGCGAGACCGCCATCGGCCAGAGGCCGGTTTCCATCGCCGCCGCCGCCGTGCAGGTGGCCCGCGACCTGCACGGCGATCTCGATCGCGGCACCGGACTGCTGGTGGGGGCCGGCGAGATGGGCTCCATGGTGGCGCGCAGCTTGTTGTCGGCCGGCCTAGGCGCCCTCACCGCCACCCACCCCACGGGACCACGGGCCGAGGCCATGGCCCGCGAACTCGATTGCCACGTCGCCCCTTATCCCGACCTGGGGGCGCGTCTCTCCGACTTCGACATCGTCATCGCCGCTTACGGGTCGCGGCGCCGTATGGTGACCGCCGACATGGTTTCAGAGGCGGTGGCGCGGCGCCGCGGGAAACCCATGTTTCTGATCGACGCCGCCGTGCCCGGTGACATCGACGGCGCCGTCGATGGTATCGAGGAAGCGTTCCTCTACGGCCTCGGCGACCTGGAGAGGGTGGCCTTGGAAGGGCGCGCCACCCGCGAAGCCGAGGCCGTCGAGGCCGGGCGCATCGTCACCGAAGAGAAGGAGCGCTTCCTGCGCGGACGGGCCGAACGCGCCGCCGTGCCGGCTCTCACCGAGTTGCGCCGGCACTTCGATACGGTGCGCGACGAGGTCTTGACGGAGGCCGGCGGCGACGCCGAAAGGGCGACTAGGTTACTGGTCAACCGGCTTCTCCACGATCCCTCCGAGGTGATGCGCGAAATGGCCGCCGACGAAGGGTTGCCGTCACGCCCGGCGCCCGCCCGGGAGGCGGCGGGAAAAGGAGGCTGGACGGCGACCGAGCGCATGCTCAAGCGCCTGTTTCGTCTCGGCGACGGCAAGGGCGACGGCGGCACGGGGAGCGCGGCGTGAGCCTCGAAGAAAAACTGGAAGGAATCGTCGCCCGCCATCAGGAACTGGTGGCGGCGCTGGGCCGGCCGGAGGCGGCGGGCGGCGAGGATTTTGTCCGCCTTTCCAAGGAATACGCCGACTTGTCACCGGTGGTCGAGGCCATCCAGGCCCTGCGCGGGGCGGTGGCCGAGATCGAGGACCTGCGGGGCCTTGCCGACGATGCCGAGGGCGAGGCGGAGGTGCGCGCCCTCGCCGAAGAGGAAATCCGGGGCCTCATGGAGAACATCCCCGGGCTCGAGGAACGCGTTCGGGTGCTTCTCCTGCCCAGGGACGAAGCGGACGAAAAGAACGCCATCCTCGAAGTGCGGGCCGGCACCGGTGGCGAGGAGGCGGCCCTGTTCGCGGCCGATCTTTTCCGCATGTACCAGCGCTTCGCCGAGAGCCACGGCTGGCGCTTCGAGACCATGGGCATCAGCGAGACCGGCATCGGCGGCTACAAGGAGGCGGCGGCGCGGGTCACCGGGCGCGGCGTCTTCGCCCGCCTCAAGTTCGAGTCCGGGGTGCATCGCGTGCAAAGGGTGCCGGAAACGGAATCGGGGGGGCGCGTCCACACCTCGGCCGCCACCGTCGCCGTGCTGCCCGAGGCCGAGGAGGTCGACGTCATCATCGACGACAACGACCTGCGCATCGACGTCTACCGCGCCAGCGGCCCCGGCGGCCAGTCTGTCAATACCACCGACAGCGCCGTTCGCATCACCCACGTCCCGACCGGCCTCGTGGTGACCCAGCAGGACGAGAAGTCCCAGCACAAGAACAAGGCCAAGGCGATGACCATCCTGCGCGCCCGCCTCTATGATGCCGAGCGCGCCCGGCGCGACGCGGAGAGGGCCGAGACGCGGCGCTCGCAGGTGGGCAGCGGCGACCGCTCGCAACGCATCCGCACTTACAACTTCCCCCAGGGCCGGGTCACCGATCACCGCATCGGCCTCACCCTGCACAAGCTGGACAGGACCATGGACGGCGATCTCGATGAACTTGTCGACGCGCTGGCCGCCGAGGACCAGGCGGCGCGCCTGGCGGCCATGACATGATCGAGGCGGCTACCGTCGGCGAGGCCCTGGCCGAGGCGCGCCGCCGCCTGGACGGTGCCGGAATCGCCAGCGCCCGCATCGACGCGCGGGTGCTGCTCGCCCACGCGCTGGACGCCGAGCCGGCGAGCGTGCCCGGGCGTGGACGCCACCCCCTGCCGGCGGCGGCGCGGCGGCGCTTCGCGGGCCTGGTCTCGCGCCGTCTCGGCCGCGAGCCCATAGCCCACATCACGGGCCATCGGGAATTCTGGAGCCTTTCCTTCGAGGTCACCGCCGACACCCTCGTGCCGAGGCCCGATTCGGAAACCGTGGTCGAGGCGGCGCTGGCCTGGAGCGCCGGGCACGGCGTCCCGGCCAGCGTCCTCGATCTGGGCACCGGTTCGGGCTGTCTCTTGCTGGCGCTGTTGAGCGAGCTTGCCGCCGCCCGCGGCACGGGCGTCGACGTGAGCCCCCCGGCGCTGGCGGTGGCGGGGCGCAACGCGGCGCGCTTGGGGCTCGCCGGGCGGGCCCGCTTCGTGCGCGACGATTGGGGGTCGTCCCTGGCTGGTCCCTTCGAGATGATCGTCGCCAACCCGCCCTACATCGCCGCCGACGGCCTGCCTTCGCCGAAGCGAAGCCTCGGCTTCGCGCAGGCAGGCGCCCATGACGGTGCCGTGGCGGTGGACCCGGAAGTGGCGGGCTTCGAGCCCAAGGTGGCCCTCTACGGCGGGGCGGACGGCCTCGATTGCCACCGCTCCCTGGCCCCCCAGGCGGCGCGGCTTTTGGCGCCGGAAGGCGCGCTCTTCCTGGAAATCGGTTACGGACAGGCCGCCGAAGTCACCGCCCTCCTTTCGAAAAGTGCCCTGGAAGTCATTGAAATAAAAAAGGATTATTCCGGAATCCCGCGCTGTGTCGTGGCCCGGCGGCGGGGTCGCTGATTTGTGGAAAAAAAAGACTTGGAAATCAAGCGGATGGCGACTACGTTTCCCCTGCGGGTGGCCGGAAGGGCCGAAGATTCCGCCGCGTCTCCGGACGCCGCTGACACCCCGCTCTCCACACGAAGACGCCGAGACCGTTGCTTTGGTTTTGGCCGTGGGGGCCGCAAGGGCCGCTCCGTGTCGCGGCGTGTGCGGAACTTGAAAAGCACATTTGGGTTAACTCAACGGCAGGTGCTATGAGACAGGGTTCCCCTTCGAGGAGGCCACGCTCGCGAGGCAACGGCAGGCGCCATGGCTCCCACAAGAACCAGAGCTTCGAGAGCAACGGACCGGAGGTCAAGGTCCGCGGCACGGCCCAACAGGTGTTGGAGAAATATCTGGTCCTGGCTCGGGATGCATCGTTGTCGGGCGACCGCATAGCCGCCGAGGGCTACTATCAGTACGCCGAGCATTACTTCCGTCTGGCCAATACGGACGCCAACCCGGAGGGGCATGCGGGCGCCAGACAAGGGGCCAAAACGCCCGGCGGCGGGTCGAACGGCCAGAAGCAGGACGCGGCGCGCGCACCGGCGCCGGGCAATTCAGGCGGCGACGCCGATCGGGCGCAGCGGTCGGAATCCGGGGAACAGCCGGCCACGGAGGCCTCCGAGAAGGCGCCGGCCGACGAGGGCAAGCCGGAGCCTGTCCAGGCCTAGTGTCCTAGATCAGAAGTTCGTGGCATATACGACGGCCTTCCGAGTTCATCCGGCTAGGCGCGGGGCGCGCCGTGATGCTGGAGCATCACAAGCGCCGCGCAACGACGCCGGGGGGCTCGGAAGGCCGCCCTCCGGGTCGCTTTTCCCGCCCCCTCGGGGCGTCGGGAAGGCGTGCCGATGCAAAGGCATCGCCGGCGCCTCCCTTCCTGCCGAGCGAACGGGAAAAGCGATCGTATATGCCACGAACTTCTGATCTAGGACACTAGGCGCCCGGCCGGGCGCTTTTCCTATTTTCGCACTGTGAAATCCTTCACCCACGCCGTGGAACGGTGAACTTTCCCGTGCCGCCCGCATGCGCGGCGCTCGACGATTTCCCCGCGGTGCCGCGAGGGGCGGGCGCCGTCTCCGCGCTCCCTGTCTTGCACGGCCGCGAAACCGCGCCATATTAGGAATGTCAAACCACATCGTTCGTGGGGATATTCGGGTCCCCGCCGGCGCCGCGCCCGCTCTTGGGCGGGCGTTTGTGAAGCAAGCGGTACGCATGTAGGTTGAAGGCCATGGATGCGGAAAAATACACCGAGCGCGCGCGCGGCTTCATCCAGTCGGCGCAGACCCTGGCCAGCCGCTCCGGCCACCAGCAGCTCACGCCCATCCACCTGCTCAAGGTCCTCCTCGACGACAAGGAAGGGCTGGCGGCGGGGCTTGTCGAGGGCGCCGGCGGCTCGGCGCGCAAGGTTCGCGCCGGCATCGAGGCGGCGCTCGGCAAGCTGCCCAAGGTGGAGGGCGCCGGCGCCGGGCAGGTCTACCTGGCCTCCGAGACGGCGCGCCTTTTCGACCAGGCCGAGCAACTCGCCGAGAAGGCGGGTGACGGTTACGTCACCGTCGAGCGCCTGCTCCTCGCCCTGGCGCTGGCCGCCGGCACGGCGCCGGCCCAGGTGCTCGCCGATGCCGGCGTCACGCCCCAGGGCCTGAACCGCGCCATCGAGGATTTGCGCAAGGGGCGGAAGGCGACCAGCGCCACCGCCGAGGACGCCTACGACGCCCTCGAGAAATATGCCACCGATCTGACCGAGCAGGCCGCCGAAGGCAAGCTCGATCCGGTCATCGGGCGCGACGAGGAAATCCGCAGGACCATCCAGGTCCTGTCGCGGCGCACCAAGAACAATCCCGTGCTCATCGGCGAGCCCGGCGTCGGCAAGACCGCCATCGTCGAGGGCCTGGCCACCCGCATCGTCCAGGGCGACGTGCCCGAGACCCTCAAGAACAAGAGGCTGATGGCGCTCGATTTGGGGGCGCTCATCGCCGGCACCAAGTTCCGCGGAGAGTTCGAGGAACGCATCAAGGCGGTCCTGGGCGAGATCATCGCGGCGGCCGGCGAGATCATCCTTTTCATCGACGAGATGCACACCATCGTCGGCGCCGGCGCGGCGGAAGGCGCCGTCGACGCCTCCAACCTGCTCAAGCCGGCCCTGGCGCGCGGCGAGTTGCACTGCGTCGGCGCCACGACCTTGAATGAATACCGCAAGCACGTGGAAAAGGACGCCGCCCTGGCGCGCCGCTTCCAGCCGGTGGTCGTCGCCGAGCCGACGGTCGAGGACAGCATCTCCATCCTGCGCGGCCTGCGCGAGAAGTACGAGCTCCACCACGGGGTGCGCATCTCCGATTCGTCCCTGGTCTCGGCGGCGACGCTGGCCAACCGCTATATTTCGGACCGCTTCCTGCCCGACAAGGCCATCGACCTCGTCGACGAGGCGGCGAGCCGCCTGCGCATGGAGGTCGATTCCAAGCCCGAGGAACTCGACGAGCTCGACCGCCGCGTCATCCAGCTCAAGATCGAGCGCGAGGCCCTCAAGAAGGAGACCGACGCGGCCTCCCGGGAACGCCTCAAGAAGCTGGAGGAAGAACTCGCCGACCTGGAAGGAAAATCCGCCAGGCTCACCGACCGGTGGGAGTCGGAGAAGGGGGCGCTGGCCGACGCCACCGGCCTTATGGACAAGCTCGACAAGGCGCGCGTCGCGGTCGAGCGCGCCATGCGCGAGGGAGCGTACGAGAAGGCCGGCGAGCTGCAGTACGACCTCATCCCCAAGCTCGAGGCGAGGCTCGCCGAGGCCGAGACGCCGGACGGCGAGCACATGCTGGAAGAGACGGTGACGCCCGAGCACGTGGCGTCGGTGGTGTCGCGCTGGACCGGCATCCCCGTCGACAAGATGCTGCAGGGCGAGCGCGACAAGCTCTTGGGCATGGAGCAAAGCCTGCGCCGGCGCGTCATCGGCCAGGAGGAGGCCCTGGGCGCCGTGTCGAACGCCGTGCGCCGCGCCCGCGCCGGCTTGCAGGAGGGCAGCCACCCGATCGGCACCTTCCTGTTCCTGGGCCCCACCGGCGTCGGCAAGACCGAACTCACCAAGGCCCTCGCCGAGTTCCTGTTCGACGACGAGGCCGCCATGATCCGCATCGACATGTCGGAGTACATGGAGAAGCACGCCGTGGCGCGGCTCATCGGCGCGCCGCCCGGCTACGTCGGCTACGACGAGGGCGGGGCGCTGACCGAAGCGGTGCGCCGGCGGCCCTATCAGGTGATCCTCTTCGACGAGATCGAAAAGGCGCACTCGGACGTCTTCAACATCCTCCTTCAGGTGCTCGACGACGGCAGGCTCACCGACGGCCACGGGCGCACGGTGGATTTCTCCAACACCCTCATCGTCATGACCTCGAACCTCGGCGGCGACATCCTGGCGGCGCAGGAGGAAGGCCACGATTCAGGAGAGGTGCGCGGTGCCGTGATGGAGGTGGTGCGCACAGCCTTCCGGCCCGAATTCCTCAACCGGCTCGACGAGATCATCCTCTTCCACCGGCTCTTCCGCGGCCACATGGACGGCATCGTCGACATCCAGCTGGACCGCCTGGCGGCGTTGCTGGCCGAACGCGACATGGAGATCGAACTGGACGCCCAGGCGCGCGCCTGGCTGGCCGACGCCGGCTTCGACGCGGTCTACGGCGCCCGGCCCCTGAGGCGCGTCATCCAGCGCGCCCTGCAGAACCCGCTGGCCGCCATGATCCTCGAGGGCAAGGTCGGGGAAGGGGACCCGGTGCGCGTCTCGGCCGGCGAGGCGGGCTTGATCATCAATGGCGAGGCGGTGAAGGCGGAAGCGGCGTAAGCGGCGCCCTCAATCCAAATTATCGTAGTAGGCCTGAAGCACTTCCAGCACCTCGGGGCGGCTGAACTCGGGCGGAATGGCCTCGTGGCCGGCGAACATCTCGCGCAGGCGCGTGCCCGAGATGGCCAGCCGGTCCTCGGCCCCGTGCGGGCAGGTCTTGCCGGTGGCCATGCCGCCGCAGCGGTGACAGTAGAAGGTGACGTCGATCCTCAGGGGCTGAATGAGCAGGCTGCCGGGGGCCAGGGTATCGAAGACGTGGTGGGCGTCGAACGGGCCGTAGTAGTCGCCGACGCCGGCATGGTCGCGCCCCACCACCAGGTGCGAGCACCCGAAGTTCTGGCGGAAGAGGGCGTGGAGGAGCGCCTCGCGCGGCCCGGCATAGCGCATCTCGATGGGATAGCCGGCCTGGATCACGGTGCCCGGCACGAAGTATTTCTCGACCAGCACGTCAATGGCCCGGATGCGTACCTCGGCCGGAATGTCGCCGTCCTTGAGCGCGCCCAGCACCTGGTGGACGAGCACGCCGTCGCACACCTCGACGGCGATCTTGGCCAGATATTCGTGAGAGCGGTGCATGGGGTTGCGGGTCTGGAAGGCGGCGACGCTCGACCAGCCCTTGTCGGCGAACATGGCGCGGGTCTCGGCGGGGCGCTGGTAGAGGCCGGCGTACGTGGTGGGGAAATGGCCCTCCGAGAGCGCCACCACCGGCCCGGCCAGGTTGACCGGGCCTTCCTCCATGACCTTGGCCACCCCCGGGTGGGCGGCGTCCGTGGTGCGGTAGACGTGAGAGCATTCGAGCTCCTTGTCGGCGGCGTATTTCTCGGCAACCGTGAGTACGCCAAGGATATCGCCGCCGGCGCCGGTGAGCGCCACGTCCTCGCCGATGCCGATGGATTGGGCGAGATCGGCGGTGCATGAGAGGGTGATCGGAATGGGCCAGAAGAGGCCGCTGGCGAGGCGCATGTCCAGGGTGCTGCCGCGCCAGTCGGCCTCGTCCATGAAACCGTCGAGGGGCGTGTAGGCGCCCATGGCGAGCATCAGGAGGTCGGACTCCTGGCGGCTCGACATGGGCACCCGTTTCAGGGTGCGCGCCCTTTTCAGCTCGTTGTCCCTTTCCGCCTCGGGCAGCAAAAGGGGTTTTAGGGGGGTGTTGCCGTGTGGTGCGATCAGTTTCGACATGGTGCCGGTTCACTACATCAAAGGGTCCTTCGATGGTTCCCGTTCAGTCGATGATGTGGTGTACGGGGGCCTTCTCCATGGCCCATTCCCCGGTTTCCGGGTTGCAGCGGGACAAGGTGAAGCAATGCCAGTCGGTGTCATCCAAATGCGGATGATCGGCCCGATAGTAATACCCCGGCCACCGCGTTTCCTCCCTGAACATGGTGTGCCGCGTCACCGACTCCGAGGCGCAGACCCGGTGATGAAGCTCCCACGCCCTCTGCAGCTGGTGTAGGTCTTCGGCCCCGAGATGGGGGAGGTCTTCCTTCTGCATGCCCAGCAACTCCAGCCCGCGGGTGAGCATCGGCTCGTTGGTCAGGTAGTTGGTGCTGGTGCCGCCGACGTATTCGTCCATGATCTTCTCGAGACGCTGAAGGCCCTGTATCGGCAAGAGATAGCTCGGCGATACGGTGCCGGCGACGATCTCGTTGCGGCCGACCTCGTAGTTCTCCATGGGCTGGTAGACCGTCGTCTTGAGATTTTCGTACTCCGTCTCGTCGACCCGGGGCTGGTTGCTGCCCAGGTCCTTGACGTACCTGACCGCGGCCTTTCCGGCGATCCGGCCTTCGGTGAAGGATCCCGACGAGAACTTGTGGGCGGAGCCGCCGATGGTGTCGCCGGCGCCGAACAGTCCCTCGACGGTCATCATCCGGTTGTATCCCCACTGGTAGTCCGACGGCGCGTAGTCCTCCGGACCGCTGGCCCAGGCGCCTGAACAGGTGGCGTGCGAGCCCATGACGTAAGGCTCGGACATGACCAGTTCGGGGTTAATTTCCTTGGGATCGATGTTCTGCGACGCCCACACGACCGCCTGGCCGATGGTCATGCCGAGGAAGTTCTCCCAGCCGACTTGCTCCTTGTGCGGATCCTTGAAGGCCTCCTTGGTCACCATGCGGATGGGGCCCCTGCCGGCCTTGACCTCCTCCAGGAAGGCGTGGTTCCGCAGGCAGGTCGGCACCGGCTGATGATCCACGTAATCCCCGACCATTTCCTTGATCGAGTCGTACCAGGTGGCCTCGTAATCATCTCCATACGCGTTTTCGGTGTAAGTCTTGAGATGCAGGAAGTAGGCGCCGACCGGACCATAGCCGTCCTTGAACCTGGTGAGGACGATGCGGTTCTCCATCTGCATCATCTTGGCGCCGACCTGGATGGGCAGCGCGTAGGCCGACGCGCTGCTCCACGGGGCATACCAGGTCCGCCCCATGCCCTCGCCGACCGAGTGGGGCTTGAAGATGTTCGACGCGCCGCCGGCGGCGACGATCACCGCCTTGGACCGGAATACGTAGAACTTCCCGTCACGGACGCTGAAGCCGACGGCCCCGGCGACCCTGTTGGGCCGCGTCTTGTCCATCAGCAGGTGGGTCACCATGATCCGGTTGTAGACCTCGGTGGCGGCCTTGCGGGCAGCCTCGGCGATGATCGGCTTGTAGCTCTCGCCGTGGATCATGATCTGCCATTTGCCCTCGCGCTGGTACCTGCCGGTTTCCTTGTCCTTCATCATTGGCAGGCCCCACTCCTCGAATTTGTGCACCGAGGAATCGACATGGCGGGCGATGTCGTAGCCCAGGTCCTCCCGCACCAGACCCATGAGGTCGTTGCGTGCGTAGCGGACGTGGTCCTCGGGCTGGTTCTCGTCCCACTGCATGCCCATGTAGCAGTTGATCGCATAGAGGCCTTGAGCGACGGCGCCGCTGCGCTCGATGTTCGCCTTCTCGACCACGACGACCTTCAGGTCGCGCCCCCAGTACCTGGATTCGTACGCCGCCCCGCACCCGCCGAAGCCTCCGCCGATGACCAGGATATCCGAATCCACGAACACCGTTTTCCTGGATGTGAACAGACCCATTGCTTCAATCCTTCCTATTTTATTTTGGAGGCAGCGTGGGCAGCGCCTCGATGTGGAGTGCCTCGGGTTCGTGCGAGAGTTCCTGGGCATTTAGGGCTTCCGGGCTGGGTGCCTCGTAATCGTACGGTGGCTTGATCGATCCCCAGGGCGTGGTCCTGATCGGGGATACGAAGTTCTTCTCGCGCCCGTCCCGGAACTTGAGCTTCCAAGAGATGATTCGTTTCTCCTCTTCCCTGAGCACCCGGACGCTGTGGCCCATGGGGGCGAAGTCGGCGTAGCCGCGCACGTCTATCGCATGCTGCGGACACGCCTTCACGCACGAGTAGCACTCCCAGCAGAAATTTGGCTCGATGTTATATGCACGGCGGTAGGTCTTATCGATGTGCATGATGTCGGACGGGCAGATATCGACGCACTCTCCGCAGCCGTCGCAACGGGTCATATAAACGAAAGTAGGCATGAGATTACATTTCTCCTGTGGGGCTTTCGGCGGGGGCCGGCAGGTTGCTCGAACCGTTCGCCTCCACCACCCTTTTTTCGAAGGCCGCCGCGGGCTTGTAGAACATATGAGAGAACTTGGACCACGGAATCGACATGAAGAGCACCGTCGTCGACAGGATGTACAGAGCCAGGAACACGTTCGTCCACGCGGTGTTGCCCGTCGCCTGCGCGATCTCCCATGCCAGGCCCAGCGTCACGCTCACCAGAAGCGAGACGATGAACAGGTCGGCGCGCATCAGGCGGAACGGCGAATTGCCCTCGTGGGCGACGTCGACCCTGATGAAGAACCAGAACCAGTAGCCGCCGACGAGGACCATCAGGGCGCCGATGTTCCACAGCACCGGCAGGATGGCGGGCGCCGGGGTGTCGGCGGTCGGGTACGAAAACACCATGATGACGGTCGTGATGATGTACGCCAGGAAGCCGTAGAACGTCAGAATGTGCGCGATTCGGCGCCTCACGTTGCAGAACTCGCCGGACGCCAGGACATCGACCACGGCGGTCTGGATGGCCAGGGACGTCATCTCCCCGCCGCCGAGTTGCCGCGTCGCCTTGCCCTTCGAGTCCCGCCACGCGCGGAAGAAGTACGTGGCGCTCTTCTTTTCAAGCATGTCGAACAGCGTGCCAGCGGCGACCATGAGTATCATGACGGCGATGTACGCCTGCATGACGGCGGGGGATATGAATGCCGAAAGCTCGGCGAAGGGATTGCTGGTGAACATCAAATTACCCCAATGTTAGCCAGTTGTTATCGACGCAAGGACCGATGGCATCGAGCCGCCCCCACCAACGATACCACTTTTCAAGTCAGGCACGATATCGAGTCCGACGGGGCGCAGCGCATGGCTCTCGACCACGTCGTGGAGAAAATCGCCGCCTTCGGGCCGCGAATGCATGTCGGAGATCGGGGCGATGATCATATCGGCTGCGGTGGCTTTGCGATGGTTCTGTTCGGCGGGCGGACATTACCACGAAGCGGCGGCCAGCCAAGGCCCTTCCTAATTGCCGCCGCGGCTGGCAGAATTTCGCCCAGGCCCGGGGGGCGCGGCTTGACTGCAGTCAAGGCCCCGGCCCCGGCAAGCGGGTAGCGAGCCGGCTTGAGCCTGGCGCTGGTCGCCGCCAATTCGACGACCGGCGACAGCATGCGCCTGACCTATGGGGCGCTCGGCCGCCTAGTCTATCAAGGCATCGCACGTTGCCGCAAAGGGCGGCGCGCCGCCATCAGAAGCGCAGGAAGGGCCGTAGCGCGCGCTCGACGCGGTCGGGGCCGAGGGTGACCAGGGACTGCTTGAGGGCGAGCCGCGTCTTCGGCCCGAACGCGCCGTCCTCGCGCAACACGCCCTCGGGCACGACGGTACGCGACGCCGCCCAGCCGTCGCTGACGCGGACTTCGTCGGCCATCTGGTTGAGCCCGCCCTGCAGGCCACGTATGGCGCCG
>JASLQF010000021.1 GCA_030744625.1 Rhodospirillales bacterium
TATTCCCCACTGCTGCCTCCCGTAGGAGTCTGGGCCGTGTCTCAGTCCCAGTGTGGCTGATCATCCTCTCAGACCAGCTACCGATCGTCGCCTTGGTGAGCCGTTACCTCACCAACAAGCTAATCGGACGCGGGACCATCCAAGAGCGGCCGAAGCCTTTCTCCCGGAGGACGTATGCGGTATTAGCCACCGTTTCCAGTGGTTGTTCCCCACTCCAGGGCAGGTTCCCACGCGTTACTCACCCGTCCGCCACTAGGGTGACCGGAGCAAGCTCCGGGCCCTCGTTCGACTTGCATGTGTTAAGCATGCCGCCAGCGTTCGTTCTGAGCCAGGATCAAACTCTCAAGTTGAATTCCCGCGCCCCGAAGGGCCGGGAAACCAGGAGCTGACCTCTGCACAAACATTCGAGTTAGTATGAATGAATGCACAAGAAAGACAGTCCAGACGCATCATGCATCGGACCGCCGCCTGCGCATCCCTTCCACGATATTCACGATTTCAAAGAGCAGACAAGCAATGGGACGCGGAAAACCGCGCCCCGAGCACGGGCTTGTACCCGCACCGAAGCGTCATGTCAAACGCCAAATCGAAGAAAACTGATTATAGTCCGTTCGCCGTCCCGATACAATAGCGCCGGGGCAGATTCCGCCGTTATCCCTTGTGCCGGGGGGCGCAATCGGGGATATAGGAAGGGTCGGCGGAATCGGGCGCGGGCGGCGGCCCCGGGGCCGCTTGTCACGGATCGCCACCGGGGGGTAAAAAGCAAGCCATGAACCGCATGACCCGCGCGTTGCAGACCGCCCTTCTGGCGGCTTCCCTGGCCTTGTCGGCCTGCGCCACCGAAGTCGGCGTGCCGGCACAGGGAGAAGGCGGAAAGGACGCGCAAGGCCTGCAACAGGCCTTCACCCGTTTCCCCGACCTGCCGGTTCCCGAGGGCGCCGACATCGACCTCGACCGCACACTCGTCTTCGGGGCCGGCGAAGACTGGTTCGGCCGCCTGGTGATCAGCGTCTCGCACAGCGCCAACGACATGTTCGATTACTTCAAGCGCGAGCTTCCGCGCTTCGGCTGGGAAGAGGTGACCTCGGTGCGCTCGGCGGTAAGCGTGCTCACCTATACGCGCCAGGAGCGCGTCACCACCATCCAGATCGAGGGCTCCAAGTTCCGCGGCTCGCACGCCGTGATCACCGTCTCGCCGCGCGGCCGGCCGCAACCCCCCGCCGCGCCCGCCGCCGGTGCCGCCGGCGCCGCCGGCAAGCTGCCCCTGAAGAAGATCCGCTAGACGCTCACGGGCATGGTGCCGAGGTTCCGGGAAAGGATGAAAACGTTGAGGGAAGTGGTCATCGTGGACGGCGTGCGCACGCCGATCGGCGCCTACGGCGGCGCCCTTTCGAAAGTCAGGCCCGACGATCTGCTGGCCCACACCTACAAGGCCCTGGTCGAGCGCAGCGGCCTCGACCCCGCCAGCCTCGACGACGCCTTCGCCGGGTGCGGCAACCAGGCCGGCGAGGACAACCGCGACGTCGCCCGCATGGCGGTGCTGCTCGCCGGTTTTCCCGTCGAGGTGCCGGGCGTCACCATCAACCGCAACTGCGCCTCTGCCCTGGAGGCGGTGAACCTGGCGGCGCGTTCCATCGTCGCCAATGAGGGTGACATCTATATCGGCAGCGGGGTGGAATCCATGAGCCGGGCGCCGTGGTCCATGCCCAAGCCCGAGCGCCTGCCCTCCAACGCCCACCCCTCGATGTTCGACACCACCGTCGGCTGGCGCTTCGAGAACCCGCGCATGGACGAGATGTACCCCATCGTCAGCCTCGGCGAGACCGCCGAGAACATCGCCCGCGAGATGCAGATCGACCGCGAGGAGCAGGACGCCTTCGCCTTGGAAAGCCAGCGCCGGGCGGTCGACGCCATCAATACAGGCCGCTTCGCCGACGAAATCGCGCCCGTCTCCGTGCCCCAGCGCAAGGGCGATCCCGTCGTCGTCGCCGTCGACGAGCACCCGCGCTACCGGAAGACCAACGGCAGCTACGAACTCGCCACCTCCATGGAGGACCTGGCGCGCCTCAGGCCCGCCTTCGTCAAGGATGGCACGGTGACGGCGGGCAACTCGAGCGGCATCAACGACGGCGCCGCGGCGCTCCTGATCATGGAGGGGCAGCGCGCCGAAGACCTCGGCCTGAAGCCGATGGTGCGCTGGCTGGGCTCGGCGGCGGCCGGCGTCGATCCCGGGGTCATGGGCTATGGGCCGGTGCCGGCCACCGAGAAGCTGCTCAAACGCCTCGGGCTTGGCATCGAGGACATCGCGCTGACCGAACTCAACGAGGCCTTCGCCGCCCAGACGCTGGGCTGCATGCGCCGATTGGGGCTCGACCACGCCAAGACCAACGTCAACGGCGGCGCCATCGCGCTCGGCCACCCCACCGGGTGCTCGGGGTCGCGCATCCTGATCACCTTGATCCACGAGATGAAGCGCCGCGCCGCCACCGAGGCCCGGCCCTTCTACGGGCTCGCCACACTTTGCGTCGGCGTCGGCATGGGGGTCTCCACCATCGTCAAGTGGATCGGCGACTAGTGGACCGACCCCTTTCCGGCATCCGCGTCACCGGGCTCGAGCAGTATATCGCCGGGCCCTACTGCACCATGCTGCTCGCCGACGCCGGGGCCGAGGTCATCAAGATCGAGCGACCGGGGCGCGGCGATCCGCGCCGCGCCATGCCGCCGTTCGCGGAAAGGGACGGCCTCCGCAAGGCGGCCGGCTTCATGGCCTACAACCGCAATAAGAAGAGCCTCGCCCTCGACCTCAGCCACCCCCGGGGGCAGGAGGTGTTCCGGCGCCTCATCGGCGCCTCCGACGTGGTCATCGAGAACCTGCGCCCCGGCGCCATGGACAAGCTGGGTCTTGGCTACGCGGACTTGTCGCCAGACAACCCGAAGCTGGTGTGGGCGATCATCTCGGGCTTCGGACGCTTGCCCGGTTTCCAGGGGCCTTACAGCGACCGCCCGTGCTTCGACATCGTCGCCGAGGCGATGAGCGGCATCATGCATCTCGTCGGCTTCGAGGACAAACCGCCGTCCTGGACCATTTACGGCATGGCGGATATCTACACGGCACTGGTCACCGCGTGGGGCATCATGCAGGCGCTGTTCATGCGCCAGCGGACGGGCCAGGGGCAACTCGTCGATTCGGCCATGTTCGACAACATGGTTTCGCTGAACGAATCGATGGTGGCGCTCCATTCGGTGGCCGGCCAGTCGCCGCACCGCGGCCGGCTCAAGAACGCCTACCCCCGCGACGCCTATGAAACGCTCGACGGCTACGTCGCCCTCAACGTCCCCGACAATATTATCTGGAAGCGCCTTTGCGAGGTCATGGAACGCGCCGACCTCGTCGAGGACGAACGCAGCCGGACCGGCACGGCGCGGGCCGCAAACCGCGCCTATCTCGACCCCATACTCGCCCAATGGTTGGCGCGGCGCACCCGCCAAGAGGCGGTCGCGGAATTGAATGCCGCCGGCGTGCCGTCGGGGCCCGTCAATACCGCCGAGGACGTATTCGCCGATCCGCACGTCGAGGCGCGCGCCATGCTCATGCCCGTCGACGATCCGGAAGTCGGATCGTTTCGTTTCGCGCGCACGCCGCCGCACTTGTCGGCGACCCCCACCTTACCTTCCGAGCCGGCGCCGAGCCTCGGCGCCGACACCCGTTCCGTCCTCGAGGAGCTTCTCGGGTACAGCCCCGCGGAAGTCGAAGAACTGGCCGCCGAGGGGGCCGTCGAGATTGGCGATTAGTGGGTAAAATCCGACTTTTGGCGCCGTTCAGCTGGTGCCGATGAAGCTCGGCTCGCAGTACTGGCGACGTTTCTTCAGCTTGCGGCATAGATTGTTGGCGGCGGCGGCACTGTCGACCGGCCCCACTTTCAGGCGGTAGTAGACACCCTTGCCGGGGCCGAGGTTGACCTTGGTAATCTCGGACTTGAGTTTCCCTAGAAGTTTGCGATGGGCGCGGCGCAACTGTGCCCAGCCCCGATTGGCGGCTTTCTTCGTGCGGTAGGACGCCAGATGCACGGCGGGCTGCGGCCCGGCATTCTTGGCCTCCATTTTCGTGGGCGCGCCCCCCGCCTTGGCGGCCGCCACCATCTTGGGCCGGGGCGGCGGCTTGGGTTGCATGGCACCCTCGATGGCGGCGCGTTCCTTGGTGTACTCGTCCGAATTGATCAGGTGATCGGTGCGCAGCCGCTCCAGCCGGCGCACGGCGTCCGCCGCTTCCATCAAACCGCGCGGCGGCACGCCCGGATTGGCGACGACGACCGGCGCCGACGGCACCAGGGCATCGAGAATCATCGATCGCTCCGAGGCATGCTGGGAGATCGTCATGGCGCGCATCTCCAGGGCCCGGCCGATGGCCCTGAGCCGGCCAGCCACCTGCTCCGTGGTCGGGAAAGGCCGGTCAAGCCCGGCCGCGGGAGGGGGCGAGATCAGCGGCACCAAAGCGCCGATGTTGGCCTGGCGGCGCGTCCGATATTCCTCCTGGGTGATCAGCCCCTGATCGCGCAAGGCGATCAGGGTCTTGAACCGGGACACGACGTTGGCGTCGGCATCGGCGAACTTGGTCATCGCTGGCCCCGGCTTGACGGCGGATACCGGAGCCGAGGCCGGGGGGGGAGGCGTGCGCGCCGTCAACGCCGATGCCGAGGGCGCGCTGGAAATAGCGGACCCGGCTTGGGACGGTTCCTGGCGGCCGGCGGCACCCTGTTCCATGGAGGCGGGAACCCCGCCGCTTTCCAGGAGCGCCAGATTGACGCTGGCGATATCCGATATGGGCTTAGGCGCGAAATTGGTCCACACCACCATCTGTTTGGATTTCTCCGGCCGGATGGCCAGGATGGCCTCGTACATTTCCCGCGCTTTCAAAACCTGGCCGGTGTTCTGGTAAAGCACGCCACGGCCCAGGAGGGCGTGCACGTTCTGCGGGTTGAGCTTGAGGGCCAGGTTGAAATGGCTTTCCGCCCGCCCGTAATTGCCCTGGGTCATTTCGGCCAGGCCGAGTCTGGTTTCCTCTTCGCTGCGGCTTTCGGCGAAAGGGGTACCCGCCCAGAACGCACCGTCGAAGACATCGCCCTCGGAGACGACGGCGCAGCCGACCGCACCCGAAGCCATAAGTACCACGCCTAATATTCTCGATATTCGGCCGATCACCTTCGCCGTCCCTTTACCATTCATCGCACCGGGGCGAAAGGCGGGCTGATTTTCCGCCTTGACGTGTCGAAACTACCACATAGTGGAAACGAATAGGGCTGAAAACCCTAACATTTACTTAACCGCCGTCCACCGCGGCGAGGTCGAGTTCCATGTACATCACGCCTTCGAGAGGGTTGTTGTAGTAAGGCGCCACCTCGACGAAACCCATATCCCGATAAAGGGCGCGCGCCGCGGTCAAATGGCCAAGCGTATCGAGACGCATGCGGGCATAGCCGGCGGCGCCTGCCTCGGCGACGATGGCCCACGCCAAGCGGCGGCCTAACCCCTTGCCTCGCCACGGAGACCGTACGTAAAGCCGCTTCATCTCGCAGATGCCGTCTTCGAGCCTCCACATGCCGACACCGCCGGCCACCGCCTCGCCCTGGCGCGCCAGAAGCAGCCGGCCGCCGGGCGGCGCATACTCGCCGGGCAGGTTTTCGAGTTCCTCGTCGAATCCCTGGAAACACAGATCGACGCCGAGCCAGTCCTGGTATTCCACGAAAAGCTCCCGGACGCAGCCCATGTCCTCCGAGCCCTCGGCGTGGGCGATGGTGAGGCGTTCGGTCATCGGGCGGGCCCTTACCAGGCAGCGGCGCGACGTCCCTATTCGTCGAACAAGCCTATTCGTCGAACAGGACGTTGACGCGGCGGTTGTGCTTTCCCTTGTTCTCGATCTTGCCGACGCGAACGCGCCCGATCTCGCCGGTGGCCTTGACGTGGGTGCCGCCGCAGGGCTGCAGGTCGACCCCTTCGATCTCGAGTACGCGCACACGGCCCTGGCCGCTCGGCGGCTTGACCGACATTGTGCGCACCAGATCGGGGTTGGCGGCCAGATCCTGGTCGCTGATCCACTTGGCGCCGATGGGATGGTTCTCCCCGATCAGGCGGTTGAGCTCGGCGGTGATGTGCTCCTTGTCGAGCGTGGTGTCGGGCAGGTCGAAGTCGAGCCGCCCCTTTTCGGCGCCGATGGAACCGCCGGTGACGCCGCCATCGATCACGGCGCACAGAAGATGCAGGCAACTGTGTATGCGCATGTGTTTGTAGCGGCGTTCCCAGTCGATCTCGGCCGTCACCCTGTCGCCAACCTGAAGGGCCGGCGCGCCGTCCGCCGGCACGTGAAGATGGATTCCCGTCCCCATCTCCTTCACGGTGTCGGTGATGTCGACGACTGTGCCATTGGCGGTCGTAAGGACGCCGGTGTCGCCCGGCTGGCCGCCGCCCAGGGGATAAAAGACCGTGCGGTCGAGTACGATTCCGCCGTCGGTGATGGTGGTGACCGCCGCCTCGCAGGACTTGGCGTAGGCGTCGGCTCGGAAGAATTCCTCGGTCATGGGGCTCCTCTCTTTTTAGCCGCTGACCTCCCTATACTGAGGCATCTTCCCGGAAAATCAAACGGCCGCCGCCGTCAAGATCGCGGAGAGCCTTCGTCGGATACCCGCGATGGTCCGGCCCGACGGAAATTCCCTTAAGGAGCCGAACCACTCTCCTCGCCATCCGTCTCCAGCACTTGGCGCAGGAGGGCGCGGTCCGCGTTGCCGCCCGACAGCACGAGGCCCACTTTCCGGCCGGCCATCTCGTCGCGTTCCTCGAGCAGCGCCGCCAGGGGCACCGCGCCGGCGCCTTCGGCCATGTTGTGGGTGTCGGTCAGGTAGTGGCCCATGGCGGCCAGTATGGCGTCTTCGGAAACGGTAACGATACGCTCGGCTCCCTCGAGGATGATCGCCAGCGCGTTGTCGTCGGGCACCCGACAGGCGATGCCGTCGGCGAGGGTGTCGGCGCTGTTGGTGGAGACCGCCCTGCCCTCCTTGAAAGACAATGCGTAGGCCGGCGCGTTATCGGCGACCACGCCGACGATGCGGGTCTTGAGGCCGAGCGCGTCGCGCACGGTGATCAAGCCGCAGATTCCCGACCCCATGCCGACGGGAACATAGACCGTATGAAGGTCGGGATGGGCGCGCAGGAATTCCAGGCCGTAGGTGGCGACACCGCGCACCAGCGCGGGATGAAAGGGCGGAATCATGTGCAGGCCTCGCGCCTCGGCGAAACGCCCCGTTTCCTCGTAGGCGGCCTGGAAGTCGTGGCCGTGCTCGACGAGTTCGACGCCGAGGGCGCGCATGGCGGTGTTCTTCTCGGGGTTGTTGCCGAACGGCACGACAATGGTGGCCGGAATGCCCAAGGCGCGCGCCGCGAATCCCACGCTCTGGCCGTGGTTGCCGCGGGTCGCGGTGATGACGCCGGGGATGTCCGGGCGTTCACGTTTCAAGGCCGCCATGAAAATCAGCCCGCCGCGCACCTTGAAGGCGCCGATCGGCGTGTGGTTCTCGTGCTTGACCCAGACCTCGCAGCCGGTGCGCCGCGACAGCAGAGGCCAGTGGATTTGCGGCGTCGGCGCGATGTGCGCGTGCACCTCTTCGGTGGCGGCTTCCACTTCATCGAGGGTGGCGAGGGGCATGCTTTTGTCCTTTTTCGTTTGCCCGGCTGGACCTTATTCGAACGGCCGCACCGTGTGACCATGATCAAGCGGCCCGTGGCCACGCCCGAAACCCGGAGCCCCACGGATCGCCTCGTGCACATAGCGGTGGGCGCGGGCCACCGCGTCAACGATGGCCAGTCCCTGGGCAATGCCCGTGGCGATTGCCGAGGCCATGGTGCAGCCGGTGCCGTGGGTGCTTGTCGTGTCCAAGCGCTCGCTTTCGAACCTGGCGACCTCCTCGCCGCCCTCGAACACCATGTCCGTGACCTCGTTCCCTTCCATGTGGCCGCCCTTGACGAGCACCACCTTCGGACCAAGGGCCGCCAGCGCGCCGACGACTTCCGCCGCGTCTTCGGCGTGGCGCAAGCGAAGGCCGCTCAGGGCTTCCGCTTCCGGGGCGTTGGGGGTGAGCACGGTGGCCAGGGGGATCATGCGTTCCTTGAGGCGCGCCATGGCCGCCTCGGTGATCAGGGAGGCGCCGCCCTTGGCCACCATCACCGGATCGACGACGACGGGGACGCCTTCGGCCTCCGCTTCCAGCACATCACACACGGCGTCGATGATGTCGGCACGGTGAAGCATGCCCGTTTTGACGCAGTCGGCACCGATGTCGGAAAGCACGACCCGCATCTGCTGGGCCACGAACTCCGCCGGGACGTCGTGGATGCCGGCTACGCCTTCGGTGTTCTGGGCGGTGAGCGCGGTGAGCGCCGTCGCGGCGTAGCCGCCGAGCGCCGTGACCGTCTTGATGTCGGCCTGCATCCCGGCGCCACCGCCAGAATCGGAGCCCGCCACCACCAACACGCGCCCCTTCACGGCGCCACCTCCACCGCCGGCCAGGCCATCAGCCGCCGGCGCGCTCGATGACGCCGGCGATTTCCTCGACGACGGCGCGGATCAGGCCTTCGTCCTCGCCCTCGGCCATGACGCGGACCAAGGACTCGGTCCCCGAGGCGCGAATGAGCAGGCGTCCCCCGTCGCCCAGTTTGCGCTCGCCGGCGGCGATTGCCTTCTTTACGGCTTTCGCCTCTAGCGGCGCGCCGCCGTTGACGGAGACGTTGCGCAAGAGCTGGGGCAAGGGCTCGAAGACCCGGCACACTTGGCTCGCCGGGCGCCCTGCTTCGACGACGGCGGCCAGCACCTGCAGCGCCGCGATCAACCCGTCCCCGGTGGTGCTGTAGTCGCCGAGGACGATGTGGCCGGACTGCTCGCCACCCACGTTGAAGTCTTTCTCGCGCATCGCCTCGACCACGTAACGGTCGCCCACCGATGTACGCTCGAGGCACAGTCCGTGTGCACCCAGGTAGCGCTCGAGGCCGAGGTTGGACATGACAGTGGCAACCACGCCGGCGCCGCGCAGGCGGGCGTTGCGGTTCCAGTGTTGGGCCACCAGCCCCATGATCTGGTCACCATCGACGAGGGCGCCCCGTTCGTCGGCGAGGACTACCCGGTCGGCGTCGCCGTCGAGCGCGATGCCGAGGTCGGCGCCGTGGGCGACGACCTGGCTGCGCATGGTTTCCGGAAACGTCGAGCCGCAGCCCTCGTTGATGTTGAAGCCGTCGGGATCGACCCCGATGGGCACCACGTCGGCGCCCAGTTCCCAAAGCACCTCCGGGGCCACCTTGTAGGCGGCGCCGTTGGCGCAATCGACGACGATCTTCAGTCCCTCGAGGGTCAGCCCCTTGGGGAAGGTCTGCTTGACGAATTCGGTGTAGCGTCCCTGCGCGTCATCGAGGCGCCGTGCCCGGCCGAGATCACGGGCGGCGGCAAGGTGGCCGCTCATGTCGCCATCGGCATAGCCCTCGATTTCCGCTTCGACCGTGTCGGAAAGCTTGTAGGCGTCCGGCCCGAAAAGCTTGATTCCATTGTCCTGGTAGGGATTGTGGGAAGCCGAGATCATGACCCCGAGATCGGCCCTCAAGCTGCGTGTCAGCATGGCAATCGCCGGCGTCGGCATGGGGCCGACCAGGATGACGTCCATGCCCATAGAAACGAACCCGGCGGTGAGCGCCGGCTCGATCATGTAGCCCGACAGCCGTGTGTCCTTGCCGATGACCGCCCGGTGGCGGTGGTCGCCCCGGGTGAAATGGCGCGCCGCCGCCATGCCTACCTTTAGCGCCGTCTCCGCGGTCATGGGCTCGACGTTGGCGGTCCCGCGGATACCGTCGGTACCGAAAAGCTTGCGTGTCATGGTCTCGTGCCCCTAGCGCGCCCGTTACAGTCTTAATACGAATATGGACCGGCGGGGGTTAACTTTTTGTTTCCAAGTTTTACAGCCGCTCGGCGGCTCATGGCGCGGCGCCGCCGTTTCGTCCCCCGATCGCCTCCCACACATCGAGCGCCTGGCGGGTTTCGGCCACGTCGTGGACACGCACGATGTTGGCGCCGCGCGCCACGGCGGCGAGCGCCGCGGCCAGCGAGCCGAAAAGCCGCGCCGTGGCCGGCGTGCCGCCTGCCAGGCTGCCCAGGAAGCTCTTGCGCGAGGCGCCGAGGAGCACCGCGCACCCCAGCCCGCGGAAGAGCGCCAGGCGGTCCAATATCTCCAGGTTGTCGTCGAGGGTCTTGCCAAACCCGATGCCGGGATCGACGGCGATGCGCCGGGTCTCGATGCCGGCGGCGGTGCAGACGGCAACGCGGGCCGCCAGTTCGTCATAGACATCCAGCGCCGCGTTTTCATAGCGGGGATCATCCTGCATGGTCTCGGGCGTCCCCTGCATGTGCATGAGCACGACCGCCGCCCGGCTCGCCGCGACGACGCCGAGCGCGGCGGCGTCCCCGGCCAGCGCCGTGATGTCATTGACGATGCGCGCGCCGCCCTCGAGCGCCGCTTTCATGATCTCGGCGTGGCGGCTGTCGATGGAGACCACGGCGCCCGTCTCGGCCAGTTCCCGCACCACCGGCCGCACCCGCGCCAATTCCTCGGCGGTCGCCAGCGGCGCGGCGCCTGGCCGCGCCGATTCGCCGCCGACGTCGATGATGTCGGCACCGGCCACGAGCATGGCCCGGCCGCGGGCAATGGCGGATGCGGCGTCCTTCGTTTCCCCGTCCTCCGAGAAGCTGTCGGGAGTGACGTTGACGATGCCCATGATCCGGGGCCGGTCCAGGGCCAGGCCGGCGAACGGCGGAAGCGGCGTCGCCAAGCGCTCGAGCACCCCGCAGACGTAAGCGCCGACGGCGGTGCCCTCGGCCCGCGACCATTCCCGAATATCGTCGACGGAGGCCGTCGTCTGCAAGATTTCCCGTTCCCGGCGAACCAGCACCTGGCAGGCGGAAAACGCCAAGCCGCCGCCGGAAAACGGGCCGATGGGGCAAAGGTAGACACGGCGCGCCGGGGCTACGCCGGTCGGCAAGAAGCCCCGCGGCAGGGCGGGGCTTCCGACGACAGTGATTCTCGTGGCTGTGGCCGGCACGGGCCTCAGGAGCCGGGTTGGGGCTCGGCTTCCAGGCCGCCGCCCGGCTCGTCCTTGGCCTTGCCGCTGGACGGTACCGAGGAACGATGTCCGCGCTCGCGCAATTCTTCATCGTCGTCATCACGGCGGACGATAGATTCGCCCCTGAGCAAGGCCTTCACCTCGTCGCCGGTCAGGGTCTCGTATTCGAGGAGGGCATTGGCGATGAGATTGAGATCCTCCCGGTGTTCATCCAGGACCTTGCGCGCCACGACCTCCGCGTCGTCGATGAGCCGGCGGATTTCGTCGTCGATGATTTTGGCGGTGGCGTCGGAGACGTTCTTGCGCTGGGTCACGGAATGTCCGAGGAAGACTTCCTCTTCGTTCTCCGAATAGCGCAGCGGCCCCAGCTTGTCACTGAACCCGTACTCGGTGATCATGCGCCGCGCCATCTGCGTGGCTTCCTTGATGTCGTTGCCGGCGCCGGTGGTGACATTCTCGGGACCGAAGACGAGCTCCTCGGCGATGCGGCCACCGAACATGATGGCGAGCTTCGATTCCAGCTCGCTCTTGGAATAGCTGTAGCGGTCGCGCTCCGGCAGCGACATGGTAACGCCGAGCGCGCGGCCGCGCGGAATGATGGTTACCTTGTGCAGGGGATCGCTCTTGGGTACGTACATCCCGACCAGGGCATGGCCCGCTTCGTGGTAGGCGGTGAGCTCCTTCTCCTCGGCGGTCATCACCATGGAGCGTCGCTCGGCCCCCATCATCACCTTGTCCTTGGCCATCTCGAACTCGGACATGGTGACGACACGCTTGGAGGCGCGGGCCGCCAAAAGGGCCGCCTCGTTGACCAGGTTGGCGAGGTCGGCGCCGGAAAAGCCGGGCGTCCCCCGCGCGATGACCCGCGCGTCCACGTCCGGCGCCAGGGGTACCTTGCGCATGTGGACCTTGAGGATCTTCTCGCGGCCCAGGATGTCGGGATTGGGCACCACCACCTGACGGTCGAAACGCCCTGGCCTGAGAAGCGCCGGATCGAGAACGTCGGGACGGTTGGTGGCGGAGATCAAGATCACGCCCTCGTTGGATTCGAAGCCGTCCATCTCCACCAGAAGTTGGTTGAGGGTCTGCTCGCGCTCGTCGTTGCCGCCGCCCAGCCCGGCGCCGCGATGGCGGCCGACGGCATCGAGCTCGTCGATAAAGATGATGCAGGGGGCGTTCTTCTTTCCCTGCTCGAACATGTCGCGGACCCGCGACGCGCCGACGCCCACGAACATCTCGACGAAGTCGGAGCCGGAAATGGTGAAAAACGGCACATTGGCCTCGCCGGCGATGGCGCGGGCAAGCAGGGTCTTGCCCGTACCCGGCGGCCCCACCAGCAGGACGCCCTTGGGAATCTTGCCACCCAGACGCTGGAATTTTTGAGGATACTTCAGGTACTCGACGACCTCCTCGAGCTCCTGCTTCGCCTCATCGATACCGGCCACGTCCTCGAAGGTGACGCGGCCCGTCTTCTCGGTCAAAAGCCGGGCCCGCGATTTGCCGAAGCCCATGGCCTTGCCGCCCCCCGACTGCATCTGGCGCATGAAGAAAATCCACACGCCGATCAAGAGCAGCATGGGGAACCAGGAGATCAGGATGCTCAACAGACCCGGTGTGTTGTCGTCCGCCGGCAAGGCCTTGATGCGTACACCCCGTTCGCTGAGCTTGGCGATCAGGGAGGGGTCGTCGGGAGCGTAGGTAGTGAAGCTGCGTCCATCCCGGTAGTGGCCGTTGATGTTGTGCCCCTGGATGGTGACTTCACGAATCTCGCCGCTCTCGACCGAGGTCAGGAAATCGGAAAAGGCCAGGCTCGACTGCGGTCCCCGGGGCGTGGAGCCCTGGAATAGATTGAACAACGCGAACACCAACAACGCGATGATCACCCACAGCGCCACATTCCTGCTGAAATTCAATGCTTCGTCCTTCCTCGGTCGAGTATGCCCGGCGCCACACCGGATCGCCGCCATTTACCGGTCCGTTCCGCGGCAAGGGCGGTGGGGAAGGCGCCTGCGACCTCACCTCGTCCCCATGAAATAGTACGTCACCCCGCAATGGCAAGTAAAAAGCCCGTCAGATGGGGTCACTCGCCGCGAACCCCGGCCCGGAAAGGGTATTTCGGGGCTGGAAGCTGATTCGCGCGATTTGGAGCGGCGGCTCGGCGTCGCCGGGTCGTGTGTAATCGAGGTGGGGAACGGCGCAAACCCAGGTCCCATGGCGCAACGCCGGGAATGAGGCGCGCGCCGCCGACGGGATATTGCTTTCGCGAAGAAGCGGCCGTTCGGCGACAATTTCCGCCCAGCCGTCCCGCCCCAGACGCGTCAGATGCACCTTGCCCGTGTCCGGCCCGGCCGCCGAGAACTCGACCACGAATCGTCCGTCCCATTCCACCCGCCCGCCGGCCACCGCGGCGACGGGCGCCGGCGCGCCCCGCCCCTCGCGGCATACCAGTATGCCGCCGGCGGTCCCCAAGAGGCGGCATCCGCAAAGAGTGGCGGCGCGCCGCAATCGTCCCCCGGCGAGCCGCCCGTACAGCCGCTCCAGCCTCTCCGTGCGCGGCGCATAAGCCCGACCGCCGATGCACATGAGCACCCGCGCCAGCGCCCGCATGGAGACCGCCGCCGGGGCCGCCATCAGGGCGATACCGTCGAGGTGGGCGTAGCCCGCCGGATACACCGCGCAACACCGCGCCAACAGGACCGCGGTGGCGTCCTCCAGGGCGGTCCGCGCCCGGCCCAGCCGGGCCGCCGTGGTAGCCACCCGCGCCGCGCCGAGGCCGGCCCCGGAAAGGAGTTCCAGGTTGTTCCGAACCCGCGTCCGCGCGAACCGCCGGTCGCGGTTGGACGGGTCTTCGATCCATGGCTGGGAGTTCTCCTCGAGGGTCGCCCGGAGGCGCCGGCGCGGCACCCCAAGCAAGGGCCGCAACAGGCGCACGTCGGCCGTCTCGACCACTGCGGACATGGCGGACAGGCCTTCGAATCCGCTGCCCATCTCGAGCCTTAGCATGAACGTTTCCGCTTGGTCCTCCATGTGATGGGCGAGCACGAGATGAAGGACCCCGACCTCCCGGCACCACGACGTCAGCAGTCGGTAACGAGCCTCGCGGGCCGCCGCTTGCAGTCCACTGGACGGCTTGCGCCCGCGCCATCGGAGCACGCGGTGCTCGATGCCGCGCGCCGCCAGCCAGCCGCCTACCCGCCGGGCCTCCCCGGTGGACTCCGGCCTGAGCCCGTGGTCCACGGTCAGGGCCGTCACCTGGCCGCCGCGGCCGCGCGCCCACGCCTCGGCGAGCAGACACAACGCCATGCTGTCGGCGCCTCCGGAAACGGCCACACCCAAGCGCGGGGCGCATTCGAAGGGGCCGAGGGCGGTCATCAGGGCGGCAAATTGGTCGGCCCCGAGCACCGCGCCCGCGTCAGGCGCGGCGGCGGCCGGCGCCGCTAGCAGATATCGCGGCTTATCCCCATGTGTCACTTGCAGCCGCTGCGTTGCCGTTCCCGCGTCACCAGCTTGGCGATATTGGCCGCCGCGTCGGAAAACTCCTTGGCCAGTTTGTCGAAGGTGGCGCAGGCCTCGTTTTTCTTATCGATGCTGGCCAGCGACATGCCGAGCTTGAGCAGGGTATCGGCGGCCTTCGCTCCCTTGGGGGCAGCGTTGTAGCTCTCGTAGAAGACCACGGCGGCTTGCTGGTAATCGCCACGCACGTAATAGGTCTCGCCCAGCCAGTAGCGCGCGTTGCCAGCCAAGGGATCGCCTTGATGGGCCTTGAGAAAGGCCCGCAACGCCACCTCCGCGTCGTCGTATCGGGCCTGCCGCAGGAGGCCGAAGGCGAAGCGGTATCGGTCTTCGGGCGTCCCTTCGGGAAGCACGTCGGGCTCGGCTTGGGGCGGCTTAGCCGCCGCCTGAGCGGCGGGGGGGAGCGTGGTTCCCGCCGGCGGTGGCGCCGACCTCAGGTCCGATTGGTTGATCGTGCCCAGGCTCTGCGGCGGCGTCGCAAAGCCCTTTGCACCGGTTCCCGGAGGGGCCTGCTGCACGGACGGCGGCGACGGCGCGGCACTCAGCCGGGGAGGCCCGGCCGGTGCGCCCTGGCGCGCCACCGAGGCCGCCTTATCGAGGGCGCTGAGGCGGAAGTCCACGTCGGCCACCAGCTTGTCGAGGCGCTTGGAAACCTGATCGACGACGTGGCCCACATCCTCAATCCCACCGGTGGTGGCACGCAGTTCTTCCTCGAGCGCGCCGATACGCACCTCGATGCGGGCCAAGGCATGGTCCGACGGTGCCGCCGCGGCTCCCTTCGGCGGCGACACGGCGCCGCCCCGGGAAAGCTGGACATTGAGAGTCCTGATGTCCCGTTCCAGGCGGTCCAGGCGATCCAAGAGCGATCGCAGATCGGTGTTCTGGGCGGAAACCGGCGGCGCGGCGGCAAAAATTATAAGGATGGCGGCAATAAAGGCGCCAGCGAGGCCAAGCCTGTAACTCATCGGCCCTCCCATGGGTTGGTGCTCCTGACGCGGCATCCGCGCGCGTCCCCAAAAACCGCCGCCCAACCGGTCACCGCCAATCAGGCCGCGAACGGGATCCTGGCAAACATTCTAGGCAAAATTAGGGCGCCTGCCCATCCCCGCGGGGGTGGCGGACAGGCGCCCGTGACACCGTGTCGTATGACGCCGGGACCTCAGCCGCTCGGGGTACCCCCGGTCACCGTGGTGATGGCGCGGCGGTTCTGTGCCCACGCCTCTTCGTTGGAGCCGAGCGCCACCGGGCGCTCCTTGCCATAGGAAAGAGTCTTGAGGCGGCCGGGACTGATGCCCAGGGCGATCAGGTAGTCCTTGGTGGAATTGGCGCGGCGCTCGCCCAGCGCAAGGTTGTACTCGCGCGTGCCCCGCTCGTCGGCGTGACCCTCGATGGTAATGGTCAGCCCGGAATGCTTCTTCAGCCAGGCAGCCTGCTTTTCCAGGGTGGAGCGGGCATCGGAGGTCAGATTGAACTTGTCGAAATCAAAGAAAACACGGTCGCCCACGTTGATGACCAAGTCGGCCTGGCTTCCCGACTTGGGGCCGGCCATCTTCGCCTTCATGGCTGGTTCCGCCGGCTTATGAGGAATTCTTATCAATTTCGCCTTGGCGGCACCCGCGCCGCTGGCACCGGACGTTTTTTCCGTGGCGCTTTCGCACGCGGTTACAAGGGCAACGGCGGCGATGGCCGCGATTAAACCCATAATGTTGAATCGCATCAGATTCCCCCTTACCGGAGCACGTGACAGATCAAATCGCCGCCGAAGCGAGCAGGCACGGACTCAATGTACAAACCTTCGGCGCACAATCGCCTTCCGACTTTAAGAACTAAAGGCCGAACAATGAAAAAATAGTGAAAATCGCCTTGTATTGCAACTATATGATTACCCCTTCACGGAATCAAGGGGGACCACGCCGGGTCCGACGCGTCGAGCGGAGTGATGATCTCGATTTCGTTTTCCCCGGTCAGATCGATACTGTAAAGACGCGCCCGCCCTCCCCCACCTTTTGAATCCGACGGGGTTTGACGGAAGAACATGAGAACCCGGCCGTTGGGAGCCCATGTCGGCCCCTCGACGAGAAAGCCCTTCGCCAACTGGCGTTCGCCGGAACCGTCCGGACGCATGACCCCGATATAGAAGATGCCCTTGGAAATCCTCGTGAACGCGATGAGGTCCCCGCGCGGCGACCACGCCGGCGTCGCGTAGCGCCCCTTTCCATAAGTGATGCGGCGCACGTTGCGGCCGTCGGCGCCCATCACGTAGAGCTGTTGGGCGCCCCCGCGGTCGGAGTTGAAGACCACTTGTTTGCCGTCGGGCGAGTAACTCGGCGAAGTGTCGATGGCGGAATGGTTGGTCAGCCGCGTCACCACCCGGGTGCGAAGGTCCATGGTATAGATTTCGGAGTTGCCGTCCTTGGCCATGCTCATGATCACCTTCTTGCCATCGGGCGAGAATCGCGGCGCGAACGTCATGCCGGGAAAATCGCCGAGCAGTTCCTGGCGGCCGGTGTCGATGTTGAAGATGTATACCCTCGGCGTGTTGCGATAGTACGACAGGTAGGTGATCTCCTGCAGGGCCGGCGAGAACCGGGGCGTCAACACGAGCGCCGCGCCGCCCGTCAGAAAGCGATGGTTCTCTCCGTCCTGGTCCATGATGGCGAGCCGCTTGATGCGGCGGTTCTGGGGGCCGCTTTCCGCTATGTAGACGATGCGGGTGTCGAAGTATCCTTCCTCTCCGGTCATCCGTTTGTAGATCGCGTCCGCGATGATGTGGGCGACGCGGCGCCAGTTCTCGGGAACGGTGAAGTAGGCCAGCCCCACCATCTGCTGTTCCGCGAAAACGTCCCACAGGCGGAATTCCACCTTCAGCCGTCCATCCTCCTCCAGCTTGGCGCGGCCCTGCACCAGCGCCTGCGCGTTGATGACGCGCCAATCGCCGAAGCGCGGCAAGGTCTTGAGCGCCATCCGGGTTTGGATGAAGGCGCGCGGGTCGATGGGACGGAACAGGCCCGAGCGTTCGAGATCGGCCGCCACCACGTCGGCGATATCGCGCCCGAAGCGCGTCTCCTCCGGGCCGCCTCCGATAAACTGGGTCACCGCGATGGGCAGCGGCTCGACGCTGCCGCGCGTGATGTCGATGCGCAACTCGGCGCCGGCTGGTCGCATGGCCGCCAACACCACCAACATGCACGCTGTCGCTATCGGCGCTAAAAGCCGGTATCGGCGGACTGGATTCGTCATGATCCGAACATCTCCCTGGGATCAAAGGTAAGAGTCATGGTCTTCCAATGATCGTATTTTTGCCTGGGCAGCCGCAGCGGGTTGCACCGTGGGTTGAGGATCGCCCGTAGCGCGCTCTCGGCGGCGGAACGGAAGAAGGGGTCGGTTTCCATGCGCCCCTTGTTCCGGATGCGCGCCTCGCGCACCGTACCGTCGGGGTTCATGGCGACCCATATCTCGATGGCCAGGTTCTCGGCCTCCCTGGCCCCCGCCGGCAGGTTCCAGCACGCGGCGATCTGCTGGCGTATCAGGTCGATCTCGCTGATCGAGAGGGGCAGCGCCGAATCGAAGCGGCGCGTCGGCGACGCCAGGGCCTTGGCGATTTGCGATTCGAAGGTTTCCTTCTTCTCCTCTTCCTTCTTCTTTGCCTCATCCGCCTTTTCCTTGGGCCTTTGAGGGGGACGGCGCTTTAATTCCTCGACCGTCCGCAACACCGACGTGAAGGCGTCGGGCGGCTTGGGCTTGCGCCGCGGCTTGGCCTTGACCAGGCGTGGCGGCGCCTTCGGTTTGGGCTCCGCCTTGGGCTTCGGCTTCGGCTTCGGCTTCGGCTTCGGCTTCGGCTTCGGCTTGGGCTTGGGCTTGGGATCCGGTTTCGGCGACGGGGGTGGAACCGCGGCAACCTCGGGCTCGGGCTCCGACGGTGGAGGCGGCGGTGGCGGGGAGGCAACCGTTTTGGGCGGCAGCGGAGGAGGAGGAGGCTCCACCTTTTTTTGTTCTGGCTCTGGCTCGGGCTTGGGATCCGGCGCCGGGGCGGGCGCGTTGGTTTCCTCGGCCACGTTGATGATTTCAACCAAGATAGGGGTCTCGGTCATGGGCGGCGCCCGTCGCAACTGGGGCAGGCCCACGTAGGCGATGGCCACCACGGCGGCGTGCAGCAGAACGGAAATGAGCACGCTTTGGCGCATGAAAGCTACTCGCCGCCCTTCTTCGTGCCCGGGCCTTTCGCGGCGCGGCCGGGAGGCCTTCTCTTCGACATCTCGGTAATCAGGGCCACCCTGCGGTAGCCGGCGGCGTTGACCGTACCCATGACCTCCATGACCCTTCCGTAGTCGATCGCCCGATCGCCACGCACGAAGATGCGCGCGTCGGGGTTGTTGCCGGTGATGGCCACCAGCCGCGGGTTCAGGGTGTCCAGGGCGAGTTCGGTTTCCTGCAGGAAGACGCGGCCTTCAGCGTCGACCGTTATGGTCAACGGCTCGTCGTCGCCGGTCAGCAGCGAAGCCTTGGTCCTGGGCAGGTCGACCTGGACACCGACCGTCAACAGCGGCGCCGTCACCATGAACACCACCAGCAACACCAGCATCACGTCGACCATCGGGGTGACGTTGATGTCGCTCATCATGGGGCGCGTATGGACACGGCCGAAGCGGCGCCGGCCGGCGTATCGAACAAAGGCCATGGCTCAGGTCCTCTCTTCCAGCTGGCGCGACAGAACGGCCGAAAACTCGCCGGCGAAGGTGTCGAGCCTGCCGGCATAGCGGTCGAGCTCCTTGGAGACCTTGTTGTAGGCGACCACCGCGGGGATCGCCGCCAACAAGCCGAGCGCCGTGGCGAACAGTGCCTCGGCGATGCCCGGCGCGACCACGGCAAGGCTGGTGTTCTTGGAGAGCGCGATGGCCTGGAAGCTGTTCATGATCCCCCACACCGTTCCGAACAGCCCGATGAACGGCGCCGTCGACCCGGTCGTCGCCAGGAAGGTCACGTAGCGCTCGACGCGGTCCATCTCGCGCGCCACCGTGATCTGCATGACCCGGTCCATGCGATCATGGAGGCTGCCCCGCATGCTTTCCACGGCGGTCAGCCCCTTGGAATGGGAGCGCCGCCACTCCCGCATGGCGGCCACGAAGACGGCGGCCATGGGATCCTTGGGGTTGGGGCCGACGCTCTCGTAGAGATCGTCGAGCGGCCCGCCCGACCAGAAGGCGGTCTCGAAGTCCGTCGCCCTGGCGTTGAGGCGGCGCAGCCACACGGACTTCTCGACGATGATCGCCCAGCACCAGATGGAGGCAACCAGGAGCAGGACGATCACCGCCTTGACCACCGGATCGGCGCGCACGAACAGGGACCACATGGAGAAGTCATAGGCGGCGACCGAGCCGCCCAGCGTCACCACGTCAACGACATTGCTTTCCATTCATCTGCCTCGCTGGTTCTTCTCGGTCAGGTCCCGGAGAGACGCGCGCAACGCCTTGGGCAGGCGCGCCGGGCGGCCCGACGTGTTGGTGCAGGCGAGCCGCACGCCGAGGCGCACAAGCTCGCCGACCTCGCCCCTCACCGCCTGATCGGCGCTGAGCGAGGCACCGCCCACCTCGGTGACGCGGGTATGGACTTCAAGGCGGTCGTCGAGGCGCGCCGGCTTCAGAAAGTCCGCGGTACATCGGCGCACGGCAAAGGCGATGCCGTCTTCCGCCGACAGCCGCGACTGATCGGTGCCGAGGGCGCGCAGCATTTCGGTGCGCGCCCGCTCCGCGAATTTCAGGTAGTTAGCGTAGTAGACGATGCCGGCGGCGTCCGTATCCTCGTAATAGACGCGCATGGGGAAGACGTGGACGCCGTCCACGAAGTCGGAACCCGCTTCAGTCATCTTCCGTCTCCGCCTCGGCGATGAGCGCCAGCTGGGCCGCCCGGGAGGGCGGCGCCAGGCCCAGGTGGCGGTAGGCCGGCTCGGCCAGGACCCGGCCGCGCGGCGTGCGCATCAGGAATCCTTGCTGGATGAGGTAGGGCTCGATCACTTCCTCGATGGTGTCGCGTTGCTCGGACAGGGCCGCTGCCATGGTCTCCACGCCGACCGGGCCGCCGCCGTAATTGTCGGCGATGCAGCCGAGATACCGGCGGTCCATGGAATCGAGGCCCTGGGAGTCGACCTCGAGCCGGTTCAAGGCGGCGTCCGCCTCGGCGCGGTCGGTCACCGGGACGCCGTCGACGGCGGCGAAATCCCTGACCCTCTTGAGCAGGCGGCCGGCCACCCAGGGCGTGCCGCGCGAGCGTCGCGCGATCTCGTGGGCACCGTCGGCGGTGAGGTCCATCTCCAGTACGCGGGCGCCGCGGCTGACGATTTCGACGAGGTCCTCGACGCCGTAGAAGACGACGCGCATGGGGATGCCGAAGCGCTCGCGGAGCGGCGTCGTCACCAGTCCGGAACGGGTGGTGGCGCCGACCAGGGTGAACGGCGGCAGGTCGATGCGCACCGAGCGCGCCGCCGGCCCCTCGCCGATGATAAGGTCGAGCTGGAAGTCCTCCATGGCCGGATAGAGGATTTCCTCGACGGCGGGGCTGAGCCGGTGCATCTCGTCGATGAACAGGACGTCGCGCGACTGCAGGTTGGTGAGGATGGCCGCCAAGTCACCGGCCTTGGCGATGACCGGCCCCGAGGTGGCGCGGAACCCGACCCCGAGTTCGCGCGCCACGATTTGCGCCAGGGTCGTCTTGCCGAGGCCGGGCGGCCCGTAGAACAGGACATGGTCCAGGGGCTCGGCGCGGGCGCGGGCGGCATCGATAAACACCCGGAGGTTGTCGCAAATCTGCCGCTGGCCGATGAAGTCCCCGAGGCTGTGAGGCCGCAAGCCCAGCTCGCCGGCGTCAACGTCCAATGCTTCGGGAGCGATGACCCGCCCTTCGCTCATGCGTTGATCTCCCGGGGTGCCAGTCTGGCCAGCGCGGCGCGCACCAGAGCCTCGACGCCGGCGTCGGGGCCGAGGCCGGCGGCGGCGTTGGACACCGCGCCCAGCGCTTCGGTACGGCTATAGCCCAGGTTGGCGAGGGCGGAGACGGCGTCCGAGGCGGCGGGCGGCGTTTCACCCTCCCGGCTGGCGATCACGGCGAAGGTTTCAGGCGCCATGCTTGCGACCTTGTCCTTGAGTTCATTGAGGATGCGCGCCGCCAGTTTGGGGCCGACGCCGGGCGCCTGGGTTAGGGCGGCACGGTCCCCGGCGATGACGGCGGGCGCCAACTGGTCGGGACCGAGTATCGAAAGGATGGCCAGCGCCACCCTGGCGCCTACCCCCTGCACCGTCGTCAACAAACGGAACCAGTCGCGCTCGGCGGTATCCAGGAAGCCGAACAGGTGAAGGGCCTCCTCGCGCATCTGGGTCTCGATCACCAAGCTGGCCGCGGCACCGACGCTAAGACGGCCAAGGGTACGGCCGGAACAAGCGACGAGATAGCCGACGCCGGAGACGTCGATGATGACCCCGTCGGCGTCCACCGAATCGATAATGCCGGTGAGCTTGCCGATCATGGAGCCGCCTCCGCCACGGCCAGGCGTGCCGCCGTCTCCCTATGGTGAGCGTGGCATATGGCGACGGCCAGCGCGTCCGCCGCGTCCGGCGTGGCGATGGCGCATCCCGGCAGCAGCACGCGCACCATCATCTGGATCTGCTGCTTGCCGGCGTGGCCGGCCCCGACCACCGTCTTCTTGATCAGGTTCGGCGGGTACTCGGCCACCGGCAGGCCGGCCCGGGCCGGCGCCAGAAGGGTGATGCCGCGCGCGTGTCCGAGCTTCAGGGTGGAGCCGGGGTTCTTGTTGACGAAAGTCTCCTCGACCGCCGCTTCCTGGGGACGGTAGCGGACGATCACGTCGCACAGGCCGTCATGGAGCTCGACCAGGCGGCCGGCCAGGTCGAGGCTTTCGTCGGTCCTCACCACGCCGTCGGCGACGTGGCTGAGCCGGTTGTCCACGGCATCGACGACGCCCCAACCGGTGGCACGCAGTCCCGGGTCCAGTCCGATGAGTCTCATACCCCCATTCCCGCCTCGATCCATCCCGGCGCCCCTCAGGCGCCGAGACGCTCCATCACCTCGTCGGCCACCTCGAAATTAGCGGCGACCCGCTGCACGTCGTCATCGTCCTCCAGGGCCTCGAGTAGGCCGAAGAGGGGTCCGGCGGTATCCTCGGCGACGGTGACGGTGGTCTGCGGCTTCCAATCGAGGCGCGCCGCGCCAGCCTCGCCGAAGCGCTCCGCCAGGGCCTCGCGCACGGCGTTCAACTCGTCTGGCACGCAGGTGATCTCGTAGCCCTCGCCATTGGTTTCCATGTCCTCGGCGCCGGCCTCCAGCACCGCCTCGAGCATGTCATCCGCGACGGCGGTATCGGCCCCGTAATGGATGTGGCCGACGCGCTCGAACAGGAAGCCGACGCTGCCGCTCTCGCCCAGCGTGCCGCCGTGCTTGTTGAAGGCGGCGCGCACGTTGGATGCCGTGCGGTTGCGGTTGTCGGTGAGCACCTCGACGATGAGGGCGACGCCGCCCGGCCCGTAGCCCTCGTAGCGCATTTCCTCGAAGTTGGCGTCGTCGCCGCCGCCGGCGCCGCGCTTGATGGCGCGGGAGATGTTGTCCTTCGGCATGTTGGCCGCCTTGGCGGCGGCCACCGCGGAGCGCAGGCGCGGGTTCATGTCGGGATCGGGCGCACCGGACTTGGCGGCCACGGTGAGTTCGCGGATGAGCTTGGTGAACACCTTGGCGCGCTTGGCGTCCTGCGCACCCTTGCGGTACATGATGTTCTTGAACTGGGAATGGCCGGCCATGGGGGTGGAACTCACGCCTGAATTGGAAGATCAAGTAGGTCGTTGCGGGACGCTTATACCATATCTTGTGTGAAGGCACACCGGTACATGTGATCGACTAACAGGTCAATATGGCAAGATTGGGGCGGGGATGAAGACCACTCTTGCCGCGCGCGCGCCCCTCACAAGGGCCACTGCTCGGCCAAGTGGCCGCCGAGGCGTATGGGGGCTACGCGAGTGGCCAGGCCGCTCGCGTCGTCGGTCTCCAGGTAGACGCCGCAGAGCGTGGCGTCGCCTTCCGCCGGGCTCAGGCGCTCGTCGGTGACTTTCTTGACGAAACGCGCCACCGCCGCCTCTTTTTTCATGCCGATCACCGAATCGTAGTCGCCGCACATGCCGAGATCGGTCTGGTAGGCGGTGCCGCCGGGCAGGATGCGGGCATCCGCCGTCGGCACGTGGGTATGGGTGCCGACCACCATCGATACCCGCCCGTCGAAGGCGTGGCCGATGGCCATCTTCTCGCTGGTCGCCTCGGCGTGGATGTCGACGACGACGCAGTCCACGGTGGTCCCCAGTCGGTGGTTGGCGAGTTCCGCCTCGACGGCGGCGAAGGGATCGTCGAGGGGCTCCATGAATAGCCGGCCCATGGGATGGATGACCTTTACCTTGCGACCCCCGGTCGCCTCGTAGGTGTTGGCGCCGCGCCCCGGCGTGGCGGGCGGATAGTTCAAGGGCCTGAGCAGGCGTGGATCGCCGTCGATGTGGTTGACGATGTCGCGTTGCGCCCACACGTGGTTGCCGGTGGTGATGACGTCGACGCCGGCGTCGTAGAAGGATTTGCATATCTTGGCGGTGATGCCGAAGCCGCGCGCCGCGTTCTCGCCGTTGACGATGACGAAGTCGAGATCGAGCCGCCGGCGCAAATTCGGGATGTGTTCAAGGACGGCCCGGCGACCGGCCTTGCCGACCACGTCGCCGCAATGGAGTAACTTCATGATGATCCCATCGAGCCCATCGAGCCTATCGAGCCTATCGAGCCTTGATCGCCCCTTCCTCGGTGACGATCCAGTCGAGGGGCTCGTCGTACCCGGTCCGCGGCACCTTGTCCACCTGCTGGGCGGCATAGGCGATACCGATGGCGAGCGCGGGGCCGTCACCACGCAGCCCGGCCAGGGTGCGGTCGTAATAGCCGCCGCCATAGCCCAGGCGGTAGCCCTCGGCATCGAAGGCAAGAAGTGGCGCCAGCACGACCTCGGGCCTGACCGCAGCGGCCGCGGCCGGCGGGTGGCGGGTGCCGAGGACGCCCTTGTCCAGGTCCATCCCCGGATGCCAGACGCGAAATACCAGCGCCTCCCCGCGCCTCACCACCGTCGGCAAGGCGCACACATGGCCGGCGCCGTGCAGATGGTGGAGCAAGGGTCTGACGTCGAGTTCATCGCCCATGGGCCAATAGGCCGAGACCACGGCGCCCGGGGCGGGTACCCCCATGGCACCCATGGCGTCCGTGAACGCCAGCTGGAGGCGCCTCGCCGCCGCCGCCGCCGATTCTTGGGCGCCGCGACGTACCGCCGCAGCCTCGGCGCGCAGCCGCCTCTTGTCTTCGATTACCGACATTGGTCTGGGATTACCCGAATAAGCCATCACCGGAAAGAGCGGGATGACGGAAGCGAGGGGACGGCGCCGCAAAGGCCGTTGGCCGTAATAATCCTCTGTGGCCTGCGAGTGCAGGTGGGCGCCATATACCGGGCCCACGGGCCCGGCAGGGACAGCTCCCTAGAGGTCTGTATTGGCCCCAGGGATGTTAGACCTGACGCACCCAGCAGCGACCGTCCGGAGGTTGAGTCTATGATTGTTCCAGGCGCGCGGCAACATCTTCGATGCGCTGGGCGATGGCCTCGATACCGGTGCCCAGGGATTCCTCGGCCTCGAGGCGCGCCGCCGCCGTGCCGTCCGAGCCCTTGAGGGTGTCGCGATCGGAATAGGCGTCGGAAAGTTCGTCGGCGATCAGAAGGCTGGACATCACCAGAAGCCGGGCGTCACCCACTTGGCCGACCGCCGCCACCAACTCGCCGACCCGTTTGTCGATGTAGGCGGCGAGGCGCGTCAAATGAGCCTCCTGCCCGTCGTCACAGGCAATCTGATAATTGCGCCCGTTGATGGTGACCATGACCTGGCTCATGGGAATCAGTCCTCCAACACGGCCCGCAGGCGGCCAATGGTCGAATCGAGCCGCGTCGACACGGTCTCGGCCATCTGCTTGAGTTCCGTGTTTTCCGCGCGCGTCGCCCCGGCCTCGGCGCGGACGTCGTCCTTTTCCGTTGCCGCCTCGAGGCGCGTCTCCAGCGCCGAGTCGAGGCTGTCGGTGGCCTGCTCGAGCCGGTCCCGCGCCCGCCTCAGCCGCGCCGAGAGTTGCCCATCCGCGTTCGTCACCAAGCCGTCCTCGCGCCTCTTTCCATAACACGTCACATTACGGGGGGACCGGCCAACCCGTCAACCGCGGCCCGAGGTCGCGTCGAATGGCCCGCCCCGGTGGCGCGGCTCCACACCGCGCTGCGCCGGGCAGGGGCCGGCTTGCCAGCCCCGCCCCATGTGATAAAAGGAGCCACCCTCGCCGCATATCCGGAGGATCGAATGACGGTTCGCGTTGCCATTAACGGGTTCGGACGCATCGGACGGCTCGTCCTCAGGGCGATCATAGAATCCCGGCGTAACGACGTGGAGGTTGTCGGCATCAACGACCTCGGCCCGGTGGAAACCAACGCCCACCTGCTGCGGTACGATTCCGTGCACGGCGTGCTGGCCGCCGGCGTGACGGTGGCCGGCGACACCATGGATGTCGGCCGCGGCCCCATCAAGGTGACGGCGGAAAGAGACCCCGCGAAGCTGCCGTGGGGCGACATCGGCGTCGACGTGGCGTTCGAATGCACGGGCCTCTTCGCCAACCGCCAGGACGCCGCCCTCCACCAGGAGGCCGGCGCCAAGAAGGTGCTGATCTCGGCCCCCGCCACGGGCGCCGACCTGACCGTGGTTTACGGCGTCAACCACGAAAAGCTGACGTCCGAGCACACCGTCGTCTCCAATGCCTCGTGCACCACCAACTGTCTGGCGCCGGTGGCCGACGTGCTGCACCGCGCCGTCGGCATCGAGAAGGGTTTCATGACCACGATACACGCCATGACCGGCGACCAGCCAAGCGTCGATACGTTGCACAAGGACCTGCGCCGGGCGCGCGCCGCCTCCATGTCGATGATCCCGACCTCGACCGGCGCGGCGCGGGCCGTCGGCCTCGTCCTGCCCGAGCTCGACGGCAAGCTCGACGGCACCGCCATACGCGTGCCGACGCCCAACGTCTCGATGATCGACCTCGCCTTCGTGGCCGGCCGCGACACCACCACGGACGAGATCAACGCCGCCATCGTCGAGGCCGCCGGCGGCCGCCTCAAAGGCGTCCTCGACGCCATCGACGCGCCGCTGGTGTCGGCCGACTTCAACCACAACCCGCAAAGCTCGGTTTTCGACCTCACCCAGACCCAGGTGATGGGCGGAAATCTCGTGCGCGTGCTGTCCTGGTACGACAACGAATGGGGCTTTTCCAACCGCATGTCGGACACCGCCACGGCCCTGGCCGGCGCCAACTGAGGCCGGGCCAGGCGGCGTCCGGGCGGGCGCCATGAGCGGGCGTCCCATCATCGTCCACCACCTCGGGCACGCCGTGGCGGCGCTGGGCGCGGCCAAGGCGCTCGGCGTCCCCGTCACCCTGCGCAGCGCGCCCGGTGCCGCCGCCTATTTCGGGTCCGCCGTCTTCCGCGACATGATCGCCGCCGCCCTCGGCGAGGTGCCGGGGGTCGAGGCGCGCGCCGTCCTCGACTGCGGCGACGCCCCCGGCCACGCCCTCAACGCCCTGCGCCAGGGGGTCAAGGCGGTGCGCCTCGACGCGCCTGCGGACGTACGGGCGCGCGTCGGCGACATCGCCAATCAGCTCGGCGCTGCCCTCGACGAGGACGCGGCGCCGGCCCTCGACCTGCTCGACGCCGAAGATCCCGGCGCCGCCAGCCGCCAATGGCTCGCCGGCTAGGCGGCGGGCGGTCCGGAAATCCGCTACCGCCAAGGCGTGGCTCGCGCGCCGACGACCGTCGGGCGTTGTCTAAAGAATGGTCGTCAAAGGGGGCGTTCATTAACAGTTGGCGTTTACGCAATTTGCATTAAATAATGTTTATTTAGTTGATAAACGTGTTAATCTCGTATATGTATCGCGAATCGAAGCTTTGTAGAATTATGATGCATTGATTGAGAAATTTTTAGAAAAACAACTATGGATTAATGAGCGCGCCCTAAAGGACAATGTTCGGGCGACCAAATTTGGGAGATGGGCCCTATGAGCTTCATGCAAAGAAACTCCGTGAAATTCGGCTTGATGCTTCTTGCGTTCGTTGTTGTGGCCGGCATTGCGCGCGCCGGGGAGGTTAAGTATCCGCCTTATCCGGACTTCTGGGGGCGCGAACTTCCGGTGCCGGAGGAGTTGGCGCATACCACGAGCACGAGGATATTTGACAATCCAGACGGTGATCGTTTGATCCGGTTTGTTTTTGACTGGAAGCCGTCATCCGGGGGCATCGAGCACCTTGAGTGGTGGACCCTCACCTTTTTTGGTGGCGCGCTTAAAAGGATCGACGCTGAACAATCGGAGCGAATAAGTCGCGCCTACTGGGGCACGGGACGTCTCTACAAGCACAGCGAAGTCGACAAAATCACCTTCGCGAATGGAGATGTCCTTAGCCGTGGCAACCGGGATTTCGGCGGCAAGCGATGCTGGAGCAACTACAGCAACACCCTCGTCAAGAAGGATTCATCCGGTCGAATAATTTTCAACAAGATGTTGTTCAGTTATTCCGATAAGCCGACGCGGGTGGAAATTTGGGAGTCTTGCGATATTGCCGGCGAAAAAAACCACTATTTCGCTTGGCTTAGTTCAATTTACCCGCACCTGGTTCCGCTCGAGGACGAGACATTCCTTGCGCTCGCCCCCGAACTGATCATCCGTTTCAAGCCTAATTTGACATCCCCATTTGTCGACAACCAGCGGCTTTTTCTAGTCGATACCACCGTCATCGACCGGCTGGTGGAAGAAGCCTACGCGCGGCCCGGCCAAGCCATCCAAAACGCCAATGATGCAATCCGCGATTATCTGCTAACCCTCAAGAAGGAAATTGACTGATGGAACAGGGATTACGTTCTAAAATCGACACAAGCGGCTTTACCCAGCGCGAGAAGGACATCCACCGAGTGCTCCAGAACAACGAGCTGTTCGGTGGAAGAGGCGCCGATAAGATTAGCCACGCCGGAAAGCCAAATAGCGGCTTCAGCTTCGGGCCAGCACAGTGGGACCTCGCGCAGTCCAATCCGCAAGGAGAAAATCCCAAGCGGGATGCCTTCATGAAAATCCTCAAGAGCCACAAGAAGGTCAACCCGAAACTCGACGATGCCACGCTCCAAAAAATCGAAAGGGCCATCAAGGTCAAAGGCAACCCCGACGCCCTCGATGCCAAAACCAAGGGCCTGATCGACGAGGCGCTATCCAGCGACGCCGCCAGGGCGAAGATGGCGGACATGTACAAGGCCCACCTCGGCGAGCTCGACAGGAAGACCCAAGGCGTCATCGACGCCGCCAAGCCGGAAGCGAAAAAGTTCCTGGACACGCCCGAGGGCCGCAGGCTGGTCGCCGACAACATCAACCAGTTCGGCACGCCCACCAAGCTCAAGGAATTCGTCAGCGGTTCGGGCGACGCCAACTTCAACGGCAAGGACCATAAGCTCGACGGCGATCTTACCTTCGACAAGTGGGCCGACTACGTGAGCGATTACAAGAACTCCCGGGACAACCCGGGCGACATGGGGCGCCGCCTCGACAACATCGCCGATCTCAGCGGCAAGCCCGGGTGGAAAGAGACCATCAAGGGCAAGGTCCGGGAAATCCGAGACGCGCCCGATGCCTCCGGCGGCGCCGACAAAAAGGACGACGCGCCCGGTGCCGCCGCCCCGTCGCAGGACGGCGCCGCCGCTTCCCCGGACAAAGGGGCACCGGAGTCGGACAAGGCGGCGTCAAATTCGGAATCGCCCGAGATCGCCAAGTTCCGCCAGAACCTGCTCAAACCGAACGACCCGGCCGACGAGATCATGCTCAAGCGCACCGATCAGCTCACCGAGGACGAGGTCAGCACCCTCACCGGGCGCCGCATCGAAATGCCGCCCGGCC
>JASLQF010000022.1 GCA_030744625.1 Rhodospirillales bacterium
ACGGGGCCTCATATGCCGAAGCAAGGAACCGGCCCATGACGACGGCGTTCCGTCTCGGCCTGCTCGCGGCCCTCGCCCGGCCGAGCACGCTAAGAGCGATGGCGCTGGTCGCGACCGGGGCATTCCTGGGCTCGGCGGTGAACACCTGCATTCGCCATATCGCCGGCGAGATGCACCCCTTCGAGATCACTTTTTTCCGCTTCTTCTTCGGCTTTCTGGTATTGGCGCCGTTTTTCGTCCGCCGCGGCTGGGCCCCGTTCCGGACCCAGCGCCTGGCGCAACACTGCGTCCGCGGGGCCATCCACGCGCTTTCCATGATCCTTCTGGTCACGGGCATCACCTTGACACCGATCGCCAAGGTCGCGGCGCTGGTGTTCACCTCGCCGCTGTTCGTCACCGTGATGGCGGTGTTCGTGCTCGGCGAGGTCTTGCGCGCGCGGCGCATCTCGGCACTGGTATTCGGGTTTGCGGGCACTCTCGTCATCGTGCGGCCGGGCATCGCCACTCTCGACGTTGGCGCGCTGATCATCCTGGGCGCATCGGTGAGCTTTGCCGTCATCATGATCCTGCTCAAGATACTCGCGCGCACCGAATCGCCGGTAACCATTACCGCCTACACCGCCCTGGTTTCGATCCCGATCACCGGCATCGTCGCCATTCCGGTCTGGCAGGCGCCGAGCCCGGCCCACCTCGGCTGGCTGGCGCTCGCCGGCTTGTGCGGCAGCCTCAACCACTTGTGCCAGGCGCAGGCCCTCAAAGAGGCCGACGTGACGGCCGTCCTTCCGGTCGGCTACACCATGTTGATCTTCTCGGCGATCCTCGGCTACGCGTTCTTCGGCGAGGTGCCGGACGTCTGGACCTGGGTGGGCGGCACAATGATCTTCGCATCGGCGCTCTACATCGCCGACCGCGAACGGCGCCTCCGTGCCTGATGTGCTCGCGCTTGCGCGATTGCGTGTGACGACGATCCGGTCCGGGGACGCGGCTCAGCGAACGTAGGACGCGCCGTTAATGTCGAAGGTCGCGCCGGTGGCGTGGCGCGCCCGCCCGGAGGCGAGGAACGCCGCGACGTTCGCCACGTCCTCGGGCGCCGCGATCTCGCCCAGGGGAATTTCGCCAAGGACCGCGTCTTCGCCTTGGCGAGCAAAGAAGTCGTCCGTCATCTCGGTGCGGACGAAACCCGGCGCGATCACGTAGGCGAGCACGCCTTCGGCGGCGAACCCGCGGGCGATGCTGCGCGTCAACGCCACGAGGCCGGCCTTGGGCGCGGCGTAGTGCATGTAATCCGGCGTATCCCCGCGAAAGGCGGCGCGGCTCGCGATGTTGATGATGATGCCGCCGCCGCGATCTTGGAAGTGGGTGACGGCCGCCCGACACAATTCGGCCGCCGCCAACAGGTTGATCTGCAATGTGCGTTGCCAGGCTTGGCGCCACGTCTCGGCGTCTTCGGCGATGCCGACGGGCTCGAAGATTCCGGCGTTGTTGATCAACACGTCGAGATGCCCCCTCCAGGTAACGGCCTCGTTCCAAAGCGCCCGCGCGGCTGGCGGATTCTCGAGCGCGGCGGGGACGAGCAGGCAACGCTCAGGCCCCACCTCGCGGACGACGGCCTCGGCGCGCGCGCGGTTGCGGTGATAGTGGACGACGACGTCGGCCTTTTCCGCCGAGAGCGCGCGTATCGTGGCGGCGCCGATTCCGCGCGATCCGCCGGTGACCAGTGCCACCTTTCCCTGAAGCTCCGTCATGGTCCTACAAGGATAACGTGCGCGCCCGGGCCGTTCACACGCACCCTCGCCCGTCGGCCCGACACGAAAAAGCCACCCGGCGCGACCGGCGCCGGGTGGCGGTTCGTCGTCCGCAACGAGCCTACGGGAAATAGGGCGTCGGGACCACCGGGAACGCCGGCGGTGAGCCGAACCATTTCTCCCACAGCACGTTGTGCCTGTTCTTGCTTTGGTGATCGTAGAGCCAGATGTTGAGCCACCGGCGAAGCGAATCGTTGCCGCGCTTCACCCCGATCCCCCAATAGCCGAGATAGATGGTCTTCGGGACCACCCGCCACGTCACGTCGGGATAGTTCGGAGTGAACTTGAGCCAGTTGTCGATGATCGCGATGGTGCCGTCGGCGCGGCCCTGGGCGATGGCGCGGATGACGTCGGCGCCGCTGTCGAGCAGAAGCTCCTTGGCTTTCGGAGCATTCTTGCGTGTCCACTGTGCGGGAACCGTGCTGCGCACATTGGCCAAGGTGTATTTCGCGTCATTGAGTTGCTGCCACTCGCTGATGTGGGCAAGCTTGTCGGTAGTCAGGATCACCTGCGATTCCGTATAGGTCGGAAGCGTATAGTCAACCAGCTTGGCGCGCCGCGCGTTGCGGGTCAGACCGCCCAAGCTGATGTCGATGCGATCGGCGACCAAGTTGGGAACCCGCATCGCCGATTCCTGGCTGACGTACTCGGCCTTCACGCCCAAACCCTCGGCGATCATGTTGCCGGTGTCGATGTCCATCCCCTCGAACTCGTTCTTTGTATTGTATTCGCTGAGCCCCGGCAGGTTCGGATGAATGCCGATTCGGATGCTGCCTGACTTGATGATTTCGTCCAAGGATCGGGCATCCGCCTGGCCTGGCAAGACAAGAGCGACGAGGGCGAAAGCGAGCCACCCCGCCCGGATGATGGGCTTCAACATAGAAAAAACCTCCCATATAGAAAACCAAACGCTGGCGCCGTACGGGGAAATATCCCTTCGCGGGCCAGTGGATTGCAGTTCGCGGCTCGGATCGAGTGACCGGGCCGAGCGCAATATGCCTCGGAATACGCTCGGGTTGTCAACAGGAATCCTTATCTTCCGGGGCCGGCCGCCGCGACAACGACCCCGAGCCGCAATCGCGAGGCGCCCCAGTCCCCCGAATGGATGGTCCCGTGCTACGTTTCGCCGAACCAAGCGGGAGGCCCCGGCGTGAAATCGACGAATGCGCGCACAAGCACGAGACCGGCGAGGATCCAGGGGAAGCGTCTTTTCACCTTCGCCGTGATCGCCGACACCCACGTGAACAAAGAGGAACGGATTTCGACGTCGCCGTTCCCGAGCACGGCACTGACCAATGCTCGCGCGCGCTACGCGTTTGCCGCCGTCAACGCTGCGCGCCCCGCGTTCGTCGTTCATCTCGGGGATCTGGTCAACCCGGTCCCCGCTCAGCCGACGTACGCCGCCGCCGCCGAGCGGTTCCTGAAACTCAGCCGCGGACTCACCCCCCCCGCTCCATCTCGTTCCCGGCAACCATGACGTCGGCGACAAGCCCATGGCCTGGGGTCCGGCGCCCGTTGTCTCGGAGGAATCGCTGAAGCTTTGGGAGAAGTATTTCGGCAA
>JASLQF010000023.1 GCA_030744625.1 Rhodospirillales bacterium
TCCTCCTGGCCACGGGGCAAGGAGAGACGTCACAACCGCCTCCAGTTATTCGGATAGGCTCTAAGGCTCGGCCGGTGCTTCAGAAGCGGGGCGCGTTCGGAAATTCGTGGTGTCCGAGGGTGATCTTGACGGCGGTGTCGCGCAGCGCCGCCATGTCGCCGAGGGCGGCGCGGCGGATGAAGGTGCCGGGCCCGGGAAGGCAGTCGAACCAGCCGGCCATGTGGGTGACGTCGTATTCGCGGACCTGGACGTCCTTGATGGGGCGCGAGTGTTGGTCGATCATGCGCCAGTCCGGATAACCGACGAGGACATCGGTGTGTTGCTCCATGAATTCCACGCCTTTCTCCAGCCACCCCCCCAGCATGGGATCGTCGGAGCCGACGTAGGCGAAGTAGTCGCCGGTGGCCAGCTCCCAGCCGCGGTTCACCGTCGCCGCCTCGCCCCTGTTGTCGTGGTGGAAGTAACGGATTGCCCCGGGATGGCTTTGCAGATAGGGCGCCACCACCTGGCGGGTGGCATCGGTCGAGCCGTCGTCGATTACCAGGTATTCCAGGTCGGGGTATCCCTGGCCGAGGACGCTGTCGATGGTCTCGGCCAGGAGGTCGGCCCGATTGTACGTTGGCGTGATGACGGTGACGCGGGGGGTGGGGGGCACTAAGAGCCTATCCGAATAACTGGAGGCGGTTGTGATGAGACCAAATCAGGAAGGCCGCAAGGCGCCGCTTCGCCGGCGATGCCGGCGCATCGGCAAGAAGCGGCAACGCCGCGGAGGCCTGATTTGGTCCACCCCTCGGGCGTCTCTCCTTGACCCGTGGACGGCGTCGGATGCTGCTTGTGATGCCGCTTGCATCACGGCGCGCCATCCTCCTGGCCACGGGGCAAGGAGAGACGTCACAACCGCCTCCAGTTATTCGGATAGGCTCTAATAGGAGGAACGGGTGAGCAAGAAGAAGCACCGCAAGGGGCGCGGTTCCGCCAGCGGCGGCGCCGGACCGCCGTCCATCGAGGTCATGATCGGGTCGGCTTGGCGCCTGCTCCGCGAGGGAAGCTTCACCCAGGCGCGAGGGCTCGCCGAAGGTGCCCTCGAGCTCGTGTCCGACCACGCGGAAGCCCTGCATATCCTCGGCCTCGCCGACCTGCAGGCGGGGCGAACGGAAAAGGCGGTGGACCTCATCGGCCAAGCCATCGCCGCCGACGATTCCGATCCCTCGTGCCACAGCAACCTGGCCGTGGCACTCAATCGGCTGGGGCGCGGCGAAGAGGCGGAAGCGGCCAGCCGGCGCGCCGTCGAACTCAGGGCGGACTATGCCGACGGCCACGTCAACCTCGGCCTGTCGCTGGAAAACCAGGGCCGCCTGGAGGACGCCGAGGCGGCCTTTCGCCGCGCCATCGAGGCCGCTCCCGGCCACGTCAACGCCCACAATAACCTGGGCAACGTCCTGCGCCGGCGGGGCGAGCTCGACGCCGCCATCGGTGCCTACCATAAGGCCGTTGCCCTGCAACCTCGGTTCGCCATGGCGCAGTCCAACCTGGGCGCCGCGCTGCGCGAGGCGGGACGCCTCAAGGAGGCGATGGCCCACTGCACCCAGGCCGTGCGCCTCGATCCCCGCAACCCGGAGGCCCAGAACAGCCTGGGAAACGTGCGCATGGCCACGGGCGACACGGACGGCGCCATCGCGTCCTTCGAGATCGCCACCTCCCTCGAACCCAATTTCACCGACGCCCACTTCAACATGGCCAGCGCCTTTTTCGTCAAGGACGAGCTGGGCCTGGCGGAGGCGGCCTATGAGCGCGTTCTGGCCATCGATCCCGGCCATGCGCCGGCCCACAACGGCCTTGGCGTCGTGTGGCTGGCCGCCGGGCGCCTGGAAGACGCCGTCGCCAGCTTCCGCCGCGCCGTCGGGTTGAAAGCGGATTATGTCGAGGCCTGGTACAACCTGGCCTCTTCGCGGAGCGCCGAGCTGACGGGCGCCGAGACGACGGCCCTGGAAACCCTGCTGGAGGGCGCGGGCCTCCATGCCGTCGAGCGCGCCCGGCTCCATTTCACCCTCGGCGAGATCGGCGACGCCGGCGGCGAGGCCGAGGCCGCCTTCGGACATTTCAGGGAAGGCAACGCCTTGCGACAAAGCTGGTTCGAGGAACACGGGCTGGGCTTCGATGCCGGCGAGCACGACGCCTGGCTCGAAGGCATCGCCAAGGCTTTCGGCAAGGAAGCGTTTACGGCGGCGCGAACGTCCACGGAATCCTCGGAGGTGCCGGTCTTCATCGTCGGCATGCCGCGCTCGGGCACGACACTCGTCGAGCACATCGCGGCCAGCCATGGGGGCGTTTTCGGGGCCGGCGAGCTCGACGCCGTGGGCTTCATCGCGGCGGGTTTGGGCGAGGCGGCGGGCGCCGCCGGGCCCTTCCCCGAAGGCGTCGCCGCCCTGGAGACGGCGGCGGCGAACGATCTTTCCCGGCCTTTCCTCGAACACCTGGTCTCCGTCGGGCGCGGCACTCACCGGGTCATCGACAAGACGCCCGACAACTTCCTTTACCTAGGCCTGATCGCGCTTCTCTTTCCCAAGGCGCGCATCATCCACTGCCGGCGCGACGCCCGCGACGTTTGCCTATCGTGCTATTTCACGGATTTCGCCGGCCCCCGCGCCTGGGCCACGGACCTGGGCGATCTCGGGCTCTACCACCGGGCCTATGAGATGCTGATGGAGCACTGGCGCAAGGTCCTGCCCCTGCCTATTCTCGAAGTGCGCTACGAGGCCCTGGTCGACGGCCTCGAGGAGGAAAGCCGGCGCGTCATCGATTTCCTGGGGCTCGAATGGGACGACGCCTGCCTGGCCTTTCACGAGACCGAGCGCACCGTGCGCTCGGCCTCCAACTGGCAGGTGCGCAAGCCCGTCCATTCAGCCTCCGTCGGCCGCTGGCAGGCCTATGAAAAATTCCTGGGGCCGCTCAAGGAGGCGTTGGGGGCGGGCTAGTTCCCCTTTTGCCGCAGCATGTAGTGTCCCTCGCCCAACCCCTCGAAGTACTGGCCGAGGAGGGGGTGGCGGATGGGGGCGCCGCTGTCGTCCGCCTCCAGGTTGCGTTCGGCCACGTAGGTTTGATACTCGGCACCATCGACCAGCACGTGGTACCAGGGCCGGTCCTTGGGCGGGCGGGTGTGCGCCATTTGCTGGTACCAGTCCTCGCCGCCCAGGAAGTGGGGGTCGACATCGACGACGACGCCGCGGTACTCGAAGAGCCGGTGGGTGACGAGCTGTCCGACGCTGAAATTTGCTCGATCGGAGTTCATGGGAAACGCCCTTCCGCCCAATGGGTCCCTAATGATAGGTATGATGGCCGGCACCCGGGCACAAGGTCTACCTACTAGGAACTGTCGCCGCGAGGCCCCATGAACATCTCCACCCTGCTCACCCGCCACGCGCGTTACCGCGCCGACCATCCGGCGGTGGTCTTCGGCAACCAGCGCCTGAACTTTGGTGCCTTCGACGCCGGCGTCAACCGCCTCGCCAACGCCCTCATCGGCATCGGCATCGGCAAGGGCGACAAGGTGGCGACCGTTCTGCCCAACTGTCTTGAACTTCTGGAGATCTACTGGGCGGCGGCCAAGGTGGGTGTCGTGGTGGTGCCGCAGAGCCCGCTCTTGCAGGCGTCGGGGCTGGCCAACCTGTTGCGGGATTCGGATGCCGTGATGGTGTTCGCGGCCCAGGCGTCGTCCCATACCCTCGATGCCATCCGGGGCGAGCTGCCGGCCATCGCCGAAGGGCGCTACGTGCTCACGGATGGCGACTCGCCGGGTTTCAGGACTTACGCCGACCTGGTATCCGGCGCCTCCGGGGAGGAGCCGCCGGCAGCCGGGCTTACCGGCAACGACCCTTACAACATCATCTATTCCAGTGGCACCACCGGAGACCCCAAGGGCATCGTGCATACCCATTTCGTGCGCGCCATGTATTGCGCGCTCTTCGCCTCGGCCTGGCGCATGACGCCGGAGAGCGTCGTGCTGCAGTCGGGCGCCATCATCTTCAACGGGGCGTTCCTCACCATGATGCCGTGGATGTTGGTGGGCGGCACCTACGTGCTGCACAAGGCCTTCGACGCGGCGGCGGTGATCGGCGACGTCGAGCGTGAAAAGGTGACCCACATGATGAGCGTGCCCTCGCAGATCGTCGCCCTCCTCGGCCATCCCGATTTTTCGCCGCAGCGCATGGCGTCGCTGGAGATGATCATGTCGGTGGGAGCGCCCCTGCACCTGGAGCACAAGCAGGCGTTGACAAGCGCGCTTCCCGGCCGTTTCCACGAGCTTTACGGGCTCACCGAGGGCATGGTGACCATCCTCGACAAGAACGACGCGGACCGCAAGATGGGCTCCGTCGGGGTGCCGCCGCCGTTTTCCGAGATCAAGATCCTCGATCGGCGGGGCGAGGAGGCGGCGGCCGGCGAGGTTGGCGAGATTTGCGGCCGCGGCCCCTTCCTCATGCCCGGATATTACAACCGCCCCGCCCTCACCGAAGAGGCCGTCGTCGACGGCTGGCTGCATTCCGGCGACCTGGGATACGTCGACGAGGACGGCTTTCTCTTCCTGGTCGACCGCAAGAAGGACATGATCATCTCGGGCGGCGTCAACGTCTATCCCCGCGATATCGAGGAGATCGTCGTCCAGCACCCGGCGGTGCGCGAGACCGCCGTCTTCGGCGTCCCCCACGACAAATGGGGGGAGACCCCGATCGCCGCCGTCATCCTGAATGAAGCGGGCGCCGTCGGTGCCACAGGTGCCATAGGTGTCGAGGAACTCGGGGAATGGATCAACGCCCGCGTCGGCGCCAAGTTCCAGCGCGTCCACAAGGTCGTCGTCGTCAAGGATTTCCCGCGCAGCGCGGCGGGCAAGACCCTGAAGCGGTTCATGCGCGACGACTACCTGTCCGGGACGATCCGATGAGCGGAACCCCGACAGCCCGCGCCAACATCGGCACCCTTCTGCCCCGCCACGCACGCTATCGGCCCGGCGACACGGCCGTCGTCTTCGAGGGCGAGAGCTTGACCTTTGGCCAGCTCAACGGGCGGGTCAACCGTCTCGCCAATGGGTTGCTCGCCGCCGGCCTCGCCAAGGGCGACAAGGTGGCTACCGTCCTCCACAACTGCCTGGAGCTCTACGCCCTCTACTGGGCGGTGGCCAAGACCGGCGCCGTCGTCGTGCCCCTCAGCCCGTTGCTCAACGCCTCCGGCATGAGTTCGCTGATCGCCGGCTCCGACGCCGTCCTGGTGCTCAGCGAAGAGGAGTTCGCCGATGTCCTCGACGGCGTCCGGGGCGAGCTTTCCGGCGTCGGCGAGGACCGTTGGGTGCTCGTCGGCGGGGCGCGGCCGGGCTGGCGCGGCCTTGACGATGTCTTGGCCGAGGCCTCGGAGGGCGAGCCGCCCGAGGCGGCGATCGTCGGCGGGGACATGTACAATATCATTTTTTCCAGCGGCACCACGGGCGAGCCCAAGGGCATCGTGCATACCCACGACGTGCGCTCGGCCTATTGCTCGATCCTTTCCGCCGCCTACCGCATGACGCCGGAAAGCGTTGTTCTGCACGCCGGCTCCATCATTTTCAACGGCGCCTTCCTGACCATGATGCCGGCCATGCACGTGGGCGCCAAATTCGTGCTGCGGCGCCACTTCGACGTGGAAGACTACATCGCCGCCGTCGAGCGGGAAGGCGTCACACACGTGGCGCTCGTGCCCTCGCAGATCGTGGCGCTCCTCGATTCGCCCAACTTCAACGAACGTCGCCTGGGTTCGCTGGAGATGCTGTGCAACGTCGGCGCCCCCGTCCTCAAGGCCCACAAGGAGAGGGTCGCCGAACTCCTGCCCGGACGCTTCCATGACCTCTACGGCCAGGCCGAAGGGTTCATCGGCATCCTCGACAAATTTGATTACCCGGCCAAGCCCCTGTCGGTCGGCGTGCCGGTGCCGTTCTACGAGATGCGCATCGCCGACGACGACGGCAACGAGGCGGCAACCGGCGAGGTCGGCGAAATCTGCGGCCGCGGGCCCTTCGTCATGCCGGGCTACTACAAGCGCCCGGACCTCACTCGGAATGTCCTCAAGGACGGCTGGCTGCACACCGGCGACCTCGGCTACGTGGACGGCGACGGCTACCTGTACGTGGTCGACCGCAAGAAGGACATGCTGATCTCGGGCGGCGTCAACGTCTACCCCAAGGACATCGAGGAGATCGTCGTCCAGCATCCGGCGGTCCGCGAGGCCACCGTGTTCGGCGTCCCCGACGACAAATGGGGCGAGGTTCCGGTTGCCGCCGTGGTGCTCATCGCTGCCGACGCCGTGGGCCCTAAGGACCTGGTGGAATGGATCAACGGCCGCGTGCAGGCCAAGTTTCAGCGCGTCCGGGAGGTCGCCGTGCTCGACGACTTCCCACGCAACGCCGCCGGCAAGACCCTGAAGCGCGTCATCCGGGAGGACTACATGGCGCGGCAATAGCCGGCACCCGCGGGGGCGCCGACTATTCCTTGTTGCGCTATTCGGGTTCGCAGGCGAACGGCCACACGACCTTGGTCCCCTCGGGGACGACCCGGCCGTCCGAGGTCTTATAGGGAATGGCGACCTTCTTGGCTTGGTCGGGGAGTTTCCTGATCTCGTGCGAGTCGTGGGGGGGCGCCTTGAACAGCGCCACCGGATCCATCCACCGTCCGTCGATGGGCACGAAGAACCTGAACGCCTCGAATTCGCCCGTGGCGTTGTAGAACACCGTCAGGTGCAGATGCGAATGGCCCTGCGGGCCGTAATGGCCACCAGTGGTTCCGGTCTTTCCGGCCAGCGCGATCGGCTCGCCCATCCTCACCCGCTGGCCGATTTCGAGCGCCGGCAATGCCTTCAGGTGCTTGTATTCGGTAAAGGTCCAGACCGGAAGGCCGGTGTCCTCGGGCGAATGGCGCACGATGAGGCCGATGCCGCCGATGAAGGCGCCTTCCTTCTTTTTCACCACGGTTCCGTCGGCGACGGCCAGGATCGGCGTTCCTTCCGGCACCGAGATGTCGGCGCCCCCGTGGTAGCCGTGATAAAACCGTGAGCTGCGCGAGCTGCCGTCGTAGCGATTGGCGGACGCGAAGGGCGAATCGATTTCGGGGCACTCGGCGTCCTTGGGATAGACCGGCGTCAATCCCGTCGCCACGAACCCGCTGGCCCGCATGTGTTCCAGTTTCGACCGTATCGGGCTAAAGGCACCCAGGGTTTCCGGGCTCGGCTCGTTCTTCTCCTTCATCGCGCCGCTTCCGCCAGGGCCTTTCTTCCTGCCCATTTTTGCCTCTGCCTCCTGGGGCACGGCCAGCGTCAGGGCGGCCAACAGAAGTACCGATAATCGCCAATGTCTCATGACGTTCCCCCCGCTTCGTGACGGTTTTCGTCGAGCATCATAAATGGATTCTACGCCATGATCTTGCCAGGACAGCTTGAATTGACAAGAAGTCGCCGATGTCCCGGTGTGATGCCGGTCACTGCCGGCGGGGCACCGCCGTGCCACAATTAAAGCATGGCCGATATCGCTATTTCCGCGGTGACGCAGAACACCATCGGCGGCCTGCAAAGGACGGCGGCGCTGGCCGACCAGGTCCGCGAGCGCCTGGCCACGGGCCGCCGCGTCAACCGGCCGTCCGACAACGCGCCCGCCTTTTTCCTGGCCAAGAGCCTGACCGAGCGCGCCGAAGATCTGCTGGCCGTGAAGGACAAAATCGGCCAGAGCATCAGCGCGCTGGGCGGCGCCATCGCCGGCACCGAGGCCCTCACCGACCTTGTTCGCCAGGCCAAGGCGGTGGCCACAAGCGCCCGCGGCGGCACGGCGGAGGCCCGCCAGGCGGCGGCGGAGCAGTTCGACGTCATCCGCGTCCAGATCGACACCCTGGCCGCCGACGTGGGCTTCGCCGGCCTCAACCTGCTGGCATCGCCGCCCGACACGCTGGAGGTGGAGTTCAACGAACGGGGCACATCGGCGCTGAGCATTGGCGGCAGCGCCTCGGACGCCGCGGCGCTGGGCATCGGCGTGGCGGCCACCGACTTTGGAAACTTCGCCGCCGACGGCGACATCGCTACCGCCATCGGCCAGCTCGACGATGCCGTGACGGCCCTGCGCTCGACGACGCAGAGGCTGGGCTCCAACGTCAGCCTGATCACCACTCGGCTCGACTTCACGGAGAATCTGGTCAATACCCTGGAGACCGGGGCCGGCAAGCTGGTCGACGCCGACCTCGACGAGGAGGCGGCCAACCTGCTCTCGGTCAGGGCGCGCGACGCGCTGGGAATCGCCGGGTTGAGCGTGGCCCGCGACAGCGAGCGATTGATCTTGCAACTGCTTGGGAACGCAAGTTAAATGCTGGGCCAGTCCGTGCATGCCTATGGCCAGACGCAGAATTTGGCGCTGCCCCCGAGGCGCGCCGAGGCCATGGCCTTTGCCAAGGCGGTGGCGCTGCTCAACCAGGCCGGCGCGGCGGACGACCCGGCCGCCTATTCCTCGGCCCTCGGGTTCAATCAACTTCTGTGGACCATCGTCCAGGCCGACGTGGCGGGACCCGGCAACGCCTTGCCCGAAGGCCTGCGCAAGACCCTCCTGAGCCTCAGCGTGTTCGTCGATCGCCAGACACTGGCGGCCTACGCCGACCCGTCGGCTGAACGGCTGATGCCTCTCATCCGAATCAACGAAAACATCGCCAAGGGCCTGTTCGCCGGTTGACCGCGGCGAGGAGCGCCGACCGCGGCCCAGACGTCGGCATTGACGTGGGTACAACGTATGAATGACTCTGGTGGCGCGGCGGCTGTCGGCGGCGGCGAGCTGATACTTCCGGAATTCCAGCGGCGCGGGCGACCGGACCACAAACCTCTTATAATGGAATTATGACAGCACCTCGTCCGGCCCCCCGCGATTCCACCCCAAATTCGCCGCTACCTTCGCCGTCGAGCTGGCGGGTCGCCGAACGGCCCTATGTGCTGCTGGTTCTGGCGGCCCTGTTCTGGTCCGGAAGTTTCGTTATCGGACGCGGCGTCCATGAAACGGTGCCGCCGATCGGCTTGGCGTTTTGGCGTTGGGCCGTGGCCAGCCTGATCATCCTCGCCATCGGCACCCCTCATCTGATACGCGACTGGCCGGCGCTGCGCGCCGGTTGGAAAATCATCGTTATTTTATCCGTGCTGGGCGTGACGGCCTACAACACGCTGGCATATATAGGGCTGCAAACGACCAGCGCGATCAATTCGGTGCTCATGCAATCGACCATGCCGGTCGTCATAATCCTCATGACATTCCTGCTGTTCGGCGAGAGGTTCACGCTGCGTCAGGCCGCCGGCGTCCTGATTTCCCTTGGCGGCGCCGTCACCATCGTCACCAAGGGCGATTGGGCCACGTTTCTGGCGCTGTCCTTCAACGTCGGCGATATTTGGGTGATGGGCGCGGTGGTCGGCTACGCGGCCTACTCAGCCTTGTTGCGGCGGCTGCCTGCCGTCCATCCCTTGAGCTTGCTCACCGCCACCTTTACCACGGGGACAATCGTACTGGCGCCTTTCTATGTGTGGGAGACGTTGGTCGTAAGGGCCGTGCCGGTCGATCTCGTGACAGTGGGGGCAGTGCTTTATCTCGCCGTGTTTCCCTCGGTTTTGGCTTTTTTCTGCTACAACCGGGGCGTCATTGCCATCGGCGCCAACCGGGCGGGCGTCTTTATCCACCTCGTTCCGGTTTTCGGGATATCCATGGCCATCGTCTTCCTCGGCGAAGTGTTTTCGGTCACTCATCTGGTCGGCATGGGCATGATTTTCGCGGGAGTTGCCATCGCGGCGCGGCGCGCCAGGGCCTGACGGTTTCGCGATACGATTTTTTGTGCCACTTATGACGGCGCCGGTGGTGCCCCGATGAGTGGCCCGATGAATGGCCTGATGAATGGCCTGTGGTAAGGAGGAAAGGTGGCGATGGCGGATCGATCCCAAACCCGTACCGGCGGCGGTCACGTCGTCGACGCCCTCTGCCTCCACGGCGTGGACACCGCCTTCTGTGTCCCCGGCGAGAGCTACCTGGCGGTGCTCGACGCGCTCCATGACGTCGGCGACGCCATCAGGCTCGTCACCTGCCGCCACGAGAACGGTGCCGCCAACATGGCGGAGGCTTACGGAAAGCTTACGGGCAAGCCGGGCGTCTGCCTGGTGACCCGGGGGCCCGGCGCGTGCAACGCCTCGATCGGCGTGCACACCGCCCTTCAGGACTCGACGCCGATGGTGCTCCTGATCGGCCAGGTTCCGCGCCCCTTCGCCGGACGCGAGTCCTTCCAGGAGGTGGATTACCGGCGCATGTTCGCACCGCTCGCCAAGTGGGTCGACCAGGCGGAAGCGGCCGCCGATCTGCCCGAACTGATGGCGCGTGCCTTCCACGCGGCGGTGTCCGGCCGTCCGGGGCCCGCCGTGCTGGCCCTGCCCGAGGACGTGCTCGAGGAAAGTGCCCGGGCGGCCCGGGTTGCGCCCCTCGCTGTCGAGCCGGCGCGCCCCGCGAACGCCGACATGGAGCGCCTGGCGGCCCTTCTCGCCAAGGCGCAACGGCCCATCATGATGGTTGGCGGCGGCGGCTGGACGGAAAAGGCGCGGCGCGGCGTCCTCGCTTTCGCCGAGGCCAACGACCTTGCCGTCACCTGCTCGTTTCGGCGCCACGACATCTTCGACAACGGCCATCCGAGCTTCATCGGCGACCTCGGCGTCGCCCCCAACCCGGAGCTCGTGGCGCGCCTCAAGGCGGCCGACCTGGTGCTGGCGGTCGGCGCCCGGCTCGGCGAGATCGCCACCCAGGGATATACCCTGATCAGCGCACCCCGGCCCGAGCAGACCCTGATCCACGTCCACGCCGGCGCCGAGGAACTGGGGCGCGTGTTCACGCCGGACCTGGCTATCCATTCAGGCATGGCCGAGTTCACCGCCGCCGCCGCCGAACTCGAGCCCGCGAACAACCCGCCCTGGCGCGAATGGCGCGCCGCGGCGCGCCGCGAATACGAGGCGGGCCTGGTGCCTCCCGCCGGCGATGGCCGGCTCGACCTGGGCGCCGTGATGGGGGCCATCAACGAACGTTTGACGGCGGACGCCATCGTCACCACGGACGCCGGCAATTTCAGCGGCTGGGTGCACCGTTTCGTCGGTTTCGGGGGCGGCCGGCGGCTTTTGGGGGCGACCAACGGGGCCATGGGGTACGGGGTGCCCGGCGCGGTGGCGGCGAAGATCACGGCACCCGGGCGCATGGTCATCGGCTTCGTCGGCGACGGCGGTTTCGGCATGACCGGGCAGGAACTGGCGACCGCCGTGGGCAGCGGCGCGGCTCCCCTGATCATCGTTTTCAACAACGGTATGTACGGCACCATCCGCATGCACCAGGAGCGCGAATACCCGGAGCGCGTCATCGCCACCGAACTCGCCAATCCAGATTACGCGGCCCTCGCCGTGGCCCACGGCGCCTTCGGCGAGGCGGTCGAGCGGACCGGGGAATTCGCGCCCGCCCTTGATCGGGCCCTGGCCTCGGGCAAGGCGGCGCTGATCGAGTTGCGCACAGACCCCAACATCATCACCACGCGAACCACCCTTGCCGCCATCCGGGCCAAGGCCCTAGTGGATAGAAACTGACCTGGGGGTACCGTATGTTAGGATTTATCTGCTAGGGCGCCGCCGGCGAAGACGAGGGAGTTTGCCATGGCCGACAATCAGGACGACCGCCAGCCGGCGTCGGGCGCCGGGCCCATCGAGGGGATACGCGTCCTCGATTTGACGCGGCTGGCGCCGGGACCCTACTGCACCATGCTGTTGGCCGACCTCGGCGCCGATGTCGTCGTCGTCGGCGGCGGCAGGTCGGGCCTGCCCATCGCCGAATTTTCGCGGGGCAAGCGCTTTATCTCACTCGATATGAAGGACGCGGCCGGACAGGTCGCCTTCCGCCATCTGGCAAAAGGCGCCGACGTGGTGGTCGAGGGCTTCCGCCCCGGCGTCGCGGCGCGCCTGGGCGCCGGCTACGACGAGCTGAGCGCCCTCAATCCGCGGCTGATTTATTGCTCGCTCACCGGCTATGGACAGGAAGGGCCGCTGGCCCAGGAAGCGGGCCACGATATAAATTATCTTTCCCTGGCCGGCGTGCTGGGCGCCATCGGAACGGCCGATGGCCCGCCGGTGGCACCCCTCAACCTGCTCGCCGATTTCGCCGGCGGCAGCCTGCTCGCCGCTTTCGGCATCGTCGCCGCACTCTTCGAGCGCGAGCGCTCGGGCCAGGGGCAGTACATCGATTCGGCCATGATCGACGGCTGCATGTCGATGATGTCGATGCACTTCGCCGACTGGGGCTCGTCCGTGCTGCCTCGCCGCGGCAAGGGGCTGCTCACCGGAAACGTCCCCTATTACCGCACCTACGAGTGCGCCGACGGCAAGTACGTCTCGGTGGGCGCGCTGGAGGACGCATTTTTCCACGCCCTGTGGACGACCCTGGGCTTTGCCGAGCCGTTGCCCGACCACATGAACGAGGCGCTGTGGCCCGAGATGGAACGCCTGTTCGGCGAAACCTTCCTGACCAGGACGCGCGACGAATGGGCCGAGGTCTTCCACGGCGTCGACGCCTGCGTGGCGCCGGTGCTGGCCCCCGACGAGGTGGCGGGGCATCCGCACACCGAGGCCCGCCACGGCGGCTTCGCCAAGGGCGGGGTTCCCGCCGCGCCGTTGTTCTCGCGCACACCGGCGCGCGCCCACGACGGGTCAAGCGCCGACGACACCGAGGCCGTCCTCGCCGAGGCCGGGATGAATGAAGCCGACGTCAAGGCCGCCGTGAAGAGCGTCGCCGGCGCCGTAAAAGGGCTGTCGTGGCCACCCGAGATCGGCAACGTCCCGGGGCCGCTCGGCGCCACGTTAAGGGATGAGGTGGCGGAGCCCTCCGAGTAAGGGAGAGCGCGTTCGGGGAACTGGTTTACGCACGAGAGGATACGCCATGGACACCGCTGAAAATTGGGACGTCTACGAACAGTTCCGCGAAAGCATGCGGCGGCTGGCCCAGGACAAGATCGCGCCGCACGCCGCCGAGGTCGACCGTACCTCGACCCCTCCCGACACCTCCTATGACGCCCTCGCCGAAGCCGGCATGATCAGCCTTCCGTTCCCCGAATCGGTGGGCGGCCAGGAAGGCGACCTGATGTCCCAGGTCATCGTCGTCGAGGAATCGTCCAGGGTGTGCGGGACGACGGGCTTGGCCGTCCTCACGACGTGGGCCGCCACCGAGCCGATCTTCAGGTTCGGCGCGCCGGATCTGATCGAGGAGGTGATCCCCGAGTGCGCCACGGGCAAGAAAAAGGCATCGTGGTGCATGACCGAGCCACGCGGCGGCTCCGACCTGGCGGGGCTGGTGACGCGCGCCGAGCCCAAGGGCAATGGCTGGGTCCTCAACGGCACCAAGCGCTTCATCTCGGGCGCCACGTGGTCGGACTGGTATCTGATCCTGGCGCGCACGGGCGAAAATCAGCACGGGCTCTTCGTCACCCACAAGGACGAGCCCGGCCTCTCGTTCGGCAAGCTGGAAACCAAGATGGGGGTGCGCGGCAGCCCCACCGCCGACGTTATCCTGGAGGATTGCTTTATCCCCGCCAATCGCGTCGTCGGCGACCCCACGCTCGGCTACCACAACATCATGGCGTCGCTCGGCACGTCGCGGCCGCTGGTCGCCGCGCAAGGGTTGGGCATCGCGCAAGGCGGGCTCGACGAGGCCATCGCCTATACCAAGGAGCGCGAGCAGTTCGGCAAGCCCCTGTCGCGCTTTCAGATGGTGCAGGGCATGATCGCCGACATGACGCTGAAGGTCGAATCGGCGCGCGCCATGCTCTATCGCGCCATCGAGATGATGGATCGCAACCCCGCCAAAGCGCGCGGCTTTGCCTCGATGGCGAAGCTTATCTGCACCGATACCGCCATGTCGGTGACGACGGATGCCGTGCAATTGCACGGCGGCTACGGCTACCTGCAGGACTATCCGGTGGAGCGCATGATGCGCGACGCCAAGGTCACGCAGATCTACGAGGGCACGAACCAGATCCAGAGGCTTCTGATCGCCAAGCACGCCTACGGCAACTGACGGGGCGGGGAGGGAATCGGATATGGGCGCTTTGGAGGGACTGACCGTCATTGACGTCAGCGAGATCTTCCAGGGGCCGTTGGCGGCCCAGATACTGGGGGATTTCGGCGCCAACGTCATCAAGATCGAAAGGCCGGGAAGGGGCGCGCTGGAGCGCCCCCTGGACCGTTACGGCACCGCCAGGGGGCTGATGAGCTGCTATTACACGGCCGGTAACCGCAACAAGCGCTCGATCACCCTCGATTTGAAGAAGCCCGGGGCGCGGAAGGCGCTGCTGCGCCTCGTCGAGACCGCCGATGTGCTGGTCCATTCCTACCGCCCGGGGGCCATGGAAAAGTTCGGCTTCGGATACGAGGACCTGGCCAAGATCAACCCCCGGCTCATCTACGCGACCACCAACGGTTTCGGCGAGTCGGGTCCGATGGCGCACAAGGGGGGCCAGGACATGGTCGCCCAGACCCTCAGCGGCCTCGCCATGCTGGGTGCCGATGCCGACGGTAAGCCACTCCTCTACCCGCCGCCGTCCATCGACTTCTGCTCGGGCATGATCCTCGCCCAGGGCATCATGATGGCGCTTTACGAACGCGAGCGCTCCGGCCTCGGCCAGAAGGTCAGCACCTGCCTGCTCAACACCGCCATCGCCACCCAGGGCCTCGAGATCTCTTCTCTTACGATGTATGGCTACGAGACCCACTGGGTCGACGAGGGCCTTCACTTCGTCTTCAAGACCACGGACGGCTACGTGACGGCGCTCGGCTTCTTCCGCGAGAACCCCTTGCAACTGATGTGCGCCGCCATGGAGATCGAGGACCTGACCCAACGTCCCGAGTACGCCAACATCGAGCTTCAGGTTCAGAAGAAGAAGGAGTTGGACGACATCCTCCAGGCCGAATGCATCAAGTACACGACCGCCGAATGCCTGCGCCGTTTCGAGAGCGAAGACGTCATTTGCGCCAAGCCTCATACGCTCGCCGAGGCGCTGGAGAACGAACAGGTTCTGCATAACGAAATGGTGGCGGAGGTTCCCGTTCCCGGCATGGGCACGCAAAAGATCGCCGCCAATCCGCTGCGCCTGTCGCGCACGCCCTATGCCGTTAAACGCGGTCCTGCCGATCTCGGCGAGCACACCCTCGAGGTGCTCGAGGAATTCGGGTTTTCCAGGGAAGAGATCGAGAACCTGGAGGACGCCGGGGTCTTCGGCGGCAAACCGGAGGGAAGCGATGCCGCGTGAAGGCTCGCTGTGGCGAGATGTGAGATGACGGTCATCAACTACCTCACCACCATTATTTTCGAACACGGCGCGCTCGCCAAGCTGCCCGACGAGATGGCGGCGCTGGGCATCGAACGGCCGCTGATCGTCACCGACCAGGGCATCGTGGCGGCGGGGCTGTTGGAGCGCCTGCGCGCCGTTTTGCCCGACGGAGCGTCGGCCGCCGTTTTCGACGGGACGCCGCCCAATCCCACCGAGGCGGCGGTTGTCGCCGCCGTCGATGTCTACAAGGGCTCCGGATGCGACGGCGTCGTCGCCTTCGGCGGCGGCTCTTCGATCGACCTCGGCAAGGGCGTGGCGTTGCTGGCCACGCATGCGCCGCCGCTCGAGCAATACGCCTTGATCCTCGGCGGTGTGGCCAGGATCACGCCGGCGGTGGCGCCGGTGATCGCCATTCCGACGACGGCGGGCACCGGCAGCGAGGTGGGGCGCGGCGCGCTGCTCACCCTCGATGACGGCCGCAAGCTGGGGTTCATCAGCCCCGGCATGTTGCCCCAGCGGGCCATCTGCGACCCCGAGCTGACCTTGGGCCTGTCGGCCGGTCTCACCGCGGCGACCGGCATGGACGCCCTGACCCATTGCATCGAGAACTATATCTCGCCACTGATCAATCCGCCGGCCGATGCCATCGCGCTGGACGGCGCCGCGCGCGCCTTCACCCATATCGAGCGTGCCGTGGCCGACGGCGCCGACCGCGAGGCGCGGTGGCACATGCTGATGGCGGCGGTACAGGGTGGGCTGACCTTCCAGAAGGGCCTGGGCGCCGTGCATTCCATGTCCCACGCGCTGGGCGGACTGGCCGAACCGGTGCTGCACCACGGCACCCTCAACGCCGTCATCCTGCCGCCGGTCCTGCGCTACAACGCCGGCCACGTCGGCGCCAGGTACGCGGCCCTGGCGTCGGCCCTGGGGCTTGCCGCCGACGCCGACCTGGCGGCCGAGATCGAGGCCCTCAACCTCCGCCTCGGCCTGCCCGCCAACCTGCGCCAAATGGGGGTGGAGGACGCGGTGCTACCGAAGATGATCGAATACGCGCAAGCCGATCACTGCACGGAGACCAACCCGCGCCCCCTGGAAGGCGCCGACTTTGAGGCCCTGTTCGCGGCCACCATGGGATGAGCGGAGATCGGCCCTTGGTCTGGGCGCTGGTCGACGACCGCCCCGGCAACGCCAGCCAGTGCCTGGGCGTGGCCGAGGCATTGGGGCTCGGCTTCCAGGTCAAGGACCTGACCTATAGGGCGGCCGGCGCCCTGCCCAACGCCGCCCTGGGGGCGAGCTTTGTTGGCCTGACGGCGGCCAGCCGCGAGGGCCTGACGCCGCCCTGGCCCGACGTGGTGGTGGCGGCGGGGCGGCGCACCGGGCCGGTGGCGCGCCAAATCAAGCGCCTGAGCGGAGGTGCCGCGTTGCTCGCCCAGATCATGTTTCCGGGCCGCCCCGGCATCGCGGAATACGACCTGGTCTCGGTCCCCCACCACGACCGTGTCGCGGCGCGGCCCAACGTGATGCGCATCACCGGCGCCCCCCACCGCGTCACCGAGCAGGCGTTGCGCGAGGCGGCCGCCGAGTGGCAGGGTCGCCTCGGCGGCTTGCCGCGCCCGCGCATCGCCCTCATGGTCGGCGGCAGCACCCGGCGCCGCCGCTTCACCGAGGCCATGGCGCGGCAGTTGGGGGGCGCCGCCAACGCCCTGGCCGCGACGGCGGGCGGCGCCCTGCTGGTCTCCACCAGCCGGCGCAGCGGGCCGGCGGCGGCGGCGGCCCTTGTCGCCGAAATCACGGTGCCCAGCCACATTTACCGGTGGGGGGATGGCGGCGACAATCCCTACGCCGGCTACCTGGGAACGGCCGACGCGGTCATCGTCACCGGCGATTCGGTGTCCATGTGCTCGGAGGCCTGCACCACACCGGGCCCGGTCTACATCTATGCGCCCGAGGCCCTGACCGCGCCCAAGCATGGACGCTTTCACCAGGGCCTCTTCGAGGGGGGCTACGCGCGGCCCCTGGCCGGCCGCCTCGAGGAGTGGCGCCACGAGTCCCTCAACGCCGCCCATGACATCGCCCGGGAAATCAGGAGGCGAATAGGCGCTTAGGGCATGAAGGTTTGCAGTTCGTTAGCGGCTTTCCGCCACCGCCTTTCCCGGTCATAATCCCCATCCTGGCGCGCAAGCGGCCGGAGAATTGACGGGGCCGGGGGAAGGGCGGGGGGAAGCGATGCGCATAGCGATCATGGGAAGTGGCGGGGTCGGCGGTTACTTCGGAGCCCGTCTGGCGGCGGCCGGCCGCGACGTCCACTTCGTGGCGCGTGGGGCGCATCTGGAAGCCATGCGCGAACGCGGCCTGCGACTGATCAGCCCCAATGGCGACCTGCACCTGGCGGACGTGCGGGCCACCGACGACCCGGGCTCGATCGGCCCCGTCGACATCGTCATTTTCACGGTCAAGCTCTATGACATGGAGACCGCCGCCGAGGCCATCCGTCCGCTCTTCGGCGCCGATACCGCCGTCATTCCCTTCCTCAACGGCGTCGATGCCGTCGAGGCGCTCGGCCGGGCGGTGGGGCCCGCCCACGTGATGGGCGGCGTCACCTATATCTTCTCGGTGATCGATGAGCCGGGGGTCATCCGCCAGACGGGGGAGATGGCGCGCCTGGTGTTCGGCGAGCTCGATGGTGGCGCGAGCCGGCGCGCCCAGTCCTTCGAGGAGGCTTGCGACGGCGCCGGCTTCGACGCGGTGCTCAGCGAAAACATCGAATTGGATATCTGGAAAAAGCTGGTCGTGCTGGCGGCGGTTGCCGGGACGACCTCTTTCACGCGCCTGCCGCTCGGCCCGACACGAGACGATCCCGAGGCCGCCGCCATGTTGCGCGCCGCCATCGGCGAGACGGCGGCGGTGGCCCGGGCCCGCGGCGTCGGATTGGCGGACGACACCGAAGAAGCGGCCTGGGCAACCGTCAACGGCCTGCGCCGGGACATGAAATCCTCCATGCTCGAGGACCTGGAGCGCGGCCGGCGCCTGGAGCTGCATTGGTTGAACGGCGCCGTGGCGCGCATGGGACGCGAACTCGGCGTCGCCACCCCGACCAACGCCGCCATTACCGAAGCCCTGACGCCATACGCCGAGGGGGCGGACGCGCCCTAGGTCGTGAAAATATTGCACGCCGGGAGTTATTGGGGCACGATTGACCTTGTCGAGAGACGCATAAGGGAGAATTCCGGATCAGGGTCGAAATGCCGGATTGGATTCGTGCACGATTTCGGCGCCATGGACTGGGCGCCACCATATTTCGGGCGGTCCCAGCTTTCTTGCTGATGGTGGGCTTGGCGTTGCCCGCTTCAGCCGACTATGAGCGCGGGGTGCGGGCCCTCTACACGCTACTCTACGCCAGAGCCCTCGCCGAGTTCCACTCAGCCGTCGCCGAGGGCGATCGAAGAGCCCTGTTCGAGATCGGCTTGATCCACGAGCGCGGCAACGGCGTCCCCGTGGATCCCGCCGAGGCCGCCCGCTGGTACCGCAAGGCCGCCGCGGGGGACAACGACCCCGTCAGGACGGCCCTCGCCAGGAAGGCCCTGGCCAGGGTCGAGGCGCAAAGCGCCGCGGCACCGTCTGCGGCGTCATCGCCGCTTACCCGGCAGAAAAGGACGCCCGCCCCTAAAGCCCATGCCAGACCGCAGGCAAAGCGCCAGGCGGCGTTGGAGCGACAGAGGTGGAAACTGGAGAAGGCCGAGCGCAAGCGCGAAGCCGAGCATGCGCAGCGCCTAACGGCGCTGGAGCGACAGAGACGGAACATCGAAGAGGCCGAGCGAAAGCGTAAGGCCGAGGAGGCGCAGCGCCTGACGGCGCTGGAGCGACAAAGGCGGAACTTCGAGGAGGCCGAGCGCAAGAGCAAGGCAGAGCACGCGAAGCGCCAGGCGACGTTGGATCAACAGAGGCGAAACCTCGAAGTGGCCGAGCGGAAGCGTAAGGCCGAACAGGCGAAGCGCCTGACTTCGTTGGATCAACAGAAGCGGAACCTCGAGGAGGCCGAACGGAAGCGTAAGGTCGAGGAGGCGAAGTACCAGGCGGCGTTGGAGCAACAAAGGCGAAACCTCGAGGTGGCCGAGCGGAAGCGTAAGGCTGAACAGGCGAAGCGCCTGACTTCGTTGGAGCAACAAAGGCGGAACCTCGAAGTGGCCGAGCGGAAGCGTACGGCCGAAGAGACGACGCGCCAGATGGCGTTGGAGCTACAAAGGCGGAGCCTCGAATTGGCCGAGCGGAAGCGTAAGGCCAAGCACGCGAAGCGCCAAGCGGCGTTGGAGCAACATAGGCGGAACCTCGAAGTGGCCGCGCGGAAGCGTGCGGCCGAGGAGACGACGCGCCAGGTGGCGTTGGAGCAACAAAGGCGGCAACTCGAGGAGACCGAGAAAAAGCGTAAGGCCGAGCACGCCAAACGCCAGGCGGCGTTGGAGCGACAGGGGCGGAACCTCGAAGTAGCCGAGCGAAAGCGTACGGCCGAGGAGACGACGCGCCAGGTGGCGTTGGAGCGACAGAGGCGGAACCTCGAGGAGGCCGATCGGAAGTTTAAGGCTGAGCACGCGAATCGCCAGGCGGCGTTGGAGAAACAGAGACGGAATCTCGAAGTGGCCGAGCGGAAGCGTAAGGCCGAAGAGTCTCCGATGTCGTCCGCAACAGCGCCGGTCACACGGCAGAAAGAGGCACCTGCCTCCATAGCCCTTGCCGGAGTGCAGGCGAAATACGCTCCGGCGGCGTCCCCGGCGTCCCCGCCGACCGTGCGGTCGGGGCGGACCCAGTTTCGGGCGGGACTGTACAAAGAGGCACCCCCATTCTTGGTGACGAAGCTGACACTGACCGAGCGCGCAGTGGGGCGAGGGCGGCCGGCGACCGGGGAACTTGTCTACGACCCCGCCCGCGTGAAAGCGGAAGACGCACCGGCATCGACCGAAGCCCGGCTGTGGGCCGCACGCCGGGGGCGGGGCCTGATCGAGGAGGAGCGCTACGCGGAAGCCACGCCGTTCGTCGAAAAGGCGCTCGAGTTGAGTGATCGCCAATTGGGCCCCGAACATGCGGAGACCGGGGCGATTATCTATGACCTCGCCAAGCTCATGCGCATCCAGGGCCGCAACGCCGAGGCCGAGGCCCTCTACAGACGCTCGGTGGATGTCTTCGAGAAGGCCCTCGGATCGGAGCATCCGCGAGTCGCGGGCAGCCTCGACAGCCTGGCCGGCCTGTACCACGTTCAGGGGCGCCTGGTCGACGCCGAGCCCCTCTACCGACGTTCCCTGGCCATCCGCGAAAGCGCCCTCGGAGCGGCGCATCCTCTGGTTGCCGCCAGCCTGAACAATCTGGCCGAACTTTACCGGGGCCAGGGCCGGTACGCCGAGGCCGAGCCCCTTCACAAGCGCTCTCTCGACATCTCCGAGAAGGCCCTGGGGCCGGACCACCCCGATGTCGGCCTCATCCTGAGCAACCTCACGCAACTCTACAGGTCCCAGGGCCGACACGCCGAGGCCAAGCCCCTCTATGAACGCTCGCTGGAGATCCTGTGGCGTTCCGGAGGCAAGTCGGCGGAGCGCAGCGCGTCCGCCCGCCATTCCGCCTCGCTACCTGGCCTTCTCTGAGTGCCATCCGAAAATGGTATCCTAGCTCCGCTGTGACTCGTGGGGAGGGGCCATGCGGCGTTACATCCTCATCTTTGCGATCTGCACCGGCGTGTTGTGGTGTGGCCCGGTTGGTGCCGATGAGGCGGACAAGGCCACCTACGAGAGAGCTACCGCGGCCTTTAACCGTGGAGACTACGCGGAAGCCTTGGACGGTTTTCGTGTCCTCGCGGAGAAGGGGTTTGCCTACGCGCAGTGGGGCCTGGGCTACATGTACGCCAAGGGCGGGGTCGTCCCCAGGGACTATGCCGAGGCGGCGAAGTGGTATCGCAAGGGCGCCGAGCAAGGAGACGCCATGGCCCAGCTCAACCTCGGGGACATGTACGAAAAAGGTCAAGGCGTTCCGCAGGACTACGTTCTGGCGCACATGTGGTTGAACCTCGCCGCGGCGCAAGGCATCGAAATTGCGGGGGAGATCCGTAACCTGCTGGCCAAGAATATGACCCCCGCTCAGATCGCAAAGGCCCAGAGGTTGGCGAGGCAGTGGAGGCCGACGAATTAAGGTGCCGCCCCGGCGCAATAGACGAACGATCCCACTGCCGGGGAACCGGCGTCGGTTTCCAAACAGCCGTTAGCCCGACGCCTCGCGGGCTTTCCCTATGATCACTTTTTTCGGCGGGCGCCGTTCGATTTGACGGATGCCGACTGCACCAGGATGTTGTGGATGAGGTTGGGGCCCATCAGCCGCTCGCTGATGATTTGCAGCCGCTTCTTGATGATGACAACGTTGATGCGCTCCTCCATCTTGAGGAGGCGCGGAAGGAAGGCGTGCAAATCGCGCAGGAAAGCATCGTTGATACGGGGCATCAGGCGGTTGATCTGTTCTTCGTTCTCCTCGCCGATGGCCTCGAGCTTGAGCTGAATCTGCACCGTCGCGGCCACACTGTCCTCATGAAACACGGGAATGTTGAGGGGCTCCACGTCGATGAAGCGCGGTGCGTCCTTTCCCGACTTTTTCGGCGCCGCGCCGCCGTCCTCTTGTCCCTCCCCCTCGGCTACGGCCGTGGGGGCGAAGGGGCCGATCTCCATGGTTTTCATGACGCTCACCGCGGCCCCGGCGATCACCAAGAAAAAGGCGATTATGATCACCAGCTTCTTCATGGCCGATGTTCTCCCCCCTGTCGCCGTGCGCCATTACCGGTGGATGCTATCCGGTTGCGGGGCCATGGCGGATTGATCTGTGTCAAGAACCACTTACACATTCACCGTGAGTGCCAGGAAGGTTTCGAGGTGCCGGACAAACTGAATTTCGTTGTTATTTGATCCGCCATCGCCGCGAGAGCGGACATGGGATCTCAAAGTGCTCTCCAATGAGTCCTAGACCACCTTCGAGTGGCGCGCCGTGCCCTTACGCAGGTAAGCATCGAAGGTGGCGGCGACAAGGCGCGTGAAGGGCCGGCCGGCGGCGGTGACGGTAACGCGTTCGCCGTCCACGGTAACGATGCCGTCGTCGGCCAACGGTGTCAGCGCGTCGAGTTCGGCGGCGAAGTGGCCGGGGTCGGCCCCGTGCCGCCGGCCGATGGCGCCGAGGTCGGCGGCGAGCCCGCACATGAGCCGATCGATGATCTCGCCGCGCAGCCGGTCCTCCGGCGTCAGGGCGATACCGCGCGCCACCGGAAATTCACCGCGCTCGACACCGCGCCGATAGTCTTTCAGGGGCGCGGTGTTCTGCACGTAGCCCTGGGGCAGCGCCCCGATGGCGGAGGCCCCGAAGCCCAGGAGAACGGGCGCCGTGTCCGTGGTGTAGCCCTGGAAATTGCGGCGCAGCCGGCCCTCTTTCAGGGCTATGGCCAGGTCGTCGCCGGCAAGCGCGAAATGGTCGAGCCCGATGGCCACGTAGCCGAGATCGCCAAGGCGCGCCGCCGCGGCCTCGAACTGGCTTAGGCGTTGGGGCGTGTCGGGCAGGGCGTCTTCGGGGATCATCTTCTGGTGCGCCTTCATCCACGGCACGTGGGCGTAGCCGAAGAGCGCCAGTCTGTCAGGCTCCAGGCTCGCAGCCTGGTCCGCCATCCGCCTGACGCCGGGCACCGTCTGGTGGGGCAGACCGTACATGAGGTCCATGTTGAGGTTGGCGATGCCGTGGGCGCGCAGCCAGCCCACCACCCGTTCGGTCACGGCGAAGGGCTGCACGCGGTTGATGGCCGCCTGGACATCCGCGTCGAAGTCCTGGACGCCGATGCTGGCCCGGTTGACGCCGGCTCCCGCCAGGGTCTTCACGTAGTCCTCGGTGGCGGTGCGGGGATCGATCTCGACGGCAACGCGTGCGCCGGGGGCGATGTCGAAGCGCGCCGCCAGCTTGTCCATGATGCTCCGCCAATCGGCGCCCGTCAGCATGCTCGGGCTGCCGCCGCCCCAGTGCAGGTGGCGCGCGGCGAAGCGTCCGGGCAGGGCGGCGGCAACCAGGTCGATCTCGGCGAGCAGCGTCTCCACATACGCCGCCACCGGATCGTAGCGCTTGACGATCTTGGTATGACAGCCGCAGAACCAGCACATCTCGGCGCAAAACGGGATATGGAAGTAAAGCGACAACGGCGTGCCGGGGTCGATCCCGCCCAGCCACGCGCCGTAGCGCGCGCCGTCCACGGCCTCGTCGAAGTGGGGGGCCGTGGGGTAGCTCGTGTAGCGCGGCACCTTGAGGTCGTATGTGTTGGCCAGACCTGCCTTCATGGAGCCAACTAATGCCCGACGGCGCGCCGCGCCGCTTTGACCGATGTCAAACGGCGCCGCCTCGTCCAATATGGCGGCGACGGTGGTGCGGGCGCCTTTATTTTCCTAAACTGTGGCGAATGCCGTTGGGCGGAGGCCGTCGAAATTGATGGGGGAGACCATGGATCACCAGGGACAGCGGACGCCGCTCGGCGTCATCAGCTTCGGGTTCGCCGTTGGGGTGACCGCGGCGATCGGCATCTTCGTGCTCGGCATCGCCGCGTCGCTGTTCGAATGGGGCGTGGCACTTGCCGGAGTTCTGTCGTCCCTCTACGTCGGCTATGGCCCGACCTTCGTCGGCGCCGTCACCGGCGCCGTGTGGGCCTTTGTCCATGGTCTGGTTTTCGGCATCCTCATCGCCTGGCTCTACAACAAGTTCCTGGCCCGGCGCCGCATTTAGCCGCAACGGGTTTCGGTTGGGCTGTCGTCCAGGCGGTCTTGGCGCACGGTCATCCGTGGGCGGCGACAATTTTCATAAAATTTTATATAAAATTACTACAATAATACATTAAATAATACCGAAATAATCATTAATGAGACACTTCGCAATACTGTAATAATGCTTGACCAATATGATATTCTATATTATATTGGCCGCATGTTGGAAGTTATTCGGGGCATATTTCGCGCCGTGCCGCGCCTGCTTCGTGCCGAAGGCGGTGGCGTCGCCGTTTACGCGGCGTTTTTCGGGCTTCTGGCGATGGGAGCCGGTGCCCTCGTTCTCGACGTTGGGCGGCTTTCCGTGCTGCGCGCCCAGATGCAGGACCGGGCCGACGCCGGCGCCCTGGCCGGCGCCGCTCAACTGGATGGCCGGCCCGGGGCGCGGAGCCGCGCCGGGGCCGTCGCCATGAACGCCATGTCGCAGGCCAGCGGCATCGCCGCCGACGACGCCACCCTCGAAGTGGCGGCGGTGACTTATACCAGCCGACATTGAATGTGACTCGCAGTTAAGGGATTCCCATATCTGGTGTTGTGTGATTCCCTTGG
>JASLQF010000024.1 GCA_030744625.1 Rhodospirillales bacterium
TGTAGGGGCGGGTCTCAGACCCGACAGTGTCGAATAGGCATTACGCTGCGTAAAACTAACCGGGGGTTGCTCTAGCGGGATCGGATCAGGGTTCCCGCGCCGTGCTCGGTGAACATCTCCACGAGAAGGGCGTGGGGGACCCGACCGTCGAGGATAACGGCGCCCTCGACCCCTCCCTCCACCGCTTCCAGGCAGGTTTCGATCTTGGGAATCATGCCGCCCTCGATTGTTCCGTCGGCGATTCGCGCCCGCGCCTCATCCACGCTTAGCTCAGGGATCAGGGCGCCCTTGCCGTCGAGAACCCCGGCGACGTCGGTCAGCATCAACAGGCGGCGGGCGTCGATGGCGGCGGCGACGGCGCCCGCCACCGTGTCGGCGTTGATGTTCAGGGTCTCGCCATCGGACCGCGCGCCGATGGGTGCGACGACCGGGATGATGTCGGTTTCGCGCAACACATGGAGGATATGCGGCGTGATTTCCCTGGGCTCGCCGACGAGGCCGAGGTCGAGGAGGCGTTCGATGTTGGAATCCGGGTCGCGCTTGGTGCGCTTCAGCTTGTCGGCGCGGACCAGGTTGGCGTCCTTGCCCGACAGCCCGACTGCGAAACCGCCCGCCACATTGATCGCCGAGACGATCTGCTTGTTGATGGACCCCGACAACACCATCTCGACGATGTCGACGGTCTCCTTGTCGGTGACGCGGAGGCCGTCCACAAACTCGCTCTTGATCTTCAGGCGCTCCAACATGGCGCCGATCTGCGGTCCGCCGCCGTGCACCACCACGGGGTTGATGCCGACCTGCTTCAAGAGCACGACGTCGCGGGCGAACAGCCCTCTCAGGGTGTCGTCCCCCATGGCGTGGCCGCCGTACTTGATGACGAAGGTCTCGCCCGAGTAGCGCCGCATGTAGGGCAGCGCCTCGGACAGGGTCATGGCCTGATCGAGCCCTTCGTCCCGCTCTTTACTGTCTTTCTTGCTCATGGCGCGCCGAGCCTACTCCAGTTCACTCGCGGATAGAACAGCAAGCTCGGCGCGCAGTTCGGGGAACCCCGTGCCGGCGCGGGCGCTGGTGGCCAACGCCACGGGATGGGCCGCCGGATGGGAAGCCAGCTCGCCGGCCACGGCCTTCCCCAGATCGGCGAGCCCCGCCTGGGTGACCTTGTCGCACTTGGTGAACACCACCTGATAGGCCACGGCGGCGCCATCCAGAAGCTCCATGACACCGCGGTCGGCGTCCCCGATGCCGCGCCGCGCGTCGACGAGCAGGCAGGTGCGCCGGAGCTGCGCCCGGCCCATCAGGTACGTCCTGACCAGCCGCGTCCACTGCTCGATGCTGACCTTGGATGCGTCGGCGTACCCGTACCCCGGAAGATCGGCCAGCATCAGCCTGCCGCCGAGCACGAAGAAATTCAGCTGTTGGGTACGGCCCGGAGTGCGGGAGACGCGGGCCAGTCCCTTGCGCCCGCAAAGGGCGTTGACCAGGCTCGACTTGCCGACGTTGGAGCGCCCGGCGAAGGCTACCTCGGGCAGGTCGGCGGCAGGCACCTGATCGGGCGAGGCGGCCCCCAGCACGAACCGGCACTCCTGGGCGAACAGCAGGCGTCCCCTTTCCAGGGCCTCGGCCCGGCCCGGCGAATCGTCTGGGTTTTCGGAGGAGAGCACGAACGTTCCTCCCCATGGGTGGCGCCGGCGGCTACTTCACCCCCATGCGCACCATGATGACCTTTTGCTGGATGATGGACAGCAAGTTGTTCCACGCCCAGTAGATCACCAGCCCGGCCGGAAAGCGCGCCAGCAGGAAGGTGAACATGATGGGAAGGAACATGAATATCTTGGCCTGCATGGGGTCCGCCGGCTGCGGGTTGAGCTTTTGCTGCAGGAACATGGTGAGCCCCATGAGCAGAGGCCACACGCCGATCATCAGGAAATCCGGCAAGTTTACCGGAACAAGGCCGAACAGGTTGAACACCGAGGTCGGGTCGGGGGCCGACAGGTCCTGTATCCATCCGAAGAAGGGCGCGTGGCGCATCTCGATGGTGACGAACAGCACCTTGTAAAGGGCAAAGAACACGGGGATCTGGACGACGATGGGCAGGCACCCCGATGCCGGGTTGGCTTTCTCGCGCTTGTAGAGGGCCATCATCTCCTGGTTGAGGCGCGCCTTGTCCTCCCCGAACTGTTCGCGCAGCTTGATCACTTCCGGCTGCAGCTTTTTCATCTTGCTCATCGACTTGTAGGACTTGTTGGCGAGCGGGAAGAAGATGAGCTTGATCAAAACCGTAAGCAAAAGGATGGCAACCCCGTAGTTGCCGACGCGGTCGTTGATGTAAATGAGGACGTAGAAGATGGGCTTGGTCAGGAAATAGAACCACCCGAAGTCGATGGCCAGATCGAAGCGCGCGATCCCAAGCTCGCTCTCGTAACCGTCGAGAAGCGCCACCTCCTTGGCGCCGGCGAACACGTGGCTTTTGGTTTCCACCGTGGCACCGGGGGCGAGTTCCATCTGTTCGCCCAGGAAGTCCACCTGGTACATGTCCACGCTGTCGTCGCGGCGGTGCACGAAGCGGGTTTTGGCCAGCGCCTTCTGGTCGGGCACCAGCGCCGCCAGCCAATACTTGTCGGTGATCCCGATCCAGCCACCGCGCGAGCTTTGCTGCACGACGCCCGTTTCCTGAAGCTCGTCGTAATCGACTTCCTTCAGGGTATCATCGAAGACGCCGAGCAGTCCCTCGTGCAGGATGTAAAAGCCCGTGACATCGGGCGTGCCGCGGCGCGAGATCAAGCCGTAGGGTAAGAGCTTGACGGCCTCGGCGCCGTCGTTTTCCGCCCTCTGGGTGACGGTGAACATATAGTTCTCGTCGAGCGCCAGGGTCCGCGTGAAGCGCAGCCCGGCCCCGTTTTCCCACCTCAGCGTCACCGGCCTACCAGGTTCCAGGGTGGTGCCGTCGGCCCGCCACAGGGTGTCGGCGTCGGGCACGCGAACGCCATCGGCGCCGACCCAGCCGAACCTGGCATAGTAGGCCTTGGGGGCACCACTCGGCGAAAGCAGGACGATTTCCGGGCTGTCCGGGTCCAGTTCCTCGCGATAATCGATTAACAGAAGGTCGTCGATATCGCCGCCGGCCAGGGAAATGGACCCATTGAGCCGGGGCGAGACGACCTTGATGCGTGGGCTTTTTCCAAGGGCCAGCTTGCGGCTGCTGGGCGCGGCGCCGGCGACCGTGGCCGACATGCCGGGGGCGGTCGGGGCAACGGCTCCGCGCCCGCCGGTCGGCGCTTCGGCGGACGGCTTGGCCGAGGTCGGAGCCCCGGGAGCAGGCATCTGCTCGGTCCCCGATGATGCCGATTCCGGCGGCACGGGGTCCCGCTTCTTGGAGAAGAACAGCTCGAACCCCAAGAGGATGGCGACGGACAGGACGACCGCCAGGAGCATGTTCCGGTGTTCTTCCGTCACCGCTGTATCGCCTCCAAATGGGTCAGCCGGCCGACTGAGCGTCTATCGGGCATGGATACGGAGGCGGGCATGGAGACGGGGCTTTGCGTGAATATCGTTATCCGCGCAACCGGGTTCGGGTCCATATAGGGGGACGGGGTCGAACCCCGCCCCACCCCACGGCCGACAGCGCGCCAACCGTTTCAGCGCCAGCCAACCGCCGCGCACCGTCCCGAAGCGGGAAACCGCCTCCAGGGCGTATGCCGAACAGGTGGGCTCGTACCGGCAGGTGGGCGCCAGAACCGGGGAGACCAGCAACTGGTAGCCCCTGATCACTCCCCGCGACAGTGCATTCGCCAACTTCATCTCGTCTCTACCCTTTCGGCCCTGGGGGGTCCTTCCCCGCCATCCGTCTCGCGGTACGCCCGCACTCGCCGCAACGCGGTCTCAAGGTCCGCGACCAGGGCCGTAAAAGGGCGCTCCAGGGTCGCGGCGCGCCCGATGATTACGAAATCATGTCCCGTCTTGGCGTGGACGGGCATGATCCGTTCGGCGGCGGCGCGCAGGCGACGCTTTGCCCGGTTGCGCGCCACGGCGTTGCCAACTTTGCGGCTTACCGTGAAACCCACACGAACCGTCGGCTCCTTTCCGGAAATACCGCCCTCCGCCTCCCGCGCCTGCAGAACCAAGCCGGGCGCGGCCCACTTCCGCCGCGACCTGGCGACCCGGAGAAATTCCGAGCGCCGCTTCAGGCGCACAACACCGGGAGACACGGCGTGTTCAGGCGGAGAGGCGCTTGCGGCCCTTGGCGCGCCGCCTGGCCAGAATCCTGCGGCCACCAACGGTCGCCATACGAGCACGGAATCCGTGCCGGCGCTTGCGGACAAGCTTGCTTGGCTGAAAGGTGCGTTTCACGCGCCAACTCCTGCGAAATTGAGCACCGCTGTAATACGGTCTTGCCCCCATGAAGTCAACGGCAGCAGTGGCCGGCGGCGGGGCGGGCGCGGCGGCGGGACGATTACCATTCCCTTTTCCGTTCAAGAGGGTCACGCAATGGTTACTGGTTGCGAGGATGCGGCTTTATTATGGTGCGGCGGCGCCGGCAGCGCCGCGAGAAGCGCAAATTCCCGTCCCCCTTGAGAAAGTGCAGGCGATGACGAACGACCCTCCCGAGACCGCGACGGCCCGTTTCTCTCCGTGGCGGTTGCTGCCGTTGGCCGTCATCGCCGTCGGGCTCGTCGCTTTCTTCGCCTTCGGCATGGATGCCTACATGTCCTTCGAAGCGCTGCGCGACCGCCGCGAGGTGTTGCTCGAGTGGAAGACCGAGCACCATGGGCTGGCGGTGTTTTACTTTATCGGCATCTATGTCCTGATAACGGCGATTTCCGTCCCCGGCGCGGTGTGGCTGACCATCGCCGGCGGGTTCCTCTTCGGCGTCGTCGAATGCACCACCCTGGTGGTGATCGGCGCCACCCTTGGCGCCCTGGCCGTATTCCTCGCGGCGCGCTACGCCATCGGCGATTACCTGCACGCCAAGGCCGGGCCGGCCATGAGACGGATGGAGGAAGGATTTCAGGAAAACGCCTTGAGCTATCTTCTGGTTCTGCGCCTGGTGCCGCTTTTCCCGTTCTGGCTGGTCAACCTGGTGCCTGCCTTCCTCGGAGTACCGATTCGCACTTTCGCAATCGGCACATTCTTTGGCATCATTCCCGGCAGTTTTGTCTTCGCAGGCGTCGGCAACGGCCTCGGCGCCGTGATCGACGGGGGCGGCATGCCGGATCTGAGCATCATATTCGAACCCGAGATACTGTTCCCGATCATCGGATTGGCCGTCCTCGCCCTCGTTCCCGTCGCCTACAAGAAGCTCAAGGCGCAAAAAGCGTAGCTAGTGTCCTGGATCAGACTTATGACACCCATACGACGGCTCTCCGAGTTCACCCGGCCAGACGCGTGGGGCGCCGTGATGCGGGAGCATCACAAGCGCCGCGCAACGCCGCCGGTGAACTCGGAGAGCCGCCCTTCGGGTCGCGTTTCCCGCTTCCTCGGGGGCCGCGGGGGCGCCCCCCGCAGTTGCAATCGGGGGGACAC
>JASLQF010000025.1 GCA_030744625.1 Rhodospirillales bacterium
GGGCTGCGCCGCGTTTTCAAGGGCTTGGGCGAGGAAGGCGACGTGCCGCGATGCTGGCGCCTCGCAAGCGGCGGCTGACGACGTCGCACGGCCTTGAAAACGCGGCCCTCCGGGTTGGCCCCGGGGTCCGGGGTGACCCCGGGGTCCAAGATTCCGGGGGACACCCCCGTGGCCCCCGGGCAAGCGCGATTGTCGCGTCGCGAATGCTTGACGATGCTCCAGCATCGCCGGCGCATCCGCTCCTAACACTCGCGCTTCCCAGGCCAACGCAGCCCATGATCAACTTCCCAAACAGGCTCTAAGAGATACCCCGTCGGCGACCGATATTCCAGCCGCCGGTGGGAACGCCCTAAAGATTCAGGAGCGCCCATCGCGCGAAGCGGCCTTGAACGAGGCGGCCTCGGTGGTGTCATGGGCCAGGCAGCGGGTGACGGCGACGCGCTGGCGGATCTGCTCGACGTAGATGCTGAGCTTGTCGCCGCTGAGCCGCAGGTTGCGCGATTTGATGACGGCGGTCTTGCCGCGGTCGCGGACCTTGGTCATGCGGCTCAACTGGCGTTCCCATTTCTTGACGTAGGATGTCCAGTCGCCGTCGTACTTGCGCGCCACGTAGGATGTCACGCTGTCGTGGCTGACCTTGCCCCACCAGGACACGGTGGGAAAGTTGGGGCACTCGGCAAAGGCGGCGGACGGCATGATGGTACCGCCGATCACCCCGAGAACGATCATCGATGCCGCCAGTTTCTTCCGGCGTGTCATGAAACTCATCTCCTCTTTCCGCACCCCCAGGCGGCCCAAAGGGCCGGGGGCTGCCATCGGGTCCCGCATATCCGCATGCCCTCGGGAACCGTTGGCGGCATTTATCCGTTTCGCCCCATACCGGGCGCCGGTGTTACGGCCAAGAAGTTAATAAATCGGAAAGATCGCCCGCCAAACGGCGCCCCCGCGATGCCGTCTTCGGAGGCCTCAGGAGCGCTCTTTGGGGTTGTCCTGGTCGCCGGGAGCGGCTGCCTCGCGGGACAGGCATCGGGTCATTTCGATGCGCTCGTCGACGTGGTCGATATATTCGCCGAGGCGCTCGCCCTCGAGCTTGATCTTGTCCTTGGTGACGACGACGGTGCTGCCCCTGTCGTAAATGTCCTGCAGTTTCGCCTTCTGGCCTTCCCACTTGGCGATGTACGGCGCCCAATCGCCCTTGTACTTGCGGGCCACGTATTTCCGCAAGCTGTCGTGGGAGATCTTGTTCCACCAGGCAACGTCGGGGACCGGCGGACATTCGGCGGCGCGCACCGCTTCGCCCGACATCGCGGACATGAAAACCGCCACTGCCGTGGCGGTAAATAACCTTCGAATGTTCATGGAAACATCCGACACCACAACCATGCAAAATTATGCTAAGCGCCTCACCTCCCCCTATCAACAGAGCAAAACGCCGATCCGATCACAATTCTTTGAGTCACGGGGGAAACCCCCGGGAAGGCCCCAATACAATCTGGAAAACCCTAAGATTCTTGTGGCTATTCCGTTACGATGGTGGGTGGACCGCCGCTTTTTCCGGAAGAAAATCAGCCGGCGAAGGGGTCGGGCGCGTTCTCCTCGTCGAATCCGAGGGCACGCCACGTGGCCAGCATATGCGCCGGCAGGGGCGCCACCACTTCCAGGACGCCTTCTTCCGGATGGGGCAGGCGGATGGCACGGGCGTGCAGGTGCATGCGGCGCGCCACGGCGTCCCCTTCGATAAAGGCCCCGCGTCCCCCGTACTTGCCGTCGCCGAGGACGGGGGTCCCCAACACCATGCAGTGGGCGCGCAATTGATGGGTACGCCCGGTCACCGGCTCGAGGGCCAGCCAGGCGGCTTTGCCGCCGGCCCGCTCGATGACCCGGTAGAGGGTGACGGCGGTCTTGCCCGTTGCGCCGTCGGGGGCGACGCGCTGACGCCCGGGCCCCGGATTCTTGGCCAGGGGCTGGTCGACGCGGCCGCGCGCCGGGCGCGGCACGCCGGCGACGGCGGCCCAATAGACCTTGCGCGCCGCCTTGGCCCGGAAGGCCCGCGTCAAGGCGGCGGCGGCGGCGGCGCCGGCGGCCAGGAGAAGTACCCCCGAGGTATCCTTGTCGAGTCTGTGCACGAGGCGCGGCCGCTCGCCGCCGTCGACACGCAAGGCATCGAGCATGGCGTCCAGGTGGCGCCGGGTCCCGGTGCCGCCCTGTACGGCCAGGCCCGGAGGCTTGTTGATGGCGATGACGTGATCGTCGCGGTGGAGCACGGCGGCGGAAAGGGCTTCCGCGTCGGTGGCACTGACCACCGGGGCCTCGCGCGGCGGCGCCGCGCCGTCATCGCCAAGTGGCGGTACCCGTACCGATTGTCCCGCCGCCAGCCTCGTTCCCGCCTTGGCACGCCGGCCCTCCAGGCGCACCTGGCCGGTGCGCAGCAACTTCTGCAGGCGGGCATGGGTGATTTGCGGGAAGTGCCGCCTGAACCAGCGGTCGAGGCGCAGCCCGGCTTCGTCATCGGCAATTGTGGCGACGGTAACACCTGTAACACCTGTGGCACCTGTGGCGCTCGGGGGATGGGTCATTCCGATTCCCCGGCCGCGCCGCGCAGCTTGTTCCAGTATTGCAGCCTCTTGGCGATGTCGCGTTCGAAGCCGCGCTCGCCGGGACGATAGAGCTGGCGGCGGGGGACGCCGTCGGGAAAGTAATCCTGCCCGGAGAATCCCTCTTCGGTGTCGTGGTCGTAGACATAGTCCTTGCCGTAGTCCAGGTCCTTCATGAGACGGGTCGGCGCGTTGAGGATGTGCTTGGGAGGCATCAGGGAGCCCGTCTCGCGGGCCAGCCTGGTGGCCGACGCCGCCGCCCGGTAGGCGGCGTTCGACTTGGGCGCCGTGCCCAGATAGATGACGCATTGAACCAGCGCCAACTCACCCTCCGGCGAGCCGAGGCGCTCGTAGGCCTCCCACGCCGCGAGCGCCTGCACCAGCGCCTGGGGATCGGCCAGCCCGATGTCCTCGACCGCGAAGCGGGCCAGGCGGCGGGCGATATAGCGGGGGTCCTCGCCGCCCTCGATCATGCGCGCCATCCAGTAGAGCGCGGCATCGGTGTCGGAGCCCCTGAGCGACTTGTGGAGCGCGCTGATGAGGTTGAAGTGTCCTTCCTGGCTTTTGTCGTAGAGAGGCACGCGGCGCTGCACGACCTCGGCCAGGGCGGCGCGATCGAGCACGGTCTCCGTCGGCACCTCGAAGAGGGCTTCGGCCATGTTGAAAAGGAAACGCCCGTCGCCGTCGGCCATGGCGCGCAGGCTGATACGGGCTTCGGGGTCGATGGGCAGGTCTCGGCCGGCCTCCTTCTCGGCGCGCTTCAGCATCTCCTCGAGCGCCCCGTCGTCGAGACGGTTGAGCACCAGCACCTGGCAGCGCGACAAGAGCGGCGCGTTGAGCTCGAACGACGGGTTCTCGGTGGTGGCTCCAACCAGGGTCACGGTGCCGTCCTCCACGTAATGAAGGAAACTGTCCTGCTGGGCCCGGTTGAAGCGGTGGATTTCGTCAATGAAAAGCAGGGTGCCCTGCCCCGCCTGACGCCGCCGGCGCGCCGCCTCGAACACCTTGCGCAGGTCGGCGACGCCCGAAAATACCGCCGACAGAGGCTCAAAATGGAAGTCGGACACTTCCGACAGAAGCCGCGCGATGGTTGTCTTGCCCGTCCCCGGCGGCCCCCACAGGATAAAGGACGAGAGGCGCCCGGAGCCTGCCATGCGCCCGATGGGGCCCTCGGGTCCGATCAGGTGGTCCTGGCCCAGCACCTCGCCCAGCGACTCCGGACGCAGGCGGTCGGCGAGGGGGCGCGGAGCCTGTGCCTCGAACAGCGTAGCCATCAATTGAAGATCAGGTTGTGGGTCTTGCCAGCCCGCGTGATGGTCAGGTGCCAGCGGCTGCTCGGCACCGCCACCAGCGCCTTCAAGTGGGCCGCCGAGTTGACCTTCTCGCCTTGCATGGCGACGATCGTGTCGCCCGGGCGAAAATTAAGCCGGTGGGCGGCGCTGCCTCGTTTCAGCTCGAGGATGAAAACACCTGCGCGGACGACGGTCAGGCCCAGTTCCTCGGCCAGCGCCGGCGACATGTTGGCCACGGTGGCTCCGGCAAGGGGGTTCTGGCCGCCGAGAACCGTCACGTCGCGCGGCGGCTCCTCGGGCGGCGCCTCGAGGGCGACACGCAACTTGATCTCCTGTCCCCGACGCCAAACGGTGAGCTCGGCCGTGCCGCCGATGCTCAGGGTGGCGACGCGGAACATGAGGCTTTGGGGGTCGGTGATCTCGCGGTCGTTGACGGCGAGCACCACGTCGGCGACTTGCAGGCCGCCCCGCTCCGCCGGCCCGCCCGGGTAGATCTCGCTGATCAGTATTCCGCCCGGCCGGCGCAAGCCTAGAGAGGCGGCGATGTCGGAGGTGACGCCTTGCCCGAAGGCGCCGAGCCAAGGGCGAACCATGCTGCCATTCCCGGTGACGCCGGCGAGCACCGAGCGCACCATGTTCGACGGGATGGCGAAACCGATGCCCATGGAACCGCCGGTCTTGGAAAAGATGGCGGTATTGATGCCGACCAGCCTGCCGTCCATGGCGATCAGCGCGCCTCCCGAGTTGCCGGGATTGATGGCGGCATCGGTCTGGATGAAGGAGTTGAGGTCCGAAATCCCCACCTGGGTGCGGGCCAGGGCGGAGACGATGCCGCTGGTTACGGTCTGGCCCACGCCGAAGGGATTTCCGATGGCGAGCACCAGGTCGCCGACCTCGAGTTCGTCGGAATCGCGAAATTCGAGAAACGGCAGCGCCTCGCCGTCCGTCTCGACGCGCAGGACGGCCAGGTCGGTGCGTTCGTCGGTGCCGACGATGACCGCCGCGAACTCGCGGCGGTCGGCGAGCACGACGGTAATTTCGTCGGCTCCCTCTATGACGTGGTTGTTGGTGACGATAAGGCCATCGGCGCCGACGATGACGCCGGACCCCAACGAGTTCTGTACGCGTTGGCGGGGCTTGCCTAATCGCGAACCGAAGCCTTCGCCGAAGAAGCGGCGAAAGAAGGGATCGTCGAACAGCGGCGAGAATTGACGCCCCCGCACCACTTTGCGGCTGTAGACGTTGACGACGGCGGGCGCCGCCTGTTTTACGAGGGGGGCATAGGAGTATTCGAATTGCGACTTGGAACTCGGCGTGCGTTTTTGCGCGGCCGCGGCGGACGACGGGGATGCCCATGCCGCCCCCAGCGCCGCCGCCACAAGCACGGCAATGGCCCAGGTTCGCGGCCCGCCCCCCGGTGCCCCGGCATTCGGCGCGGGAACGGTACGATCGCACATTGGACTTGAATCCGGGTTACGCAGAATCGTCCTTCCCGTTACCCGTTCCGCGAAGGGGATCAGTCGGCCGTCATCTCCACGGCCTCCATTTCGGCGGCGACGCGGGCCCTGTCCTTGGCGCCCTTGGCCTCGGCATCCCTGTCGACGAGTTCGATGATTGCCATGGGCGCGTTGTCCCCGTAGCGGAACCCTTTCCTCAACACGCGCGTGTAGCCGCCTTGACGATCCTTGTAACGTTCGGCAAGCGCGCCGAACAGCTTGGCGACCATCTCGTCGTCGCGAAGGAAGGCGAAGGCCTGGCGGCGGGCGTGCAGGTTGCCGCGCTTGCCCAGCGTGATCATCTTGTCGGCCACCCGGCGCATCTCCTTGGCCTTGGGCAGCGTCGTGGTGATTTGCTCGTGGTCGAGCAAGGCCACCGCCATGTTGGACAACATGGCCTTGCGATGGCTCGAGGTCCGATTGAGCTTGCGGCCTCCCATGCGGTGGCGCATGACAATGTCTCCCGGTGCCCGCCGCGCCACGATCCGGCGGCGATGCACCCTTCAAGTGTTCAGTAGGGATCTTCCAGTTTCTTGGCCAAATCCTCGATGTTTTCAGGCGGCCAGTTGGCAATCTCCATGCCCAGGTGCAAACCCATTTGAGCGAGCACCTCCTTGATCTCGTTCAACGATTTGCGGCCGAAATTCGGCGTGCGCAGCATTTCGGCCTCGGTCTTCTGAGCGAGATCGCCGATGTAAATGATGTTGTCGTTCTTCAGGCAATTGGCGGAGCGCACGGAAAGCTCGAGTTCGTCGACCTTGCGCAACAGGTTCTTGTTGAACGGGAGGTCCTCTCGTATGACCTCCTCGTGTCTGGCCCGCGGCTCCTCGAAGGTGATGAAGAGCTGCATCTGGTCCTGAAGGATTCGCGCCGCCAACGCCACGGCGTCATCGGGCGCCACGGCGCCGTCCGTGGTCACTTCCAGGGAAAGCTTATCGTAGTCCGTCACCTGCCCGACGCGGGTGTTGTCCACCTTGTAGGTAACCTTGCGCACCGGCGAATAGACGGCGTCCACGGGAATCAGGCCGATGGGAGATTCCTCTGGCCGGTTCAAGCTCGCCGCCACATAACCCTTGCCGGACTCCACGGTCAGTTCCATGGACAGCTTGGCGCCGTCGTCGAGAGTGCAAATGACGAGGTCCGGATCCATGATCTCGATGTCATGGCCGGTTTCGATGGCGCTCGCCTTCACCTCTCCCGGGCCCTCGGCCTTCAAGGTCATGCGCTTCGGTCCCTCGCTATGCATGCGCAGGCCCAAGGCCTTGATGTTGAGGATGATGTCGGTGACATCCTCGCGCACCCCGGGGATGGACGAAAACTCGTGCAACACGCCATCTATTTGCACGGCGGTGACGGCCGCCCCTTGCAAGGACGACAACAAGACGCGTCTGAGGGCGTTGCCCAGGGTAAGGCCGAACCCGCGCTCCAGGGGTTCGGCGACGATCGTCGATATGCGCCCCGGATCGGTGCCGGGGACGATGTCAAGTTTCGACGGTTTGATGAGTTCCTGCCAATTCTTTTGAATCACGAATGCGACCTCGCGCTCGACTGGGTGATCGACAATTACGCACATGGAGCCGCCTTGCCGTCCGGCCGCTCCTACGAATATCGGAAAGTCAGGGGCCTTTTCCCAACTTCTCCGGCTTACACGCGGCGCCGCTTACGCGGGCGGCATCCGTTGTGGGGAATCGGTGTCACGTCGCGGATCGCCGTGATGGTAAAACCGACGGCCTGCAGCGCGCGCAACGCGGACTCACGCCCCGAACCCGGCCCCTTGACCTCGACCTCGAGGGTTTTCATGCCGTGTTCCATGGCCTTGCGCCCGGCATCCTCGCCAGCCATCTGGGCCGCGTAGGGCGTCGATTTCCGCGACCCCTTGAATCCCTGGCTGCCCGCCGACGACCACGCGATGGCATTGCCCTGGGCATCGGTGATGGTGATCATCGTATTGTTGAACGTGGCGTTTACGTGGGCGACGCCGGAAACGATGTTCTTGCGTTCGCGCCGACGCGGCCGTTGCGTGGTTGCCTTGGCCATGATCGATCCTCGCGGTCCTTAAGGCTTTAACACTCTTTTCTTGCCGGCGATGGCGCGGGCCGGCCCCTTGCGGGTGCGGGCGTTGGTGTGGGTCCGCTGACCGCGCACCGGCAACCTGCGGCGATGGCGCAATCCCCGGTAACAGCCCAAGTCCATCAACCGTTTGATGTTCATGGAAACTTCGCGCCGAAGGTCGCCCTCGACCTGATAATCGCCGTCGATGACCTCGCGGATGCGAATGGCTTCGTCTTCCGTCAACTGGTTGACGCGCCGTTCCGAAGGCACGCCGACCTTGGCGCAAATCTGCCGCGCCTTGGTGCGGCCGATGCCAAAGATATAAGTCAACGCAATTTCCACCCGTTTACCGGTCGGAATGTTCACGCCAGCGATACGCGCCAAGGCCGTTACTCCTTAAACGTTGGATTTGAATGATATTCGTGGACGCCGCGCGCGCGACGGGCGCCTATATATAAACTGTATGGGCAACAAGTCAACACGCTCCCTCTAGTGTCCTGGATCAGAAGTTCGTGGCATATACGATAGCTTTTCCCGTTCGCTCGGCAAGAAGGGAGGGGCCGGCGATGCCTTCGCATCGGCAAGCCTTCCTGACGCCCCGAGGGGGCGGGAAAAGCGACCCAGAGGGCGGCCTTCCGAGCCCCCCGGCGTCGTTGCGCGGCGCTTGTGATGCGCCAGCATCACGGCGCGCCACGCGCCTAGCCGGATGAACTCGGAAGGCCGTCGTACATGCCACGAACTTCTGATCCGGGACACTAGCCCAGGGCTTCGTCTACCATGTGCGTCACTTCGTCGATGGGCGCCATGCCGTCGATGGACTTCATGAGCCCCTTTTTCCGGTAATACGAGACGATGGGGACCGTCTGTTCCTGGTAGGCGCGCAGTCTGGCGCGCACGGTTTCGGAGGTGTCGTCGGTACGCCGCGAGAACTCCGTACCGCCGCATTGATCGCACGTGTTTTCCGTCGCCGGGCGGTGAAACTTGTCGTGGTAGCCGGCGCCGCATTTGACGCAAATGTAGCGGCCGACGATGCGTTCGACCATGGCGTTTTCATCCACCTTCATCTCGACCACCCGATCCAGTTTCAGGTCTTTCTTTTGCAGCATGCGGTCCAGCGCCTCGGCTTGCGCCGTGGTCCGGGGAAAACCGTCGAGAACAAACCCTTTCCTGACGTCTTCCTGGTCGATGCGCGCCGCGATCAACTCGATCATCAGCCCGTCCGGCACCAGTTCGCCGGCATCGATAATCCCTTTGGCTTTTCTCCCGAGCGCGCTGTCCGAGGTGATTTCCTGGCGCAACATATCGCCCGTCGAGAGCTGAACCATGTTTCGCGCCGCCTCTAGACGCTTGGCCTGGGTTCCCTTCCCGGCACCCGGTGCCCCGAGAAGAATGATGTTCATCCCCGGCGCCCCCTGAGCTTCGACTTCTTGACCAAGCCCTCGTACTGATGGGCCAAGAGGTGGGATTGCACTTGAGCCACCGTGTCCATGGTCACGGTCACCACGATCAGCAGGCTGGTCCCGCCGAAATAGAACGGCACCGAGTACCGCGATATGAGGATCTCCGGCAACAGGCACACGATGGCCAGGTAACCCGCTCCGACCACGGTCAGCCGGGTCAAGACGTAGTCCAGATAATCCGCCGTATTCTTGCCGGGTCGAATCCCCGGCACGAATCCTCCGTACTTCTTCAGGTTGTCCGCCGTATCGGCGGGATTGAAAACCACCGCCGTGTAAAAGAAGGCGAAAAACACGATCGTCCCGATGTAGATGGCCAGATAGAGCGGCTGGCCGCGCCCCAAAAAGGCGGCCACCGTGGTCAGCCATTCCGGCCCCTGGCCGGCCGAAAAGCCGATCACCGTGATCGGCAGAAGCAGGATGGAGCTGGCGAAGATTGGCGGAATGACGCCCGCCGTGTTGAGCTTCAGGGGAAGGTGCGAGCTTTCCCCTCCGGTCATCCTGTTGCCGCCGACCTGACGCTTCGGATATTGCACCACGATGCGCCGTTGCGCCCGTTCCACGAACACGATGAAAAAGATCACGCCGACCGCCATGGTCAGAAGAAAGATAATGAAAATGGTCGACAGCGCGCCGGTCCGCCCCATTTCCAGCGTGCCGGCCAGCGCCGTCGGCAGGTTGGCGACGATGCCGGAAAAGATGATCAGCGAAATTCCGTTGCCGACGCCGCGGGCGGTGATCTGCTCGCCCAGCCACATCAGGAAGAGGGTGCCGCCGATCAGCGTCACGACGATGGTGAACCGGAAGAAAAGCCCCGGATCGATGACCGCCGGGCCGGCGCTGGAGGTCATTCCCTCGAGGCCGACGGCGATGCCGTAGGCCTGCAGCGCGGTGATGAACACCGTCAGGTAGCGCGTGTACTGGTTGATCTTCTTGCGGCCGGTCTCGCCTTCCTTCTTCAGTTGCTCGAGCGGCTGATAGACGGCGGTCATCAATTGCATGATGATGGCCGCCGAAATGTAGGGCATGATGTTCAGCGCGAAGATCGTCATCCGGCTGAGCGCTCCGCCGGCGAACATATCGAACATGCCGAGGATGCCACCGGCTTGGCGGCTGAAGACGTCGCTGAGGACGACCGGATCGATGCCGGGCAACGGGATGTACGTCCCGAGCCTGTAAACGATGAGGGCGCCAAGCGTAAACCAGATACGCTTCTTCAGTTCCGTGGCCTTGGAAAAGGCCCCGAAATTGACGTTGGCCGCGAGCTGTTCGGCCGCGGAAGCCATGCGTGTGCCCTTTTCCTATGCGGCCGGCTGGCCGTCGTCGGGGCCCGCCTTTGAGTCGGCCTCTTGCCCGGACGGCGTCTCGGGAGCGTCGTCGGAAGCGGTCTCGGCGCCGGCCTTGTTCGCTTTTTTGCCCTTGCCTTTGCCCTCGCCCCCGCTCTTGCTCTTGGAGCCGTCCTTGTCTCCACCCTTGGCCTTTGCTTCGGCCCGCGCCTTGGCTCGGCCCCGCGTCTCGGGCTTGGCCTTGGGCTCGGGCAGGACGACCTTGCCCCCCGCCTTTTCGACGGCGGCGATGGCGGCCGCCGAGGCGCCGCTCACTTCAATGGTCACCTTGGCCTTGATCTCGCCCTTCGCCAGGAGTCGGACCCCGTCGCAACGCCCCGTAACCAAGCCGGCGGCGCGCAGGGTATCCAGGGTCACCGGCGTCGCCGCGTCCAGCTTCTTGGTGTCGATGGCTTTCTGCAGGCGCCCGACGTTGACCTCGGCGTAATCCTTGCGGAAAGGGTTTTTGAAACCGCGCTTGGGCAGACGGCGATAGAGCGGCATCTGTCCGCCCTCGAAGCCGAGGAGGGAGACCCCGCTCCGCGATTTCTGTCCCTTGTCGCCGCGGCCGCTCCTCTTGCCCTTGCCCGAGCCGATCCCACGGCCGACCCTGGTGCGCGGGCGCCGCGCGCCGAGGTTATCCTTAAGCTCGTTCAGTCGCATGATTGCTGTTCCCATGGTTCGGGCGAGACCGCGAAGCCTACCCGGATTCCTCGAATTTCACGAGATGGTGGACTTTTTTGATCATGCCGCGCACGGCAGGCGTGTCCTCGAGTTCCCGTGTTTTGTGCATCTTGTTGAGACCGAGACCGACCAACGTCGCCCGCTGACCCTTGGGGCGGCCAATGGGACTGCCGATCTGAGTCACCTTCAAGGTTTTCTTCTTGGCCTCGGCCATGGCTCAATCCCCGTTGGCTGTCGCCGTCTCGGCGCGGCGTTGCACGATCTCTCCGACCTTCTTGCCGCGCCTGGCGGCCACCGCCCGCGGCGACAGGCAGCGAGACAAGGCGTCGAACGTCGCCTTCATCATGTTGTGGGGGTTGGCCGACCCCATCGACTTGGCGACCACGTCCTGGACTCCCATGGTCTCGAATATGGCGCGCATGGGACCGCCGGCGATGATGCCGGTGCCCGGGGGCGCGGCGCGCACCACCACCTTGCCGGCCCCGAATCGGCCCTTGACGTCGTGATGCAGCGTGCGGCCCTCGCGCAGCGGCACGCGGACCATTTCGCGCTTCGCCTGTTCGGTCGCCTTGCGGATGGCCTCCGGGACCTCGCGCGCCTTGCCGCCGCCCATGCCGACGCGGCCTCGGCCGTCGCCCACCACCACCAGCGCGGCGAACGAGAACCGGCGACCGCCCTTCACGACCTTGGCGACGCGGTTGATGCTGACCAGCTTGTCAATCAGCTCGCTTTCATCGCGCCCGCCGCGATCGCCGCGATCGCGGGGACCCTGGCTGCCGCGCCCCGGCGTCCGTCTGGGTGTGCTTCCCATGCAATAATTCCCTTAAAAGCTCAGACCGCCCTCGCGGGCCGCCTCGGCAAGTGCTTTGACCCGGCCGTGGTAGCGGAGGCCACCGCGATCGAACACCACCTTCTTGATGCCTGCCGCGGCGGCGCGCTCGGCAATCAACGCGCCCACCGCGCCCGCCGCCTCGATGTTTCCTCCGCTGCGCAATTTGGCGCGCAACTCCTTGTCCAAGCTGCTGGCGGCGGCAAGTGTCCGGCCCTGCCGGTCGTCGATGACTTGGGCGTATATGTACATGTTCGAACGAAAAACCGTCAAACGCAGACGGTCTCCCGAACGCCTTCGCAGGTTGGACCGCGTACGTTTCGTGCGGCGCGCGAACAAATCCAATTTCCTGGCCATGATCTACTTTTTCTTGCCCTCTTTGCGGTGCACGTATTCGTCGACGTATCTGATGCCTTTGCCCTTGTAGGGCTCCGGCGGACGAAAAGCGCGAATTTGGGCGGCGACTTGTCCGACGCGCTGTTTGTCGGCGCCGAACACGTTGATGTGGGTCTGGTCCGGGCACTCGATCTTGATACCATCGGCAATCGGATAGCGCACCTCGTGGCTGAAGCCCAACTGCATGAGGAGATCCTTGCCCTGCACCTGGGCACGGTAGCCGACACCTTGGATCGCAAGTTTGCGGGAGAAGCCTTCGGAGACACCCACGATCATGCCGTTGACCAAGCTTCGCGCCGTCCCCCACATCTTGCGGGCGCGCAGTCCGTCACCCCGCGGTTTGACGGTAATTTGATCCCCGTCGCGGGAGATTTCCACCTCCGGCATCAGGGTCCTCGAAAGCTCGCCCTGCTTGCCCTTGGCGGTGACGTGCCGGCCCGAAATCTCGACGCTGACGCCATCGGGAACGGTTATGGGATTCTGACCTACGCGCGACATGACGTTCCCTCGCCCAACTCGCTCAAAACACCTGGCAGAGCACTTCGCCGCCGACGTTGGCGTCGCGGGCTTCGCTGTCCGACATCACGCCGCGCGGCGTCGACAGAATGGATATCCCAAGTCCGTTGTAAATCCTGGGCAGGTCCTTGATCTTCGAATAAACGCGGCGGCCCGGCGTCGAGACCCGGTTGATTTCCCGGATAACGGGATCGCCGTCATGGTACTTGAGCTCGATCTTGATCTCGCTGATTCCGGGGTGAACCTCATACTGGGAGTAGCCGCGGATGAAGCCTTCTTTTTTCAACACATCGAGGACGTTGGCGCGCAGTCTCGACGCCGGCGCGGTGACAGCCTCCTTGTGGGCGCGCTGACCGTTACGGATGCGCGTTAGGAGATCAGCCAGAGGATCGGTCATGGACATGCTTTCGCTCCGTTACCAGCTCGATTTCACCATGCCGGGAATCTGTCCCTTGCCCGCTAGATCGCGGAGCGCGATGCGCGACAGCCGGAACTTGCGATAGTTGCCGCGCGGCCGCCCCGACAGTTCGCAACGCAACCGGACCCGCGACGGCGACGAATTGCGCGGCAACGCGCCAAGCTTGATGCGCACGTTGAAGCGCTCCTCGGGCGAGCTTGTCATGTCCCTGGCCAAGGCCTTGAGGTGGGCCCGCTTGGCGGCGTACTTCTTGGCCAGGCGTTGACGCTTCTTGTTTCTCTCGATGGCACTTGTCTTTGCCATATAGCTTTCTCCGTCAGACGGTCAATTTCCAAACGGCATGTCGAAACCCTTGAGCAGGGCCCGGGCCTCGGCATCGGTCTTGGCGGTGGTGCAGATGACGACGTCGAGGCCGCGAATTTCGTCCACCTCGTCGTAATCGATTTCGGGAAACACGATCTGTTCCTTGAGCCCCAGGGCAAAATTGCCGCGCCCATCGAAGCTCTTCCGCGAAAGCCCGCGGAAATCGCGCACTCGGGGCAAGGCGATATTGACGAGGCGGTCGAGGAACTCGTACATGCGCCCGCGCCTCAGCGTTACCTTGGCGCCGACCACCATATCCTCGCGCAACTTGAAATTGGCGATCGCCTTCTTGGCTTTCGTTATCACCGGCTTCTGGCCGGCGATGCGTGTCATGTCATCGACCGCGCCCTCGATCTTCTTGCGGTCAAGGGCGGCCTCGCCGACTCCCATGTTGAGGACGATCTTGTCGAGGCGCGGCACCTCCATGAGGTTCGAATAGCCGAACTCCTCGACCAGGGCGGCGCGGACCACCTTATCGTAATGCTCGTGAAGGCGTGTCATCACCGGTTTCCTACTTGTCCAGGACTTCGCCCGAGCGCTTGGCGTAGCGCACCTTGCGGCCGTCCTTGAGAAATTTGTAGCCGGCGCGCGTCGGTTGGTCGGTCTTGGGGTCGATATGGGAAAGGTTGGAGAGGTGGATCGAGGCCTCCTTTTCGACAATGCCCCCACCGCCGCTCGCCGCACTCGGGCGCGTGTGGCGCTTCACCATGTTGACGCCCTGAACGAAGGCCCGGCCTTCCTCGCGCAACATCCTGAGCACCTCGCCGCGCTTGCCCTTGTCCTTGCCGTTCAAGACGACGACCTGGTCCCCTTTCTTGAATTTCGACTTCGTCACCATCACAAAACTTCCGGGGCCAGAGAGATGATCTTCATGTAGCGCTTGGCCCGCAGCTCCCGCGTCACGGGACCGAAGATGCGCGTACCGACGGGTTCGCCCTGCTTATCGATGAGCACGGCGGCGTTGCGGTCGAAACGGATGGCCGAGCCATCCGGCCGGCGGATCTCCTTGGCGGTGCGCACGACGACGGCGCGCATGATCTCACCCTTCTTGACGCGGCCACGGGGGATGGCTTCCTTGACCGTGACGACGATGACGTCGCCAACCGAGGCGTACTTGCGCTTGGAACCACCCAACACCTTGATGCACTGCACGCGGCGCGCACCGGAGTTGTCGGCGATGCTAAGATTTGTCTCGGCCTGAATCATCGTCTTTCCACCCGCGCCCTAATCGGCACCGTTCTCACGCGTCCCCGCCCACCACTTCCCAGCGCTTGCGCTTGGAAAGGGGGCGGCATTCGCGGATACGCACCGAGTCGCCTACCTTGCAGGCGTTGGTCTCGTCGTGAGCCGCGTATTTGCTGCTGCGTCTGATGAACTTCTTATACAGAGGATGCATGATCCGACGTTCGACCAGGACCACGATGGTCTTGTCCATCTTGTCGCTGACCACCACACCCTGAACGACGCGCCTCGGCATATCTCTTAACCCTCCTTCGAGACCTGGGCCGCGCGCGCGCCCAGTATGGTTCGAATACGCGCAATGTCGCGGCGCACTTCGCGCACGCGGGCCGTGTTGGCGAGCTGGCCGCTGGTCGCCTGGAAGCGCAGGTTGAACGACTCCTTGCGCAAGTCGACGAGCTGGTCCTTCAACTCGTCCTCGCTTTTCGCCCTCAGGTCCACCGCCTTCATGGCCTCAATCTTCCCCGCCCAATCGCGACACGACGCGCGTTCCCAGCGGCAGCTTGGCGGCGGCCAGCTCGAAAGCCTGCCGCGCCGTCTGCCTGGTTACGCCGTCGACCTCGAACATGATCCGGCCTGGCTTGATACGGCAGGCCCAGTACTCGGGCGTTCCCTTGCCCTTGCCCTGGCGCACCTCGGCTGGCTTCTGGGAGACCGGGAGGTCCGGAAAAATGCGGATCCAAACGCGCCCCGTGCGCTTCATGTGGCGCGTGATGGTGCGCCGCGCCGCCTCGATCTGACGCGCCGTGACCCGGGCCGGCGTTATCGCCTTCAATCCGTAGGAACCGAAGTTGAGCCGGGTCCCGCCCTTGGCGGCGCCGTGGATGCGGCCCTTGTGTGCCTTGCGGAATTTCGTTCGTTTGGGGTTGAGCATGGCTTCTACCGTTGCGTTTGCTGGTCGGCGGCGCGCTTGTCGATGGCCATCGGGTCATGGGCCATGATCTCGCCCTTGAATATCCACACCTTTACACCGCAGGTGCCGTAAGTCGTCTTGGCGGTGGTCAAACCGTAGTCCAGGTCGGCGCGCAGGGTGTGCAGGGGCACGCGGCCCTCGCGGTACCATTCCATGCGGGCGATCTCGGCACCGCCGAGACGGCCGCCGCAATTGATGCGGATGCCCTGGGCGCCGAGGCGCATGGCCGATTGCACGGCGCGCTTCATGGCGCGGCGGAAATGGACGCGGCGCTCGAGTTGTTGGGCGACGTTTTCGGCGACCATCTGGGCGTCGATCTCGGGCTTGCGGATCTCGACGATGTTGAGATGCACGTCGAAGCCGGTCATCTTGGCGAGCTCGGCGCGCAGCTTCTCGATGTCGGCGCCTTTCTTGCCGATGACCACGCCGGGCCGCGCCGTGTGAATGGTCACCCGGGCCTTTTTCGCCGGGCGCTCGATAACGATGCGCGAGACGCCGGCCTGCGCCAGGCGGGTGCGCAGAAACTCGCGGATTTTCAGATCCTCGTGGAGAAGCTCGGCGTAGCCGTCTTCCGCGTACCAGCGCGAATCCCAGGTGCGGTTGATGCCAAGCCGAAACCCGATCGGATTTACCTTCTGTCCCATTACGCCACCTCCTCGCCCTCGCGAACCACGAGACGCAGATTGCTGAACGGCTTCTTGATCCGCCCGACCCGGCCGCGGGCGCGGGCGCGCCACCGTTTCATGACGAGCGTCCGTCCCACCGAGGCCTCGGCGACGTACAGACGATCGACATCCAGCTGGTGGTTGTTTTCGGCGTTGGCAATGGCCGCCTGCAGCACCTTACGCACTTCGATGGCGACACGCCGGTGCGACACCATGAGTTCGTCGAGGGCCGCTCCGCATTTCTTGCCGCGGATGGTGCCGGCCACCAGATTCAGCTTCTGCGGGCTGACACGTATCTGCCTTGCCACGGCCATTGCTTCGTTGTCGGCAAGAGGCCTTTCGGTGGATTTCTTACCCATGGTCTATTCCCTTTTCACCCGCTTATCGGCGGTGTGGCCGAAAAATGTGCGCGTCGGCGAGAATTCTCCGAACTTGTGGCCGATCATGTTTTCGGTCACCAGAACGGGAATAAACTTGCGTCCGTTGTAGACGCCGAAAGTGAGGCCCACGAACTGCGGCAGAATCGTCGAGCGCCGCGACCATATCTTGATGACCTCGTTGCGGCCTGAGGCGCGCGCCTTTTCCGCCTTCTTGAGCAGATAGCCGTCGACGAAAGGACCTTTCCAAACGGATCTAGCCAAGACCCTCTCCCTCTACTTGGTGCTGTGACGACGGCGCATGATCAAGGCGTCGGTCTTCTTGTTGTGGCGGGTACGCTTGCCCTTGGTCGGCTTGCCCCAGGGGGTTACCGGGTGACGACCACCTGAAGTGCGGCCCTCGCCGCCGCCGTGGGGATGGTCGATCGGGTTCATGGCGACGCCGCGCACCGAGGGCCGCTTGCCCAACCAGCGCTTGCGTCCCGCCTTGCCCAGCTTGATCCGGGCCTTGTCGGAATTGGAGACGGCGCCGACGGTCGCCATGCACTCGGCCCGCACCATGCGCAACTCACCGGAATTGAGCTTGATCTGCGCATAGCCCTGGTCCTTGCCGACGAGCTGCACGTAGGTGCCGGCGGCGCGGGCGATCTGTCCGCCCTTGCCCACCTTCATCTCAACGTTGTGGATAATGGTACCCACTGGAATGTTGGCCATGGGCATGGCGTTGCCGGGCTTGATGTCGGCCTTCTCGTCGGCCACCACCACGTCGCCCACCTTCAGCCTCTGGGGCGCCAGGATGTAGCCGAGTTCTCCGTCCTCGTAGCGGATGAGAGCGATGAAGGCGGTACGGTTGGGATCGTATTCCATACGCTCGACGGTTGCCGGCACGCCGAACTTGTTGCGCCTGAAGTCGATTTTCCGATAGCGCCGCTTGTGGCCGCCGCCGCGGCGGCGCGCCGTGATGCGGCCGGAGTTGTTGCGCCCCCCTTTCTTGCTCAACCCGGAGGTCAGGGACTTCTCCGGCTTACCCTTCCACAGGGCCGATCGGTCGACGAGCACGAGGCCGCGGCGCCCCGGCGTGGTCGGATTGTACTGCTTCAGGGCCATCTATCAGACTCCCGTGGTGACGTCGATCGACTGGCCTTCGGCCAGGGTGATGATAGCCTTCTTGGTATCGCCGCGCTTGCCGGGACGACCCTTGTAGCTCTTTACCTTGCCTTTCTGGCGCAGGGTGTTCACGGCTGTCACCTTGACGTCGAACAGCCCTTCCACGGCGGCCTTGATCTCGGGCTTGGTGGCCGCCAGCGGCACGCGGAAGCTCACCTGGTTGTGCTCCGACAGCAGGGTCGTCTTCTCGGTGATGATCGGCGCGCGCACGAGCTCGTACATGCGCGACTTGCTGATCACCGGAGCGATGCGGCGGCGCCTGCTCATTTCAAGCGCTCCACCAGCCGGTCGACGGCGTCCTTGGTGAGGACGAGGGTTTCGCGGCGCAAGATGTCGTAGACGTTGGCCCCTTGGCTCGGCAACACGTCCAGGTGGGCGATGTTGGAGGCGGCGCGCACGAAGTTGGCGTCGGTCTCGGCGCCGTCAATTACGAGCGTCGAAGCCCAGCCCAGCTTGCCGAGACGTTTGACCAACTCGGCGGTTTTCGGTTCTTTCAACTTGGCCGTGTCAAGCACCACCAGCTTGCCTTCCGAACGTTTTACCGAAAGGGCCGTCTTCAGGGCCAGCTTGCGCACCTTCTTGGGCAATCCATGTTCGTGGCTGCGCGGCACCGGGCCGAAGGTGACTCCGCCGCCGCGAAGCTGCGGCGCCTTGTTGGATCCGCGCCGGGCGCTGCCCGAGCCTTTCTGGCGAATCACCTTGCGGGTCGATCCCTTGATCTCGCTGCGCGCCTTCACCTTATGGGTGCCGGCACGGCGCTTCGCCAATTGCCAGTTGACCATGCGGGCGAGGATGTCGGTACGCGCATCGAGGCCGAACACCGTATCGTCGAGATCGATGGTGCCGACTTTCTTGTTCTCGATGCTGATGACGTCTTGCTTCATGGAGTCTTATCCTTGGCCTCGCCCTCGGCACCTTCGGCCGGGGTCTCCGAGGAGTCCACATCCTCGACCGGCGTTTCCTCGGCGGCTGGCTCTTCGGCCGGGCGCTCCGGCAACGGCTTCTTCCGGGCGTCGCGCAGTTCAACGTAATTGCCCTTGGAACCCGGCACGGCGCCCTTGATCATGACAAGTCCACGCGCCCCGTCGGTGGCCACCACCTCCAGGTTCTGGGTGGTCACCCGCCGGTCGCCCATGTGACCAGCCATTTTCTTGCCCTTGAACACCTTGCCCGGATCCTGGCACTGGCCCGTCGAGCCGAGACTGCGGTGGTTGACCGAGACGCCGTGCGAGGCGCGCAGCCCGGAGAACCCATAACGTTTCATGGCACCGGCAAACCCCTTGCCGATGGTGGTGCCGCTGACGTCGACGAACTGGCCGGGAATGAAATGATCGACGGTGATCTCGGCGCCCACCTCTTGCAGGTGGTCGGCGTCGACCCGGAATTCCCCGATCCTGGCCTTGGGTTCGACCTTAGCCTTGGCGAAGTGGCCGCGCATTGCCTTGGTCATGTTCTTCACCTTGGGGGCGCCGACGCCCACCTGCATGGCGCTGTAACCATCTTTTTCGACCGTGCGCTGGGCCACCACCTGGCAATTTTCCACCTTCAACACGGTGACCGGAATGTGGTTCCCGTCCTCCGTGAACAGGCGGGTCATGCCAAGTTTGCGCGCGATCAGTCCGGTACGCATGACGCCGTCCTCACCCGGTCCTAGAGCTTGATCTCGACGTCGACGCCAGCCGCCAGGTCGAGCTTCATCAAGGCGTCCACCGTCTGGGGCGTCGGTTCGACAATGTCCAAAAGCCGCTTGTGGGTACGGATTTCGAACTGCTCGCGTGATTTCTTGTCGATGTGCGGAGAGCGCAACACCGTGTACTTCTCGATCCGCGTCGGCAGCGGTATCGGTCCGCGCACCTGGGCGCCCGTCCGCCGGGCGGTGTTGACGATTTCGAGCGCCGACTGATCGAGCACGCGATGATCGAACGCCTTCAGGCGGATCCGTATGTTTTGGTTGTCCATGGCCATCTTCAGCTAGACCTTCCCCGTCCTTCTCGGCCGCTTATTCGATGATCGAGGCGACGACGCCGGCGCCCACCGTGCGCCCGCCCTCGCGGATGGCGAAGCGCAGGCCCTCGTCCATGGCGATCGGCGAGATCAGCGTCACTTCCATCGATACGTTGTCCCCCGGCATCACCA
>JASLQF010000026.1 GCA_030744625.1 Rhodospirillales bacterium
TACGACCCCGATATCGCGGGCGCGATGGTGGCGGCGGTGCGCCCGCTCGGCGCCGCCGGACGGCGCTTTCTGGTCAAGGACCACCCGATGACGCCGTTTGAGTTCGCGGAGGGTCCGGGGATCGAGCGGACGACCGAACCCCTCGATCGGCAGAAGGGACTCGCCGCCGTGATCTACGCCCTGACCACGGTCGGGCTGGAGGCGTTGATCGGAGGGCTTCCCACGGTGCGCTTCCTGGCGGAAAACAAGATTCCTTCCGATCCCGTCCCCGAGAGCTTCGCGGTACCGAGCGCCACGGCGCAAACCCTGGCCGGGACGCTCGACGCCCTGGGGCCGCCTCCACCCATCGACCCGGAGACGGTGTTTGCCAAACCGAGGCCGGAAATCTGGCGCGACGCCCTGCTGGGAGACGCGGCAATCGCCGACCAACCTCGTTCATCCGGCATGCGCGCCGCCGGAGGCCCGGGATGAGCGAGGCCAATTGGTCGATGCGCGCCATGGAGGCGGGCGACCTCGACCTCATCCGCGCCCTTTACGCCGCCGTCTGGGGATACAACCGGCCGCGCGACTACGACCAGTGGCGCTACTTCACCGCGCCCGAAGGTATCTGCCCGGCGATGCTGGCCATGGATGGCGAGCGTGCCGCCGGCTTCTATACCGCCTGGCCGGTACGCATCCGGCTCGGCGACGAGGTCGTGCCGGGCATTCAGTCCATGGATACCATGACCCACCCCGACTACCAGGGCCAGGGCATGTTCGTGAAGCTGGCCAATGCCTGTTACGAGCTGGCCGCGAGCCGTGGCTTCGAGGTCATTTACGGGTTCCCCAACCCGCTCAGCTATCCGGGGTTCGTGCGCCGCCTCAACCTCGACCACTCGGGCAACATCGCGCACTGGACGCGACCCATTCGTCCTTCAGCCCATCCCCGGGTGCCCGGCGCGCTGGGGCCTCTGGCCGACGCCGCGGCGGCGTTGTGGCCGCGGGGATCGGCGGGCGGGCTGGAAATCCGCTCGGGGCGACCGGAGCCGGCGGCCCTTGGCGCGCTGCTCGGCGACTGGTGCGCCGAACCAGGCCTGTGCCGCATCGAGCGTACGCCGCAATGGCTCGATTGGCGTTATGCGCCGGAGGCCGGGCACGACTACGAATGGGTGTGCGCCTATGAGGGGGATACACCGGTCGCCGCCGGCGTTTGGGGGATGCGCGGCGCCGCCTGGGCAGAGGCCGCCGACGGCCGCGCCCATCTGGTCGAGTTGCTGGGCGGCCACCGCCGCGGCGTGGAGGCCGTGCTCGCCGCCGTCATCGGCCGGGCGCGCCGGCGCCGCGCCTGGATACTGGAAACGCTTTGCAACGTGGCGCCGGTGGTCGCGGCGCTCAGACGCGCCGGGTTCGTGCGCCACCGCATGGCACCGTTCATCGTGCGGGCGCTGACGGCGCGCACGCTGGGCGCCAACGTCCACGCCCACGCCTCCTGGCGCATCATGGGCGGCGACGTGGATACCCTTTGAGCACGCCACCGATGAGTGGAGCCAGCGCCGGGGGAACGCCCCGGCCCACCGCCACCTACGCCGAGTTCACGGCGCTCGATCCCTGGCACGCATCCCTGCGCGCCCTGGCGCGGGACGTGGCGCTCAGGGCCCTGGCGGTAGGGCGACGCATCGACGACACCAGTGATTGGATCCGCTTTCCCTACTATCACCACGTTTTCGACGACGAGCGAACCGCCTTCGCGCGGCAGCTCGATTACCTGGCCGGCTTCGGCGAGTTCATTTCCATCGACGACGCCGTCGCCCTGCTGGAAAGCGGCGGCGCCATCGACGGGCGCTATTTCTGCATTTCCTTCGACGACGGCCTCAAGAGCTGCCTGACCGGCGCCCTGCCCATTCTGGCGGAGCGCGGCATCGCCGCCGCCTTCTACGTTGTCACCGCCATGATCGGCGCAACCCTGGCCCCCGATGACGCGGCGGCGCGCCGCGATTTCGGGTTCAGGGGCCGGCGCACCTCTCTCGAATTCCTTACCTGGGACGACTGCAGGACGATGGCGCGAAAGGGCATGATCATCGGCTCTCACTGCCGCGCACACGTGCGCCTGGCAGACCTCGGCGCCGGAACCGCGATGGCCGAGCTCAGCGAATCCAAGGCCGCCATAGAACGGGAGGTGGGCGCCGAGTGCGGCCATTTCTGTCCGCCCTACGGCATCCCCGAGAAGGATTTTTTCCTGGAACGCGACGGCGCCCTGGCCCGCGAGACCGGCTACCGGTCCCTGGCCACTGGGTGGCGCGGGGCGATGCGCCAGGGCGATGACCCCTTCCGACTGAGGCGCGACCATCTCATCGCCGGCTGGGGCAAGCATCAGTTGAGGTACTTCCTGTCCCTGCCATAACCATGATTCAGGCCTTCAAACGAAAGGCCTCCCAAGTGGCCGGCGACCCGGTCCTGCGGCGCTGGCTGATGGCGCGGGCGCTCGGCCGCTGGCCCGGTCCCCCACCGTTCACGGCAGGGTGTCCCCCCTATCTAGACGGCATGATGCCGCCGCCGGCGACGCCAGCGACGGCATCTGTGGCCGGCCTGGCCTATGCGGAAATACCCGCCACCGAACCGAGAGCCCCGGTGACCCTGCCCCTGCCCGCCGAGACCGTCACGCTGGCCCCGGGCCAGGAAGATGCATTGATGGATCGCCAATTCGCCGACACCGAGACCCTTCTCGGGTTGCACCGCTTCGCCTGGCTGCCCGTGGTCGGTGACGGCGTCGACCCGGCCTGGGTCGGCGCCCTGTGGCGGGCCTGGGCGCGCCGACACGGCACGCCTGAGAAGGGTTGGGCGTGGCATCCCTATACGGCGGCGGAGCGCGCCATCAACCTGCTCGCCTTCGCTGGGCGCCACGGTCTGCCGAGCCCCAGCGCCGATACACTCGCGCTACTTGCCGAGCACGCCCCGGCCATGGCCGGTCGCCTCGAATACTTTGGCGAACACAACACCTCGAACCACCTGGCCAACAACGGACGCGGACTGTTCATCCTGGGGCTCGAGCTGGGCATGGATGCAATTGCGGACCTCGGCGCCCGCGTTCTGATCGAGGAAGCACGGCGTATTTTCCTGCCCTCCGGCGTCCTCGGCGAAGGATCGAGCCACTACCACCTGCTGCTGGCGCGAGGCTACGCCGACGCCTGGCTTGCCGCCCGCGCCCACGGCCGCGCCGAGACAGCCGAGCTGGAGGCCATCACCCGGCGGGCGCTGGCCGTCATCCCACGGCTCGTCCTGCCCGGCGGATTGCCACTGATCGGCGACGTCTCCCCCGACTGCCCGCCCGGGCACCTGGCGGGGTTGCTTCCCGGCGGTGACCTGATTAGTGGCTGGGCCGGCCTGCTCGACGAGGACGATAGAATGGCGTTGGCGGCGCTTCGCGATTCGTGCGCGCCGGTATCGGCCGAGACGCTGCGCACCGATGGCTGGCTGCGTGGCGACTTCGGCCCTTGGTCGGGCCTCTGGCACGCCGCGCCGGAGGGCTGGTCCCCCATGCCCGGCCACGGCCACCAGGATATCGGCGGTTTCGAGCTGCACTTCGCCGACGAGGCGGTATTCAGGGACATGGGGCGCGGCTCGTACGGCCCGGCGGGCGAAGCCGGGCGCGCCGCGCCGGCCCATAACACGCTCATCGTCGATGGCGTCGATCCCTACCCGCCGAACCGTCCCTACTATGCGGACGGGTTCCGTGCCGCGGTCACGGGCAGGCCGCCGGTCCTGGCGGCGGAGGCCGACGGCGTGCGCCTTGTGCACCACGGCTACTCCCGCCTCGGCGGCATCGGCGCGGTAAGCCGGCACTGGCGGTTCGCCGGCATCGCCTTTGAGATTACCGACCTGGTCGAGGGCGGGGGGCGCCACTCTGTGAGCCGCTTCCTTCACACCGCGTTGCCTGTAGAGAAATCGGCGGGCGGGGTGATCCTCCGAGGCAAGGGCCGTACATATCGAGTGGCCTCGAAAGATCCCATGAGCCTTGGCCCGGCCACGTTCTGGCGCGCCTACGGCGAGGGCACGCCAGCGACCACCATCGAGATCGCCTCGCACGTGGAACTACCCTGGGAATCGACGATGACCGTGGAGGTTTCCTGAATGTGTGGGATCGCCGGGTTGTTCCTGCCGCGCGGCGCGCCCACGCTTAGGGCCGATCTCCGCTCGATGCTGGAGGCCATGGGCCACCGGGGGCCCGACGGCGCCAAGCTCTACGAGAGCCCGGACAGGTGCTTTCAGGCCGCCTTCACGCGGCTCGCCATCATCGATCTCGACACCGGCGACCAGCCGATCGTCGAGGACGGCGGCGCCCGCGTGCTCTTGGGCAATGGCGAAATCTACAACTATCTGGAGCTGCGCGCGCATGGGGCGGCGCGCGCCTATCCGTACAAGTCCGAGGGCGACATGGAGGTTGTGCTGCCGCTCAGCCGGGCGCTCGGCGACGACTTCGTCCACCAACTCAACGGCATGTTCGCGCTCGCCCTTTACGAGCGCGACGCCGAGCGGTTGTTGCTGGCGCGTGACCGCATCGGGGTCAAGCCGCTCTACTGGACGCGGGTCGTCGGCGGCGGTGTTCTGTTCGCTTCCGAGATCAAGGCGCTGTTCGCCTCGGGCCTTGTGACACCGGCCGTCGACGAGGATTCCGTTTCGGCCTATCTGGCGCACGGCTACGTGCCGGCACCCCGCACCCTCTACCGGGGCATCGACAAACTGCCGCCGGGCCATCTTTTGGAGGCCGACAGAGAGGGGCGCGTCTCGCTGCGGCGCTATTGGCGGGCGGACATGGCGCATGGCCTGCCCCAAGGCCTCGAGGCCATCGAGGAGCACCTGACCGAGCTGCTCGCCGACAGTGTGCGCCTGCAATTGCGAAGCGACGTACCCCTCGGCGCGCTGTTATCCGGGGGCATCGATTCGGGGCTCATGGTGGCGCTGGCGGCGCGCCATCTGGACCGCCCCCTCAACACCTATACCGTGCGCTTCGAAGGCGCGACCGTCGATGAGGCGCCGCGCGCCGCCCTTGTCGCCGAACGTTACGGCACGCGGCACGAGGTGCTCGACGTTTCCGCGCAATCGGTGGCCCGGCACCTGCCCCGTCTCGCCTGGTACTGCGACGAGCCCCTCAACGACCCGGCGCTTCTCCCCAACTATCTGATCGAGCGGGTCCTCGCCGGTCACGTCAAGGTGGTGCTCAACGGCACCGGCGGGGATGAGCTCTTCGCCGGTTACGGGCGCTATTTCCGGCTTGCGGTGGAGGGCCGCTACCTGAGAGTGCCCGGCTGGCTGCGCCGGGGCGCGATCGAGCCCGCCGTTGGGCACATCTCACCGATGACCGCCTGGAAACTGGCCCGCGCCGAGAAGTTCGACGGCGACCGGGGCGGCTATCTCCATGACCACACCACCCACTTCCCGGCGCCGATGCGCGCCCTCCTGGGCAACCGCCAGCCGGCGCCGGGGCCGGCGCAAGGGCGGCTTTTCGCCGAGTTCGAGGGGCCGCCCGCCACCGCCGCCCTTTACGCCGATCTCAACACCTATCTGGTGGAAGACCTGCTCACCCTCCTCGACCGCACTTCCATGGCGGTGGGTGTCGAGGGGCGGGTGCCTTACCTCGACCACCGGTTCGTCGAGGGCGCCCTCGCCGTGAGCCCGGAGACGCGCACGCCCGGCTCCCGCCAGAAGGGGTTGCAGCGCCGCATGGCGGCACGCTTCCTGCCCGAAGCCGTAGCCGCAGCGCCCAAGCAGGGCTTCGCCGCGCCGGTGCCGGCGTGGCTGGAGGCGGGGTTGGGCCCGCTTGCCCGGCGCATCCTGACGCGCCCGGCGACCCTGGAACGCGGGTGGTGGTCGAAACAGGGCATCGAAAGACTGCTCGCCCAGCCCCGGCGTCACGGTTTTCGCGTCTACACCCTGCTCATGTTGGAGCTCGCCGTGCGCATCCACGTCGAGGACGCGGCGCGCCAAGCGGCTCCCGGCGACGGACTGGAGGCCTTCGCTGATGCCGCCTGACGCCGCTTTCGCCGACGTCAGCGTGATCACGCCGGCCTACCGGGCGGTGGCCACCATCGGCCGCGCCCTGCAAAGTGTCGCCGCGCAGACCCTCAAGCCGCGCCAGGCCATCGTCGTCGATGACGGTTCCGAGGACGGCACCTTTGAGGCGGCCATGGCCATGTCCGGAAAAATGAACGGGGTCGACCTCAAGGTCGTGCGCCAGGTTAACCGGGGCGCCGGCGCGGCCAGGAACCGGGCGGTACGGGAAGCGAATGGGGCCTATATCGCCTTTCTCGACGCCGACGACGAGTGGCTGCCCGAAAAACTGGCGCGCACCATGGCGCACCTGGAGGGATCGGACAATGTGCTCGTTTCCCACGACGTGCGTCTCGCCGGCGGCGACGGGGAGTACGTGTTCGATTGCGCCCGTCATTTCGAGGCGGCGCCCGATCCGTTCGTCTCCTATTTCCTGCGCGGCTATATTGCCACCTCGACAGTGGCAGCGCGCCGCAAAGCCCTGATCGCCGCCGGCGGCTTCGACGAACGCCTTGCCTCGGGGCAAGACTACGAGATGTGGTTGAGGCTGATTTCCGCGCCCGGGTCCCGCTTTCACGTGTTCGCCGGCGCCCTGACCCGCAACCACGTCACCGAAAACAGTATCAGCAGCCACATCGACCTGCGCCGCCGGTGTGCCATGGCGATCCTCCACCGCCACGCCGGCCGGTTGCGGGGCCGCGGTCGGGGCGCGCTTTTGCCCGTGCTGCTGCGCGCCTTGATCATTCATGCCCAGGCGGCGATGGGGCATTCCTCGCGCCGACAATACCTGCGGGCGGCACGCGACTGCGTGGTGTTCCCGGCCGGGCTCGTTTCGGCGGCATGGGCGCTGGCCACCGCCGACAGGAGTTCGCCAGGGCACCCGCCGGAAGCCGGAAACCCGTTCGTCGGCACGCGCCGCAAGGTCGATCTGGAAACGACCGTCGCCCAGGAGCGCAACCGCCTGTGGTGGGAGAAGATGCCAATGACGTACGCCGACTGGGAGGCCGAGCACCGCCTTCCGAAAGGCCCCGAGGACCTGAAAGACCTGGAGGCGCGGGTGCTGGCGGGAAGCCCGTTCCTGCGCGAGCGCTTCGATTTTGCCGGATACGAGGGGAAGCGCGTACTCGACCTGGGCTGTGGCTCGGGCATCTTTTCATGCCTGTTCGCCAAGTCGGGCGCTTCGACGACCGCCGTCGACCTGACCAAAGCGGCGATCGACATCGCGCGAAGGACCGCCCAGGCGCACGAGGCCGACGTCGCCATGGCGCGCATGGACACGGAGAAACTGGCCTTCCGGCCGGGCAGCTTCGACTTCATCTATTCCTGGGGCGTCCTTCATCACACGAGCAATATGAAGGCCGCCTTCGCCGAGGTCGCCCGCGTCCTGAAGCCGGCGGGGACGGGGCTCGTCATGGTCTACCACCGCCACAGCGTGACGTACTACCTGCACGGGCTATTTTGGCTGATCGTCAGGGGAAAGGCATTTCAAGGCCACACCCTGGGAACCGTCCAGGATTTCTACACGGACGGCTATTATCACCGCTATCTCAGCCGAAAGGAGATCGTGGAGTTGCTTGAGGACGCCGGCCTCGGACCGCACCGCATCATCGTCACCCAATACCAGAAGAAGATACTGCCGCTCGTTCCCGGCTGGCTGGACAGGTTCCTGAAGAGCCGCTTCGGGATGTGTCTGGTCGCCGAGTTCGAGAAGCCGGAATCTTGAATCAGGATTCAATCAGGCCTTGGGATTTGCGCTCGGACAAGGCGATTGCCATGAGAGACGCTGATATCCAGAGCGTGGCGAGCCACCAGCTTTGCCAGATTCCATAGCTCGAGCTGAGCAAGGCAAGCGCGGTCAACGCTTGCCCGGCGGCGGCGGCGGCGTGGGCGCGCGGTATGTGCGGGCGGGTGATGCCGAGAAACACGAGAACCCCGAAGACGCCGAACAGAAGCGCGCCCGGTGCCCCGAGTTCGAGCCATACCTGCAGCACCGCGTTGTGGGGGTGAAGGGGCATGACGTAACCGGACCACGCCTTTCCCTCGACGATGTTCTTTCTCCCCGGAATGACACGCGAGGCATTCATGCCCCAGCCTCGGATCGGGTGTTCGGCGATCCGCTGGGAGGTGAACTCCCAGATATGGAGCCGATGCATCAGCGGCGGAGGAACGTCGCCAACCGCTTCGACCACCGTGTCCGGCTTCAAGACCGTTGACGGCAGGAGGGGCGCGGCGGCCACGCCGAGCGCGAAGAGAACGGCAAGGATGATGCCGGCGCGCCTTGTGAAGGCGTAAACGCAGAAGGCGCCGATCGCCCCGGCGATCAGGGAAACCAATCCGGTCCAATAGGTCATCAGGTACAGAATCAATGCCACCAGAGCGAAGGCGGCGATGACCACGGCGCCGCGATGGCGGTGCCATAAGCGCAGGGAGGCCGGCCAAATCATCAGGATGAGTATGGCCGCCGACGCGTTGAGCCAGAAGAACCCGCCCGGTCCCCGGTAAGGCAAACCACGAAGGCCTACGCTGATCGGGCCCTTGAACAGTTCCTCGACAAAGAGCAGGGCGAGGGTGAGCCCGAATCCGAAAAGCAGCGCCGGCGCGATCCAGCGGCGCCCATCGGCATCGAGCTTTCGCGCCGCCGAGAACAGGACCGCGCCCAGCAAGAGATTGCCGGCAAGCTTGAGGGCACCACGGGTCCCCAGCCATGTATCCGGCGCCCACGGGATCGACACCGCCGCCCACAGGCAGGCCAGCACCAGGATGGCGGCAAGCGGCCTGCCGATATCGAGGCGCCATGCGCCCGCCTTACGGGCCAACGCCAGGGAAATGATGGCCGCCAGTATGGCCACGGGGACAACGGCCCGGGCTTGAAGGAAGGCGACGAAGGGGACCGCCGCGGCCACGAGAGCGAGGCCGAAACCGGCCGTTGCTGGATTGAAGGATCGCATCATGAGATGGCTTCTGACGGAGTGCCGTTATCGCCGCGGAAAATTGTGCTCAGCGACCCTTGGATAGGGCATCCGGGGATCGTTGTCCAACGGGGAAAGGGGCTGCCCGCGCCGGCGCGTCCGGTCGAGCGGTTCCCCGAGACGGTGTCGGCGCGAGGGCGGCAGGTGCTTACCATTTGAATCGACTCGTGGCATATCGCTATTTTTGGATCTGCTGGCATGGACAATAAGACCAGAATCTCGTCCATATTGATCTGGGCTTGGATCGTCGCCGTCATGGCGGCTTACCTTTTCCAGTTCCGCCATCTCGCCGGTCCCATCCTCGACAAATTGGCGTCGTTTTGACTGCTCCGCTCATCGTTGCGTTGCAGACCCTTTGCTGCCTGGGACTCGGCGCGACGATACTCCGCCTTTTCGGTGTTTCGGAAAGCCTCGACTGGGGTGCCCGCGCGTGCTGGTCGTTTGCCTTGGGTACGGGCGTTCTCGGCTGGCTGCTCTTCCCGGCCGGCGTTCTCGGTCTTTTCGACGGCACCGCGTTGGCCCTGTTGCTCGCCGCCGGTGCTTGCGGGGTGATTTTCCTGAGGCGGCCCTCCTCCGCCATCGCCGGACCGCGCTTCGATCGGGTGCAGTGGGCGCTGCTCGGTCTCATTGGCGTGGCGGCGGCCTTCGATCTGCTGGAGGGCTTGTCCCCTCCCGCCGACGGCGATTCCCTGGCCTACCACTTCCAGCTTGCGAAACGGTTCCTCGCCGCCGGCCGTCTCGAGTTCGTGCCACGCGCCCTCGACGGAGCGGTGCCTTTGCTGGTGCAGATGACATACGTGCCGGCGCTCGGCCTCGGCGGAGAGGGCGCCCTGACCCTGTGGACGTTCGTCAGCGGCTGGGGGCTGGCCGCCCTGTTTTATACGGTTTGCCGCCGCCATCTCGATATCACCTGGTCGCTGGCGGCAACCCTTGTATTGGTGACGACACCGGCGATGGTCTTCGGGGCGGGATCGGGGCAGGTCGAAGCGAGGCTCGCCATGTTCGCCGCCGTCGCCGCCGTCGCCGCTGCCTCGGCGCTGGGTACGGGAAGCCTCCGCTACGCCGCGCTGGCCGGGTTGGCGGCGGGCTTCTTCATGGGCGGCAAATACACGGGCCTCTTCTTCGTGGCGGCGACCGGCGTCGTCGTCCTGGCCGGGCGCGGCTGGCTTGTCCGCGGCGCGGTCTTTGCCGGGGCGGCGCTCGTTGCCGGCGGACAGTGGTACGGATGGAACTGGTACCACACGGGCGATCCCGTGTTCCCCTTGCTGTTTGGATGGCTCGACTATGGCGACAACGGCTACTGGGATACCGCCCATGCCGAGCTCCTGCAAACTGCGTTCTTCGGGCAAGAGCAAGCGGTGGCGAAAAATCCCCTGTGGTTCCTGCTTTATCCTTTCGTGGCGACCCTGGCCGGTCCTCCGCAGTTCGAATCAGGGCGCACGGGGTTCGGTCCCTATGTCCTGCTGATTTTGCCATTCGCGTTGGCCGGATTGTGGAAATTCCGCGACCGCGTCGCGACAAGCCCGCTGGCGCCGATCGCCGCCATCGTTGTCGTCTTCTTCGCGTTGTGGTTTTTTATCGGGTCGTCGCAACGCGTGCGCCACCTGTTGCCGGTGCTGCCGCTTCTGTTGCTCCTGGTGACAACGGCGGCGCGAAAATGGTGCGATGGCCCCGAGCGATTGCGTCAGGCGGCGGCGGTGGTGGCGTTGACCGTCGCCGTGCAGTTGGCGGGGCACGGACTGTTCGGTCTCAATTTCGCGCGCCATGTGTTCGCCGGCGAGAGCCGCGATTCATTTTTGCGGCGCAACGTCCCCGATTATGTCGCCGTGCAATGGATCAACGCGCACCTGCGGCCCTCGGATCGAGTCTTTCTGACCATCCGGAACCTCAACTATCTGATCGATACACCCATCTATTACGCACATTACGCGGGCGAGGCGCTCATCGACATTCGCCCGGCGGCTTACGACCCGGCGCGCTTCCATCGGCAGCTCGGGAAACAAGGCATAACCCACCTCTTGGTGACGGAAGAGAATCCACCGGCGGGCACGGTGGCGTACGGCCGCCAATGGCGGGGATTGATGCGAATGGGCTGCACCGAAACGATCCGGAGGTTCAAAATAGAAACCTTCGCGTCCCGAACACTTCCGACACTGCCGAAGGGTGTAAAGTGGAACCTGGTCCTCGGGCTGAAGGACCGGGCTTGTATTAAGTGATCAAACTTTTATTAATAGTAACGCGCAATATTTTCATGATCGCGCTTCCTGATAGGTTTTGTAAGATCGACGAAATTTCATATTCAAGAAAAATTGAAGGTTAGGAAGAGCCCAGTGAGTGAAATCGTCTTGATTCGGCCGCCGATGGTCCTGTCGAAGTATTCACTGAGCACGTCGACCACCCCTCCCTTGGCGATCGCTTACCTATCCGGCACCCTACGGGCCAATGGGTATGAGCCGCGGACCATCGATGCCCTCGGTGAAGACATAGAGCGCATGACCCCCATCGAGGGCACGGCGGGTCTTGCCCAGGGATTGCCCATCGAGCGCATCGCCGAGCGCATCGACGCGGATGTCGAGATCATCGGGTATTCCGCGATGTTCTCGTGTTCCTGGACTTACGACAAAAAAATCCTCGAGCGCATCCGGCAACGTTTTCCAAGGGCCTTGATTGTCGCCGGTGGCGAACATATCACCGCGTGTTCCGAGTATGTGCTGAAGGACTCTCCGGCGATCGATCTTTGCGTGCGCGGCGAGGGGGAGGAGACGTTGCTGGACATCGTCAACGCCGCCTCGGCGGGAAAGGACCCGCGCACGCTGAACGGCATCATGTTCCGCGACAACGGGTCCATTCGGAGCAATCCCCCCAGGGCCCGCATCCGTGACGTCGACGACATACCGGAGCCCCATTGGGAGGATCTGCCGCTGGAGACGTACATGGCCGGAGGCTTCGGTCACGGTGTCAACCTGGGGCGCAGCATGCCGCTCCTGGCGACGCGGGGATGTCCCTTTCAATGCACCTTTTGCTCGAGCCCTTTCATGTGGACGACGCGCTGGGAGGCGCGGTCTCCGCAAAAGGTGTTCGATGAAATGGTCAAGTACATCAAAAAATATGACGTGGAAAATTTCGATTTTTACGATTTGACGGCGATCATCAAAAAGAAATGGATCATCGAGTTTTGTGACCTCATCATCGAAAGCGGTCTGAAATTTACCTGGCAGTTGCCCAGTGGAACACGGTCCGAGGCAATCGATGCCGAAGTGGTAGACCGATTGTGGGTGTCGGGATGCCGAAATATGAATTACGCGCCGGAAAGCGGCTCGGAAGAGGTGCTCGAGAGAATAAAGAAAAAGGTGAGCCTTCCCCGGTTGGAGGAGTCCATGCGGGCGGCGATCAGGCGCGGGCTCAACGTCAAGATCAACATGATCTTCGCCTTCCCGGAAGACACCCCCCGCGAGATATGGGAAAATTTCAAGTTCGGGATGAAGTGCGCGTGGCTTGGGGTCCACGATTCCAGCTTCATTCCCTATGTTCCCTATCCGGGGTCCGAGCTGTACTTCCAGCTTGCCACGGAAAATAGACTGGAACCGATGTCGGATGGCTATTTCGACAGTCTCATCCCTTTTTCCGACCTTGAGCATGCGAAGTCATTCAATCCCCGCATCGGCGATCGGCAGCTTGTTTGGGCCCGTTACCTCTATTTCGTGCTGTTCTACGGGACCATGTTCCTACGCAGACCGCGGCGGCTTATGCGGATGATCATGAACCTTCTCTCGGGCAGGACGGAATCGCGCGGCGAGGAGGTCTTGCAAAATTTATTGCTCAGAAAGAAACAGGTGAAACAGGTTTCTTGATTGATTAAGCAACATTCGATAAGGCGCCGGTCGCGTCGACATGGTGGACAATCCGTGTTCTCGTTGACCCGGCTTCGTGAACCCTTGAATATCAGGCGCGCCAAAGCCTTCGTCCACCGACGGGCGTCCAGGGCGCTTGGCGGCATGGCAGCGATGGCGAGATGACGAAGGTAACCGTTCTGATCCCCGCCTATAACGAAGAGGCGACCATCGGGCGCCTCCTCGAGACGGTCAACGAACAGGTCGTCGAGGGCATCGAATTCGAGGTCGTGGTCGTCGATGACGGCTCCACGGACGGAACGGTGGATTTGCTTCGAAAAAACCCGCACCTCTACACCAAACTGATCGAACAACCGCGAAACCAAGGCAAGGGAGCGGCGGTGAAAGCGGGACTGAGGGAGGCTTCCGGCGACTACGTCCTGTTCCAGGACGCGGATCTCGAATACGACCCGGCGGACTACGCCAAGCTGCTGCTACCGGTAACGCGCTACTCGGCCGACGTGGTGATGGGAAGCCGCCTCGTGGCGCCCCAGTTCACCCGTGTCTATTATTTCTGGCATAAGGTGGGGAACCGCTTCATCACCCTGCTCTTCAACATCCTTTACAACATGACCTTCACGGACATTTACAGTTGCTATCTCGTCTACCGACGGGACTTGTTCGATGCCGACCGCCTGAGGTCGACGGGTTGGGCCCAACATGCGGAGATCCTGGCCAAGGCGGTCAAGAAAGCCAAGGTCATCTACGAGGTGCCGGTCAGCTATCACGGCCGCTCCTACGAAGAGGGAAAGAAAATCAAGGCCTACCACGTGATCGCCGTGATCGGCATGATCTTCAGACAAAGGTTCCTCGGATGAGGCCTGAATCCACACCACCGGCACCCCTGTCGTCCTCGTGAACCCGAAAGAAACTCCATGATCGACATCAAACCCCTGAGCGACGAAGAAAAGGCATCGTGGCCCGATGGCGTGATCGTTCCCCTCGAGGAACCGTTCGCCGATGATCGCGGCGCCATACAGCCCCTCGTCGACGCCGACATGAAAAGCTGCGTGCTGATCTCCTCGAAAAAGGGAACGGTACGCGCCAACCACTACCACAAGACGGATTGGCACTACTGCTATGTGCTTTCCGGCTCGATCGAGTACTACCACCGCCCGCACGGCGGCGATGGAGAGCCCGAAATGGTCCTCGTCAAGAGCGGGCAGTTGTTCTTCACGCCGCCCATGGTGGACCACACCATGGTGTTCCCGGAAGACACGACTTTCCTCACCCTGGGCCGCAACTCGCGCAAGCAGGAAGTCTACGAAGCGGATGTCGAGCGCATCGAGCTTGTCGAAGGCTGAGCCGCCGCCCGGGGCCATCGCCTGCCACCGGCGTGGCACCTGCCGGCTGTGCGGAGGCGGTGAGCTTGAGCTGGTGCTGGGGCTGGCGCCGACGCCGCCGGCCAACGCCTTCGTCGGCGAAGAGGCCGTCGGCGAGCCGCAACAGGTGTTTCCCCTCGACGTCTTCCTGTGCAGGGACTGCTCCCACTTGCAGTTGCTTGACGTCGTCGACCCCGTCCACCTGTTCGAGAACTACGTCTATGTGTCGGGCACCTCGCCGGTGTTCGTCGATCACTTTCGCCGTTACGCCGACGACGTGATCGACCGCATGGCGCCGCCCGAGGACGGCCTGGTGGTCGACATCGGCTCCAACGACGGGACGCTTCTCCGGTTCTTCAAGGAACGCGGCCGGCGCGTGCTCGGCATCGATCCGGCCCGCGACGTCGCCGCCGCCGCCAACGCCGGGGGCATCGAGACCGTGGTCGGCTTCTTCACGCCGGAGCGCGCCGGCGCCATCCGCGACAACCACGGGCCGGCCTCGGTGATCACCGCCAACAACGTCTTCGCCCACGCCGACGACCTGGCCGGCATCGTCGCCGGCGTCCGCCATCTTCTGGAGCCCGGCGGCGTGTTCGCCCTCGAGGTTTCGTATCTGGTCGACGTCTACGGCAAGACCCTGTTCGACACCATCTATCACGAGCACCTTGCCTATCACTCCGTGAAGCCGCTCTGCGCCTTCCTCGCCCGGGCCGGCATGGAGATGATCGAAGGCCTCAGGGTTGACAGTCACGGGGGGTCCCTGCGCGCCATCGCCCAGCACGCCGGCGGGCCGCGTCCTGTGGGTGATTCGGTGGCAGAGCTGACGGCGCTTGAAAGCGAGATGGGACTCGACCGCGTGGCGACGTGGAAGGGTTTCGCCAAGCGAATCGGCTCCCTCAGGGATGAATTGGGGTCGCTGATCGGCGGCCTCAAGGCGGCGGGGAAGACCGTCGCCGGCTACGGTGCGCCGGCCAAGGCGACGACCCTGATGCATCACTTCGGCCTCGGCCCCGACGTCATTGACTTCATCGTCGACGACAACCCCTTGAAACAGGGCCTCTACACGCCCGGCCACCACATCGCGGTCCTGCCGTCCGCGGCCATCGAGGAGCGCCGGCCCGATTACCTGTTGATCCTGGCCTGGAACTTCGCCGGCCCGATCATGAAAAAACAAGCCGCCTACAAGGCCGGCGGCGGCCATTTCATCGTTCCCCTTCCAACCATCGAAGTTCATTGACCATGACGGATTTCCTTCTCGCTTCAGACATCGCCGAAATCGTCGACAGGCTGGGCGAGCGGGCCCGGGGATTGGCCGGGCAGACGGTGCTTCTCAGCGGCGGGTGCGGGTTTCTCGGGCGCTATTTCGTGGCCGTCTTCGACCAACTGAACAGGCGCGTCCTCGAGGAGCCGTGCACAGTCGTCGTCGTCGACAACTTAATCACCGCGGGCAAGGAGGGCGAGGCTTTCGAGGGGTCCGAACACATCCGCCTGACGCGCCATGACGCGACCCAGCCCTTGGCCCACGACGGCCCCATCGATTACATCATCCAGGCGGCGGGAATCGCCAGCCCCTACTATTACCGGGCCTACCCTCTGGAGACCCTGGAGGTGGCCACCGTAGGCACCAAGAACCTGCTCGAGATGGCGCGCCACAAGGGGGCGCGCTTTTGTTTCTTCAGTTCGTCCGAAATCTACGGCGACCCCGACCCCAAGCACGTGCCGACCCCGGAAAGCTACCGCGGCAACGTCGCCTGCCAGGGGCCGCGCGCCTGCTATGACGAAAGCAAGCGCCTGGGGGAGACCTTGTGCTACGTCTACCACGAGATACACGGGGTCGCCACCAACACCATCCGGCCGTTCAACGTCTTCGGCCCCGGCATGCAGGAGACCGACTACCGGGTCCTGCCCAATTTCGCCAACCGCATCAAGGGCGGGCGGGCGCTAAGCGTCTACGGCACGGGCCGGCAGACGCGCACCTTCTGTTACGTTACCGACGCCATGGTGGGATTCCTGCTCGCCGTGCTCGGCGGCGTTCCCGGCGAGGCCTACAACATCGGAAACCCCGAGCCGGAAATCTCCGTGTTCGATCTGGTCGAGCGTATCGAAGGCGTGCTCGGCCGCAAGATCGAGAAGAACCGCGTCGAGTACCCTGACAGCTATCCGGCGGACGAACCCAACCGCCGCTGTCCGGACATCCGCAAGGCGCGATTGCAGCTCGAGTTCGAGCCCCTCGTCGATCTCGACGACGGGCTCGGCCGTTTCCTCGCCTGGGCCGACGCCACCTATGGCGGAGAACCATGAGCCGTTGAAAGACGGCGCACTCAGGTTTGGATTGATCGGCGCCGGACGGTGGGGCCGCGTGTACATCGAGACCCTGCGCCGGATCGACGATGTCGTTCTCACCCGCTTGGCGAGCCGCAACCCGGCCAGCGCGGCGCTCGCCGGGCCCGATTGTCTGACCACGCCCGACTGGCGGGGGGTCGCGGAAGCGACGGATATCGACGCAGTAATCGTCGCCACCCCTCCCGCCCTCCATGCCGAGATGACGCGCGCCGCGGTGGCCGCCGGCCTCCCCGTATTGGTGGAAAAGCCGCTCACCCTGGATCGGGGCGAGGCCGAGGCCCTTTACGATTTCGCCGGCGCCGAGGGCGGTCTCGTTTTGGTCGGGCACACTCACCTCTTTCACCCGGCCTACCGGGAACTCAAGAAGCGGGGCCGGGCGCTCGGCCGCGCAACCGCCATCCGCGCCACGGCCGGGGCCCAGGGTCCCTTTCGCGTCGACACGCCGGTGTTGTGGGATTGGGGCAGCCATGACGTGGCACTGTGCCTGGACCTTCTTGGAAGAATGCCGGAGACGGCGACGGCGAGCCGCCTGGACACGCGCCGGTCGGAGGAAGGCTTGGGGGAAGTTCTCCGCCTCACCCTCGCTTTCTCAGAAGGTGTCGGCGCCGAGATCGAGGTCGGCAACCTGATGACGGAGCGCCGGCGCCGCTTCGAGGCCTATTTCGAAGGCGGCATGCTGGCCTACGACGACACCGTGGATGACAAGCTGGTCCATTACCCGGAGGCTACGGCGCCGGGCACCCCCCTGGGGCCCGCCCGATCCATCCCCCTCGATGCCACGCTCCCCTTGACATGCGCCGTCATCGAGTTCGCCGCCGCCGCCCGCGCCGGCGAGCCGGAGCTGGCCAGTCTGCGGCTCGGCGCCGATGTCGTCGCCGTTCTCGACCAGTGCCAGAACTCACTGACATCCTTATGACATTCACGTCGATAGGCCACTAACCATGTGTGGGATCGCCGGCAGCACGGCGTCGCAGAGGGATGTGCTGGAGACCATGCGGCGGCGCCTCGCGCACCGGGGCCCGGACGACGAGGGCCTGTGGCAGGAGGAGGAGGGGAGGGTCGGTTTCGCCCACACCCGCCTCGCCGTCATCGACCTCAGCGGCGCCGCCGCCCAACCCATGGTTTCCGACTGCGGGCGATATCGGCTCGTCTACAACGGCGAGATCTACAACTACCGGGAACTGCGCGCCGAGCTCGAGGCCGACGGCCAGATCTTCCGTTCCCAAAGCGACACCGAAGTTCTGCTCTGCCTGCTCCGGCGGGACGGCGCCGAGGCCCTCCAACGGTTGGTCGGAATGTTCGCCTTCGCCCTTTGGGACCGCCAAGCGCGGCAGCTTCTTGTGGCCCGCGACCGCCTCGGCATCAAGCCGTTGGTGTACGCGCCCCTGCCCGGCGGCGGCCTCGCCTTCGCCTCGGAAATTCACGCGCTCGCGGCGCACCCGGGCATCGACCTGGACCGCGACACCGAGGCCCTCTCCCAATACCTGGCGTGTCTCTACGTGCCGGCGCCGCGCACCATCCACCGGGGCATCCGCAAGCTGGAGCCCGGGCATCTGTTGGTGTGGCGTGACGGCAAGACCGAGATCAGCTCCTACTGGCGGCCCCAGGTGATGGGCGGCCGCGCGCCGACGGCGGACCAGGCGGTGGAGGAGCTTCTGCCGCTGCTGCGCCGCGCCGTGGCCGGGCGCATGGTGGCCGACGTACCGGTCGGGTGCTTCCTTTCGGGAGGCATCGACAGCTCCGTCGTCGCCGCCCTCATGGCCGAGGAAGCGCGCCGCCACGGCGCGCAACCGGTGCGCACCTTCACCATGACCTTCGACGAAGCGGCCTACGACGAAAGCGCCCAGGCGCGCCGCGTCGCCCGCCACGTCGAAAGCACCCACACCGAGCTTCCGGCCTCGCCACGGCTCGCCGGCCGGCTCGACGACACCGTCGGCAGCTTCGGCGAGCCCTTCGGCAATCCCACGGCGCTGCTCGTCGACGACCTGTCGCGCAAGGCCCGCGAGCACGTCACCGTGGCACTGGCGGGCGACGGCGGCGACGAGGTGTTCGCCGGCTATCCGCGCTACCAGGGCGGGGTGCTGGCGCGCCGCTTCCGCCGCCTGCCGGAATGGCTGAGAAGCGGCATCCTCGAGCCGGCCGCCCGTTTCATTCCGGAAAGCTCCGCCGGCCGCCATTCCTGGCGCCGGGCGCGGGAGTTTCTTACCGCCGCTAATCTCGACGACGCCGAGATGTACGCCGCGTGGGTGGAATACTTCGACCCCCAAGAGCGCCGCGCCCTGCTCGGCATCGACGCTCCGCCGGCGCGGCCCGTGTCCGACCTTTACGGCCGGGCGCCCTCCCGGGACCCCCTCGACGCCATGCAGCAGACCGACCTCTTGTCCTTCCTGCCCGGCAACCTGCTGGCCTACGGGGACGCCATGAGCATGCGGAACTCGCTGGAGCTGCGCCTGCCCCTCATCGACCACCGGTTGGTGGAAGCGGTGGGACATTTGGCGCCAGCGCTTCGCTTGCAGGGCGGCATGAAGTTCCTGCTCAAGCGCATTGCCGCCCGATTGCTGCCCGCCAACGTGGTGCGCCGGCCCAAGCGCGGATTCAACCCGCCGCTCGGCGTCTGGTTGAAGGGGGAATTGGCGCCTCTTGTTGACGCGCGCCTGACCCCCGCCGCCATGGCGGCCGCCGGGCTCGACTGGCGGCCCGTCAAGGACTTGCTCGACGAACACCGGCGGGGCCGGCGCGACCATTCCCTGAAAGTCTGGGCGCTCTTGGCGCTGGGCGCCTGGCAGGCGGCGCAGTGACACTGGCCCGGACGCTGCGCACGCTTCGTTACCTGCGCCCCGAACAGGTGATGCACCGGCTATGGAACCGGGGACGGATGCCCTGGTTCGCCTCGCCGCTTTACACCCGCCTTTGCCTCGCCCCGCGCCATCCGGATGGCCCCCTTCGGTTCCCACCGGCGCTGTGGCCCGGTGATCGGGATAACGGAGGCCGCGTCCTCGAGGGATCCATCCGCCTAATGGGCGGCGACCACCCCATGGCTACTCCCGTCGATTGGCGGGCCCAAGGGCACCCCCTGCTGTGGCGCTTCACGCTCCATTATTTCGAGTGGCTGGCCGACCTCGAGGCCATCGGTGGCGGCCGGGCCTCGGCCCGCGCCCGCGCCCTCATAGACGACTGGATGGCCGCCCACCCGCGGCCCGACGCCGTCGCCTGGCATCCCTATCCCCTGTCGCTCCGGGTGTATGCGTGGCTGCGTCACGGACCCTTCGTCCTGGACGGCGCCGAGAGGGCCTTTGGCGACCGCTACCGCGACTCCCTGGATCGTCAGGCGCGCCATCTGGCGCGGGTGGTGGAACGCGATATCGGCGGCAACCATCTCATCAAGAACCTCAAGGCGCTGATCGCCACGCGGCGCTGTCTCGACGGCCAAACCGGCGCCGACGCCGAAGCCGGGCTCGAACACGAAGTTTCCCGGCAGGTGCTCGCCGACGGCGGGCATTACGAGCGCTCGCCCGCCTACCACCTGCAGGTTCTGTGCGACCTCTTGGACGTGCGGGCGCTGATCGCCGAGGAGGACGCGCCGCCGCCGGCTTGGCTGGAGGACGCCATCCAGCGCATGGGCGGCGCCCTGGCGTTCTTCCGCCACGGCGATGGCGGGCTGGCCCTCTTCAACGACGGGGACGTCGGCGCGCCCGGACGGCTCGCCGCCGCCGACCGCCACCTGGGGGGGCGGCGCGCCACCCCCGCCTCCCTTCCCGATTGCGGCTATCACCGCATGGCGGCGGGCGGCGCCCTGGTCTTGATGGACGCCGGCCCCTGCTGCCCCGACGACCTTCCCGCCCACGCCCACGCCGATACGCTGTCCTTCGAGTTCTCGCACCTCTCCCGGCGGATCGTCGTCAACTGCGGCACCTACGCCTACCAGGACGCGGCCTGGCGCAACCGGCTGCGCGGCACGGCGGCGCACAGCACCGTCTGCATCGACGACGAGGACAGCGCCGAGGTCTACGGCACGTTCCGCCTCGGCCGCAGGCCCGAAGGGATCACGGGCACGCGCCATGAGGATGCCTCGGGCATGCGAATAGCCGCCAAGCACGACGGCTACCGCCGTCTGGGAATCATCCATCACCGCTCGCTCGCTTTGTCCCACGACGGCCGGCGCCTGGCCGGCGAGGACCGCATTGAGAACTCGGGCGCGGCGGCGGACCGCCGCATCGCCGCCCGTTTTCACCTGCACCCGGACGTCGCCGCGAAGCAGGAGGGAGCAGGCGCCGTCGATCTGCGCCTGCCCGGCGGCGGCAGCTGGCGATTCGAGGCGCCGGGCGAAGAGGTGCGTTTGCGCGACAGTGTCTATGCGCCGCGCTTCAACGAGATGCGCGACACCCGCCAGATCGTCGTCGAAAGAGCGTCGGGTGGGGAGGATTGCATCATTGGCTGGGAGTTTCGCTCGACGTAACCCGAACCGACGCCTTGTTCGCCGCCAAGAGCGCCCCGCCGGGCGTTTTTTTTGTCGCCACGCCCCGGCTTCGCTATAAATACCGGTTCATGGACTGGATCACGGCTCTCGTGGCGTTCGTCGCCGTCCTGGCCGCCTCGTTGGGCGGCACGCGGGCGGTGCTCGGCGTCCTTCGCCGGCGCGCCATCCTCGACCTCCCCAACGAGCGATCGAGCCACAAAACACCGACGCCGCGCGGCGGCGGACTGGCGGTGGTCGCCGTCGTCGTGGCGGCCTGGGGCATGGTCGGGCTGTCGGCGCCGGCGCCGGCCCTGGAGATTCTGGTCGTTTGCGGGTGCGCTCTCGGCCTAGCGGCGATTTCGTGGATCGACGATCTGCGTGGGCTGCGGGTCCGTTGGCGGCTCATGGGCCAAGTCCTGGCGGTCACCGTCGCCCTCGCCTGGATGCCCGTACGCGGCCCCTACTTCGGCGGCCTGCTGCCCGGCGCGCTCGACCCCATCGCCGCCGCCGTGATGTGGATCTGGTTCATAAATCTCTTCAATTTCATGGATGGGATCGACGGCATCGCGGGGACCGAAGCCGCCTGCATCGGGGCCGGGGTCGCGTTGACGGCGCTCGCCACCGGCCTCGGCGAACCGGTGATGCTGTACGGCCTGACGGCGGCGGCGGCGGCCCTCGGCTTCCTGTGGTGGAACTGGCAACCGGCAAGAATATTCTTCGGCGACGTGGGCAGCGTGCCGCTTGGGTTCCTGTTCGGTTGGCTGCTCCTGGGCTTGGCGGCGGAGGGCTTGTGGGCGGTGGCACTTATCCTGCCCCTCTACTATCTGGCCGACGCCACCATAACCCTGGCGCGGCGCGCCTGGCGCGGCGAAAGGATCTGGCGGGCGCACCGCGAACACTTCTACCAGGTGGCGGTTCGCCGCGGCCTCGACCACGCGGCGGTGGTCGGCGCCATGCTGCTCGCCAACCTGTTTCTTATTGCCCTCGCCGGGCTTGCCGCGTGGGGATGGCCGTGGCATGCATTGACTGGCGCTTGCGTCGTCGTCGCGACGCTGCTTTTCTATCTCGGCCGGCGCCCAGGCGCGAACGAGGAAGAACACCGTTCATGAATATCCTTTTTCTCACCGAGAACTTTCCGCCGGAGACCAACGCTGCGGCGACCCGGGTCTATGAGCGCGCCTGCTATTGGGTGAAATGGGGCCACGAAGTCACGGTCATTACGTGCGTGCCCAACTTCCCGCGTGGAAGGGTGTTTCCCTCTTACCGGAACCGCTGGTACCAGACCGAGGAGATGACGGGGATACGGGTGGTGCGGGTCAAGACCCTGATCGCGCCCAACCGGGCGGTGTTCCTTCGCACGTTGGATTTTCTGAGCTTCTTCCTGACCGGATTCGTGGCCGGGTTGTTTCAGCCGCGGCCCGACGTCATCGCCGCCACTTCGCCCCAGTTCTTTGCCGCGGTGGCGGGCTGGGCCGTGGCCGGAATGCGCCGGGTACCGTTCGTCTTCGAACTGGGCGACCTGTGGCCGGCCTCGATCGCCGCCGTCGGCGCCATCCACGACAACATCCTTCTCAAATGGATGGAGGCGGTGGAAATGTTCCTCTATCGCCGGTCCGCCTCGGTGGTGGCCCTGACCGCCGCCTTCAAGCGCAACCTGACGCAACGCGGCATCACCGCCGACAAGATCGCGGTGGTGATCAACGGCGTCGACCTTTCGCGCTACGGCCCAAGATCACCCAACGAGAAACTGGCCGAGCGCTGGGGCCTCAGCGGGCGCTTCGTGGTCGGCTACATCGGCACCCATGGCATGGCCCATGGCCTGAGAAACGTCCTCGACGCCGCCGATCGGTTGCGCCACGAGGAAAATCTGAGATTCATCCTCGTCGGCTCGGGGGCCGAGCGCGTACCGCTCATGGCCGAGGCCAAGCACAGGCGGCTCGACAACGTGATCTTCATTCCCCCCCAGCCCAAGGAAAGCATGCCCGAAGTGTGGAGTCTGTGCGACGTTGCCCTGGTCCATCTGCGGAACTCGCCGGTCTTCAAGGAAGTGATCCCATCGAAGATGTTCGAGGCCATGGGCATGGGGCTGCCGCTTCTCCTGGCGGCGCCGCGGGGCGAGGCGGCCGACATCCTGGAGCGCGACGGGGCCGGCCTGTGGGTGTCGGCCGAGGATCCCGATGCCCTGGCCGCCTCGGTGCTCAATCTTATGAGGGACTTCGAGACCCGCGAATCCCTCACTCAACGAAGCCTCGCCGCGGCGCCCCTGCACACCCGCGAACGCCAGGCGCGGCGCATGATGGAGGTCCTCGACCTGGTGACCGTGGGACGGGGGAGCGAGGTCGGAGTCCTTGTCCCGGCATGACCCGGGTGCTGGTCACCGGGGCGTCGGGGTTCGTGGGTCGGGCTTTGTGCGCCGCCCTCGGTGAGGCGGGCCATGAAATAGTGGTGTCGACGCGGGGCGCGGCGGAGCCGTGGAGTGCCGGCCTCGAAATCCGTCCCATCCCGGACATCGGCCCCGACACGGACTGGAGCGGCGCCCTCGCCGGCGTTGACGCGGTGGCCCATCTGGCGGCGCGCGTGCACGTGATGAAGGAGCGCCACGCCCAACCGTTGGCCGCCTATCGCCGTGTCAACGCCGAGGGCACGCGACGCCTCGCGGAAGTCGCCGCCGCCAACGGCGTCCGCCGCGTGGTCTTCCTGAGCACGGTCAAGGTCAACGGCGAGACCAGCGGTTCCGACCCCTTTCGCGAGAGCGACGCGCCGGCTCCCGGCGACGATTACGCCCTCTCCAAATGGGAAGGCGAACAGGCCCTCGCCGAGGTGGCGGCGCGTACCGGACTCGAGACCGTGGTGTTGCGCCCGCCGCTCGTCTACGGCCCCGGAGTGAAGGGCAATTTTCTCAGGCTGCTGGAGCTGTGCCGGCGCGCCCCGCCGCTTCCGCTCGGCGCCGCCTCGAACCGCCGCAGTCTCATATTTCTCGGCAACCTGGCGAACGCCGTCACGGCCTGCTTGATCAGGCCCGAGGCCGCCGGCCAGACCTATCTGGTACGCGACGGCGAGGATGTCTCGACGGCCGAGCTGATCCGCCGCGTCGGTGCCGCCCTGGGTCGGCCGGCGCGGCTGTTTCCGGTGCCGGGGGTGCTCCTGCGCCTGGCCGGCCACCTCACGGGAAAATCCGACTCGGTCGGACGTCTGCTTGGATCGCTGGCCATCGATGACGGAAAAATCCGCACGCAACTCGACTGGGCTCCGCCATTTACCATGGCCCAAGGACTGGCCGAGACGGTATCCTGGTTCGCGTCGCGGCGCGCCCGGGATCGCTGAGCGAGAAATATGGCTGGATGGCGGAATACCTGAGAGATGGTGCTTGACCCTCGCCGATTGAAACCCGCGTATATCGCCTACGCCCATGACATCGTCATGGCGGCGCTTTCCTTCGCCCTCTCCCTCTACTTGCGCCTCGGCGCCGAGTTGTTCGACAAATCCATCGACTGGCTGTTGGTGGGAACGATTCTGTTCACCGTGGTGTGCGCGGTGGCCTTCTGGTTCATGCGGCTGTATCGGGGAATCTGGCGCTACGCCTCGCTCAACGACCTGTTGGCGATCACCCGTGCCGTCACCCTTGCCATCCTCGTGTTCCTTGTCCTCATGTTCCTGTGGACGCGGCTCGAGCAGGTGCCCCGTTCCCTGCCGTTCATCAATTGGTTCGTGCTGATCGCACTGCTCGGCGGCCCGCGGTTTCTTTACCGCCTGATCAAGGATCGCCGCTTCGACCTGAACTTGGAGAACGGCGGACAGCGCCGCATCCCGGTCCTGCTGGTTGGCGCCGGCGATGCCGCCGAGCTGTTCATCCGAGCCACCTCGCGGCCCGGCGGCGCCGACTACCGGGTCGTCGGCATCGTCGCCGAACGGCCGGCCAACGTGGGCCGGCATATCCACGGCATCGAGGCCATGGGAACCACGGAAGAGCTCCCGGCCGTGGTCGAGGAGCTCGCCGCCAGGGGCGACCGGCCGCAGAGGCTGATCCTCACCAAGGATGGCATGGACGGGGCCAAGGTGCGCACCCTTCTCGATGGCGCCACCGAGGCCGGCATGACCATGGCGCGCCTGCCCAAGCTCACCGATTTCAAGAGCGGGGTCGACGACAAGATGGAAATCCGCCCGGTCGCCGTCGAGGACCTTCTCGGACGGCCGCAGACGACCCTGGACCGCGGCACGCTCAGCGCCTTCATCAAGGGGCGCCGTGTCCTGATTACCGGCGCCGGCGGCAGCATCGGCGGCGAGCTGGTGCGTCAGATTTCCGACTTCGCGCCGGCCGAGCTCGTTCTCCTCGACAATTCCGAATTCAACCTCTACTCGGTGGAGATGGCGCTGGCCGAGCGTCATCCGGCGCTCGCCCGCCACGCCATCATCGGAGACGTGCGCGACAGCGACCGCATCGGAGGGCTATTCGCGGCTATCCGGCCCGAGCTCGTCTTCCACGCCGCGGCCCTGAAGCACGTGCCGCTCGTCGAAACCAATCCTGTCGAGGGCGTGACCACCAACGTCATCGGCACCGTCAACGTCGCCGACGCCTGCATGGAGGCTGGCGCCGCCGCCATGGTGATGATTTCCACCGATAAGGCGGTCAACCCGACGAGCGTCATGGGCGCCACGAAACGCATCGCCGAGCAGTACTGCCAGGCCCTCGACCTGGTTCGGCACGGCACCGACGGGACGCGGTTTATCACCGTGCGCTTCGGCAACGTCCTGGGATCGACGGGATCGGTGGTGCCACTCTTTCAAAGGCAATTGGCGCAGGGCGGCCCGCTGACCGTCACCGACCCCGAGATGAAGCGCTATTTCATGACCGTCAGCGAGGCCGTGGCCCTGGTGCTGCAGGCCTCGGCCCACGGCAGCCGGGACTCCGAGCACGAGGGAAAAATCCTTGTCCTCGACATGGGAGAGCCCGTCCGCATCCTGGACCTGGCGCGGCAGCTGATCCGCCTCGCCGGCCTGCGCCCGGACGACGACATCAAGATCGAGTTCATCGGGTCGCGCCCCGGAGAGAAGCTCAGCGAGGAAACGTTCCACGGCGGTGAGCCCCTCGTCCCCACCGAGACCAAGGGCGTGCTCTTGGCGACGCCCCGGCCCGGCGACCACCAGGAATTGTCGCGCTCCTTCGACGACCTGGCGGAGGCCTGCGCGCGCTCCGACACCGCCACGATATCCGAGATTCTGCACCAACTGGTTCCCGAGTACCGGGGGGCGGCGGAAAGCCCGGCCCGTGCGGCGTCGGCATGACCATCGACAGGCAACAGCCCATCACGAGGCAAAAGTAGTGAAAATTCGCCGCGCCCTGATTTCCGTTTCCGACAAGTCCGGCCTTGCCGACTTCGGCCGCTTCCTGGTCGACAGCGGCGTCGAAATCCTGTCCACCGGAGGATCGGCCAAGGCCCTCGCCGACGCCGGCATAAAAGCCACCGAGGTCTCCGACGTGACCGGTTTTCCGGAGATCATGGACGGCCGGGTCAAGACCCTGCACCCGCTCATCCACGGCGGCCTGCTCGCCGTGCGCGGCAACGCCGACCACGAGGCGGCGATGGAGGCCCACGGCATCGGCGCCATCGACCTCCTCGCCGTCAACCTTTATCCCTTCGAGGAGACGGTGGCGGCGGGGGGCGACTTCGCCGCCTGCATCGAAAACATCGACATCGGCGGCCCGGCGCTCATCCGCGCCGCCGCCAAGAACCACGCCTTCGTCACCGTGGTGGTCGAGCCCGCCGACTACGGCGCGGTGATCGAGGACATGAAGGCCAACGGCGGCGCCACCACGACGCAACTGCGCAAACGCCTGGCCGCCGAGGCCTATGCGCGCACCGCCGCCTACGACGCCGCCATCGGCGGCTGGTTCGCCAACCAACTGGGCGAGACCTTCCCCCGGCGCATGACCCTTTCCGCGGCGCTGCGCCAAACGCTGCGCTACGGCGAGAACCCGCACCAGGAAGCGGCGTTTTACACGGGCGGCGCGGCGCGGCCGGGCATCGCTACCGCCGAGCAGATCCAGGGCAAGGAGCTGAGCTTCAACAACCTCAACGACACCGATGCCGCCTTCGAGCTGGTCGCCGAGTTCGAGGCCCCCGCCTGCGCCATCATCAAGCACGCCAATCCCTGCGGCACCGCCATCGGCGATGACCTCCCGGCCGCATATGCCAAGGCGCTGGCCGGCGATCCGGTGAGCGCCTTCGGCGGCATCATCGCGCTCAACCGCACCCTCGATGGCGCCACGGCGGCGGAAATCGCCGAGCTCTTCGCCGAGGTGGTCATCGCGCCCGAGGCGGACGCCGAGGCGCGCGCCGTGCTCGCCGCCAAGAAGAACCTCAGGGTGTTGATCACCGGCGCCATGCCTGACGCCACAGATGCCACCGCCAGTGCCATGACGGTGCGTTCCCTGGCCGGCGGTTACCTGGTGCAGGGCCGCGACGGTGCCCTCACCGGCGCCGACCTCGAGGTGGTGACCAAGCGCCAGCCGACCGCCGAAGAGATGGCCGATCTCCTGTTCGCGTTCAGGGTCTGCAAGCACGCCAAGTCCAACGCCATCGTCTACGCCAGGGATGGCGCCACCGTCGGCGTCGGGGCGGGCCAGATGAGCCGGGTCGATTCGTCGCGCATCGCCGCGTGGAAGGCCGGCGAGACCTCGGCGGCGGCGGGCGAGGATCGGAGCCGCGCCGAAGGCTCGGTGGTGGCGTCGGACGCCTTTTTCCCGTTCGCCGACGGCCTGCTGGCGGCGGCCCAGGCGGGAGCGACGGCGGTGATCCAGCCGGGGGGCTCGGTGCGCGACGCCGAGGTCATTGCCGCCGCCGACGAGGCCGGCCTGGCCATGGTATTCACCGGCATGCGCCACTTCCGCCACTGATCCCGTAACGTCCGGCGCCCCACCTCCCGCGTTCGTGATTGGCGCCACCGCCACGCCCGGGCCGAGGCCGGCAGACGCCTGGTGGCGGCGGATGCAATCAGAATAGGGATTTCACGTGGCCGCCGTCGATGACATAGCTCTGCGCCGTGATGAATCCGGCGTGGCGCGAACACAGGAACGCGCAAAGGGCGCCGAATTCCTCGATGCGCCCGAGACGCTTCATCGGTCCCTGTTGGGCATAGATCTCGGCCGCCTCCTCGGCGCTGATGTCGTCGCGCCCGACGAGCTTGTTGGCCACCCGGCGCAGGAGCTCGGTATCGAAGGGGCCGGGCATGATGCTGTTGGCTGTAACGCCGGTCTCGGCCAGCTCGCGCCCGAGCGTGGCAAAGGCGCCGACCAGCCCTGGCTTCAGCGAATTGGCGAGCGTCGTGCCGCGCGTCGTTTCCTTGGCCGACAGCGAGCTGATATTGACGATGCGCCCGAAACCGGCCTCCACCATGTCGGGCACGCAGCGCCTGGCGAGATCGACGGCCGAAGCGACGACCAGCTCGAACCCCGTGGACCAGTCATCCGTAGACACCTCCATGAAGGCGCCGATCGGCGGGCTTCCCGCGTTGGTGACAAGGATGGAGATGGCGCCGAGGTGGGCCTTGGCTTCGGCGAAGAGGCGGGCGCGATCCTCGCGCCGCTCGATATCGGCGGCGATGAAATGGGCGTTGGCGCCCAAGTTCTCGGCCGCCGCCGCGCCGGTCTCGGGGGTGCGCCCGCTGATCACCACCTTCACCCCCTCTTCGACGAGGGCCTTGGCGCAGCCGAAGCCGAGGCCCTTGGTGCTGGCCAGCAGCAACGCCTTCTCTCCCGCGATACCCAGATCCATGGTTTTCTCCTTTCGGCGCGGCGGCTTCAGAACTTGCGCTCGGTAATGAGGTCCTCGCCCATGCGAGAAAGGCGAATGTACTGGGCGAGGATGTGCATCAGGGACTGGTGGGTGTCCTCGATGACGCCGTAGTTGTCTCCCTCGGCGTGCACGCGCACGTTGGCCAGGTCCGCCGTGCGGCCGCCGGAAAACCCGGTGAAGGCGACCACGTCGAGCCCGTTGCCGCGGGCCCATTGGGCGGCACGCACCACGTTCTCGGAATCCCCGGACGCGCTCACCGTCAGCAGCACGTCACCCGGACGCGCCGCGGTGCGCAGTTGAAACGCGAATATGTCGTCGTAGGAAATATCGTTGGCGATGGCGGTGATCATGGGGACGTTATCGCTCAACGAAACGACGCGCGGCACCAGATCGGTATCGGTCTGGATGAGCTTGGCGTGGTCGCACACGAAGGTGTTGGCGATGGCCGCCGATCCCCCATTGCCGCATACGAAGAGCGTCGCGCCCCGATCGTAGGCGTCGGCCAGGAGGCGCGCCGCCTCGGCCATCCTGGCGCGGTCCACCGACGCTTGGGCGACGGAAACACGCTCGAAATAGGCATCGCAGAAAGCGGCGATCTCCTCGTACTTTTTGTCGGGAAAGGTCATCGGATGGTGCTACCTGGAACTTATCGGGCGGGCGCAAAGGGTGGGTGAGCGCGATTCTCGTTCATTCTGGCTCGCGGTTCAACGGCGCGCATCGGGAACCGGCAACAGCAATACCATGCCGACGACGAAGAAGGCGACGATGGTCGCCATGCCGACGCGCTGGCTGCCGGCCGCCGCCGTCGCCCAGGCGAGCACGGCCGGCCCCACGAAAGCCGTGGCCTTGCCCGACAGCGCGTAGAGGCCGAACATCTCGGTGCGCAGGCGGGCAGGCGCCAAGTGCGCCATATACGAGCGGCTGGCCGCCTGAGCCGGACCCACGAAAATGCCCAGGGGCAGGCCCAACGCCCAAAACAGGCTCTTGCCCTCGACCACGAGCAGGCCGCCCCCCAGCGCCGTCAGCGCGGCGATCGAGATGAGCACGGTGCGCTTGGGGCCGATGCGGTCGTCTACCCAGGCGAACAGGGCGGCGCCGGCACCGGCGGTCACATTCAAGGCGATGCCGAAGACGACGAGCTCCGCGAAGTCGAAGCCGAAGGTGCCGACGGCGTAAATTCCGCCGAAGGCAAACAGGGTGTTGAGCCCGTCGGTGTAGATCATGCGCGCCAGCAGGAAGCGCGCCACGTCGGCGTATTCGCGAACGTGCCCAAGGGTGGCGGCGAGAGACGCCAAGCCCCGGCGCACGGCCTCGGCGGGGGCCAGACCGCGGGCCCGGATGTCCGGCGTGAAGAGGAAAAGCGGCACGGAGAAAATGGCGAACCATGCCGCCACCAGAAACGCCGTGGCGCGCACGTGCTCGGCCGCCTCCTTGTCGAGGCCGAACCACGGCACCTCCGGTTGGACCAACCCGACAAGCACCAGGCCCAGACAGGAAAGCCCGCCGGCATAGCCGAGACCCCATCCCCAGCCGGAAACACGCCCCATCCAGGCGCGCTCCGCCAGCTCGGGCAACATGGCGTTGTAAAACACCATTCCCATCTCGAAGGCGAAATTGGCGAGCCCCACGAAAACCAGCGCCCAAAACACCCAGGACGTGTCGGGGCGGACGAACCAGAGCATCGCCGTGGCCGCCACGCAGATGGCCGAAAAGGCCATGATCCAGGGCTTGCGCGGGCCGGCATGATCGGCGATAGCGCCGAGAACAGGCCCCATGACGGCGACCGCCAGGGCCGAGAGGCTTATGGCGTATCCCCACTGGGATGTTCCGCTGACTGGATCGGCGGCGACGGATTCGGTGAAATAGGCGGCGAACACGAACGTGGTGATGACCGTGGGGAAGGCGGAATTCGCCCAATCGAACAGGCACCATGAGAACAGGGCGCGGCGCGGGGTTCGGCGATCGTCGCTCTCGGGGACTCCTGGCTCGGGGACCACGTTTTACGTCGCCGGTCGCTACGAGGGCGCCGCCGAGGCGACAAGCGAGCGGAACTGCCGGCTGGCCACGGCGATCATGGAAAGATCGGTGAGTTCCGTCGACCACAGCTCGGACAAGAGCTGCTCGGCCTGATCGATGGCCGTTTGTTGCTTTCCGGACCAGATTGCGATCGCCTTTTGCGCGTCCTTCGCGCCACCCGCGAAATCCAGTACCTGGGAGGTCAGGTCCAGCTGATGGGTGTAGATCTCCTCGATCAACGCCGCCACCGCGAGTTGTTGCCAGTGGCTGCCCGAATCGATGCCGGCCGCCGCGCCGCGCAGGCGCCCCAAACGGAAGCGCGCGCCAACCGCGAAGTAAAGCCGCGCCACGGCACCAACGGTGAGCTTTCGTTGAGTGGCGAGGCGCACGATGTCGCACCCGGTATACAGATTGACCATCCCGGCAACGCGCAACGCCAAGTCCTTGGGAATGCCGTGCTCCATGTAAGGTTGCGCCCGCAGTTTCGTGTCGTTGAGATAGTGGTGCGGAACCACATCATTGAGAGACGAGGCCAGGGCGGAGACGCCGCGTTCGTAACGCGCGACATGGGTGCCGATGTCAAGCGGTTGGCGACCGTTGCGCAGGAACCACAGGATGACCCACTCCATGAGATTGCACAACGTGAGGCTCATGGCCGTCTGCACCCCGGCCGGCACCTTGTTGTCGAGGCTTTCGATTTCCTGCCACAATCCGCGCAACCCGAAGACTTGGCGCGCGATGACGTAGGCGCGGGCGATGGCGCTCGGCTCCATGCCGGTTTTTTTGGCGAATTCGTGAACGAACGTGGCGCCGACCCGGTTGACCATGCTGTTGGTGACGACGGTGGCGATGATTTCGCGGCGCAGACGATGGTTTTCGATGTCTTTCCCGAATCTGTTGCCGAGCAGGCTTGGAAAGTAGCGCACCAAGTCGCCGATCAGGCTGGGATCGTCCGGCAGGTCGGAATTCAGCAATTGGTCGTAGAGCCAGATCTTGCTGTACGACATGAGCACGGCGATTTCGGGCCGCGTCAAACCCTGCTTGGACGCCAACCGCTCGGCAATGGTGTCGTCGTCGGGGAGAAATTCAACGGCGCGGTTCAAATGCCCTTCTTTTTCCAGGGCGCGCATGAGCCGGACCTGATTATCGAGGCCTTCCGATCCTTGCGCCTGAATATTGGATATGGCCTGGCTCTGCAGATAGTTGTCCCTGAGCACCAGGTCGGCCACTTCGTCGGTCATCTTGGCGAGAGTGGTGTTGCGGCTCTTGACGCCGAGGCGCTTCTTGGCGACGGCCGAATCCAACAAGATTTTGATGTTCACCTCGTGGTCCGAGCAGTCGACACCCGCCGAGTTATCAATGGAATCGGTATTCAGACGACCGCCGGCCAGCCCGTATTCGATGCGCCCAAGCTGGGTGATGCCGAGGTTGGCACCCTCGCCCATGACCCGGCACCGCAGTTCCGAGCCGTTGACCCGGATGGCGTCGTTTGAACGGTCGCCGGCGTCGACGTGGGATTCGTTGCTCGACTTGACGTAGGTCCCGATACCGCCGAACCACAGAAGATCCACTTCGGCGCCAAGCAGGCAACGCATCAATTCGTTGGGCGTGACCCTTTCCTTGCCGATGCCGAAGCGCTTCCTGATCTCGGGGGAGAGCGTCAGCATCTTGGCTCGGCGCTCGAATATGGCGCCGCCCTTGGACAGCAGTTTCCCGTCGTAGTCGCCCCAACCCGTGCGCGGCGTCTCGAAAAGGCGCTTTCGCTCGACGAAGCTTTTTGCCGGATGGGGGTCGGGATCGACGAAAATATGCATGTGGTTGAATGCCGCCAGCAGCTTGATGTGCTTGGACAGCAACATTCCGTTGCCGAACACGTCGCCCGACATGTCGCCGACGCCGATGACCGTGAAATCTTCCTTCTGGGTATCGATGCCCATCTCGCGGAAGTGCCGCTTGACGGATTCCCAGGCGCCGCGCGCCGTGATCCCCATTTTCTTGTGATCGTAGCCTTGGCTGCCACCCGAGGCGAAGGCGTCGCCGAGCCAGAAGCCGTAGTCGATGGAAATTCCGTTGGCGATATCGGAAAAGGTGGCCGTGCCCTTGTCCGCCGCCACCACAAGATATGGGTCATCGACGTCGCGCCGAACGACGCTGGCCGGCGGCACCACCCGGGGCCCCTTGAAGTTGTCGGTAAGGTCGAGAAGGCCCGAGATGAAAGTCTGGTAGCAGGCAATGCCTTCGTTCTGGATGGCCTCGCGGTCGCCGCCGGCGGGCGGCCGCTTGACCACGAAACCGCCCTTCGAGCCAACCGGCACGATGACGGCGTTCTTGACCTGCTGTGCCTTGACCAACCCGAGGATTTCGGTGCGGAAATCCTCGCGCCGGTCGGACCACCGCAAACCGCCGCGCGCCACCAGGCCGAATCGCAGGTGGACGCCCTCGACCCGAGGGCTGTAAACGAAAATCTCGCGCAACGGCTTGGGCAGGGGGAGTTCTTCGATGTTTTGGCTGTCCAGCTTGAACGACACATAGGGCTTCGGTCCCCCGTCGGCGCCGGACTGGAAAAAATTGGTGCGCAGCGTACAGTCCACCATGTTGATGAACCGGCGCAGGATACGGTCCTCGTCGGCGCTGACCACGTCGTCGAGACCTTTGATGAAGGAACGACGGATGGACTTGGCGCGCCGCGCGCTATCCTTGGCGAGAGTTGGGTCGAACAGGGAATTGAAATAGCGGACGATCAGGCGCGTCAGGGCGGGATTCGACGCAAGCGTCTGTTCCATGTAGGCCTGGGAGAAAGTAATCCCCGCCTGCAGCAGATATTTACAATAAGCGCGGATGACGACGACCTCGCGCCAGGAGAGGCCGGCACCGAGGACCAGCCCGTTGAAACCGTCGCTTTCCATTTCGCCGCACCACACGCGGCTGAAGGCGTCATGGAAGATTTCACGGACTCCATCGAGCTTCACGGGGGCGCCGGAACGGGTCTCCAGCCCGAAGTCGTGAACCTTCACGGTGCCGGCGCCTTCGAGCGTGATTTCATAGGGAATTTCGTCGTCGACCTTGAGGCCCATGTGTTCGAGCATGGGAAGAACGTCGGAGAGTGCGATGGCGGTGTCGGGATGGTAGATCTTGAACAAGACTTCGTTGGGCGCGACGCCGTCGTCCCGGTAAAGGTGCATGCCCAGCTCGCCGCTCGCCATTGTCCGCTCCACCGTATCGATGTCGGCGAGCGCCTCCTCGGCGTCGAAGCGCTCGCGATAGGCCGCCGGGAAGGCATTCTGGTAGCGCTGGCACAGCTTTAGGCCGATCTGTTCTCCGTGGGCGGCGGTCAAGGCGTCCTGCAGGTGATCGGTCCACGAACGCGCCGCCTCGACCAAGCGGACTTCCAGCTCGCCGGCGTCGTAAGGAGGGATTTCGCCGGGCGTGCACGAAACGATGATGTGCAGCCGCGCCAGCGGTGAATCGCCGAGCTGGGCGAAATGGGCCGCCACCTGGCCGGCGAACGCTTCCTCCAATATCGCCTGCATACGCAGCCGCAAATCGGTGGTGTAACGATCGCGCGGCACGAAGATCAGACAAGAAGTGAAGCGCTCGAAATCGTCCTGGCGGATGAACAGCGCCACCCTCTGGCGCTCCTGCAGATTGAGGATGCCGAGGCCCGTGTTGAGCAGGTGTTCATCGGAGACCTGGAAAAGCTCGTCCCGCGGGAAGGTCTCCAGGATGTTCATCAGGGCCTTGCCGTTGTGGCTCCCGCGCTGGAAGCCGGCACGCTCGAAGACCATATTCAGCTTGCGCCGCAGGAGCGGGATGTCGCTGGGGCTGCGGGTGTAGGCGACGGACGTGAAAAGACCGACGAACAGGCGCTGGCCGATCACGTTGCCTTCACCGTCGAAGCGCTTGACGCCGATCGTGTCGAGATGCACGGGACGGTGAACCGTGGATCGCATGTTGGACTTGGTCACCATCAGGATGTCGGGTTGACGTATGAAGGCGGCGACGTGGGGCGGAATGGTTTCATCGGCGCCATAGTGCTCGAAAATCCTCGTCTTGGAATCGCGCAGGATGCCGAGCGCCGTTTTGGTGTTGGGCTCGACCCATGAGCGACGGCCTTTGGTCTTGAAATCGTAATCGCGGAACCCGGTGAACGTGAAGTGATCGTCATGAGCCCAGCGCAGGAAGTCCTGGACCTCATCCACCTCATCGACGGAAAGGTTAGGTGGCGGCGAGTTAAGCTCGTCGATGATGCCGCTCATGCGCCCGCGTATTGATTGCCAGTCCTTGACCGCGGCACGCACGTCAACGAGGACGGCTTCGACGGCGCCGCGGATTCCGTCCCAGCGGTCATCCGATTGCTCGGTGACCTCGATGCGCATGAACGACTCGCTTATCGAACCGTCGACTCCGTTGTCCACGATCTCGATCAACCGGCCACGCTTGTCCCGGCGAACCCTGAACATGGGGTGGATGACCAAGTGGACGATTAGCTCCAGCTTGTTCAGGGCGGCGGTCACCGAATCGACCAGGAACGCCATGTCGTCGGTGACGATTTCGACGATGGTATGCGTTGATTTCCCGCCGTGTTTCTCGGCCCGTGGGGTATAGACGCGAACCTTTGCCTGGTTGCGCGCCCGGCTCGATGCCAGCTTCCAGTGGCTCGAGGCGGCACCCCACAGATCGGCGGGCTTGCGCTGCAGGAGGTCCTGTGGCGGAACGTTGGAATAGTAAGTGCGCACGAAACCGGCAGCCGCCAACGCCTTGCGGCCCTTGAGAGACCTGCGTGCCTGGCGAACAATCTTGTCGATGAGCCCGGCTTGTTGTCTTTCGTCCTTCGCTGGCATGGACGCGCTCCTTCGCGTAACGTTGTCGGTCGACGCTGCGGTTCGCGAGGCTAGCAGGTAGAACTTACCGTATGGGTACCATATGTTAGATTCTATCCACTAGATTATTTCCGCGCCATAACAAAGCGCTAGCAACAGCAATCACGAAATTGACCTGGCAGAGGGTTCCGTGCGATGAAGGGTGCGGAAATGAGGTTTGCCGAGTCGCTATCCGGAGGGTCTGACCGTGCCCGTTCGCAATTCCCCCCGCGAGGAATCCACCTCCTCGACCATTAAGTCCGAATGGCTGTTCACGCGGCTGCCCGAGTGGGTCGTCGATTCCCTGACCTCGCGGCAGAAGGTAGCCATCGATAGCGCCGTCGGCACCCGGTCGTGGAGCCGGCCGCCCATCAATATACGGTTCAGCGTGCCGTTCCTGACACGGCGCTACTACATCACCGTCGTCAGTGGCGAGGAAAAGCGCACGCCGAAGCGCTTGGCCGAGGAACGCGACGAATATCCCCTGCGAACCCTGGCCAACGCGTTTTTTTTCGTGGGCGTTTTGACCGCCGCCTATGTGGTGGCGCTGATCGGGCTTGGCGTCTATAACTTTATATTCTAATTTTAAACCATTCGGATGGTTCGGTTTTTTCTTGGCCGAACAACGCGCTCCTGCTACTTTTCCTTCACTTATTCCCTCCGCGGTCGCATCGAGGGAGGGGAGGCCCGGTATTTGGAGGTGGTAATGACGAGGCTTTGGCGCCCCATTCTGGCCGTTCTCGCGGCGGCGGCCCTTTCGGCGTGCGCCTATAGCGAGGGTGTCTATATCTACAACGTATGCCTCGAGGATTTCTCCGAGCACGCCAAGGGCGTTGACTGGTCCGAGGCGAGGATCGTCGAAGTTGATATCGTCGGTGGCGGCGAGTTCAGCCCTTCCTACGTCAAGTTCAAGCAGAATGAGCCCCAGATTCTCCGCATCACGAACACCGAGAACAGGCTGCGCCTTTTCCGGGCCCCTAAGTTCTTCCGCTCGATCGCCATCGGCAAGGTGACCGTGGGCGACCGGGAGTACACGGAAAGGTGCCTCGCGGCCATCAACGTGCCGCCGGGGGCCGTGGCGGAAATCCACATGGTGCCCATCGATCAGGGGAAGTACGATTTCGACGACGATCCCACGCTTGTCTCGATCCTGTACCCGTTCGAGCAGAATTTCGGGTTCGCCGTCATTAATTAGCAAGAATCCGGCTTCCGTATTTGAATCCGACGACCAACCCGTCGTGGTGGGGCGGGCGCAGGCGGCGGCGCGTCCGGGCATTACCCCCGGGGTGCTTGCGGTGAACCGGTCATTCGAACTGAAAGCGAGCGAACCATGGCGAAAAGACAGCTCGGAACCGACAGCGACCTCAAGATCGACGGCTTCAAGCTGAAGCGGGGACGGCGCCAACGCAACCGCATCCGCACCCTCGAACTGGCCGACGGCAGTCATGTCGAGATCCCCGTGATGGTCGTGCGCGGCGCCCGGCCGGGGCCCGTTTTCTACCTCGGCGCCTCCATCCATGGGGACGAGATCAACGGTGTCGAGATCGTCTCCCGTTTCGTCAACGAGATCGACATCAAGAAGCTCAGCGGCACCATCCTCGCCGTCCCCGTGCAGAACCCCATGGCCTATCAGGTGCAGCACCGCTATTTCATCGGCCACCTGATCAAATCCCCCCTCGACCAGAGCCCGGCCGATCCCTGGGCCAGCTTCCCCGGAGACGCCAACGGCAACATCGCCGAGCGCATCGCCGCCACCCTCGACAGCCTGATGGTCCGCGCCGACTACATGATCGACATCCACACGCCGACCACCGGCGGCAAATACGCGCCGTTCGCCTTCCTGCCACCGACGCGCTGCGGAAGGATCGTCGAGAAATCCGAAGCCATGGCAATGGCTTTCGGCGCTGACTTCATCCTGGCTACCAACGAAGGCGTCTATGTGCAAGACAAGGCTCCGCACACGGTCACCGCCAACCGCAAGAAGGTCGGCCTCGGCCTCGAGCTTGGCGAGGGCGGCAAGATCGAGCCCGACATGATCGAGCGCGGCGTGCGCGGCCTCTACAACGTCTTCCGCCACGTCGGCATGTTGCCGGGCGAGACGGAGACCTTCGGACGGCGCATGGTCATCACCGACATGCCGGTGGTGCGCGCCACCCGGGGCGGTCTTCACCACCGCCACGTGGAACTCAACCAGGACCTCAGGAAAGGCGACCTCATCGCCTCCATCGTCGACGTCTTCGGCAGGGTGGTCGAGGAGATCCGCAGCCCGCGCGCCGGGCCCGTGGTGCGCATCGCCACCTTTCCCATCGTCGGCGAGGGGGAGCGCGTGGTGCAACTCGGCAAGGAACGGAAAACCAGGAAAAAAAGATAGCCGGCGCGCCCTGTGCCGCATTGGAGGAGTGCCATGACTGTATCGTCCGCGCGCCAGGCCTTTCTGGCGCGGGTCAAGGAAAACCGCCAGCGCAATATCGATCTGTGCGGCGAGCTGGTCGCCATCGGCAGCGAGAACCCGCCCGGCGACACCGGCCCTCTGGCCGACGCCATCGCCGCCATGCTCGCCGAGGTGCCCGACGTCACCGTCGAGCGCATCGTCGCCAAGGAGCCGGCGGTGAACCTGGTGGCGCGCCTGGCCGGCGGGCGGCCCGGGCGTCGCCTCGTCTTCAACGGCCACCTCGACACCTTTCCCGTGGGCGACGCCGGATTGTGGACCATGCCGCCGCTGGGCGGGGAGGTTCGCGACGGACGCATGTACGGCCGCGGCGTCTCGGACATGAAGGCCGGCGTCGCGGCGGCGCTTCTCACCGTCATCCTGCTCGCCGACTTCCGCGAGCACCTCTGCGGCGAGGCCGTCCTCACCTTTGTCGGCGACGAGGAGACGGGAGGCAAGTGGGGAACCCAATACCTGCTCGACAACGTGCCCGCCGCCTCGGGCGACGCCATGATCAACGGCGACGCCGGTTCGCCCTCGGTCATGCGCTTCGGCGAGAAGGGACAGATGTGGATCGAGGTGACGGCGAAAGGCCTTTCCAACCACGCGGCGCACGTGCACCTCGGCGTCAACGCCATCGAGCGCCTGACGGCGGCCTTGGGCGGGCTCGCCGCCCTGCGCGCCATGGACTGCCCGATCCCCGAAGACATCCGCGCCGCCATCGTCGCCGCCAAGCCCGTTTCCGAGGAAATCTCCGGCGCCGGCGAGGCCGAGACCTTGCAGGGGGTGACCCTCAGCCTCGGCGTCATCGAGGGCGGCTCGTCTGTCAACATCATCCCCGATCATGCCCGCGCCCTTTGCGACATCCGATTTCCGCCGGGCCTGACGGTGGAGGGCATGACCCAGGCGGTGGCCGACATCCTGGCCACCCACGAGGGCGTCGGTTTCGAAGTGCTGGCGTCGACCGATTCCTACTGGAGCGACCCGGCCGACGAGATTTTCCGCCTGGCCGCCGCCAACAGCAAGGATGTGCTGGGACACGAAGCCGCGTCCAACATGCGCGTCGGCATGTCGGACGCCCGCTTCTACCGCCAGCGCGGCATCCCGACGCTCGGCTACGGCGCCGCCCCCCACAACATGGGCGGACCCGACGAATACATCACCCTCGACGACCTTTACGCCGTCTTCCACGTGCACGCCATGACGGCGTTCGATTACCTGGCGAAGGCCGGGGACTGAGAACACTAGCCTCCGTCCTCTCTTTCGTGGACGATCCTGCCGCCAACCATGGTGAGGTCGGCGGTGATGTCCTTCAGGGCGTCTTCGTCGCAGGTCAGCGGATCGTCCGACAACACGGCAAGGTCGGCGAGCTTGCCGGGCTCCAGCGACCCCTTCTCGTTTTGCTCGAGGCTGAGGGCGGCGCCGCCCATGGTGGCGGCGCGGAGGGCCTCGGCGCGGGCGATCGCCTGGGCGGGCGCGATGGCGCCGTCGATCTGCCTGTTGTAGCGCGCGACGCAATGCCAGATGGGATGGAACATGGAGACCGGCACGTTGTCGGTGGCCAGCCCGAAGGGCACGCCGGCGTCGATCAGGGAGCGCAGCGGCACCACGTCGTTTTCGGCGCCCTCTCCGGCCTCGTCGCGGCGCAGGTGGCCCTCCTTGAAAATATGGCGGTTGGTATGGGTGGTGAGCACCAGGCCCATCTCCGCGATGGCCTCGATGTCGGCCGGGCGGAGCACCGCGATGTGGCCGAAGACCCAGCCCCGGCCGGCCAGCGGGATCTCGGCGTTTACCTCCTTGTAGAGTTCCAGCACGTCGGGCCAGATGGCGTTGACGCGGATGTCGTTCCTCGCCGCCTCGAGAAGCAGTTCCTTGACCTGCCGGCGCTCCAGGCTTGAATCGTAGTTGAACCCCCCCCACCCGGTATAGGGGCTGGCCTGGGCGCGCAGTGCGTTGTCGATGTTGGTGCTGATCTCGGTATAGATGCCGCCCATGCGAAGACGGTCGTCGCCGAGGCCGCGCCCGGCCAGCCACGCCGCCCACCTCGGCATCAGGGTGGCCAAGGGGACGCCGTCGACGGCGTCCCACGCCGGGCTGAACACCAGGTTGCAGCGCATGGTCAGCTCGCCCCGCTCCCACAGGGTCTTGTAGGCCGCCAACACCTCGGCGGCGATGCCGTGCTCCTCGTAGATGCTGGTGGTGCCGGCGGCGTGGTAGGCGCGCATGGAGGCCTTCAGGCCGCGCACCCGGTCTTCGTGAACGAAACCGCCGCTGGCGCGCATGAGGGTGAGCTCGACGATGGGAATATAGGTGTTCTCGACGAAGACGCCGGTGGGCTCTCCCGACGCATCCCTTTCGATCTTCACCGTCGGGCTGGGATCGGGCGTGGCGCGGGTGATACCGGCGACGTCCAGCGCCCGCGAGTTGGCAATCGACACCAGGGGCAGCGTGTGGCGCCAGAAGCCCCAGATAGGGCGGATGTAGACCGGGTTGTCGGGGGCCACGCCATCCAGGTCCCAACGGTTGGGGAAGCGCTTCTCGGCAAGGATGTCGGGGACGTCCCAGTAATAGGGCGGGTCGCCCACCGGCATGGTGACGATCCATTCGCCGGGCGCCGCCCGGGCGGCCAGGGCCTCGATGCGGGCCAGCACGTCGTCGATGGAGCGCGCCCCCTCGAGCGAGGGGTAGACGTCCTTGAGCCCCTCGCGGTCCATGTGGGCGTGGCCGTCGACGAGGCCCGGCACCACCGCCTTGCCGCCGGCATCGATGATGCGCGTGGCGGCGCCGGCCAGGGCGTCCATGTCCGCGTCGGCGCCGACGGCGAGGATGCGCTCGCCCCGGACGGCGACGGCGCCGGCCACGGTGAAATCGTCATCGACGGTGATCACACGGGCGTTGCGGAGAATCAGGTCGGCGCCCAGGTCGTCAGTCATTGGCGTCCCCTGCGTTGGTGGCGGGCGGCCAGTATAGCCGACGCAACGCCAAGCCGTTCACGCTCCCGTGGCCGGCCATTTCGAATGCTGACATATTGTCATCATTTGTCATCATGCGGCCCGTTGGCGCCGGCGCGGCGCGGCCGCGGGGACGGAACGCCTCCCGGCGCCGGGACGGGGGCCTGTCGCCGGGGGAAAAGGACCTTTCGCGGGTGGCGGGCATGATGGTTTTTGCTGCTTTCGGGAAAAACGGGAAAGAGGACCACGGAGCGCGGGGAAAGTCAAGAACAAAAAGGGAACAATCGCGGAAATGCCACGCAATATGGCCGCCTTGATGCGCCGCGCGGGGGTGCCGTTCGGGCGCCCATTCTCGGCTCGTCCGGCGACGCGGTTTACGATAGTGTCGGCGCGGACGACACGGAAACTTTCGGGGACACGGAAATGACGGCGATCCAGCCCACAGACGCGGAGCCCGCCTTTCGCGGCGATGGAAACCTCGAGCGCGTGTTGCGTTCGGGCGCTTTCGCGGTGACCGCCGAGGTGACGCCGCCGCTCTCTTGCAGTCCGGCCGACTTGCTCGGCAAGGCCCTGCCCCTGCGCGGCCTGGCCGACGCCGTCAACGTCACCGACGGCGCCAGCGCGCGGGTCCACATGTCGAGCCTGGCCGCCGCCGCCCTGCTTGTCACCAATGGCGTCGAGCCGGTGCTGCAGATGACGTGTCGCGACCGCAACCGCCTGGCCCTGCAAGGCGACGTGCTGGGGGCCGGCGCCCTCGGCATTTGCAACATCCTGATGCTGCGCGGCGACGACGTGGCGGCCGGCGACCAACCCGAGGCGGCGGCCGTCTACGATTACGAGAGCAGCGACCTGATCGCCGCGGCGGCGGCCATGCGCGGCGACGCCCGGCTGCCGTCGGGCCGCCAGATCGCGGCGCCGCCGAGGATATTCATCGGCGCCGCCGAGCTGCCGAGCGACCCGGCGGCGGACTGGAATTCCGCCCGGCTGCGCGCCAAATCGGAGGCCGGTGCCGATTTCGTGCAGACCCAGTTCTGCTTCGACGCCGGGGTCGTCAGGCGCTACGCCCAGCGGCTGAGTGACGAGGGCCTGACCGAACACCTGTTCGTCCTCGTCGGCATCGGGCCGCCGGCCTCGGCGCGCTCGGCGCGCTGGATGCGCGACAACCTGTTCGGCACCATCATCCCCGACGCCGTCATCGGGCGCCTCGAAGGCGCCGCCGACGCCCGCGCCGAGGGCGTCGATATCTGCGTCGAACTGCTGCGGGAGCTGGCCGACATCCCCGGCATCGCCGGGGCCCACATCATGGCGCCCCTCAACGAAGCGTCCGTGCCCGAGGTCATCGAACGCTCGGGCGTGCTCAAGGGGCGCCCAACGACACCATGACGGCCCGTTGCTTTCAGGCCCTCATCGTTGGAGCGGGCAATGGTTCGCGCCACCGATGGAGCTATGACCCTGGCGACACATCATGCGGTCGAGGCCAACGTTGGCATTCCGAAACGAAGCGGAAAGGCGTACGGTTCCAGACCTGGAAACCCCGGCTGACAAGGACATCGGTTGGCGTTCGAGCCAGGCACCGAAGAGGTTGGACATGACCGAGGGGCGATTTCCACGAACTTGGAACTTATCCGGCGCGGCGCGGGAACATCGGCCATGCTGATCGATGGAAAATGGAGCGGAAAGTGGCATCCCTTTCAGTCCAAGGACGCCAAGGGACGATTCGTCCGCCAGGACTCGCAGTTTCGCAACTGGATCACGCCCGACGGCGCGCCCGGCCCGAGCGGGCAAGGCGGCTTCCAGGCCGAGCCCGGGCGCTACCACATATACGCCTCGCTGAACTGCCCCTGGGCGTCCCGCACCTTGCTGGTGCGCAAGCTCAAGAACCTGGAAAACATCATCACCTTGACGGTCGTCGCCCCGTTCACCACCGATGAGGGCTGGCAATTCGGCGGCTTTCCCGGCTGCGCCGAGGACGAGGTCAATGGTGCCGCCCATTTGCATGAGGTCTACACCACGGCCGATCCCCGCTACACCGGCCGGGCGACGGTACCGGTGCTGTGGGACAAAAGGCGGGGGACCATCGTCAACAACGAATCTTCCGAGATCATCCGCATGTTGAACCGGGCCTTCGCCGGCCTCGGGGACGACGGGCTCGATCTCTATCCCGACGGGCTGGCCGGCGACATCGACGATCTCAACGCGAAGGTTTACGAGAAGCTCAACAACGGCGTCTATCGGGCCGGCTTCGCCGCCACGCAGGAGGCCTACGACGAGGCGGTCGCGGCGGTGTTCGCCATGCTCGACGAGTTGGAGCAACGACTGTCGGACGGCAGACGCCTTCTCATGGGCGAGCAACCGACCGAAGCCGACGTGCGCCTTTTCGTGACCCTGGTCCGGTTCGATGCCGCCTACCACGGCCTGTTCAAATGCAACCTGCGTCGTCTGGCCGACTATCCCAACCTGACGGCTTATGTTGAGCGGATGATGGGTCTGCCGGGTGCCAGCGACACGGTCGCGGTCGAGCACATCAAGGCCGGGTACTATTCCATCCGCGCCCTCAACCCCAGCGGCATAATTCCGGCGGGCCCGGCGGAGATTTTCGAGCCCCCGACAAGCGCATAGAACGCTTCGGTGACGGCGCGGAGTCCATCGCGCCGACGCGGCCGCCGAAAATTTGTCTTGTCGGCAACAACGATTCGTTGGCATGGGGACACCGCGACAGGCGAAGTGTCATTTGGTGCCTGTGCTGCTTCCGAAAAACGCCTGGAAGCCGATCCTGGGGGTGACCCATAGGTGACCCAGAAAAAACAAGGACCCAGCCGGAAGAGGCTAAGTCCTTGAAAATAATGGAGCGGGCGATGGGATTCGAACCCACGACTTCAACCTTGGCAAGGTTGCGCTCTACCCCTGAGCTACGCCCGCGTCATCGCCGGCGGCGCCGGCGCGGCGCGATCATACGCCAAGCAAGGCGCATTTCAAGACCATTCTCCGGGCCCCGTCGGCGCCGCCGAATCGGCCGCCCACCCGGCTTCCGCCCTTGAGACGGCGGCCGCCGTCGGGCTAAAGTCCGGCCCCATGGCCCGGACCCCCGAAGACCTGTTGGCCCGCCTCGACGCCCTCGGCCTCGAGACGACGACCCACCGCCACGCCGCCGTCTTCACGGTGGCCGAGAGCAAGGCGTTGCGTGGCGAGATGCCGGGCGGCCATTGCAAGAGCCTGTTCCTCAAGGACAAGAAGGGTCAGCTGTGGCTGGTGGTGGCGCTCGAGGACCGGGCCATCGACATGAAGGACCTGCGCCGGCGCATCGGCGCCGCGCCGCTCTCCTTCGGCAAGCCGGAGCTGC
>JASLQF010000027.1 GCA_030744625.1 Rhodospirillales bacterium
GGAGAAAAAAGATCAAGAAACTGACCATCCATAACCGCCGCTTGAACCATCAACGTCAAGCGGCTTAACATCAAACCAAGATGAGCCAGATCCTCCGTTAAGAAATAGGCTCTGATGTCCCAAATGTTTTGATGACGGACAGGTCGCGGGAATATCTCAGCTTCCGTTTAGAGCTACTGGCTCTCGGCTTCCTCCCGTTCCGCCGCGGCCTGGAAGACTGCCTTCATGGCATCAATCACTTTGTCCAGAAATGCCTTGTCGCGAGCCGCCCGCTCTTGGCGCCGGCGCTTTTTATCAGCCTCCAACTCCTCATAAGTTCTAGTTGGCGGCATCGCTGCCTGGACGCTTGTCGTGCAAACCAGCGAATCACCCTTGAGGCTGCACACCGCCACCTCACCCGTTTGTTTGTTTAGACGCCAAACCCGGTCCGTGGTCGCTTTTACGATCTGGTAGATAGCTCCGTCCTCTCCCTTTGGTTCGTCCTCCGAGGCAGGCGCAACCGAAGTCGTAATAAGGAAGAACGCAAAAACGGGCAAACCAATCAAAAGCAATCTCATGGCGCTACCTCCGCATCTTTACTTACCATCCGGAAATCCAGGGACCATACAACCTTCCCCTCCCAACGGTGTTGCCATTCTATCTTAGTTTTCCTTACCGGATTCAAGGAGCTTTTTCGCTGCGTCGAAATGACCGCTCTTTTGCTAAGTGCGGTCACTGGTACAGGATAGGGAAACGAGTAAGATCCAGTGCCCAGGTGCGTCCTTGTCGGCCTACCCGCCTACACTTGAGCAAACAACTAATGCGATGCTCTTTGGTGGGGAACCGCGACAATGATCAACCAGTTCCCATTTTCATCCCGTCCGGTGCGCCAATTCCCCCACAACCTTGGTGGCCATCGGCCGCGCAAACCACCGCGCAAACCACCGCGTAAACCACCGCGCCAACGATGCGTCCGTGCCGGCCGGGCGCGGGCGCCTCCGACCCCGGGGTTGACTTTACGAGGCGACGTCTTCGTCGCGCCGGCCGGGCCGGTTGGCGATGCCGCGCTCGGGCTCCCGCGCTTCCAGGCGCACCGGCCAGGCGTCATAGAAACCGGCGCGGACGATTGCCGTCACCGTCTCTTCGATGTCGTCCTTGGCGACCGGGCCCACCACCACCTGGTAGACCGTGCGCCCGCCATGGCGCGCCACCATGACCGACGGCTCGAGATCCCCCACCAGCCCGATCAGTTGGCGGGCGTTGGCGGGCGCCGTGAAGCTGCCAAGCACGTAGTGGAGGCCGGCCTCCCCGGCGAGGCCGGTGGCCGTCTCCGTGCCGGGGTTCGGCGCGGGGCCGGGCCTGGGGCCGGACGCCAGCCGGACCGAGGGTACGTCGCCCCTGTCGACGCCGACCGCGCGGCTGCCCTTGGTGCGATCCCAGTCGACGGCCATGGGCGTCGGCTCGGCGCCCACCGGTGCGGGCTCGACCATGCCGGGAATGACGTCGAGCGCCGCGATGAAGATGGTGTCGGCCGGCCCGTCGCGGCACACCTGGCCTTCGGTCACGGTCCGGTGCAGGGCGCAGTCACGCCCCACCGCCGCCGTGATGACGTGGTCGGAAACGGACTTCTCCGTGGTCAGATAGCTGATTCCGTTGAGGGCCATGGAGGCCAGTTGCATCGGCAACGGAAGAGCGCACGCCGTAATGGCCAGGGGCGAGACAACGGCCAACAGCGGCAGCCAGCGCGGCCAAAAGGGGCGTCCGGGGTCTTGGGGTCTTGGCGCCATCATCGGTTCCTCCTGTTCAGGTATTTTCATTCGCGCGTTACTGTGCGCGATTGTCGGGATTCTTCCCGTTATTTTTAATATACGATTCACATTTATACCACACATGTAAATATAACACGCATATTAAGTTATGCCAACAAATACTATTTAACTAATATTTTATATAATTTTACAGTAAATTTTCCATATCTTCTTTTTGTATTGAATCTAGTGCGTTTTATGCCTTCGGACCCCTTTGTGTGTCAATTTTTTCTTTCGAGATATTTTGAGCGCAATAGACCCGCCGCCCATGTCTTGGCGCTTGATGCCCTCCAGCGGCCCGGCGGCGCCATATGCGCCATCGGCCTCGCGTCGGCGGTGAGCGTGGTCGCCCCCATTGTCGCCGCCCACGGTTGATCCCAGCCAGCGGCGGCGCACCGGCGCGTGCTATGATCGCCGGCGCGCCGAAGCATCCGGGAGGGAGGGCCAATACCATGACCACCAGCGCCATCGATACCGTCGGTTTCATCGGCCTCGGGGTCATGGGCGAGCCCATGTGCGGCCATCTGGCGACCAAGTGCGGGCGGCCGGTGGTCGCCTTCGATATCGACGCGGCTCCCCTGGCCCGGCTCGCCGGGGACGGCGCCGTGGCGGCGGCCTCGGTGGCCGAGGTGGCCGAGCGCGCCGAACTCATCGTGCTGTGCCTGCCCGGCGGCGCCGAGCTCGAGGCCGTGGCAACGGGCGGCGGCGGCCTTCTCGGCCACTGCCGGGCCGGCGCCACCGTGGTCGACACCGGCACGTCGCCGGTCGCCCTGAGCCGCGACCTCGCCGCGCGCTTCGCCGAGCGCGGGGTGGACTACGCCGACGCGCCGGTGGCCCGCGGCCGCGCCGCGGCGCAACAGGGCACCCTCAGCACCATGGTCGGGGCCAGCCCGCCGGTGTTGGCCCGCATCCGGCCTTTCCTGGAATGCTACGCCACCGACGTCACCCATTGCGGCGATGTCGGCGCCGGCCAGGTGGTCAAGCTGATGAACAACATGGTGCTGTTCCAGAACGTCCACGCCCTGGCCGAGGCCCTGGCCATCGGACGCCGCGCCGGGGTCGACGGCGCGGTTCTGTTCGGGTGTCTCGCCAAGGGCTCCGGCGACAGTTTCGCGCTCGGCAGCCACGGCATGAAGGCGTTGCTGCCCGGCGTCTTCCCGGAACGCGCCTTCTCCACCGACTATGCGCTGAAGGACCTGGCCTACGCCCTGGTCCTGGCTGGGGAAACGGGAATCGAGGCGCCCGGCGCCCGCGCCACGGAACGCCTGCTCGAGGCGTCGCGCGCCGCCGGTCACGCGAAAGAGTATTTTCCGGCCCTCATCGACGTTGTGGAGCGCGGCGCCGATTGACGGCGGCGCCCACTCGGATCAGCCCAGGTTGGGCAGCTCGGCCACCGAGTAGCCGTGGCGGATGGTGCGCCCCAGGACCGGGTCCTCGAGCTCGAATTCGAAGCGCTCGGCGGGGCGCACGCCGCCCTCGACCGCCAACGTTCCTCCGAAAATGATGGTGCCGTCCTCGGGTGCCCCATCTTCCCCGTAATAGCCTTCAAGCAGCACTTCGGGGCTCAGCAGGCCGGCCACCGTCCCTTCCTGGTATAGGGTGCGCTGGCCTCCGATTGTGGCGAAGGCACGGATGACGACATCGTCCCAATGGGGCGCCACCTCGGCGTAGGGCCAGAACTCGGACGCGATCGGCTTGTCGCAGATTTGCTTGGCGACGGTGATGCCGACGGTCTCGACCTTGCGGTCGGTGTGATCGGAGCCGGCCCCCACCCACAAGGTCCCCCCGGCCTGGAGCAGGACGAATTCGACCTCGCCGCTGCTGTCCGCTCCCATGCACTGGATTTCGTCGTCGGTGGTGATGCGCCGTGCCCCGACACGGTAATACAACGGGGTGGTCGTGGGCCGGGGCACGCCGATTTTCACAAGCTCTGTGATGTGCTCTTCCATGGCCGTTTTGTCGCGGGCCGTCCACCCGCCGATGATGGCCTGGCTTATGGCCACCGTATGAGTGCGGCGGGCCGAACCTTCGATGAAGGCGAGATCGAGATGAACGGAGCTGGGCATGGTGTCATCCTCGCGGCGGATTTGGGGAAACGATCCCTTCGATGCCGGCGGCCAGGGACAGCAGACGCCGATCGTCGCCGTGCTCGCCGACGAGCATGAGACCGACCGGCGCTTCCCCCTCGGCGTGGCAGGGAAGCGAGATGGCCGTGCGGTCGAGTATGTTGTCGACCATGGTGTTGCGGAGAACCAGGAGGTTGCCCGCATCGACGCCTCGGGGCCCTCCAGCTCGGCCAGGGTGGGGGCGGTGATGGCCACCGCTGGCATGACGAGGGCGTCGAATCGCCGGCTCACCCGGTGCACGCGCTCGATCAGGTCGCGCCGGGCGCGCACGGCATCGATGTAATCGGCGGCGCTTTGTTGCTTGGGCAGGTCGAAGCGCGCCAGAATCCAGGGGTCGTACCTGTCGGCGTACTTGTCGACGAACGGCCGGTGCCACGCATGGGCCTCCATGCCGACGATGCCGCCATTCCTGTTGACACCCGGGATTTCCGTCAGTTCGTCCAAGGCGATCTCGGTGATCCTGGCGCCGGCCTCGGAAAGCCTGCGCAACGCATGCTCATAGGTCCGGGCCACGTGGTCGTCGAGATCATCGAGGACGTAGGAGCGGGGCGCGCTGAGGCGGAGGCCGTCGGCAGGGAACGGCTCGGCGTCCTTGACCTGGCGACCGGCGACCACGCTGTCGACGATGGCGCAGCACGACACGCTGTTGGCAAGCGGCCCCACGGAATCGAACGACGCCGAGAGCGGCACCACGCCCTCCCTGGGTATGCGCTTGGCGGTCGATTTGAAGCCGACGATTCCGCAAAGGGCGGCGGGGATGCGGCACGAGCCGCCGGTATCGGTGCCCAGGGTGGCGCCGGCCATGCCGTCGGCGACCGACACCGCGCCGCCCGAGGTCGAGCCTCCCGGGATGCGGCCCGCCGCCCGGTCATGGGGATTGAGGGGCGTGCCGTAGTGGGGGTTGATGCCGAGCCCGGAATAGGCGAACTCGGTCATGTTGGTCTTGCCCATGATGACGAAGCCGGCCGCCTTGAGCCGCGCCACCACGGGGGCGTCGCGGGCCGCTTTCGGCTGGTCCAGCAGGACCTTCGAGCCGGCCCGCGTCACTTCTCCGGCGACGTCGAAAAGGTCCTTGATGGAGAACGGAATGCCGGCGAAGGGCGACGGCGCGTGTCCCGACCGGCGCATGAGGTCGGCGCCGTCGGCGGCGTCGCGGGCGGCGTCGGCATCGAACTCGATGAAGACGCGCCGTCCCTCCCCCGTCTCGTCGAGTATGCGCTCCACGCATGTCTCCACCAGGGAACGGCTGGTCTCGGAACCGTCGTCCAATTTCGCGGCAAGCTGCTTAAGAGTCTGGCCCATAATCTATTGTGTGCTTTCAAAGCCTTGTGTTCGTGCCCCGGTAGGAGAGGCGGCCGCCGTGATGCTGGAGCATCACAAGGGCGCCTCGACGCATCGGGGCGCGAACACAAGGCTCCCGTTGGGCGAGCTGGAAGGGCGCCCCTGCGGCGTCAAGACGCCTCGCCGATGCTCCACCATCGCCTTCGCCGCCTTTCCTGGCATTGGCACCCTTCCACCTCTTTGAAAACACGCAATAGATTATGGGCCGGACTCTGAGGGTAGACATCGGCTAAAGGCACTTTCACCCGGCCATCACCGGGACGCGCCGGCCAGGCCGTCGTCGCGTCGGCCCACGTCGCCGGCGTGGCGTATCTTGGGGATGCATTCCGCGCCGGGCGGAACCCGTCACTGCGGGTCGTAGTAATGCATCTCGAGCAGGATACAACCGGTCTCCGAGCGGAAGGGCCCGTGCGACACGCCCGGCGGCCGGCAACAATAGGTGCCCTGGCGGAAGGTCTCGCCACCGGTGCCGTCGGGATTGCTGTCGGCGATCAGCTCCCCCTGAAGGATGAACACCTCTTCCCAGTGATCGTGCACGAAGGGCTCAGACGTATAGGCGCCGGGCATGAAGCGGAGGATGCGCGTATAGCCGCCGCTCTTGTTCTCCAGATCGATCGATCCGGCCAGGACCTTCAGTTGGATTCCTTCGGGGTATCCGGGGAGAGTGCCCCATCCCTCGGTGAAATCGACCTGGTAGAATTCCTTGTGCTCTTTGTTTACGGCCATTGCTTTCTCTCCGTTTTCTTACGGGCGACCCGGACAAGGAGACCGGGGACGGACGCGACGAACGAGCCGCCATTCCCGGCCTCGGGGAAAACCTATGCGGTTTCCTTCAAGAGGCTCTTGCCGATCGACTCCGGGTTGTTGCGGCGGGTCTTGAACTTGTCGTGCTCGTAAACGCCGTCTGGAATGTTGAAGTAACCCTTGGCCATTTGCTCGGGTGTCGTCGGGTGCATGGAGATGGCCTTGAATGGGCAGACGTCGTAGCACAGCTCGCACCCGATGCAATTTTCCGGATGCAGCCCGACGTGCCCGTCGGCTTGGCTGAGTGCCTCGTAGAAGCACATCTGAATGCACACCGTACACGTCGGGTTGTTGCAGGCATCGTGGTCGATCTGCGCGTTCATGCGCGACTTCTTGAACTGATCGCTGTAGTCCGACGCCGCCATGTCCGAAGCGATGCCCTGCATGGACGCGATGTCGGGATAGCCGTGATCGTCCATGAACTGGTTGACGCCGGCGATGATCTTGGGCAGCCACTTGATGCCCTTGATCATCAGCACCGAGCCGATCTGCACGATGCCGGCGCCGGCCATGATGAACTCGACGACGTCGCGGTGGTCGAATATGCCGTTGGAACCCGATATGGGGATGCCCACTTCCTGGCGAATGCGGTGCACCCAACGCAGCGTCAGGGGCTTCGTCCAGGTGCCGCCGATGCCGGCGGGACCGCCGATGTCCGGGGTCCCGGTCTCGATATCGATGGAGAAACCGGTGTAACGGTTGGTGGCGTTTACCGCCGCCGCGCCCGCCTCCTTGACCTTCCGCGCCACCTCGACCGGCTGCGATTGGTCGGGGGTCAGCTTGACCATGATGGGAATGTCGACGGCCTCGATGACGGCCGCCGTCACGTCCGCCGCCATGTTCGGATCCTGGCCGATCATGCTGCCGCCGACGACGCCGGGCATCATGGCCGGGTGGGGGCAGCCGAAATTAAGCTCGGCCAGGGGCAGTCCGCAGTCCTCGATGGTGCGGGCGATGTCCTTCCAGCCGTCGATATCGTGGGCGCCGACGCTGCCGATGAGATGGGCGCCGTGATCGGCCGCGTACTTCTGGCCTTCCTTGAGGTAGGGGATCCACTCCTTGTAGTGGGTGCTGGAATAGCCCGAGCGGCTGTAGAAGACGAAGTCCCGGGGCACCTTGCCGTGGATGACCTGGCCCTTGTCGTTCATGACGAAGTACTTGGAGTTCTGGGTCAGGCGCGCCATGTCCTCGATGTCGGTGAGCGTCTTGACGATGGCGCCGGCGGCGCCGCCATCGAAACACTGCTTGATGAGGTCCGGGCTGTTGGTGGTTTCCAGGGACGCTATGACCGTTGGATTCTTGAACTTGAGGCCGCAGAATTCGAGTTCCGTGTTCGCCATCGTTCCTTCCCCCTTCTCGGGTTACCCGCGCCACCCGTGCCATCGGCGCCAAGTGGGCCAAACCGACCTTGTAATCAGTATACTGATCATTTTCCTTGGAGTCAATGGCGGCTTCTATTTCCCGCCGATGTTGACGCGCCGCCCCGACGCGCCGAGGATCGAGTCGCGAGGCACCGCCCACTTCCCCGTTTCCCGGAAACCGAATCGCCATGGCAAGCATACCCCACCACCACCCGGCGCTCGCCGCCAGCTACAGGGGAATTCTGTGGATGCTCATGGCCGGCTTTTTGTTTGCCACCCAGGACGTCATCGCCAAGCACCTGAGCGTCTCCTATCCGACGACGCAGATATTGTGGGGGCGCTTCATCGTCCCCGTCGTGGTGCTGGCAATATATTTCAATCGCCGTCTGCCGGGGATCATGGCAACGCGGCGGCCTGGCCTGCAGCTGGTCCGCTCGGGACTGCTGTGCGTCATGCTGGGCCTGCTTTTCTCGGCCTATCGATCGATGCCTCTGGCCGACGCCACGGCGATCATGTTCATCGGCCCGATTCTGGTCACCGCGCTGTCGCTGCCGGTGCTGGGCGAGCACGTGGGGCCACGGCGCTGGGCCGCCGTGGCGTTGGGGTTCGCCGGTGCCCTGGTCATCGTCCGGCCCGGCGTCGGCGTCCTGCAGGGGGCTGCGTTCCTGGCGCTGGGGGCGGCCGTCGTCTCGTCGACCCAACTGATCATGATCCGCGTCCTGAGCCGCGACGACTCGGCCATGACCACCCTCGTCTACTCGCCGCTGGTCGGCGCCCTGGCGACCAGCGGCGCCATGGCCTTCCTGTGGGTGGCGCCCGACCTTGAGGGCTGGCTGCTCATGGCCCTGCTGGGGATCCTCGGCGTGGGTTCCCAGTTCGGGACCATCAAGGCCTTCGAGACGGCGCCGGCGGCCACCGTGTCGCCTTTCCTTTACGTCGTCCTGATCTGGGCCGGCGTCTACGGGTTCGCCGTGTTCGGCGACATACCCGACGCCTGGACCCTGCTCGGCGCCGCCGTTATCGTCGCCAGCGGCCTCTACATCTTCCACCGCGAACGGATTCGCGACCGCGCCGCCGCCGCCACCGCCACCGCCACCGCCACCGCCGAGAGCCGGTAAACCCGTTCCCCGATCGCAAGGAAACGCTTATTCAGCGCCGCTCGAGTGCCGCCGCTTTCGCCGGGTCCTCCCACCAGGTGTCCAGCCGGTAGCCGCTCCCAGGCGAGGCGCCGGGCCGTCCGAACTTGTTCCAGTAGGCCAAGCGGTCGGCCGGCAGGTGGTAGAGCGGCAGCACGTAGTGCCCCCACTGCAGGACCCGGTCCAGGGCCCGGGTGGCGTCGATCAGCGCCCGGCGGTCGCGCGCCGCCACGATGCGCCCGATCATGGCGTCGACGGCGGCGTCCTTGATGCCGGGATAGTTGCGGGTGCCCTCCTCGTCGGCCGCCCGCGAACCCCAGTAGAAGGCCTGTTCGTTGCCCGGCGAGAGGGATTCGTCCCACAGATAGAGGATCATATCGAAATCGTAACTGTTGAGGCGGTTCTGGTACTGCGCCGAATCGACGGTGCGCACGCCAACCTCGATGCCGAGACGCCCGAGCTTGCGCGCCAGGACCAGCGCCAAACGCTCGTTGCGCGGGCGGATCAATAGGATATCGAAGCGCGCCGGGTCGCCGGTAGGGTCGAACATGCGCCCGCCCCGATGCACCCAGCCGGCGTCGCGCAGAATCCCGAGCGCGGTGCGCAGGCCCTTTCGGTTGTCGCCATCGCCGGTGGCGGCGGGCGGGCGATAGACCCGGGTGAACACGGCGGGTGGCAAGTGCTCCCGGAATGGCTCGAGAAGGGCGCGTTCGGCGGCGCCGGGTGGGGCGGCGGCGGCCAGTTCCGAGTTCTCGAAATAGCTCGCCGTGCGCCGGTAGGCACCGTGGAAGAGCGTCCGGTTGACCCACTCGAAATCGAAGGCGTGGGCGAGGGCGGCGCGCACCCGGCGGTCGCGGAACAGCGGGCGGCGCGTGTTGAAGGCGAAGCCGTACATGCCGGCCGGCCGGCCGTGGGGAATTTCCTCGAGCACGATTTCGCCGGCGTCGAGGGCCGGCGAGGCGTAGCCGGTGGCCCAGCGCCCGGGATCGGATTCGGGGCGCACGTCGACTAGGCCGGCCTTGAAGGCCTCCATGGCCACGGCGCTGTCCCGGTAGTAGTCGTAGCGCACCACGTCGAAGTTGTACTCCCCCCTGTTCACGGCGAGATGGCGCCCCCAGTAGGCGGCATCGCGCCGATACGTAATGCCGCGTCCCTGATCGACGGCCTCGACCCGGTAGGGGCCGCTGCCCATGATCGGGTCCAGGGTGGCGCGCTCGAAGGCGGCGGTCCGGAAGTGGGCTTCCGACAGCACCGGCATGAGGCCGATGATCAGCGGCAGCTCCCAGTTGTCTCCGGGCTTGAAGACGAACTTCACGGCGCGCCGGCCCATTTTCTCGGCCCGCTCCACCATGCGGTAGAAGAGCCGGTGGTTGGGGCGCCCCTGCCGGGCCAGGGTTCGCCACGAGAAGATAATATCGTCGGCGGTGATCGGGGTGCCGTCGTGGAAGCGCGCCTCGGGCCTCAACTTGAATGCCACCGACGAGCGGTCGGGCGGCACCTCGACGCTTTCGGCGATCAGCCCGTAGAGGGTGAAGGGTTCGTCGCGGCCGCGCTTGAGCAGCCTCTCGAAGACCAGGTTCAGGCCCTTCGCAGGCACCCCCTTGATGACGAAGGGGTTGAGGCTGTCGAAGCTGCCGACGACACCGAGCACCAGGCGCCCGCCCTTGGGCGCGTCGGGCTCGGCGTAGTCGAAGTGGGCGAAGCCGGGCCCGTGCTTGGGTTCGCCGTGCATGGCGATGGCGTGGGTGGGTTCAGCGCGCGCCTGCTCGGCGCCGATCACGGCGCCGATTACGGCAGTGGCGACGGCGAGCCAGGCCGCGGGCACGGTCAGGCGGCGCGCCACCATCGGCCTCCGCTCACTCCCCGACCAGATGCAGGATTAACCGCCGCGTCGGGGGCCGGGCGCGGTGCTCGAAGAGATAGATGCCCTGCCAGGTGCCGAGCGCCATGCGCCCGCCGGCGACGGGGATCGACAACTGGGTCGCGGTCAAGGCGCTACGGATGTGGGCGGGCATGTCGTCGGGGCCCTCCGTGGTGTGGCGGTAGAGCGCCGGGTCCTCGCGCACCAGGCCCTTGAAGAACGTCTCCAGGTCGCGCTGCACGTCGCCATCGGCGTTTTCCTGGATGACCAGGGAAGCCGACGTGTGCCGGCAGAAGACGGTGAGCAGGCCGGTGCCGATGCCCTGGCCGCCGACCCACGCCGCCACCTCGCCGGTAATCTCGAGAAGGCCCTGTTCGCGGGGGCGCATGGTGAGGGTGTGTTGTGCCTGCTTCATCGCCGGGTCGTCATGGTGCCAAGTCCGAGGCTACATCCTTTCCCTCAGGAGGCCAACCGGCGCCACCCGACGAGAACGGAGAATCCCACCAGTGCCACCGCCACCGCGCCGGTGATGATCAGCCCCATGGAAAGGTGCGTGGCGTGGGGCAGCCACCCCGCCAAGGCGCTGACGGCGGCGGCGACGCCCATCTGGAAGAAGCCGAGGAGCGCCGAGGCCGCCCCGGCGGCCCGCGGAAACGGTCCCATGGCCCCGGCCATGGCGTTGGGAAAGACCATGCCCATGCCGGCCGTGAACACCGTCAAGGGCATGACGATTGCGACGACGCTCACGTGCCCGGCAAGCGCCGTCCCCGCCATGGCGGCGCCACCGAGCAGGCAGAGCACGATGCCGGCCCCCACCATGCGCGCCAGGCCGACCCCGGGCGTCAAGCGCCCGGCGGCCACGGTGCCGATGATAAACCCGACCACGTTGAACACGTTGACCAACCCGAATATGTCGGGGGTCAGGCCGATGGTGTCGATGAAGACGAAGGGCGCCACCGCCACATAGGTCATCAACCCGGCGAAAACGAAGGTGAGGCTCAGCATGTAGCCGACGTACTCGGGCGTTCTCAGCATCTTGACGTAATTGCTCGCCATGCCCGAGGGGCGCAAGGCACCGGGGTCGGGCCGCCGATTGGTCTCACCGAGCATCAGCCAGACCGCCCAAAAGACGAGGGCGGCCAAGGCCGTGAGCAGATAGAAATTGGCGCGCCACCCGAGCCATACCTGCAAGTAGCCGCCGACGATGGGCGTGACGGCCGGGGATATGGCGAAGGCCAGGCCGATGTAGGCGAGGACCTGGGCGGCCCGTTCCCGGCCATAGACGTCGCGCACGATGGCGCGGCCCAGCACCGGACCGGCGCACGCCCCCATCCCCTGCACGACGCGCGCCACGATCAACGCCTCGATGGTCCCGGCCAAGGCGCAGGCAAGGCTCGCCGCCAGGTAGAGCACGATACCGCCGAGCAGCACCGGGCGCCGCCCGAAGCGGTCGGAGAGGGGGCCGTAGACGAGCTGCGCCATGGCGAACCCGGCCAAAAAATAAGACAGGGTCAGGCTCACCCGCTCGGCACTGGTTCCCATTTCCGCCACCAGGGACGGCATGGAGGGCACGTAAAGGGAGATCGATATCTGGCCAAGCGCCACCAGCACCGTCAGCAGGGCGCCGATGGCAAGGGATTCGGGGTGCGGCCGGGAGGGCGGCGGGGAGGGCGGCATGCGCCCTTATAGTAGCCGATCCCCGTGCCTGGCAATCGACGCGCTAGCGATCCTCGAGGAATCCGTTTTCGGCGTCGTCCCGTCGAGCCGCGGACGTACGCTGGCTGGCCTTGCCGTAGCCGCCGCCGCCCGGCGTGCGCAGGTCGACGCCGTCACCGGGACGCAGGTAGAGCCGGTCGATCTTGGTCAGATGCGGCGCCTTGAAGGATTTGCCGTCGACGCGGAAATCGTGGTCGGCGGGTTGGCCCGCCTCGCCCCCCTCGATGCCATGGGCGCCGGCCGTGCCACGGTCGCCGAGAAGCGTCAGGTAGGCGTCACCGTCGCGCAGCCGAAAGCTCGCCTCGATGCCGAAACCGCCACGAAACTGTCCGTCTCCGGCCGAGTTCTCGCGCACTCCGTACTTGGTGAACAGAAGCGGCAAGGTGTGCTCCAGCACCTCGATGGAGTTGTTGCGGGCCACCGAGATCAAGTTGGGGCCGTTGGTGAGCCCGTCGCCCTCGGCGTGGCCCCCGTAGCCGCCGCCGTAATTGAATATGGCGGCGTAATGGCCCTTGGTGGGCGAGTTGCCGCCGATGCAGATGTTGCTGGCGGTGCCGAAGGCTCCGGCCGGAATTCGGCCCGGAATGGCCTGGGCGAGCGCCCCCAAGACGACGCCGGCGAGACGCTGGCAGGTCTCGGTGGTGGTGCCGTTTACCGGCGCCGGGGGTTCCGGATCGAACAGCGATCCCCTGGGAATGACAAAGTGAAACGGCTGGAAGCATCCCGAATTCACGGGCACGTCCCAGAACACGTGCTTTATGCCGATCATCAATCCGGTGATGGTGCTGGCCAGCGGGCTGTTGAACGGGCCCCGGCACTGGGACGCGCTGCCCGAGAGATCGAAAGTGATCTCGCTGCCCTCGACCGTCAGCTGCAGGTCGATAGGCACCGTGCCGTGGTCGACGCCGTCGTTGTCCAGTTCGTCGCTGAAGTGATAGACGCCATCGGGAATGTCGGCAATATGATCGCGCATCTGTTTTTCCGAGCGCCTCTTCAACTCATCGACGCAGGCGAAGACGGTGTCCCGGTCGAGGCGGTCGAACAACTCGTCGAGGCGCCGGCAGCCGAGTTCCAGCGCGTTGATCTGGGCCGCCATGTCTCCGTAGCGCTCCTCCGGCACGCGCATGTTCAGCATCATGACGTCGACCAGGGCCTGATTGATCCTGCCCGCCTCGTAGATCTTCACGGGAGGCAGGCGCAGCCCTTCCTGGTAGACGTCGGTCGCGGTCGGGGAGAACCCTCCGGGCGACATGCCGCCGACGTCCGGCCAGTGTCCGGTGTCGGCGACGAAGGCGGTGAGCACGCCGTCGCGAAAGTAGGGGCGGACGAATTTGACGTCCATGGTGTGGGTGCCGCCCCGGTAGGGATCGTTGAGAACGAAGACGTCCCCGTCTTGCATGGTGGAGGGATCATGGTCCTTGAGGACCTCTTGGACGGTATCCTGCATGACGAAAACGAATACCGGCAGGCTGGTCGATCCCTGCGCGATCACCTCGCCCGTCTCCGGGTGGTAGACACCGCTGGCCCGGTCCCAGGCGTCGGCGATGATCGGCGACATCGCCGAGGACACGATGACGGCATCCATTTCGTCGGCAATCTGCTCGAAGGCGCCGCGCACGACGGCCAGGGTGATGGGATCGACGCTGGTCATGGACGGGCCTCCAGGATGAGGGCTCCGGTGTCGTGCACCAAGGCTTGATATCCAGGCTCGATGAAGCAGGTTGAATCCGCCTGGGTGACCAGGGCGGGACCACCAATCGCGGTGCCCGCGGCAAGTTCTGCACGCCGGTAGATGGCGGTCTCCGTGGCTGTTCCGTTGAAAACGATCGGCGCGTGCCGGGGTTTCGGCGCGCCGTTCAGGGCTGGGACCGGCTTACGGGAAATGTCGATCTCGGGCGTCGCACCGAAGCACGTCGTGCGCGCGTTGACCAACCGGATATCGGCGAATTCCAGAAGCCTGCCGTAGCGACGTTCGTAGGTTTCCTCGAAGGCCCGGCGAATCGTAACCGGCGTCAGCGGCGCGCCGACGGGGAAATCCACGGCGATGACGTGGATCTGGCCGTGGTAGCACATGTCGGCGCCGAACAGCGTCGTGACCTCGCCGGCGGCGACGCCCTCGCTGGCCAGTATGGCGGTTCCGCGCTCGACCTGCGCTTTGTAGACGGCACCCAGCGCGTCAAGGTCGAAACCGCTCAGGTTCATGTTGACGGTCTGCATGAAGTCGTGGCGCAGCCGCCCGAGCACGCACCCAAGGGCCGACGTGACGCCCGGGTAATAGGGGATGACGGCGCGCGCGAAGCCGACTTCGCGCATCAGGCGATTGGCATGGAGGGGCCCGGCGCCGCCGAAGGCGACCAGAGTGAAGTCCCTGGGATCGTGGCCGTGCTCGACCAGGCGCCGCCGGATCTGGCCGGCCATCAATTGCCCGGCCACCGTCAGGATGGCCTCGGCGGCCGCCTCGGCGTCAAGGTCCAGCGGCTTGCCGATTTGCTCGGCGATGGCGACGCCGGCCAGTTCGCGGTCCATTTCGAGGCCGTGGTCCCGTCCGATCATGAGTTCGGGGTCGAGCAGACCGAGCACCACGTTGGCGTCGGTAATGGTCGGCACCGTGCCGCCCTGACCGTAACAGACCGGTCCCGGCTTGGCGCCGGCGCTTTCCGGCCCCACCTTGAGGATGCCGGAGGCGTCGATCCTGGCCAGGCTGCCGCCGCCGGCGCCGATGGTATCGACGTCGAGCATGGGCAGGCACAGCGGCAGGCCGAAATCCACCGCCCTGTTCTGCGTCAGTGCCGGGCGGCCGCCCTTGATCAAGCAGATGTCGAGGCTGGTGCCGCCCATGTCGCACGACACGATGTTGGCGATGTCCAACTCGGCGGCGATGGCGGCGGCGGCCGTTATGCCGGCGGCCGGGCCGGAGAGGATGGTGTTGGCGGCGAAGTCGGAGGCCACCCGGCTCGCCATGACGCCGCCGTTCGATTGCACGACCAGCAGGTCCCGTTCGTAGCCTTCGTCCTTCAGCCGTTCCTCGAGACGCTTGAGGTAGCGGCCGACGAGCGGTTGCACGTAGCCGCTGATGACAGCGGTCGAGGTGCGCTCGAACTCCCGCAGGGTGGGCAGGATGTCGGAGGCGATGACCGCGTAGTCGTTGGGCCAAACGTCGGCCAGCGCCTGGCGCGCCACCCGTTCGTTGGCGGGGTTGGCATAGGAATGGAGAAAGCTCACCACCACCACCTCGACGCCCGCCTCGAGGAGCCGGCGCGCCGCTTCCCTCACCTGGTCCACGTCGACCGGCGTCAGAATTTCCCCTTCCGCCGAACAACGCTCGTCCACTTCCAGCCGACGGCGCCTCGGCACCAGGGGTACGAAAGTGCCGATGAGGCCGTAGACCTGCGGCCGGTCGCGCCTCCTGAGTTCCAGCACGTCGCCAAAGCCGCGCGTCGTGATGAGGCCACAGTGCGCCCCCGTGCGCTCGATGGTGGCGTTGGTGGCAACCGTCGTGCCATGGATCAGGAGGTCGATCTCGGAGGCGCCGACGGCCAGTGCCGCGAGGCCGTCGAACAGGCCTTGGGCCTGATTGTCGGGCGTCGTCGGGACCTTGGCCACGGACAGCCGCCCGGCCTCGTCGTCGACGAATATCAGATCCGTATGCGTGCCGCCGATATCAACCCCGACCAGCCTAGCCATGTTTGCTTTCGTCCTCGATGTCTAGAAGATCGCCGAGCAGCCCGCGCAGGGTGGCGCGATCCTCGTCCGGGATGGGGAGGAGCGGCGCCCTCAGCGGTCCGACGTCGGAGCCCAGCATCCCGAGCCCCGCCGCCACCGTGCGCGGAAGGCCGCCCTTGACGATGAAATCGAGGAGCGGCTGCAGGTCCATGAACAACGCGCGCGCCGCACTCAGGTCATGGCGCTCCGCCACCGCTTCATAGAATTCGACGACCAGGCGCGGCACCAGATGGGCGGAGGCCGTCGTCCACCCCTTCGCCCCGACGGCGAAGGCGGCCAGCGCCATGGGATTGTGCCCGTTGTAAATGGCGGCGCGCCCATCCGTGAGTTGCATCAGCTTGACCATGCGCCCGATGTCGCCGGTGCTTTCCTTGACCATGGTGATGTTGGAGATCTCCATCAGCCGGGCGAGGAATTCCGGCTTCATGTCGATGCCTCCGGTGGCCGGGTTGTTGTAGGCCATGACGGGGACCGACACGGCGCCCGCCACCCGCTCGTAGTGGCGGAATATCTCGTCGTCGGTGAGCTTCCAGTAGCTCACCGGAAGCACCATCACCGCCGCCGCGCCGGCCTTCTCGGCGAATCGGGCGTGATGGATGGTGCCTTCGGTGGTCAGTGAGGAGACGCCGACGAGCACCGGCACGCTGCCCTTGGCGCGCCCGCACACGGTCTCGGTGACGGCTTCGCGCTCCCGGTCCGAAAGATAGGGCAGGCACCCGGTGCTGCCCAGGGGCGCCACCCCGTGCACGCCGCCCTCGATCATGCGGTCGGTGAGCCGGGCCAGCATGTCCACATCCACCGCGCCGTCGTCGGCGAACGGCGTGATCAGATAGCCGATGATCCCCCACAGGGGCGCCTCGGTGTTCATGGCGGCGTCCTCCTAAAGTGTAACGATCCAATTTCGACGCAAGCACTACCCGGAAATTCTTGGTTGAGAGCGGTATCAGCGGGCCGGGCCCGGCGGCGGCCGAAGGCGGAGTTCCGCCTCCACGGCGTGGACGCACGAGCTTTCCCCCATGTCCGTTTTTTCGCCGGGATTGATGACGTTCACGTTGGCCAGGGAATCCTCGAATTTTGGCCAACGGCCCTTGTAGACCAGGGCGACGCGTCGCGGCACGTCATTGGACACCCGAACCGTCAGGGAAAGCCGGCCCACGTCGTTGACGAGTTCCACCTGGGCGCCGTCGGCGAGTTCGAGAGCTTCCGCTTCACCGGGATGAATCAAGACCTCGTGCGCGCCCAGTCTCGCCCTGATCTTGGCATCGTTGCCGTAACTGCTGTTGAGCTGCCACTCGGACGCCGGCGACAGTACGCGAAACCGGCCCGCCGCCGTGGGCTCGTCGGCGTGCGGTTGCGGTATTCGCGGATGGCCGTCGGCTTCCGCCTGCCTCGAGGCGATTTCGATCTTTCCGCTGGGCGTCGGGAAATCGAGCCCGGCAAACTGAATGGAGGGTTCACGAGACGCCTCGACCGTTCCCTTGCCGGCCAGGCCCGCGAACCCATCCGCGTAACCCGCCTGTTCCAGGAGCCTGGCGATGATGTCCCGGTCGGACTCGAACAATTCCGGTTCGACGAAGCCCATGGCCCCGGCCAAGCGGCGGAAGATTTCCTGGTTGGGCAGGCCCTCGCCCATTCCATCCATGACTTGGACCTGGGCCGAGATGCTGTTGTTGAAATACGGCATCAACAGATCATCGAACTCGAGAAAGCTCGCCGCCGGCAACACATAGTCGGCGAAATCGGCTGTGTCGGTGGGAAACAACTCGACGACCACATGCAACAGGTCCTCGCGCCGTAACGCCTCGCGCAACCGGGCCTGGTCCGGGTTCGACGCCACGATATTGTTGTTCCAGCAAAAAAGGGCACGGCTTTTGCGCTCGTCACCCAGCGTTTCCGCCAAATCCATATGACCGATCGAGGCCTTTTCCTCGGGGCCGAGATGCGGCGCCGGCAAGTAGTCATCATCTATGCCGCGGGTGTTGGCGCCGTTGAGGTACAAGATCCCCGCACCCGGCTTTCCGGTGTTTCCCGTCGCCGCGCACAGCATGGCGGCGGCCCGAAAGGCGTTTCCGCCGAGGGGCTGGCGCTGCATGCCCTGGCCCAGCCACATGAGCGACGGCCCCCGGCCATAAATCTCCGCCGCCGCCTCGATCTTGGCCGCCGGCACGTCGGTTTGTCGTTCACCCCATTGCGGCGTGCATGCCGAAATGAGCGGCTCGACTTCCTCCCATCCGACGACATGGTCGCGCAGGAATTCCTCGGCCACCAGTCCTTGGCGGCGAATGACGTTGAGCATGGCGAAGGCGAGCGCGGCGTCGCTCCCCGGACGGACTTGCAGGAACAGATCGGCCATGCGCGCCGTCGGGTGGGCGATGGGATCGATGACGACGATCTTGCCCGGCGCCTCCGCCAGCCAGTGCTTGTGCACGTGGGGAGCCGAGGCGAACGGATTGGCGCCCCACACGAGGATGCAAGACGTATCCTTGGCCGTGCGCGGATCGAAACCGCTGAGAGAGGTTCCGAAAACATACTCCAGCGCTTGGTGTCCGGCCTTGTTGCAAACCGTGTCCGGATCCACTTCCGTCGCCCCCAGGCGGTGAAAAAAGCGCAGGGGAAATGTGCCCGCGACAAGGGAACACGTGCCCGTGTAATGGGTGTGGAGGATCGATCTCGAGGGATGCCGGGACAGTATCGCTTTCAGTCTTCCCGCGATGTCGGAAAGAGCGTCCTCCCAGGATACTCTTTCGAACCGCCCTTCGCCTTTGGGTCCGACCCGACGTTGCGGATGCAGCAGACGCTCGGCCGGGTCGATCCATGCGCCGTTGTACGCAAGAGCGCATTTTGCGCACAGGCTTCCGCGGCTCACGGGATGCTCGCGATCACCGGAGACCTTGCGAACGGTTCCGTTCTCCTTGATCACCGTCATGCCGCACGAGTCGTAGCAGTCCCGGGGGCAGGTCGTGCGAACACGCTCTTTTCTCGCCGCCATAGTGCCGTCTCACGCAAGCTTCGGTTACGGGGATTGAACCAGTACCCGGCACACCGCGCAAGACAATAGGCCCAATGAGACGATTAATCATCGGTCCATGCGTAGCGGTTCCGTAACCTTGAAACCAGCCGAGGTGGAACAACCCGCCCCTACGGCGCCTTGCCCTCGCGCTCCAGAAGCGCCTTCTTGCGCGCCACGCCCCAGCGGTAGCCGGTGAGCGCGCCGGTGCCGCCCACCGCCCGGTGGCAGGGGATGATCAGGGACACCGGGTTGGTGGCGCAGGCCCGTCCCACGGCGCGGGCGGCGCGGGGGCGGCCCAATGCCCCGGCGATCTCGCCGTAGGTGCGGGTCTGGCCCCGAGGAATAGCGCAAAGCCGCGCCCACACCTGCCACTGGAACGCCGTGGCGCGCACGTCGAGCGGCAAATCCACGTGCGGCGCCGCCCCGTCCAGGTGGTCGAGGATGGCCGCCACTTCCGAGCCCAGCGCGCCGTCGTCGCGGCGCACCTCGGCGGCCGGGTAATCACCCCGCAGCTCGGCCTCCAGGTGGGCGTCCGAATCGCCCAGGCTGACGGCGCACACACCGCGCGCCGTGGCCGCCACCAGCAGCCGCCCCAGCGGGCTCGCGGCGACCGTGAAGGCGATGCGCGCCCCCTTGCCGCCCTTGGCGTAGGAGGCCGGCGTCATGCCCAGGTGCCGGGGCGCCTTCTCGTAGAGCCGGCTGGAAGAGCCGTAACCGGCGCCATAGAGCGCCTGGGCCACCGGCTCGCCCTGGCGCAATGCCGACTTCAGGCGGCCCAGGCGCAGGGCCTCGCCGTACTGGCGGGGCGACACCCCCATCACCGCCTTGAACTGCCGCTGCAGGTGATGAGGGCTGGCACCGAGCGCGGCGCCGAGCGCGGCCAGGGTGGGAATGCTCTCGGTGCTGTCCTCGACGGCGCGGCACACGCGGCGCACCGTCTCCAGCCTGGGGTCGGCGGCGGCGGCGGCCTTGGGCCGGCACCGCTTGCACGAGCGGTAGCCGGCCTGCTCGGCGGCCTCCGGCACGGCGAAGAAGAGGGCCTGGGCGCGGCGCGGCCGGCGGCTCGGGCACGACGGCCGGCAGAAGATGCCTGTCGAGCGCACGGCGTAGACGAAGGCGCCGTCCAGGCGCGCGTCGCGCTCCAGCACGGCCCGCCAGCAGGCGTCCTCGTCGGGAACAATAGGGGTAATGGCGTTCATGACCACGGATGGTACCAGGACCGAAAACAAAATCTATCCGAAGCTTGCGGTGGAACTAAGAGCCTATCCGTAGCGGTGCAGCCCATCCCCGTTGTCGCGCAGCCAGGCGCGGGCGCCCTCGGCGTCATTGGTGAGCCCGGCCACGGCGCGCCAGAAGCGGGGGCTGTGGCCGCGTTCCGCCAGGTGGGCGACCTCGTGGGCGACCACGTAGTCAAGCACCGTCTCGGGCGCCATCACCAGACGCCAGCAAAAGGACAGGTTGCCGTTGGCCGAGCACGAGCCCCAGCGGCTGCGCGTATCGCGCAGGGCAATCCGCCCCGCCGTCTGCCCCAGGCGCGCCGCCTTGTCGGCCACCTTGGGCGCGATGCGCCGGCGCGCCTCGCCCTTGAGCCAGTCGGTGAGCCGCCTCGCGAGATGCTCAGCCCCCCCCGCCACGTGGATCTCACCGTCCTCGAGCCATGCCGTGCCGCGACAACCGGACCGGTGGCGTACAGGGTGCTCGACGCCGAGGAAGGGCACGCGCGACCCGTCGGCGAAGGGCCTGCGCGCCGGCAGGGCGGCGAGCCGCCCGGCGATCCAGGCGGCGCGCTGGCGCGCCATGTCCAGGCCGTCCTCCACCGGCACGCCGGGCGGCAGGGTAACGACGGCGCCGTCCGCCGCCGCGTCGATGCGCAAGACCAGGCGCCGCGCGCGCCCGTTGCGACGCACCCTGAGCGGCACGGCGCGGCCTTCGATGTCGAGGCTGTAGCAGGCGTCCCCGGCCGGCGGCGCGGCGCGGGGCCTGCCGCCTCCCCTCATGAGACCGGCGGCGGGGAGAAGCCGGTGGCGTCGAGCTCGGCGAACAGTTGGGAGCGTTGGCCGTCGTCGAGCGCCACCAGGGGCGGGCGCATGTTCTCCCATCCACCTTCGCCCGTGTGGCGCGCCATGATGGCCTTGAGCGCCGCCAGCTGGGATGAGGACGAAATGATCACGCGCACCTGGGTGAGGAGTTCTTGCACGTCATCCACGCCGCCTTCCCGCCAGCCGGCGTAGACCTTGGCCGACAGGTATGAGGCCACGTTGGCGACCGCCGTGATGCAGCCGGCGCCGCCCTCCTTGAGCAGGGGCAGCATGAGCTGGTCCCAGCCGCTGAACACGGAGAATTGGGGAAAGGCGCGGGCCACGCTGGTCATGTTGTCGAGGTCGCCGGAGCTGTCCTTCATGCCGGCGACGACGCCCGGGTAGCGCTTGAGGAGCCGCTCGATGACGGCGTGGCTGATGGGCACCGCCGACATCTGGGGAAAGTGATAGACGTAGACGCGGAGCGCCGCGTCGCCCACTTCCTCGATGATCCGCGCGAAGGAGGCGAAGACGCCGTCGTCGCTGACGTTCTTGTAGTAGAAGGGGGGCAGGACAAGCACCCCCGCCGTGCCCATCTCCAGGGCGTGGCGCGTCAAGCGCACGGTGTCGGGGGCGGCGCAACACCCGGTGCCCGGCAGCAACTTGGCGGCGGGGATGCCGGCCTCGACCAGGGCCTCCAGCATATCGGCGCGCTCGCCGACCGAAAACGAATTGGCCTCGCCGGTGGTGCCGAGGAAGGCCAGCCCGTCGCAGCCGTTGGCGAGCAGCCAGCGGCTGTGGTCGGCCAGCGCCCCGTGGTCGGGGGCGAGGTCCGCCGTCTGCGGCGTGAGCACGGCGGAAAACACGCCTTTGAGGGAGGAAGTCTCGTCCATCTCCCGGTCCTTCAGTACGGCTTCGTTCATTCCGGCCACTCCACGATATGTTTTTCCAGGTCGCCGGCCAGGGCCTCGGGAACGGCGCGCCCACGCACCGAGGCGCCAGCCTCGTGCACCGATCGAAGGTCACCCGACACCAGCGGGTGCCAGGCCGGCAGGTCCCGGCCTTCGTCGATGAGCCGGTAGGCGCAGGTGGTGGGCAGCCATTTCAGGGTCCCCACCTTCCACGGCGTCAGCTTCACGCAGTCGGGCACGAAGCGGTGGCGGTTCCCGTAATCGGTGCACCGGCAGCTGTCGGCGTCGAGCAGCCGGCAGGCGACGTCGGTATAGCTGACCTCGCCGGTCTCGGCGTCTTCCAGCTTCTCCAGGCAGCACTTGGCGCAGCCGTCGCACAGCGACTCCCATTCCGCCCGCGTCATTTCCGACAGCGCCTTGCGCCGCCAGAAAGGCTCTTCCACCTTGAGGGCCGTCGACGGTTTGGCGGTCATGGAACGGGGGACTCCGATAAAGGCACCGGCGCGAAAGGCTTTCGGCGCGCCCGGAGTGTGCGGCAAACGGCGCGGGGTGCCAAGACCTTTCCGGCGCTCAACCGCCCTCGCCATCGATCAAGTGGACGAACGATCCCATCACCCGCCCGCGCGCCAGCCCGGCCGGGCCGAGATCGCCGCCGCGCGCGTCCGAGCATGTAAACAGCGGCGCCCCCGGCTCTTGCTCGACGACTTCCGCGTAGTGAAACTCGTGGCCGCGAAATGCCGCCCCCGCCGCGCCCAGCGCCCCGTCGGCGGCCAGCACCGCGCGCCGGTAGCCCAGGTGGAGCCTGGGCTCGGCGAAGGACGTGACGAGCGGCAACAGCCCGGCCATGGCGTGGCGCGCCCCGTCGCCGTCGATCAGGCCGTCGCCCAGCACCATGTAGCCGCCGCATTCCCCGAACACCAGGGCGCCACGCCCGGCGGCGGCGGTGACGCCGTCCAGGAAGCGGGCGTTGGCGGCGAGCTTCGCTGCGTGCAGCTCGGGATAGCCTCCGGGCAGGTAGACGGCGTCGGCGGCGGCGTCCGGCGCTTCGTCGGCGAGGGGCGAGAAGAACGCGATGTCAGCGCCCCGGCGGCGCCAGCCATCGACGACCAGCGGGTAGCGGAAGGCGAACGCCGCGTCGCTGGCAACGGCGATGCGCGTGCCCAGCGGCGGCACGGGCACGGCGGCCTCGGCGGTGGAGTCACCGGAGCCCTCCAAGACGCCGGGCCAGGGACGGGCCAGGGAGAGGAGCATGTCGACGTCGACGTGGTCGGCGATCATGGCCGCCGCGCCGTCCAGGAGGCGCTCGAGGTCGGCGTGCTCGGTGGCCTGCACCAACCCCAGGTGGCGCTCCGGCAGGGCCAGGTCGGCGTGCCGCGGCAGGCAGCCGAGGACGGCAACCTCGGGCACCGCCTCGGCGCACGCCTGGCGGAGAATGGCGGCGTGGGCGGCGCTCCCCACCCGGTTGAAGACGACGCCGGCGACCGTCACTGAGGCGCGGTGGGTGGCGAACCCGCGCACCACGGCGGCGGCCGACGCCGCCTGGGCGGCGGCGTCGACGACCAGGATGACGGGCCAGCCGCTGACCTCGGCGAGGTGCGCCGTCGAGCCCTCGCCGGTGACGGCGCCGTCGAACAAGCCCATGACTCCCTCGCAGACGATGCGCTGGGCGCCCTCGGCGAGGTGGGCGCGCGCCATGTCCACGGTTTCCGGGCGCATGGCCCAGAGGTCCAGGTTGATGCACGCACGCCCGGTCGCCGCCGCGTGAAAGGCGGGGTCGATGTAGTCGGGCCCCACCTTGGCCGAAGCGGTGGCGATGCCGGCGTTGGCGAGATGACGCAGCAGCCCGAGGGTGAAGACCGTTTTCCCCTGGCCCGACGCCGGGGCGCCGACGATCACCCCGCTCGGGCCATCCGTTTTCACGCGCCCACCCTGGAGGGAACTCACAGGTGCCCGCGGATGCGCTCGGCCATGGTCTCGGCGTCCGTGCCGTGGCTGAAATGGAGCCGGAAGGTGCCGTCGCGGTCCATGAGGTAGGTGATCGAGGTGTGGTCCATGAGGTAGTCGTCCGGGTCGGTCCCGTCCTCGCCGGCCTTGGCGTAATAGACCCGGTAGGCCTTGGCGACCTTGGTTATCTGCTCGGGCGTGCCGGTCAGGCCGACGAGCCGCGGATGGAAGTGCGCCACGTACATGGCGAGCTGTTCCGGCGTGTCGCGCCCTGGATCGACGGTGATGAAGACCGGGGTTATGTCATCGGCCCTGGCGCCGAGCAGATCGAGGGCGTCGGTTATGGTGGTGAGCGCCGTCGGACAGGCGTCCGGGCAGAATGTGTAGCCGAAGAATATGAGCAGCAGGCGGCCCTTGAGGTCGCTGTTGTTGACGGTCTTGCCGGTTTGGTCGACGAGGGTGAACGGACCGCCGATGGTGGGCAGCATGGACCGCCCATCGGTCCGCTCGCCCCCCCCCAGGTACTGGCGCGCGGCAAGCACGGCAACGACCGCGACCACCGCCGCCAACACGAGCGCGTTGCGGCGGCTGACCTCAAGCTTCATGGCATGATCCTCCCCGTCCGGCTATTTTTTTGTTGGGCTTTGGCCGCGCCCGTATGATAGGCGCTCCCATAAGTCCTGCAAAGGACCGTTCCGCCGACACCGCCGCCCCGAGAAAGTAGCGCCCGTCCGCCGGCTCGCGATAAACTCGGCACATGGGTGCGCGAAAACCGCAAAGACCGTTGCGCAAGGGGTGGACGACGGGGGCCTGCGCCACCGCCGCCGCCGCCGCCGCCTATCGGGCGTTGCTCACCGGGCGTTTCGAGGCGTCGGTGGCCATCACCCTGCCCAGGGGCGAGAGGCCAACCTTCGAGCTTTGCCGTACCGAGCTCTCGGACGGGCGCGCCACCGCCGGCATCGTCAAGGACGCCGGCGACGACCCCGACGTCACCCACCAGGCGGAGATCGTGGTCACGGTGGAGGCCGGCGAGGCGGGCAGCGGCGTCGGCTTCCGCGCCGGCCAGGGCGTCGGCACGGTCACCCTTCCCGGATTGCCCGTGGCGGTCGGCGAGCCGGCCATAAACCCGGCCCCCCGCGCCATGATGGAGGCGGCGGTGGGCGACGTCGCCGAGGAGCTGGACGCGTCCGGTGACGTGGTCATCACGGTGTCCATTCCCGGTGGCGAGAAACTGGCCGAGAAGACGGCCAACCCACGCCTCGGCATCGATGGCGGGCTTTCGGTGCTGGGCACCACCGGCGTGGTCATCCCCTATTCGTGCGCGTCGTGGATCCACGGCATCCACAGCGGCATCGACGTGGCCCGCGCCAGCGGCATCGCGCACATCGCGGCATCCACCGGGCGCACCTCCGAAGAGGCGGTCGCCAAGCACCACCAGCTTCCCGACGCGGCGCTCATCGACATGGGCGACTTCGCCGGCGGCCTTCTCAAGTACCTGCGCCGCCATCCTCTCCCGCGCCTGACCATCGCCGGCGGCTTCGCCAAGATCACCAAGCTGGCCGGCGGGCACCTCGATCTCCATTCGGACCGCAGCCGGGTCGACTTCCCGGCCCTCGCCGTCATGCTCGGGGAACTGGGAGCGGACGGAAAGGCAACGGAGCGGGCCGGCGCCGCCAACACCGCGAGCCAGGTGCTGGCCGAGGCCGGCGCCCTCGGTCCGCCGCTCGCCAGCCTGGTCGCCGCCCGTGCCCGCGAGGTGGCGCTGGCCACGCTCTCCGGCGACACCGAGGTGGAGGTCGTCATCTTCGACCGCGCCGGCACCGTGATCGGCCATGCCGGAAGTTAAGCGTCTTCTCATCCTCGGCGGCACGGCGGAGGCGGCCGAGCTGGCGCGCCGCGCCGGAGAGTCCTGGGCCGGCAGGTTGGAGGTCGTCACGTCTTTGGCCGGGCGTCTGGAACCCAGGCGCGACCTCGCCGGACGGGTGCGGAGGGGCGGCTTCGGCGGCGCCGACGGGCTGGCCCGCTTTCTCGATGACCAATCCATCGACTGGCTGGTCGACGCCACCCACCCCTTCGCCGAGGCCATCTCGGCCCACGCCCACGCGGCGTGCGGGACAAGCGGCGTCCCCCGGCTGGTCCTGGCCAGGCCGCCCTGGCGGCGGGCCCCGGAAGACGACTGGCGGGAGGCCGACGACATGGCGGGCGCCGTGCGCATCCTTCCCGGCCTCGGCAAGCGCGCCTTCCTCAGCGTCGGACCGGGAAGTGCCCGGGCGTTCTCGCAAGTGGAGGGCGTGTGGTTCCTGGTCCGCGTTATCGAGCCGCCGCGCCACCCCCTGCCCCTCGACGAGCACACGGTGATCACCGGGCACCCGCCCTTCACGGTCTATGACGAGCGCCTTCTCATCGCCGAACACCGCATCGACGTGCTGGTCACCAAGAACAGCGGTGGAGTGGCCACCGAGGCCAAGCTCTCCGCCGCCCGCGGGGCCGGCATTCCCGTCGTCATGGTGAAGCGCCCGCCGCCGCCGCCCGGCCATCTGGTGGACAACGTGGAGGCCGCCCTCGAATGGCTCGAAAGCCGGCTTTAGTGCAACCGCCGGTTAGATTTACGCGGCGTAATGCCTATTCGACACGGTCGGGGCCGAGACCCGCCCCAACATTCAGCAAATAGCGTAGGGGCCGGTCCCGGACCGGCCCGCTAGCGGTGATTACATCTAAACGGATAAGGCGCTAGGCGCCGCCCTTGGGCCTCAGCACATGGTGGTGGGTGGGGTCGTAGAGGCGGCTGTCGGCGTGGGCGCCTTCTCCCAGGGCCCGGCCGACGAGGATCAGAGCCGTGCGCGTGATGCCGCTTTCCTTTACCTTGGCGCGGATGTCGGCGAGGGTGCCGCGGATGAACTTCTCGTCGGGCCAGCTCACCCGGTAGGCGACGACGACCGGGCAATCGGCGCCGCGCAGGGGTGTCAACTCGCGGACCACGTGGGCCAGGTTGTTGACCGACAGGTGGATGGCCAAGGTCCCGCCGCCGGCGCCCAGGGTCTTCAGGTCCTCGCCGTCGGGCATGGGCGAGCTGCGCACGGCGGTACGCGTGACGATCACCGTCTGAACTACCTCGGGCAGGGTGAGCTCGGCCTTGAGCGCTGCCGCGGCGGCCGCGTAGGCGGAGACGCCGGGGGTGACGTCGTAGGGAATGGCCAGGGCGTCGAGGCGGCGCATCTGCTCGGCGATGGCCCCATAGAGCGAAGGATCGCCCGAATGCACCCGCGCCACCTCAAAGCCCGCCTCGTGGGCGGCCTCCATCTCGGCGATGATCTCATCGAGGGTCAGGGGTGCGGTGTCCACCACCCGGGCCCCCGCCGGCGCCTCGCCGACCACCGCCTCGGGCACCAGGGAGCCGGCATAGAGGACAACCGCGCAGCGGTGGATCAGGTCGCGTCCGCGCACGGTGATCAGGTCGGCCGCCCCCGGCCCGGCACCGATGAAATGGACGGTCATGATCCCGTTTCCACCCGCCGCGACGGTGGCGTCAAGGCATAGCCGCGCGGCGTGTAGACCCAGCCCTTGGCGCCGCGCTCGATGGCGCGGGTGCGGCTGTTACCGACCAGGATGACGGTCAGCATGTCGGCGCGCTCGGGGGTCAGCTCGTCGAGGCGGATGACGTCGACGGTCTCGCCGTCGCGGCCCAGGTTGCGGGCCAGCACCACCGGCGTCTCGGGGGGCCGCTGGGTGGCCAGGATGTCGCGGGCGTCGGCGAGCTGGCGGCGGCGGCGCGCAGACACCGGGTTGTAGAGGGCGACGATGAAATCGCCGACGGCGGCGGCGCCGAGCCGGCGCTCGATCTCCGGCCAGGGGGTGAGCAGGTCGGACAATGAGACGGCGCAGAAGTCGTGGCCGAGGGGGGCGCCGATGCGCGCCGCCGCCGCCTGCAGCGCCGACACCCCGGGCACCACCGAGAGTGCTATGCGGTTCCACTCGGCCCTGTCCTCGGCGTCGAGCAGTTCGAAGACCAGCGCGGCGAGGGCGTAGATGCCGGCGTCCCCCGACGACACCAGGGCCACGAAGCGCCCCTCGGCGGCCAGGTCGAGGGCCTTCCTGACCCGCCCCTCCTCTTGCGACAACGGCGTCTCGTGGCGCGCCGCGCCGGAGATGAGATCACCAAGGAGGTCGAGGTAAAGCCCGTAGCCGACCACGTCGCCGGCCTCGACGAGGGCGCGGGTCGCCTCGGGCGTGCGCCACTCGGGCCCACCGGGGCCGATGCCGACCACCGCGAGGCGCCCCTGGGCGCGGCCCACCGCCGCCGCCTCGATGGCGCCGGGGGTGCGGGCGACGGCGCAGGTGGCGCGCCTCGACGCCGTCTTCCCGACGACCAGCGCGGCGTCCGGGCCGGCGGCGGCGAGGGCCGCGCCCTCGGCGACACCATGCACGCCGACGGCGTCAAACACCGCTTGGGAAGGGTTGGCGAGGCGCGGCGCCTCGGCCTCCAGCTCAGCCGCCGTGAAGAAGCGCGCCGGCACCCCGAGGCGGCCGGCGGCGGCGTGCACCGCCGCCTCGTCCATCTTGAGGTCGAGGGAGGCGACGCAGGCCACGGCGCCGCGGGCGAGGCCGGCGGCGGCCAGGGTCTCGTCCACCAGGCCGATGAGTTCGCTGTCCTCGACATCCCGCTCGCACCCGACGCCGAGAGCCAGCACCGGCGGGTGCAGCACGAGATCGCGCCCGGGCCGGGCCACCGCCCGGTCGGTGACGAGGACGGAGATTTCGCCCTCCTCGGCAAAGGGCGCGGCCGACGCGGTGAGCCACCCGGCGTCGCCGGCCTCGACGCGGAGCGCCACCGGACGCTCCGCCAGCAACGCCGCCGCCACCCCCTTGGCGGCGTCCGGGTTGGCGACGCGCCAGCCGGTTGGCGGCTCGTCGAGGGCCAGGCCCAGGCGCACGTCACCCGCCGTGGTGACGGCGGCCACGCCCCCGGTGGCGGCGGCCACGAAGCGGGCTAGGGCGTTGGCGCCGGCGTGGCCGCCGAGCAGGGGCACGGCGGCGCTGCCGTCCTCGGCGACGGCGACCACCGGCGGCTCGGCGCGCTTGTCCCCGAGGACGGGCGCCAGGGCGCGGACAAGGATGCCGGCGGCGCACACGCCGACGATGGGCACGCCCTCGGCGAACAGGCGGCGCAGGTGGGGGGTCGCCTCGGTGAACGCCTCGTCGGCGCCGTCGGCGCGCCCGGCCAGGCCATGCACGCGGGCACCGGGCAGGACGGCGGCGAGGCGGCGCGCCAGCTCATACCCGCCGGAGCTGAGCACGACCAGCGCCGCGCCGGCCGGCACCTGGGGTTCCCCTCTCACCGTTCCACCGCCTCCACTCCCACCAGAACAATCGAGAAATAGGGGGCCGGCCCGTCGCCGGCGTCGTCGAGGGCGAGCACGCGCTCGCCGTCCATGCCGGCGCGCTCCACGTAGCGGGCGCGCTCGGCGTACCCGAGGCGCCCCAGCACCCGGCGCACCTTGGAGAGATGCCGCCCCACCTTGACCACTGCGGCAACATCGTTGGCGGCGAGGCGGGCCTCGAGGGTCTCCTCGCAAAGGGTCGCCGGCAACACGCAAAGGGTCTCCTGGCGCGATGCCAGCGGCATGCCGGCGAGGGCCGCCGCCGCGGTCAACGAGGTCACCCCCGGCACCACTTCCACCCGATGCTCGCCGGCCAGGCGCTCGAACAGGTACATGAAGGAGCCGTAGAAAAAGGGATCGCCCTGGCACAGCACCGCCACGTCGCGCCCGTCGCGCAGATGGCCGGCGATTTCGGCCGCCGACTTTCCATAGGCGTCGCGGGCCGGCCCGGGGTCGGTGGCGATGGGCACGTCGAGGGCGATTTCCACCTGCCCGCCGCCCAGGTACCCGGCGACGATGGAGCGTGCCAGGCTGGGGCCGCCGCCGGAGGCCACGTAGGCGACGACCGGCACGCGCTCGAGGACGCGCAGCGCCTTCACGGTCAGGAGCTCCGGATCGCCGGGCCCGACGCCGAGGCCGTAAAGTATGCCGCGCTGGTTGCCGTCAGTCATCGTGTATCAGCCATTAGCGGTCAGCTTTCAGCGGTCAGCTTTCAGCTTTTGTACGAAAGCCGTGAGCATGCGCTTAACCTCGACGACATTGCCGTGGAGTTCTTGGTAATCTACGGAACTGAACAGCTTAAGGTCCCGCGAAAGCAACAAAAGGTATTCCACCTCGCTTGCCGAGCCCAAGGCGATTTGGACAAATCGAGCAAAGTCGGCGTCGGACCCGCGCCCACACCCCTCGGCTATGTTTGTCGAAATCGAAACAGCCGCCCTGCGGATTTGGCTAGTCAGTCCGTACCTTTCCTCGACCGGGAATTTTTCGCTCTTGCGATAAATCCTCAGCGCCAAATCGTGCGCCTTTTGCCAAGCCTTAATATCTCTAAAATCCTTCACAATGCTTCCAACCCGACAATTGATTCCCCGCTGATAGCTGATCGCTGACCGCTGACCGCTTCTCTTACCCCTTGACCGCCGCCAATTGGGTCACCGCCATCAAGGGGCGGAAGGTGGCGCGCCCGCCGATGGGCCCGGCGCGGGCGACGGCGATGCGGGTGAGGGCACCGCCGAGGCGGCCGTGAAAATCCAAAAGCCGCGCTTCCGCCTCCAGGGTGACGGCGTTGGCGACCAGGCGTCCGCCCGCCGGCAACGCCTCCCAGCAGGCCTCGAGCAGGCCCGCCTCGGCGACGGCGCCGCCCACGAACACGGCGTCCGGCGGCGGTTCCAGGCCTTCCAATGCGTCTGGCGCCACGCCCTCGACGACGCGCAAGCCGGGCACGCCGAGGGCGGCGGCGTTGCGGGCGATGGCGGCGGTGCGCACCGGGTCGCGCTCGACGGCGACGGCGCCGGCCGAACCCTCGGCGCGCAGCCATTCGATGGCGACGGCACCGCTGCCGGCGCCGACGTCCCACAGCACTTGTCCGGGCAGCGGCATGAGAGCGGCCAGCGTCGCGGCGCGCACCTCGCGCTTGGTGATCTGTCCGTCGTGCTCGAAGGCGTCGTCGGGCAGGCCCGGGACCCGGGGCAGGAGCCGGGCACCGGCGCCGGCGCGACATTCCACGGCGACCGTGTTGAGGTCGGCGCATTGGGGGTGCGCCCAGTCCTCGGCTGTCCCCTCGAAGCGCCTTTCCTCGGCGCCGTTCAGGTGTTCGAGCACGGTGATCGGGCTCGGGCCATAGCCGTGCGCCGAAAGCAGCGCCGCGATCCCCGCCGGGGTCTCGCGATCCTGGCTGAGGACGAGCAGGCGCGCCCCCGGCGCCAGGTGGTAGGCCAATCTTTCGAGGGGCCGCCCGTGCACGGTGAGGGTCTCCACGTCGGGGCGCGACCAGCCCATGCGCGCGCACGCCAGGCTGAAGGCGCCGGGCGCCGGCACCACCGTCATCTCGGAAGCCGGGAAGCGGCGCGCCAGGGCGGAGCCGGCGCCGTAATCCATGGGATCGCCCGACGCCAGCACGGTGACGCGCCGGCCCCTGAGCTTGGCGATCTCGTCCATGGTGGCGGGGAACCCGCTGCCCCAGCCCATGCGCTCGGCCTTGCCCGGCGGCACCTTGGCCAGGTGGCGCTCGCCGCCGACCAGGACCTCGGCGCCGTCGATGAGGGCGCGCGCCACCGGGCTCAGGCCGTCGAGCCCATCCTCGCCGAAGCCGACCACGGTGATCCAGGCGCTCATTGGTCACCTCCTTGCGGCGTCATGCCGAGGGCGTTTACCGCGGCGGCGGCCAGGGCGCTGCCGCCGCGCCGCCCGCGCAGGGTGACGTAGGGGACGGCGCCGGCATCGGCGATCAGGGCCTCCTTGGATTCGGCGGCGCCCACGAAGCCGACCGGAAAGGCGGCGATCAGGGCCGGCGGCCCGGCCCCCTCGGCGAGCAGTTCGAGGAGCCGGAAGAGCGCCGTCGGCGCGTTGCCGATGGCCACCACGGCGCCCTCGAGGTGGCGCTGCCACAGCTCCACGGCGGCCGCCGCGCGGGTGGTGCCGGCCTTCTTGGCGAGATCCGGCGTCTCGGGGCGGTGCAGGGTGCACAACACCATGTTGTCGGCGGGAAGCCGGTCCTTGACGATGCCGGCGCGCAGCATCTCGCCGTCGACGAGGACGGGGGCGCCGGAGCGGAGGGCACGGCGGCCGGCCTCCGCGGCGCCCTCGCTGAAGGCAAGGTCGGCGGTAAGATCGGGCATGCCGCAAGCGTGCACCAGGCGCACCGCCACCTCTTCCATGGCCGGGGGCAGGGCGGCGAGGTCGGCCTCGGCGCGCACGGCGGCGAAGGAGCGGCGGTAGATCTCGTCGGGGTCGCGGATGTAGTTGAACATGGCCGGTACCTCAGGCCGGATCGCCCTCGCCGCTCCCGTGGTGGTGGTGCCCGTGGTGATGATCGTGGCCGTGGTCGGCGTCGGTGCCGATGCCGCGCACGTGGTGGTGGTGGCCGACCTGGGGGGCGCCCTGGTCGGCCTCGAAGCCGATGATCCGCTCGCGGTATTTGCAGAGCAGGCAGTTCATGGCGTTGGAGCCGTTCAGGGTCTCCTCGACGCGCTCGATGAAACAGTCGATGAGCAGGGGATGGTCGTTGAGGTAGTCGGCCTTGAGGAACTCGATGTCGGGATGCGCGGCGGCCGCCTCGTCGGCCCAGGCGTAGATGCGCTTGACCAGGATGCCGGTAAACAGAAAGTAGGGGAAGACGATGACGCGGGCGAAGCCGAGCCGAGCGGCGCGCGCCAACCCGGCATCGACCAGGGGATAGGCGACGCCGCTGTAGCTCACCTCGGCCCAGCCGAAGCCCATGCCCTCCCACAGCATGCGCGCCACCTTGGCGATGTCGGAGTTTGCGTCAGGATCATTGGTGCCGCGTCCGACCACCATGAGGAGGGTGTCTTTTCGGTCAATGCTCTTACTGGATGCCGCCTCCGCGGTTTCGATTCGTTCTTGCGATGCCCGCAATAATTTTGTGTCAATTGCAAGATCGCGGCCGAACATGACCTCGATCCCGGGGTTTTCGGCGGCAAACTCGCTGATCTCGGAGGGCAGGTCGTTCTTGACGTGGCCGGCCGCGAACAACATGCCGGGAATGCACACGATGCGCCCCGCGCCGCGCCCCTTCAAGGCCTCCAGGCCGTCGCGGATGACCGGGGTCGCGAACTCCAGGAAACCGCTCTCCACATCATGGCCGGGGAGCCGGTCGCGAAAGTGTACGGCGAGCGTGTTGAACTGCTCGACGGCCTCGACGTCGCGGCTGCCATGGCCGCAGATCATGATGGCGGGGTTGTCCGTCATGGCGCTTGGTCCTTGCCTTCGAGCGTCGACAGCGATGAGGCCCCCTGGGGGCCGGCGCCTGGTCATTGCCTCCGGGCGCTGATGCGGGGGCGATCATACAGTCTTTGGCGGGAAAGTGTAGGGAGATGATCGGGTCAAGCGGAGCGGCGGCGGCCCGGCCCCTCGTTGAAACGCGAACCCGGGCCGAACGTCGAGACTCAGCCGGCGATTGCCTACATAATGGGCGCCGGCTCCGTGACAGGGCAACGCCAGGGGGAGGAGCGTGGCTTTCAAGAAGGTCATACCGGCCGCCGACGCCATCGCCTTGATTCGCGACGGCGATGTCCTGGCGACCACCGGCTATGGGGGAAACGGCACGCCGGAAAAGCTTTTCGTCGCCCTCGAGGAGCGCTTCACGGAGACCGGGGCGCCCCGGGACCTGACGCTGGTCTACGCCGGCGGCCAGGGCGACGGACGCGACAAGGGGCTCAACCATCTGGGCCACGAGGGCCTGTTGAAACGGGTCGTCGGCGGCCATTACGGGCTGATCCCAGCCATCGAGAAACTGGCCGTCGAGAACAAGATCGAGGCCTACAACCTGCCCGAGGGCGTCATCACGCATCTCTACCGCGACATCGCGGCGGGCAAGCCGGGCACGATTTCCCGGGTTGGGCTCGGAACCTTCGTCGATCCCCGCCTGGAGGGCGGCAAGGTCAATCAGGCAGCCGCCGAGGACATCGTCGAGCTGATCACCCTGGCCGGCCAGGAGACGCTCTTTTTCAAGGCCTTTCCCATTCACGTCGCCTTCATCCGCGGCACCACCGCCGATCCCGACGGCAACGTCACCATGGAGAAGGAATCCCTCAGGCTGGAGAACCTGGCCATGGCCCTGGCCGCCAAGAACTCGGGCGGCGTCGTGCTGTGCCAGGTCGAACGGATCGCCGAGGCCCACTCCCTCGATGCGCGCCGCGTGCGCATCCCGGGCATCTTCGTGGATGCGGTCATCGTTTCCGAGCCCGAGCTGCACATGCAGAACTACGGCACCCAATACAATCCGGCGCTGTCAGGCGAGTTCCGGGTGCCCCTCGACTCCCTGCCGCCGCCGCCCCTCGACGAAAAGAAGGTGATCGCCCGGCGCGCCGCGCTGGAGCTCATGCCCAACAGCGTCGTCAACCTGGGGCTCGGCCTGCCCGACATGATCGGCGCCGTCGCCAACGAGGAGATGATCCAGGACCTGATCACGCTCACCGTCGATCCCGGCGTTTTCGGCGGCGTGCCGCTGGGCGGCCTCGACTTCGGCGCCGCCGTCAACTTCAGCGCGGCGATCGAACACCCCAGCCAGTTCGACTTCATCGACGGCGGAGGCCTCGACTGCGCGTGCTTGGGATTCGCCGAGTGCGACGGCGCCGGCAACGTCAACGCCAGCCGCTTCGCCAACCGGGTCTCGGGCTGCGGCGGCTTCATCAACATCAGCCAGAACAGCAAGAAGGTGGTCTTCGTCGGCACCTTCACCGCGGGTGGGCTTGAGATCGAGGTCGGCGATGGTCGCCTCAACATCAAAAAAGAAGGCAAATTCAGCAAGTTCGTGGCCGAGGTCGGACAGATCACCTTTAGCGGACATCGTGCCGCCACCGAAGAGCAGGAGGTCTACTACGTCACCGAAAGGTGCGTCTTCAAGCTCTCCCCGGACGGCCTCGAACTGATCGAAGTGGCGCCCGGCATCGACGTGCGAAAAGACATCCTGGAGCGCATGCCGTTCGCGCCCGTGACCAGAGAACACGCGACCATGGATCCGGCCATCTTCCAGGGTGAGCCGCTCCGGCTCAGGGACCGCATGCTCGATCTGCGCATGGAGGACCGGCTCAGTTACGATTCCGAAACAAACACCATTTTCATGAACTTCGCGGGCATGCGGGTGCGCACCGACGAAGACGTGAAACGCATCGTGGACGCCGTCGACGGCATCCTCGAACCGCTCGGCAAGCGCGTCAACTCGATCGTCAATTACGACCGCTTCGAGGCCGATCCAGAGGTCATGGACACGTACCTGGACGCCGTGCGCTACGTCGAGAACAGGTACTACATCAAGGTCTCCCGCTACACCAACAGCGGCTTCATGCGCCTCAAGCTGGGCAAGGAGCTGGAGCGCCGCAGCGTGTCTTCCCACGTCTTCGAGACCGGGCGCGAGGCGCGCCGCCACCTGGGGCAGGACTAGCGCGCTATCCGGTCGAGTGGCGCCAGTCCAATACCCCCCACCCCAACATTAAGGTGACACCCAACATTAAGGTGACGTGATACTTCAACATTAAGGTACATTAAGGTGAACATTAAGGTGTAACATTAAGGTGACGTGATACTTAATTGTTAATTGTACTCTGCCTAGTCCACACCGTGAAATAAGTATCATGTCACCTTAATCACCTTAATTTCTTTAATTTGTACTCACCTGGGACAGGACTAACCCCGACCCTCTCCTTTCCGCCGCCGCCGTTGACGCCCGCCCCTTCGCCACCCATGCTCGGGTCATGTTCATCTTCGGGCTGGCCCACGAATCGCGGGGATTCGACCCGCTGGTGCTCCTTCTCGCCGCCCTCGCCGTCGAGGCGCTGGTCGGCGAGATGCGGGCGCTGTTCCGCATCGTGCCCCATCCGGTCAGGCTCATGGGCGGCGCCATAGGCTGGCTCGAGGGCAAGCTCAACCGCGAACGGCGGGGCCAGATGGACCGCGCCATGCGCGGCGCCTTCGTGGTGGTGGCGGTGACCGGCGCGGCGCTTGGCGTCGGCTGGGGCGTCGCCCTGCTCAGCCAGACCCATGCCTGGGGCGCGATCCCTGAGTTTGTGCTGCTGGTCGCGCTTTTGGCGCAACGCGGCCTCTACGCACGGGTGCGCGCCGTCGGCCTGGCCCTGCAGAACGAGGGCCTGGCGGCGGCCCGCGACAAGGTCTCCCACATCGTCGGACGCGATCCCGCACGCCTCGACGCCCACGGCGTGGCCCGCGCCGGCATCGAGTCGGCGGCCGAGAACTTCTGCGACGCCGTGGTGGCGCCGGTCTTCTGGTACGTGCTCTTCGGGTTTCCCGGGCTTCTCGTCTACAAGGCGGTCAACACCATGGACAGTATGATCGGCCACCCGACGCCGCGCTATCGCGCCTTCGGCTTCGCCGCCGCCCGCCTCGACGACGTGCTCAACCTCATTCCGGCCCGCCTGGCCGGCCTGTTCCTGGTGGTGGCGGCCCTGTTCGTGCCCTCGGCGCGCCCGGCGGGCGCGCTCAGGATCATGCTGCGGGACGCCGGCAAGCACCGCTCGCCCAACGCCGGCTGGCCCGAGGCCGCCATGGCCGGGGCCCTCGGCCTGGCTCTCGCCGGCCCCCGCGCCTATGCCGAGGGCACCGTCGACGACCCTTGGATCGGCGACGGCACGGGGCGCGCCACGGCCCACGACATGCGGCGCGCCCTCTACCTCTACGTGGTGGCCTGCCTGATCAACGCCATGTGGGTGGCGGCCCTTGCCGTCGTCCGACTCAACCTGTTCGAGTGAAATCTCAAGAGGCGGCGGCGAGCAGGGCGTCGAGGTCGAGGTGGGCCTCCAGGTGATCGGCGAGGCCGTCCAGGGTCTCTTCGATGAGGCTTTCGAAGGCGACGACGCCGGGCCGGCGGCCTTGGCGGATACGGGCCAGGAAGGCGTGGCGGAAGCCGTCGGCGGCGAAGAGGCCGTGCACGTAACCGCCCAGGATGCGGCCGTCGGCCGAGCACGCCCCCTCCCGGCGTCCGTCCTCCAGGGTCAGCCAGGGGCGGGCGCGGTCCGGCCCGCCGGTTACTCCCATGTGCATCTCGTAGCCGACCACGGCCTCGCCCGAGGCCACCTCGACGCCGCGCGCCGGACGCAGCGCCTTGTCGCCGGAGATCGCCGTCTCCACGTCCAAGAGGCCGAGGCCGGCAGCCTCGCCGGGCGCACCCTCGATACCGTCCGGGTCGCTGACGCGGCGGCCCAGCATCTGATAGCCGCCGCACAGGCCGACGACCAGCCCGCCGCGCCGCGCGTGCGCCGCCACGTCCACGTCCCAGCCCTGTTGGCGCATATAGGCGAGGTCGGCGAGGGTCGCCTTGGTTCCAGGCAACACCACCACGTCGGCGTCGGCGGGCAGGGGGTGGCCCGCCTCCACCACCTCGACGTCGACGTCGGGTTCGGCCATGAGGGGATCGAGATCGTCGAAATTGGCGATTCGCGACAGCCTGGGCACCGCCACCTTGATGGGCGCGCCGCCGGCCTCGGCGGCCCCCGCGCCCGTGGCGAGGTCGCCGTCGAGGGACTGGGCGTCCTCCTTGGGCAACAGGCGGGCGGCGGCGAAATAGGGCACGACGCCGAAGCAGGAAAGGCCGGTGCGCTCGCCGATCACGTCGAGGGCCGCGTCGAAGAGGGCGATGTCGCCGCGGAACTTGTTGATGACGTAGCCCTTGAGGCGGTCTCGTTCCGATTCGTCGAGCAGCGCGTGGGTGCCGACCAGGGCGGCGATGACGCCGCCGCGCTCGACGTCGCCGACCAGGACCACCGGCACGCCGGCGGCCTCGGCGAAGCCCATGTTGGCGATGTCGGCGGCCCTCAGGTTGACCTCGGCGGGGCTTCCCGCGCCCTCCACCAGCACCAGATCGGCACCGGCGCCGACCTCGGCAAAGCTGTCCAGGACACGGGGCAGGAGAAGCGGCTTCAGGGCATGGTAGTCGCCGGCCCGGGCGGTGGTCTCGACGCTTCCCAGCACCACCACCTGGGCGCCCACGTCGGACTGCGGCTTGAGAAGCACCGGGTTCATGTGGACGCTGGGCTCGACACCGCAGGCGCGCGCCTGCAGGGCCTGGGCGCGGCCGATCTCGCCGCCGTCGGCGGTCACCGCGGCGTTGTTGGACATGTTCTGCGGCTTGAAGGGCCTGACCCGCAGGCCACGGCGCGTATAGGCCCGGCACAGGCCCGTCACCAGCAGGGACTTGCCGACATCCGACCCGGTGCCCTGGACCATCAGGGCCGGGGCCGGCGGGGGATCAGAACTTGGCAAGGGCCGCACTCAGGGGCGCGGCCTTGGCGTTGGTGTGTTTTCCGGCCCTGACGATGTCTTGCGGAGTGACACCCTCGCCGTAGTACGCCTCGTTGAGGTCCTTGCGCCTGACCAGCGCCGAGCCCTCGAACGAAACGCCGCCGTAAGCGCCGACGATGGCATGGGTGAAGGCGAGGACGTCGGCGTCGAGGTTGGCGGTGGTCGCCGCCTCCACCCCGGCGCCCAACACGCCCACGGTAAGGCCGGCGTCCGCCCCGAACTTGGCCTGATGCTCGAGGATGGCGTCGATGGCCTTTTCGTTGCGCACGATGAGCACGGTCTCGACGTCCTGGATGCCGATCTGAAAGCCGAAGCTGGCGCCGGCCAGGGAATAGAAGGCGGGCGGGCTCCAGGCGCCATCGGTGCCGCGCACCGCGAGGACGCCGTTGCCGGCCTCGGCGCCGAACAGGAAGCCGGCCTTGATGGCGCGGGGCAGGATGACCACCGCCCTGGCCTCGGCGATGTATTTGGTGAATCCTATTTCGTCCTTCCCGGTGGCGAAGCGCTCGACGGTGGCGGCGGCGCGATCGACGATGTCCTGGGCCGCCTCCGCCGGCGTGCCGGTAACCTCGACACACGACGTCAAGCTCAGCACGCAGAGCAGGGCAATTGCGGGAAGGGTTGCTGTTTTCATCAGAACTCGATTCCCGCCTGCGCCTTCACGCCGCCGCGGAAGGGGTGTTTGATCTGCGTCATTTCGGTGACCAAGTCGGCGGCCTCGATGAGTTCCTGCTTGGCGTTGCGCCCGGTCACAACGACGTGCAGGTCGCGCCGTTTACCGCCAAGCACGGCGAGCACGTCGGCGAGGGCCACGTAGTCGTAACGCAAGACGATGTTGAGTTCGTCGAGGATCACCATGGCGTAGGAGGGATCGGCGATCATTTCCCTGGCCGCCTGCCAGGCCGCCTCGGCCGCCGCAACGTCGCGCTTGCGGTCCTGGGTTTCCCAGGTGAACCCCTCGCCCATGGCCTTGATGGTGACCAGATCGGGGAAGCGGTTCAAGACGTCGCGCTCGCCGGTCTCCCACACCCCCTTGACGAACTGCACGATGCCGACGCGCATGCCGTGGCCCATGCAGCGCATGGCCAGGCCCATGGCGGCGGTGGACTTGCCCTTGCCCTTGCCGGTATGGACGATCAAGAGGCCGCGCTCCTCGGTCTTGGTGGCCAGGATCTTGTCGCGCGCCGCCTTCTTCTTCGCCATCTTGCGGTTGTGGCGTTGGTCGATGTCCTCGATGTCGCCCATGGTCCCTCCCGGCGCCCACTATAGAACGAGCGCGCGCCAAGTTCAGCGGAATTTGAGAACCTACCCGGTAAGGTCCTCCGACGTCGTCTCGAAGGCGGCATGGCGCCCGGCGCGCCGGCCCGACGCGAAGGCCCACGCCAGATGGTGGCCGTGCCCCTTGAGCAGCAACCCGCCCTGGCCCGTCGATCCGGCGGCATAGAGGCCGCCGATCGGCGCGTCGCCGGGGCCGAGCACCTGGTGGTCGGTGTCCACGGCGAGGCCGCCCTCGTTGTGCACGAACACGCTGCGCACCGGGCCCAGCGCCATGAAGGGCGGCCGCGACAGGGGCAGCTCATCCAAGGCGCCGGCCTCCATGCCCAGCTTGGCCGCCAGCGCCGCCAGGCTCGACGCCTGATGACAGACGTCGCGGCGGTTGCGGCGGTAGTCGGGGATGTAGGCATAGGCCAGGCCGGGCGCCGTGGAGACGAAATGCGGCCACGCCGAGAACGTCTCGGCGAGGGCGCCGTCGATGACGATGTAGGCGTGCTTACCGGGCTGTTCGGGAATGGCGAAGGCGGGGCGGTCGTTCTCGTCGCAGAAACGCGCCCCGTCGGCGTTGACCAGCACCGCACCGTGCTCGAACAAGGTCGTCGACGGCGCCAGGGCGGTGGTCAGGAAGCTCATCACGAAGGGACGCAGAAGTCCTTGCGGCAGGTTGTCCATCGACCACTCCATGAACGCCGCGAGCACTCGCCACGGCGGCAATCGCGTGGCCAGGGTGCGGCGCGCCGGCGCCACGAAGCGGATCTCCGGGCCCAACGCCAGATCGCCGTTGACGATGCGCGCGCCTAGGGCCAGGGCCAGGGTCTGGCCGTCGCCGGTCGCCGTCGGATTGACCGCCTCGACGGCGGCCGCCTCGTCTCCCATGTACTGGGCCTTGAGGGGGGCGCTGGCGGTGAAATCGCCGGCCGCCAGGACGACTCCGCCCCGGGCCAGGAAATGGCGGCCGACGCCTGCCGCCTCGCAGCGCACGCCGCGCACCCGGCCTTCTTCGAAGATCAGTTCCCGGGCGCGCGTCGCCGCCCGGATGTCGACGCCGATGCGCAGCGCCCGTCGTTCCAGGTGGTGGATATAGGCGCCGGCGTTGGGCAGCACCGTGTGCATGCGCGGCTTGCGGTGCGGCGGTTCCGGCATCGGCCCGTGGAAGCGCACGCCGAGCGACAGCAGCCAGCGGAAGGTATCGGGCATGGCCTCGCAAAGGATGCGGCGCAGCGCGTCGTTGTCGCGCGGCGCCAGCTCCTCGGCGAACAGAGCCATGTCGGCCCAATGCTCGGCCGGCGAATCCTGGATGCCGTCGCGGATCTGGTGCGGGGTGGCGCTGGCGCTGATGGAACCGATCGACAGCGCGCTCGATCCGCCGAGGCGCCGGTTCTTCTCTACGAGAACGACCCGGCGGCCCAGGACCCGCGCCTCGATGGCGGCGGCCAGCCCGGCGCCGCCGCCGCCGATCACCACCACGTCGAACGCCTCCTCGGCGGCGGCGCCTTCATCCGTCATCGCGCTCTTCCCCCATTGTCCGTGCCCACGGAATGTTAGACTCGGATCGCCGCAAAAGGGTAGACCGTTGTCATACGGATTGGCCGCGTCCATGGACGCGGCGTTTCGAAAACGGAAGAAGGGCCGAGCGAATGGACCAACAGCAGTTCAAGGAGTTTATGGGGCCGGTCATGGAAAAGATCGCCGGCGGGGCGCTCGATGCCGAGCTCGAGGCCGATCTGAACCGGGCCTTCCCGGCCGGCGGCGACACCTTCCAGGCCATCGAGGCGGCGTGCCTCGAGGCCATCGAGCAGGGATGGATGTGCGCCGAGGGCAGCGAGGGGCGGCGCTTCGGGCGCGTCGTCGAGGCGGCGCCCGAAACCCACAACCTGAGCGTCGACGTGGTCGACCTCACCGATGTCGTAGGCCCCCATCACCGCCACCCGACGGGCGAGGTGTGCATGGTGATGCCGCTCACCGAGGGCGCCCGCTTCGACGGCCACGGCACCGGATGGTGCGTCAATCCCCCGGGCTCGGCCCACCACCCGACCGTCACCGATGGCCGCGCCCTGGTCCTCTACCTGCTGCCCGACGGCAGGATCGAGTTCACGGGATAGGGCGCCGCACGACCAATCGGTGGCGGTCCCGCGCATCGCCTTACCACAAAAGTTCCTGTTTTGTTCTTGACATCGGCGGCCTTCCGTGCCCTTAATCCCGGTTTTCCCGGAAACCGGGAATGGCCGTCATGCTCCCCCCTCCGCGACCCGCTCCCCTGGCCTCGCCCGATGGCGCCGCGCCGCTGCCGCGGCCGTTTCTCCCAGGGCCCCGGCGACGTCGCCGGGGATGATGACAAATGATGACAAAATGTCATCATTCGAGATGGCCGGCCCAATGGAATCAAGGGCTTGGCGCGGCAACGGCGCGGTCCCGAGCAATCGGAAAAGGCGCCGGGGTCTTAGCCCGCCAATTCCTCCAACACCGGTCGTGTGCTGTTGAGGCGCGGGCGCCACAGGCCGCGCTCCTGCGCCTCCAGGAGCCGCCGGCTCATCTCAGCCAGCGCCGCCGGGTTGTGCTCGGCGATGAAGCCGCGCACGGCGTCATCGCCGAGATAGGCCTCGAACACCGCGTCGAAGTGGTGGTCGGCCACGCAGCGCGCCGTGGCGGCGAAGGCGAACAGGTAGTCCACGGTCGCCGCCATCTCGAAGGCGCCCTTGTAGCCGTGGCGCATGACCCCGGCGATCCACTTGGGGTTGACGACGCGCGAACGCACCACCCGCGCCACCTCTTCGGCGAGGGTGCGGATGCGGGGATTTTCGGGGCGCGCGTGGTCGCCGTGGTAGACGGCGGGCTGGGTGCCCGAAAGGGCGCGCACGGCGGCCGTCATGCCGCCCTCGAACTGGTAGTAGTCGTCGGAATCGAGGATGTCGTGCTCGCGGTTGTCCTGGTTCTGGATGACCGCCTCGACGGCGCCGAGGCGCGTCTCGAAGAGGCCGTGGGCGGCGGCGCCGCCCGAACCCGACCCATACGCATAGCCGCCCCAGGCGACGTAGGCCTTGGACAGGTCGTCGTCGGTCTCCCACCCCTTCTCGTCGATCAACGCCTGCAGGCCGGCGCCATAGGCCCCCGGCTTCGAGCCGAAGACGCGGAAACCGGCCCGGAGCGCCGCCTCGGACGTATCGAGCCCGCCCTCGGCGAGGCGCGCCTCCTCCTCGGCGACGCGTGCCGCCAGGGGGTTCGTGTCGGGCGGCTCGTCAAGGGCGGCGACGGCGCGCGCCGCCGAATCGAAAAGGTCGATGAGCCCCGGGAAGGCGTCGCGGAAGAACCCGGAAACCCTGAGCGTGACGTCGAGCCTGGGGCGGTCGAGGACGTCGGGGGGCAGGACCTCGAAGCCGGTGACGCGCCTCGACGCCGCGTCCCAGGTCGGGCGCACGCCCATCAGGGCAAGCCCCTGCGCGATGTCGTCGCCGCCGGTGCGCATGTTGGACGTACCCCACGCCGTGAGCGCCACCGTCCTCGGCCAGGCCCCGTGCTCCTGTGCGTGGCGCTCGACCAGCAGCGCCGCCGATTTCCAGCCCAGTGTCCAGGCCGCCGGCGTCGGCACCGTGCGCGTGTCCACGGAATAGAAATTGCGCCCCGTCGGCAGCACGTCGGGCCGCCCCCGGGTCGGCGCCCCCGACGGGCCGGGCTCGACGAAGCGCCCGTCGAGGCCGGCCAGCAGGCCGTCGATCTCGGCCCGGCCGCATGTCTCCACCGAAGGACGGATGCGCTCCTCGAGCTCGCCAAGAACGGCGCGCGTGCCCGTCCAGCCATGGTCGGGCGCGGCGGCGCCGGAGACCAGGGCCGACGACAGGGCCTCCAGGCGCTCGACGGTATCACCACAGGTGCGCCAGGGATCGGCGCCGGCCAGGGCCGGCGGCCGCGGGCCCGTCCACGGTGCCGCCATTTCACAGGCCAGGGGGTCGAAGTCGAGGCCGAGCCCGAGGTCTTCGGCCAGCGCCCGCAAGAGGGAAGCGTCGCCTGCCTCGCCGGCGCCGCGCGGCACCCGAAGCAGCGCCACCAGCAGGTCGGTGAGCAGCCCCCCCGAAGGCGACGAGCCGAATACGTGCAGGCCGTCGCGGATTTGCGATTCCTTCAACTCGCACAGGAAATTGTCGAGCTTGGCGAGGGATTCGCCCTCGCCCTCGCCGTCGGCCATGCCACAGTCGGCATCGATGCCGGTGGCATGGCAAAGGGCCAGGATATCGCGGGACAGCACCTTGAGCCTTCTCGGGTCCATGCCGGCGGCCTCGAAGTACTCGTCGACGAGCTGCTCCAGGTCGCGCAGGGGACCGTAGCTCTCGGCGCGGGTGAGGGGCGGCGTCAGGTGGTCGATGACCACGGCCTGGGCGCGGCGCTTGGCCTGCGAACCCTCGCCGGGGTCGTTGACGATGAAGGGATAGAGGTGCGGCATGGGCCCCAGGGCGGCCTCGGGGAAGCACTCGGCGGACAAGGCCAGGGACTTGCCGGGCAGCCATTCGAGGTTGCCGTGCTTGCCCATGTGGACCACGGCATGGGCCCGGAAGTGCCCGCGCAGCCACGCGTAGAAGGCGAGATAGCCGTGCGGCGGCGGCAGGTCGGGGTCGTGGTAGCTGGCCTTGGGGTCGATGTTGTAGCCGCGCGCCGGCTGCAAGGCGACGGCGACGCGCCCGCAGCGAAAGGCCGGGATGGCGAAGGCGCCGCCGCCTCTGTCCTTGCCGGACATAAAGTGCGGGTCTTTCTCGGGCGCCCCCCAGCGTTCGCCCACCCTGTCGCGCACCACCTCGGGCAGGGCGTCGAACCAGGCCGCGTAGTCGGCCAGGGGCAGGCTTTCGCTAACAGTGCGCTCGGGCAGCGCCGCCAAGTCGTTGGTGGGACCGGCGGCGAGGCGGGCGATGAGCTCGGCGCCGTCGGCGGGTGCGCCGTCGACGGCGTAGCCGGCAAGGCCCAGCGCCGCCAGCACCCGCACCGTGGCCGCCGGCACATCGAGGCCGACGCCGTTGCCCATGCGGCCGTCCCGGTTGGGGTAGTTGGCGAGGACCAGCGCCACCCGGCGCTCGGCAACCGGGGTCTCCGCCAGCCGTGTCCAGTTGGCGGCAAGCTCGCAAGCGAAGGCGACGCGGTCGGCGACCGGGCGGTAGGTCACGATGTCGGTCTCGGTGAGGGGATCACGCTCGGCGCGCCCCTTGAACGACACGGCGCGGGCCAGAATGCGCCCGTCGACCTCAGGCAGGGCCACGTTCATGGCGATGTCGCGGGCCGACAGGCCGTGGGCGCCGGCGCGCCAGCCTTCCTCGTTGCCACCGGCGAACACCACCTGCAGGACGGGGCAGCCGGCGCCGTCGAAGGGCGTTGCCCGGCGCTCAGCCCCGGGCGGCGAGACGGCGAAGCCGGTGGCGTTGAGCACCACCGCCGGCGGCGCCTCGGCGAACAGGGTCTCCAGGGTGGCCGCCGCCACCGGGTCCTTGAGGCTGGAGACGAAGACGGGCAGGGGATTGAGCCCGGCCTGGGCCAAGCCGCGCACCAGGGCGTCCACCACGTCGAGGTTCCCGGCTTGCACCAGCGCCCGGTAGAAGACCACGGCGGCGACCGGCGCCCCGTCGGTCCATTCAGCCCCGATCGCGTCGAGCCCGGCGTCGCCCCGCCCCGGCCAGTAGAGGCCGGCTCGCAGCAAGGGCCGGGGTTCCCGCCATTCCGCCTGGTGGCCGATCAGGGTGGCGGCGAAGCAGAGGAAGTCGAGGGCGTTGTCGACGCCTCCGTGCACGCAGTACTGCCACAGCCGATGGCCCGCCTCGCCACTGACGGTGGAGAAGCCGGCAAGCTCGGCGTCGGGCTGGTTGTCGCCGGCCAGGAAGGCGACGGGGATGCCGTGATCGCGGCATTCGGCGGCCACCTGCTCCAACCCGTAGGGCCAATAGCCGCGCCCGCCGAGCAGGCGCACCACGACCAGCCGGGCGTGGCGGACGACGGCGTCCACGTAGAGGTCCACCGACATGTTGTGGCCAAGGTGGAGCAGGCTGGCCAGGCGCAGGCTGGGGAAACCGTCGGCCGGCAGCTTGGCGCGCGCCGCCGCCAACAGGGCGAGTTCGCTGTCGGCGGCGGACAGCACGACGATGTCGCCCGGCGTCTGGCCCAGGTCCACCGCCTCGCTGCCGTCGCCGACGGCGCCAGGCTGGGCGGCCAGAAGGTGCATGATCGCTTCGCCTCAGCCGGCAATGGCGCGGCGGATGGCGGCCTCGTCGAGCCCTTTTTGCCCGATCACCACGAGCTGCCCCCGGCGTGTCTCGCCGGGCCCCCAAGGGCGGTCGTAGTAACCATCGACGCGGCTGCCCACGCACTGCACCACGTGGCGCATGTCCTTGCCGCTGATGTCGACGAAGCCTTTGACCCGCAGGATGTCGTACCGGCGGACGGCGGCCTCGAGCCGCGCCGCCAGGGCCCCCGGGGCGGCAACGGGATCGAGGGAGACGGTAAAAGAGTCGAAATCGTCGTGGTCGTGCTCGCCATCCTCGTCGTCGTGGCAGGACGGCCGCGCCTCGATGTGGTCCTCGACCGCCGCCCCGATGCCGAGGAGGACCCGGGAATCGACCGCCGCGTGGACCGTCGGCACCACCTTCACGGCGGCGCCGGTGCTCTCGGCGATGGTGCCGCGCACTTCGGCCAGGGTCCCGGTGTCCACCAGATCCGTCTTGTTGAGGACCACCAGGTCGGCGCAACGCAACTGGTCCTCGAACACCTCGGCGAGGGGCGAATCGTGGTCGAGCGCCGGGTCGGCCTCGCGTTCCGCCCGCACCGCCTCGACATCGTCGGCGAAAAGCCCGGCGGCGACGGCCGGCGCGTCGATGACGGCGACGACCCCGTCGACGGTGACCCGCGAACGGATTTCCGGCCAGTTGAAGGCCTTGACCAGCGGTTTCGGCAGCGCCAGGCCGGAGGTTTCGATGACGATGTGCTGGGGCGGCTCGGGCCGTTCCAGCAGCATCTCCATGGTGGGCAGGAAATCATCGGCCACGGTGCAGCAGATGCAGCCGTTGGCAAGCTCCACCACGTCGTCGTCGGTACAGCCCTCGATGCCGCAGCCCTTGAGCACTTCGCCGTCGATGCCGAGGTCCCCGAACTCGTTGATCACCAGCGCGATGCGCGTGCCGTTGGCGGTGCCCAGCAGATGGCGGATGAGGGTGGTCTTGCCGGACCCCAGGAAGCCGGTGATCACGGTGGCCGGTATCTTCATTGCTGGTCGTCCTTGAACACCAGCGGCGCGCCGGCGGCAACGAACACCACCCGGTCGGCGGCCTCGGCCACCGCTTGGTTGAGGCGGCCCGCCGCGTCCCTGAAAGCACGGGCCGCCTCGTTGTCGGGGACGATGCCGAGCCCCACTTCGTTGGTGACCAGGACGATGGGAGCGGCGAGTCCGCCGATGGCATCGAGGAGATCCTCCACCTCGGCGTCGACGTCGCGTTTCGCCGCCATCAGGTTGTTGAGCCAAAGGGTCAGGCAATCGACGAGCACGGCAAGCCCGGACGCCGCGTTGGCCTTCAGCGCGCCGGCCAGGTCGAGCGGCTCCTCCACCGTCATCCATGAATTGCCGCGGCGCTCCTTGTGGCGGCGGATGCGTTCCTCCATCTCGGCGTCGCCGGCCTCGGCGGTCGCCACGTAGAGGCCGGGGCCGTGGTCCTCTATCAGACGCTCGGCGTAGGCGCTCTTGCCCGAGCGGGCGCCGCCGAGGACCAGGGTGACGGGAGGCAGGGGTCGGGTTGTTGTCGGGTCGAGAGCCATATCCTCCGCCCGAGGAAAGTTAATCCCAGCGTGCCGGACAGGTCTCCTGGCTCGGGGTCGACAACCGCGGCGCCTTCCCAACGCCCTCGGGCACCAGTGGCCTCGTGCCGCGGTCTCGCCTCTTACAGTTGCGGGGGCAGCGCCGGGCTTGCGGCCACGCGCCGCGCACCGGCTTCCCTCTTCCGACACGGCGCCACCCTAGCACACCGGGAAGGGCGGAATCTAGCCGGGCAGGGCGTTCACGGTCATCACCCGCCAGGCGGTGCCGCGCCCGGCGAGGATGCCGCCGGGGATGTGATCGATGTGGGTCAGCGACAGGTTGTCGATCATGAAGCCGATCATGCGCGCCGGCTCGAGGGAGAGGGAAAGGGCGAGGGCGGAGCGGATGGTGCCGCCGTGGGTGACGGCGACGATGTCACGCCCGGCATGCTCGGCGGTGAGGCGCTCGATGACGGTGGAAACCCGCGCCATGACCTGGACCAGGCTCTCGCCGCCCGGCGGCGAGATGTTTCCGGGGTCGTCCCAGAAGGCTTCGTAATCCGGCTTCCCGGCGGCGCGCAACTCGTCCCACGCCAGCCCCTGCCAGTCGCCGAGGTCCTGTTCCGCGAGGTCGCGCTCGATGATGGGCTGGGGCGCCTCGATGCCGGCGGCGGCGATGGCGGCGGCGGTGTCGATGGCGCGCCGCAGGTGGCTGGTCACCCACACCGCGCCCTCCGGCAGCGCCGCCGCCAGCCAGCTCATGGCGGCGGCATCGGAGGTGTCGCACGCCATGTCGCGCTGGCCGTAGATACGGCCCCCGTGGTCGACCACCGGGGCGTGGCGAATCCACCACCAGCGGGTCTCGGTGCTCATGGCGCCACCAGGGCGGCGGCGGCGAGCAGTGCCGCCGTCTCCGCCACCTGCTGCACGGCGCCCAGCACGTCGCCGGTGCTGCCCCCCACCTGGCGCCGCGCCTGGGCCGCCACGAGGGCGGCGGCGGCGGCGGCGGCAATCACCGTGGCGGCGCCCGCCGCCGGCCCCAGGAAGAGCAACACCAGCGCCGCGCCGAGCAGGGCGGCGGTAAGGGCGTCTTCCCTCGGCGGGCGCCCGGCGCCGACGGCGAGGCCGTCGCGGCGCGCCGGCTCCAGCCGGTGCATGACCATGGGCAGGACGGCGCGCGACGCCGCCCCCGCCGCCATCAACGCCAACACCGCCGAGCCCGGCCCCGGCAGTCCGGCCAGGGCGGCGGCGCGCAGGCCGACGCTGAAGACCAGCGCCAGCACACCGTATGCACCGATGCGGGAATCGCGCATGATCTTGAGCTTGGCGGCGCGTGTCCGGCCGCCGCCGAATCCATCGGCGACGTCGGCCAACCCGTCTTCGTGCAGGGCGCCGGTCACCAGGGCGGCAACGGCCAGCCCCACCAGCGCACAGGCCAGTGGGTGCAGGCCCAGCCACGAGGCCACCGATAGCGCCGCACCCGCCGCCAGGCCGACCGCCGCCCCGACGATGGGAAAGGCGCGCGCCGCGTCGGCCAGGGCCTTCCCGCTGCCGGCGCCCTCGGGCGCCAGCGGCAGCCGCGTCAGAAACGCCGCCGCGAGACGGGTATCGCGCCACCACATGGCGAGGGTGTCGGAGACGAATTTCGCGGCACTTTCCATGGATCGCCCGGTTCCCTGTTTCCCGGCGGGGTTCTTTCGGTTATCGCTTGGGGGAGGTCTGTCGGTTATAGGAGATTGGCGCCGCAAAGGAAATCCACGGCGCCACCGGAAAAGGATCATGCCATTGACCACGCTTCCCGACATCGCGTCCCTGGCCGACGTACGCCGCGTTCTGGCGGCGCTCCCCGGTCCCCATACGGACGCCGCCGCCGAGGCCGCCGCCCGCGAGCCGCAACTGACCAAGCCGCCGGGCTCGCTCGGCCGCCTCGAGGAACTTGCCGCCTGGCTCGCCGCCTGGCAGGGCCGGCATCCACCGCGAGTCGACAAGCCCTGGGCCCTGGTCTTCGCCGGCAACCACGGCGTGGTGGGGCGCGGGGTGTCGGCATTTCCCGCCGAAGTGACGGCGCAGATGGTGGCCAACTTCGAGGCCGGCGGCGCCGCCGTCAACCAGTTGTGCCGGGCATGCGGAGTCGAGCTCAAGGTCCAGGCAATGGGCCTGGAGACGCCGACGCGGGACTTCACCGAAGGCCCCGCCATGGACGACGCCGAGTGCGCCGCCGCCTTCGCCCAAGGCATGGCGGCGGTGCCCGCCGGCGCCGACCTGGTGTGTCCGGGCGAGATGGGAATCGGCAACACGACGGCGGCGGCGGCCATCTCTCATGCCCTCCATGGAGGCGCGGCCGAGGACTGGACGGGCCCCGGCACCGGGGTCGCCGGGGACGCGCTGGCCAACAAGATCGCCGTCGTCGCCGAGGCGGTGCGCCTGCACGCCGGCGCCGCGACGGACGGCATCGAGGCGCTCTGCCGTCTCGGCGGGCGCGAGATCGCGGCCATGGCCGGTGCCGTCATCGGGGCCCGGCTGATGGGCGTTCCCGTGCTGCTCGACGGCTACGTGAGCACCGCCGCCGCCGCCGCCCTGGCGGCCACGACGCCGGGTGCCCTCGACCATTGCCAGGCGGCCCACGTCTCCACCGAGCCCGGACACCGGCGGCTCCTGGAAAGGATCGGGAAGCCGCCACTCCTCGATCTCGGCATGCGCCTCGGCGAGGCCTCGGGCGCCGTGCTGGCCGTGGCCGTGGTGCGCTCGGCGGCGGCCTGCCACGCCGGCATGGCGACCTTCGCCGAGGCCAGCGTGTCGGACCGCCCCGATGCCTGAACCCTGCCCCGGCGCCCCTATTCGCCCTGCTGGAGCAGCAGGCCGCGCTGGCGCGCCACGTGGAACATGTAGAGGAAGAAGCCGCCGGCCAGCGCCAGATAGAGGGCGTTCAACGCCACCGCAGCGGCCAAGAGATCGATGCGCAAGACGCCGTCGAAGAGCACGGCGCGCATGCCCTCGAAGACGTGGGCCGAGGGCAGGGCCCACGACACGGGCTGCAACCACCCGGGCAGGATGGCGATGGGGTAGTAGATGCCGCTCAACGGCGCCAGCAGGAAGATGCCGAGCCAGGCCAGGCTCTCGGCGCCCATCCCGAAGCGCAGGACGAGCGCCGAAGCGACCAACCCGACGCTCCAGCCCATGACCAGGAGGTTGGCGAAGAAGGCGAGCAGGGACGGCCCCAGGGAGAAAACCCAGACGTCGAAGAGGGGCAGCGCCAGCAGCGCCGCCGGACCGACGCTGATCAGCGTGCGGATCAAGCTCATGACGGCGAGCGCCGCCACCAGCTCGTACGGCCTCAGCGGACTGACGAAGATTTGCCCGAGGTTGCGCGACCACATCTCCTCGAGAAACGACAGCGAGATGCCGAGGTTGCTGCGGAACAGCACGTCCCACAGCAGCACGGCGCTGATCAGCACGCCCGCCGCCTCGGCCACCCACGAGCTGTGTTGGCGGAAGAAGAGCGTGATGAAGCCCCACAGGAAGAGCTGCACGAGCGGCCAATACATAAGCTCGAGGAGGCGCGGCCATGAACCACGCAGGACGTAGAGATGGCGCAGGATCATGGCCCCTACGCGGCGCCACGAGAACATCGCCGCCGGGGCGTGCATGCCGAGGCGCGCCATCACCGGCCCACAGGATCGGCAGAATCGCCGGATTCGCCAGAATCGCCCGAGTCGCCGGGCTGACCGGCTCCGCGCCTGCGCGCGATATCGAGGAACACCTCCTCGAGGGTGCGCCGGCCGTAGCGGGCGACGAGATCGGCCGGCGCGCCGCGGTCGACGATGCGTCCCTCGCGCAACATCACCACGGCGTCGCACAGGCGCTCCACCTCGGCCATGTTGTGGGACGCCAGCACGATGGTGGCGCCCGTCCGCGCGCGGTAGATCTCGAGATAGGAGCGCATCCAATCGGCGGTATCGGGGTCGAGCGAGGCCGTCGGCTCGTCGAGGAGCAGCAGGTCGGGCTCGTTGAGCAGGGCCTTGGCCAGCATCACCCGCGTCTTCTGGCCGGACGACAGGTTCCCGGTGGTCCGCCTCAGAAGGGGCTCCATCTCCAGGTCGCGGGCGATGGCGCGGACGCGCGCCGCGACCCCGTCCAGCCCATAGAGGTGCCCGTAGACGGTGAGGTTCTCAAGGACGGTCAAGCGCCTCGGAACATCGACATAGGGCGACGAAAAATTCATGCGGGGCAGCACCCGATGGCGATGGCGCACCATGTCCTCGCCGAACACGGTGACGCTTCCGCTGGTCGGCAGAAGCAGCCCCAACAGCATCGACAGGGTGGTCGTCTTACCGGCCCCGTTGCCCCCCAGAAGCGCCGTCGTCGAGCCCTTGGCCACCGTGAAGGAGATGGACTCGACGGCGCACACCTCTCCGAACCTCTTGGTAAGGTTCTTGACGGCGGCTACGGGGTCCTGGGACTGGCGCATGAACTTTCGCTCGGGGCGCGGGAGCGGCCGTCAGCTTCGCTGAATGCGTTGCTTCAATCGCCTGAGCTCGCGCTTGCGGCTTTCCTCGGCGATGAGGTTCTCGACCTGGCGTCCCTGGAACATGGTGATGCCGACGGCGCGCCCGAAATCGACCGCCTCGCGATCGTCGCAACGGCACAGCACGACGCGCGAATCCCCGGAGCGTTTGACCATGGAGCGGATTTTCTGGTGCATGTCCTCGCCCCTGTCCACCATGTCCGAATGCCAAACGAGCTTCACCAGGTCGGCGCCCAGGCGCTCGCGGTCGATCAGGGACATGGTCTCGTAGGTCAGACCGTCGATGCAAATGCGGTACCCGCGCTCCTGGACGAATTCGCGGGCGAACAGGTAGGCGCCAAGATCGGCGAAGATATCCAGCTTCTGCAACTCGACCACCATGGCGCCGCGCCGCGCCGCGGTCAGGTTGTCGTCGAAGTTGAGGAACTCCGGAGACAACAGGGTCGAGACGTTGAGATTGAAGCTGATGTCGCCGGAAATGGTGATGTTGTCGGTCTTGCCGAGCATGGCCAGCATGCGGCGGTCGAGGGTCTGGGTGAGGTGCTGGAAAAGCCAGCGGTTGGATACCAGGTTGACGCCGGGAAGCAGCGTCTCCCTGAGATCCTTGATCGACATGAAGAGTTCGCTGAACAGGGGTTCCGGCGCCCCTTTGTCGGTGATCCCGCAAACGAATTGGCGGCGCACCAGGTTCGAGAGGTCGGCGCGCGCCAGCGCCGTCTCGACGCGGGCCAGCACCTCGGGCGTCAGGGGCTCGCCGCGCTGCTGCTTGGCCTTGAGCTGGGCCCGCGTGTCCATTTGCGCCCGCACTTCGGCCTCGCGGCGCTTTTCTTCCTCGACCATGCCCTGAACCAGGCGCAGCAGGTCGTCGAACTGGGTCTCCACGTCGAACCAGGTGCAGAACGGCGCCGAGTCTTCCCTGGATTCCTCCAATATCAGCGGATCGTCGCTGAACAGATAGCGCACGCGCTGCACTTCGGTTTCCACGTCGTGTTCGACCTCGCGCTTGTAGACGAAGAAGATGTCGGAATTCTTGAGGACGAAGAGTTGGCCGTGCAGGTCCGTAACCAGCTTCTCGAAGGTGGCGGCGGCGACCCGGATGTGGTGCTCCCGCCGGTTGAAGGGGCGCAGCCCCGAGAGATGAATTTGGACCGCCTTGCGCCCACCCTTGTGCTGCTCGAGACGGCGCACGTAGTCCATGAGCAGGTTTTCCTCGCTGGGCTTGCCTTTCTGTTGTTCCGGGTTTATCGCCATCAGATGATCCCCTTGACGATCATGGCGTCGACGATTTTGTCCACATAGTGGCCTTGAAAGCGCTGGATGCCGAGGGACAGGGCCCAGTTCACCGCTTCCTCCGAATCGACGCGCGCCAGAACGACCCTGGTCTCGTCGGCGCTCTTGACGACCTCGCGCAGCTCGTCGATCCGCTCGTCGTGCTCGCCGCGGATGGACTCCCGGCTCCACGATATTTTCACGAAGTCACCGCCCAGGAGGCCGGGGTCGAAGAACTGCAAAGACAGGGGATTGAGGCCGTCGATGAGGACGCGGTAGCCGTTGTCGCGCAGCCAGTCGCGGGCATAGGCGAACCCGCCCATGTCCGAGAATATGTCGATCGTCTGCATCTCGATGATGATTTTTTCGGAAGCTTCGCGCACCTTTTCGTGGAAATTCTGAAATCCCGGCGAGAGAATCGTGGCGATGTTGAGGTTGAGGCTGATGGCCTCCTTCATCCCGTTCATATCGCGCTGGGCGATCACCGAAAGGATGCGGCGGTCCAGGGTCTCGCTCAGGTATTGGAACAGCCACGGATTGGCGAAAAGATTGACGCCCGGCGCGATGCGTTTCTGCAGCTCGTCCATGGCCACGTAATTCTCGCGGAACAGGACGGCTCCCTTGGCGTCGGGGCGGATCACCACCGCCGTCTGCTGGCGAATGAGGTCGGTGATTCGGATGCCTTGAAGCCGAGAATTGATGGCGGTCAGATTGGCGGGGTCCAGGGGAGCCCCCGCCATCGCCTGCTGACGTCCCTCTCCCTCCTTGCGCGTGAGGTCCCGGGACTCCGTTTCCATCTCCTCGGCGACGGACAGGAAGGTCGAGAAGTCGGCGGGCTGCGCAAGGTCGTACCAGGTGGTGAAGCGGTCGTCGAGAGACCCCTCCTCGCCGAAGGTGAGAGGATCCTCGCTGAACAGCGCCCGCAACTTGTAAAGCGGCGGGTCGATCTCCTCGACGGGCGCGTCATGGCAGATCAGCACCATGTCGGTGTTGGTCAGGCTATAGAGCGTCACGTCGAAATTGATGACCAACGCGTCGAACGCCCGTGAAGCGACCCTCAGATAATGGGGCTGGCGATAGTGGGGACGCAGCTCGGACATATGAACGTGGATGGCGTAGTTGCCGGCCCGGTCGTCTTCGATGCGGCGCAGGTGCCCGACCAGCAGACTCACCTCGCTGGGCGCTTCCTGGTTGGGTATCTGAAGGGCTGAGTCTATTTCGGCCATCGCCGCGTTGAACCTTCCTTAACTTCGGCCTGATTCCGGGAAATCATAAAAACAGAAACATTAATAGACTTTTACACTTCGGGCGGCGAGCCCGCCGACAACGGCCGGGTTGCCCCCGCCGCCGGGCGACGCCATCTTATTCCCTCAAATGATATCGAGACAACAGAACGACGATCAGTCCGCCCCGCCGCGTGTGCCGGAAGGCCGCCGCGTTTACGCCATAGGCGACATCCACGGCCGCGACGACCTGGTGCGGCGTCTGCATCGGCGCATTGGCGAGGACGCGGCGCAAGCCACCAATGGCGCGGATGGCGACGAATTGGCCAAGGTGGTCGTTTACCTGGGCGACTACATAGACCGCGGGCCCGGCTCCTGCGAGGTGGTCGATCTCCTGCTCGATACGCCGCTGCAGGGATTCGAAGCCGTCCATCTGAAGGGAAACCACGAGGAATTCCTGCTCCGTTTCTGGGAAGACGGCTCCCTGGTCGAGGCTTGGTTGAGTAACGGCGGGCTGGATACGCTGCGCAGCTATGGTGTCGAGTTCCTCGACCTTGGCTTGTCCGGCGATTTCCTGGCCGAGGTGCGGCGGCGTCTGCGCCAAGCCCTGCCGCCCAGGCATCTCGACTTCTTCCAAAGCCTGGCGAGATGGCACGTCGAGGGAGACTACCTCTTCGTGCACGCCGGCCTCAGGCCCGGCGTCCCCCTGGACCAACAGAAAGACCAGGACCTTTTCTGGATTCGCCACGAATTCCTCAATTCCGGCGCCGATTTCGGCAGGGTCGTGGTGCATGGCCACACCATCTCGCCCGAGGGCGACATGGCGCCCAACCGCATCGGCATCGATACCGGTGCCTACTATTCGGGCCGCCTCACCTGCCTGGTGCTCGAGGGAGCGACGCGCCGTTTCATCCACACCTGATGAAAGACCCCGGGGCGTCCGCCGCCCCTTTCCCATAACCCTTTGTCGCGCCTCATGTTCGGTGGTAGTACTCGGCAAGGATTTTTCAGGCGGGGCACGCAGTCATGGCGTCACCAAAACGGGTGCTGGTCACGGGCGGGGCCGGTTTCCTCGGCTCCCATCTGTGCGAGCGTTTGCTCGACGACGGCCACGAGGTGCTGTGCGCCGACAACTACTTCACCGGCTCCAAGGAGAACGTCGGCCGCCTCCTGGATCGCCAGCGGTTCGAGATCCTGCGCCACGACATCACCTTCCCCCTCTATGTGGAGGTCGACGAGATCTACAACCTGGCCTGCCCGGCGTCCCCCGAGCATTACCAGTTCGACCCGGTGCAGACGACCAAGACCTGCGTCCACGGCACCATCAACATGCTGGGCCTGGCCAAGCGCACCGGCGCCAAGATCCTGCAGGCCTCGACCAGCGAGGTTTACGGCGACCCCGAGGTGCATCCCCAGCCCGAGGACTACCGCGGCCGCGTCAACCCCATCGGCCCGCGCGCCTGCTACGACGAGGGCAAGCGCTGCGCCGAGACCCTGTTCTTCGACTATCACCGCCAGAACCGGGTCAACATCCGGGTGGCGCGCATCTTCAACACCTATGGGCCGCGCATGCTGCCCGACGACGGGCGGGTGGTCTCCAACTTCATCGTCCAGGCCCTGAAGGGCGAGGCCATCACCATTTACGGCGACGGCAGCCAGACGCGGGCGTTCTGCTACGTCGACGACCTGATCGACGGCCTGGTGCGCCTGATGGACGCCGACGACGAACTGACCGGCCCCGTGAATTTGGGCAATCCCGCCGAGTTCACCATCACCGAGCTGGCCGAGAAGGTGATGGCGCTCACCGGATCGAAGGCCAAGCTCGAAAACCGCCCACTGCCCGCCGACGACCCCACCCAGCGCTGCCCCGACATCGCCCTGGCCCGCGCCAAGCTGGGCTGGGAGCCGACGGTGACGCTCGACGACGGACTCAAGAAGACCATCGAGTACTTCGCGGCAGTCGTCTAGCGCAACCCCCGGTTAGTTTTAGGCAGCGTAATGCCTATTCGACACGGTCGGGTCTGAGACCCGCCCCTACATTCAACAAATAGCGTAGGGGCCGGTCCCGGACCGGCCCGCTAGCGGTGATTACATCTAAACGTATAACGCGCCAGGCGATGCCGGCCGCCGATCAGTCCTTGAGCATGTCGAGGACCTCGATCAGCCTTTGCACCAGGTGGTCGTGATATTTCTTTCCCTTTTCCGCGGTGGCGGCGGTGGGGTTGCCGAAGATCGCGTCGCCGGTGTCGTCGACGATCTGCTTCAGGCCCCGCGCCGTCATCGGCACGTAGCAAAGCGTGTCCTGCGGTTCCCGGGGATCCATGTGGTAGAGGGGTTGGGGTTCGAAAGGGTTGTCCTTGGCGTTCTCCATCTTCATGAGATGCGGGTAGCGATAAAGCATGTGCGAGGTTTCGCAGTCGTCGGCGTGGCCGATGGAGGCGAAACCCATATCGGCGGCGATCTCCTTGCACATGTAGATGGGGTCGAAGATGACCACCTTGACGCCGAGCTTGCGCTGCACCCGCTCGGCGGCGATCTGCAGCCACGGGATGTTGGTCAGGCGGTGGCCGTTGACGGCGACAAATTTCCTGAAGCCGTGCTCGGCCAGCGACTCGATGGCGTCGGCAAGAACCTCGATCAGGACCTCGGCGCGGATGGTGATGGTCCCGGGGCACGCCATGTGGTGCGGGCTCCAGCCGAACCACATGGGCGGGGTGACCAGGACGCCGGAGCGTTCGCTGGCATCCTCGGCCACGGTCATGGTCACGTAGGTGTCGTTGCCGAGGGGAGCGAAGCGGCCGTGCTGTTCTGTGCTCCCCACCGGGATGATGATCCGGTCGTCCTTGCCGAGGTAGGCCTCGACGTCGGGCCAAGCCTGTTCCTGAAGTAAAAGGGCCGCCATGGTTTTTCCTCCTTGACTTCGAAATCGCGCCGCCGCCGGCGGCGGCGCCTCACACGTTTGGCAGTGTTCACCGTGCCTTGCATTGACTTCCGTCATTCGCCAGCCGAAGCGCGCCACCATGGCATGGGGAGGGGAGCGGTCGGCACCGGCGGGTGCCCGCGGAGGTGCCGGGAGGCGGCACGGCCAGCCACCGCCTCAAGCCGCCGCGCCCCACGCCGCCGCGTACACCCGCCTGGCCCAGCCGCGCAGGCCGCGTTCGCCGCCGGACTTGCCGCCGCCGGCTTCTGCGCCCTCCAGCCATTCGCGCACGGGCACGAAGAAGCCGCTCTTGGGGCGTTCCAGCACGGCCCTGGGCAGGGGTTCGTCCGGGGCCGCCGCCATGGCCTGTTTGGTGGGGGCGCCGGGGCCGCCCACATGCGGCGCCACCTGGGCGAAGAGCTCGGCGTCGACCAGGGGGACGCGGATCTCCAGGGAATGCGCCATGCCCGCCCAGTCGGCGTCGCGCAGGAGCTGGTTTGCCATGTACCAGGTCATTTCCAGGGCGGCGACCTTGGCGCGCGGCCGGGCGATTCCCGACGACGTCGTTTCCAAGGCCAGGCGCGGGGCAAGTTCCCGCCAGCCGGCGCGCAGCAGATCGGCGTCGAGGACCGAGCCCAGTTCCCAGGGCATGAACAGCCCGCGGCGCAGCAGATAGGCGTCGCCATAGGTGGTGGCGTATTCCAAAATTCCCGCCGCCTTGGGCGAGATGTACCGCGCCAGGTGCCCGAGCAGGGGCGCCGCCACCACCCTCAAGCCCCGGCCCAGCGCGGCGCCCCCCGGCACCCAGCCGAGGCGACCGACCAGGGCGGGAACCTGGCGGAAGGTGTCGTAACCGCCGAAAAGCTCGTCCCCGCCCAACCCCGACAAGGCCACCTTGAGCCCCATCGCCGCCGCCTCCTTGGCGACAAAATAGGTGTTCACCCCATCGATCGAGGGCTGGTCCATGGCCGCCATGAGGGCCGGCGCGTCGTCTCGGAAGTCGCCTCCCGTCACCCACCGGGTGCGATGGCGGGTGCCATAGGTGGCGGCCACCGCCTCGGCGAGGGGCGTCTCGTCGCGGGACGTGCCCTGGAATTCGGCAAAGCCGAGCGTCATGGTATCGAGATCGCCGTTCCGAAACTCCGACGCCAGTCCCGTTATGGCCGCCGAATCGAGGCCGGCGGAGAGGAACACGCCGACCGGCACGTCGGCAACCAGGTGATGCTCGACCGACTCGCGGAGTGCCTTGCCCAGGTCCAGTGGCGGCGGCGCGGCAGATGGCATGGCGGGCGTCGCGGCGAGTTGGCGGGCCGGCTCGAAGTAGCGCTCGATGCGGCGGCCGCCGGCGGCATCGATCCACAACGTCGAGCCCGCCGCCACAGCGCGGATGTCGGCGTACAGGGTGTGGGGCTCGGGCACGTAGCCGAACAGGAAGAACCCGACGTGGCCGGCCGGGTCGGGCGCGCCGCCAACGCCGCCGCCGGCCAGCAGCGCCTTGACCTGGGAGGCGGCGCGCAAGGTCTTGCCGTCGTCGGTGTAATAGAGGGGCTTGATGCCGAAGGGATCGCGCCCCAGCAGCATGCCGCGGCGCTCCTCGTCCCACAGCGCGAAGGCGAACATGCCGCGCAGGTGGCGCACCATTTCGGGGCCGTCGCGGTCGTAGAGGTGCAGCAGCACCTCGGTGTCGGACTCGGTCTCGAACACCCGGCCTTCCGCCTGCAAGCGGCGGCGCAGGGCGCGGAAGTTGTAGATCTCGCCGTTGTAGGCGACGCGGACGCGCCCGCCGGCCAGGGCCATGGGCTGGTTGGCGGCCTGCGAAAGGTCGATGATGGAGAGCCGCCGGTGGCCGAGGACGACGCGTCCGTCCGCCGATATCCACGATCCCTCGGCATCGGGGCCGCGCTCCGTCATGGCGTCGCGCACGGCGATCAGCTCGCCGGGCTCGACGTTGGGCGCGCCGGCGCCATAGGCGAAGATGGCGTTGAGGCCACACATGGTTGCTAAATACCGTGCAAAAGCTTAAGAAATAAAGCCTTTTCCAGGAACCGGCGGCTTTCTCCGGTGCCGCGATCAGAGCGGAACAGCGCCATGAAGCAGGTCATTCAGAGTGCCAGCAGCGGCGAGCTGAGCTTGCGCGAGGTGCCCGAGCCCAAGGTCAGGGCGGGGCATCTCCTGGTGCGCACGCGGACCTCGCTGATTTCGCCGGGTACCGAACGCCTGGTCGTGGCCTTCGCCAAGAAGGGCCTCGTCGCCAAGGCGCGGGCGCGCCCCGACCTGGTCAAGAAAGTCATGGCCAAGGCGCGGCGCGACGGCCTCAAGGCGACTTGGGACGCGGTGCGCGCCCGCCTCGACGAACCATTGCCGCTGGGCTATTCGGCGGCCGGCGAGGTGGTGGCCGTGGGCGCCGGCCTGGAGGGCGCCTTCCGCGCCGGCCAACGGGTCGCCGTGGCCGGCGCCGGTCTCGCCAACCATGCCGAACTTAACGTGGTGCCTCGCAATCTCGCCGCCGCGGTTCCCGATGGCGTCGCCGACGAGGAGGCCTGTTTCGCCACCCTCGCCGCCATCGCCATGCACGGGACGCGCAACCTGGGCGCCGGCCTGGGCGACGTGGTGGCGGTGCTGGGGGCCGGGCTGGTCGGCCTCTTGGCGGTGCGCTTGCTCGTCCTTTCCGGGGTCCGCGCGGTGGCCCTCGATTACGACCGGGGACGCCTCGATCTGGCCAGGCGCCTGGGCGCCGAACTCGCCTGGGATTTGGCCGAGACGGGCCTCGAGGAGGCGGTCGGCGCCCTGACCGCAGGCAAGGGCTGCGACGGCATCCTCATCGCCGCCGCCACCGAATCGAGCCAGCCCCTGGAGACGGCGGCCGCCATCGCCCGCGACAGGGGGCGCATCTCCATGGTCGGCATGACCGGCACCGAGTTTCCGTTCCGCGAGTTCATGCACAAGGAACTGTCGCTGGTGGTGTCGCGCTCCTACGGGCCGGGGCGCTACGACGCCGATTACGAGGAACGCGGCGTCACCTACCCGCCGGGCTACGTGCGCTGGACGGAGACCGAGAACCTGGCCGAATGCCTGCGCCTGATGTCGCCCTCGCGCACCAGCCGCCTCGACGTGGCGCCGCTGATCACCCATCGTTTCGACTTCGCAATGGCCGAGGACGCCTATGCCCTGGTTACCGGCGAACACGAACCCCATCTCGGCGTCGTCCTCGCTTATGCCGGCGCGCCGGACGCCGTGGCGCGCCCTGCCTTCCCGGCACCCGGCGTCGTCGCCGGGAAGTCCTGCGTCCTCGGGGTGGTCGGGGCCGGCGCCTTTGCCCGCGCCGTCCTCCTGCCCGAGCTGAAGAAGCTCGACGGCGTGGCCCTGCACACCGTCGTCACCCGCGCCGGCGCCTCGGCCGAGCACGCGCAAAAAACCTTCGGCTTCGCGGCCGCCGACACCGACGCCGAGGCGGTCCTCGGCAACCCCGACATCAACGCCGTGCTGATCGCCACCCCCCACGACAGCCACGCCGCACTGGCGGCGCGGGCGCTGGCGGCCGGCAAGCCCGTGCTCGTGGAAAAGCCGCTGGCGCTGGACGGCGCCGGGATCAACCAAGTCATCGAAGCACGCAATGCCTCTTCCGCCTTCTTCCAGGTCGGCTTCAACCGCCGCTTCGCGCCCATGGCCGAGACCCTGCGCCGCCGCCTGGCCGCCTTTCCCGGACCCAAGTTTCTGATCCTCCGCGTCAACGCCGGCGCCGTGCCGCCGGCAAGCTGGCTCAACGACGAAGCGGAAGGCGGCGGACGGGTGCTGGGCGAGGTCTGCCACTTCGTCGATCTGGCGCGCCACCTGGTGGGCGCCGCGATCACCTCGGTACAGGCCGATGCCACCGGAGTTACAGGAGCGACGGCAACCTGCGACGACCTCAGCGCCGCGCTACGCTTCGCCGACGGCAGCCTCGCCACCATCGCCTACACGGCGCTTGGCGACGACTCGTATGGCAAGGAACGCATCGAGGCCTTCGCCGGCGGCACCGTGGTTACCATCGACAACTTCCGCGGCCTCACGGTGACCGAGGACGGCCGCACGACGACCGATAAGGCACGCTCCCAGGACAAGGGCCACGGCGCCGCCCTCAAGGCCTTCGCCGACGCCGTCGCCGCCGGCGGCCCGCCGGCCATCGACGAGGCCGAACTCATCGAGACCAGCCTGGCCACCTTGGCCCTCGCCGAATCCCTGCAATCGGGGGAGCGCATCGACCTGTGAGGGCGGCCGGTCATTTTCGGCGAGCCCCGCCCCCGCGCCCCGTGATAAAAGGTCAAACCATGGATGTGGATGCCTTTTTCGCCTCGGAACTGGACGAGCACGCGGCGGTCCTGGCGGCCTCGCGCCAGGCCCTCGGCGGGCCTTTCAAGGAGCTCGTCGGGGCGTGCGCGGCGGCGGCGCGCGGCGGCGGCAAGATCGTCTTCTTCGGCAACGGCGGCAGCGCCGCCGACTGCCAGCACCTGGCCACCGAACTTACCGTGCGCTACAAGCAGGACCGGGCGCCGATCGCCGCCCTGGCGCTCACCACCGACACTTCGGCGCTCACCGCCATCGGCAACGATTTCGGCTTCGACGACCTTTTCGCCCGCCAGATCGAGGCGCTCGTCCACGGACAGGACGTGGTCATCGGCATCTCCACCTCGGGCCAGAGCGAAAACGTGATCCGCGGGCTGAAGGCGGCCCGGGCGCTGGGCGCCGTCGCCGCCGGCTTCGGCGGCAAGGACGGCGGCCGCATGCAGGGGCTGGCCGCCCCCCTCCTGGTGGTGCCGTCGGCGACCACGTCGCGCATCCAGGAGATGCACATCACCCTTGGCCAGATGCTGTGCGGGGCCCTCGAGATCGAGCTGGGGCTGGTATGAGCGGGCGCGCCGACCTCATCGATCTGGTGGCCTCCCTCAAGAAGGCGCCGGTGCTCTGCGTCGGCGACGTCATGCTCGATCACTTCCGCTACGGCGAGGTCGAACGCATCTCGCCGGAGGCGCCGGTGCCCGTGCTGCGACTCGAGGGCGAGGACACCATGCTGGGGGGCGCCGGCAACGTGGCGCGCAACCTGGCGGCACTCGGCGCCGATGTCGGTTTCGTGTCGGTGGCCGGCGATGACGAGGATGGGGAACGGGTGCGCGCCCTGCTCGCCGACCAGGAAATCGGCGATTTCGTTCTCGTCGCCGACGCCGCGCGGCGCACGTCGACCAAGACCCGCTACCTGGCGGGCACCCAGCAGGTGCTGAGGGCGGACAGCGAAACCATCGCGCCGCTGGCTCCCGACATCCGCGCCAAGCTGCTGGCGGCGGCCGGCGAGGCCCTGGAACGGTGCAAGGTGCTGGTACTCTCGGATTACGGCAAGGGGGTGCTGGAGGACGGCGTCGCCGGCGAGCTTATTGCCCGGGCGCGGGCCGCCGGGCGCCCCGTCGTCGTCGATCCCAAGGGCACGGATTTCACGCGCTACCGCGAGGCCAGCGTACTGACCCCGAACCGCCGCGAGCTCGGCGAGGCGGCGCGCCTGCCCACGGACGGCGATGACGACATCGTCGAGGCGGCGCGGCGTCTCGCCAAGTCGTGCGGGGTCGACGCCGTGCTCGTCACCCGCGGCGGCGACGGCATGACCCTGGTCGAGGCGGACGCCGGCTTCGTTCATCTGCCGGCCGAGGCGCGCGAAGTGTTCGACGTCTCGGGCGCTGGCGACACCGTGGCGGCGACCCTGGCCGCGGCCCTGGCGGCGGGAGCCGACGTGGCACCGGCGGCGGCACTGGCCAACGTGGCCGCCGGTATCGTCGTCGGCAAGGTGGGGACGGCCGCCGCCTACGCCGACGACGTGATCGGCGCCCTCCACCATCAGGACCTTTCCAGCGCCGAGGCCAAGATCGCGGCGCGGCGGCCGGCCCTCGACCGTGTTCGGTCGTGGCGGCAACAGGGCCAGAAGATCGGCTTCACCAACGGTTGCTTCGATTTGCTGCACCCGGGACACGTGTCCCTCCTGGCCAAGGCCAAGGAGGCCTGCGACCGCCTGGTGGTGGGGTTGAACGGCGACGCTTCGGTGACGCGCCTCAAGGGCGCCGATCGCCCCATACAAACGGAAGCGGCGCGCGCCGCCGTCCTCGCCTCGCTGGCCAGCGTCGACATGGTGGTGATCTTCGCCGAGGACACCCCGATGGAAATCATCGAGGCCTTGCGTCCCGACCTCATGGTGAAGGGGGCGGACTACGCGCCTGACGAAGTGGTGGGAGCCGACTACGTCGAATCCTATGGCGGGCGCGTCATGCTGGTCGAGCTCGAGCCCGGCTACTCCACCTCGGCCACCATCGCCCGCATGGCCAAGTAGGCTCCGGACAGACGTCTAGCCATCCATGCCGCGTCCCGATTCCCTGCCCGTCGCGGTGCTGCTGGCGGCGTTGTTCGCCTTAGGACCCCTTTCCACCGACATGTACCTGCCGGCGTTGCCGGCCATGTCGCGCTCCCTCGGCACCGGGGTCGGGCCGGTGCAACTGACCCTGAGCGTTTTCCTGGTCGGGTTCGCCGTCTCGCAACTGGTCATGGGGCCGCTTTCCGACCGCTTCGGACGGCGCCCGGTGCTCCTTGTCGGACTCGCCGTTTATCTGGTGGCCACCCTGGCCTGCGTCTTCGCGCCGAGCATCGAGGCGCTGATCGCGGCGCGTTTTTTCCAATCCCTCGGCGCCTGTACCGGCGTCGTGCTGGGCCGCGCCGTGGTGCGCGACGTATACGGACGCGCCCGCACCGCCCGAATGCTCGCCTACATGAGCGCGGCCATGGCCGTGGCGCCCTTGGTGGCGCCCATCATTGGCGGCTACGTCGTGGTGTGGTTCGACTGGCGCGCCGTGTTCATGGTGCTTGCCGCCTTCGGCTTGACGATGCTTGTCCTGGTGGCGGCATTCCTGCGCGAGACCAACGAGCACCTGGACGTCCATGCGGCACGGCCGGGGCCGATGATCCGCAACTACGTGGCGCTATTCACGGTGCGCCGCTACGTCGGTTACATGCTCACCAACGCCTTCGTCTACAGCGGCCTGTTCGCGTTCATCTCGGGCTCTCCGTTCGTGCTCATCGACTTCCTGGGCCTCGAGCCGCGGCTCTTCGGGCTCTCTTTCGCCACCATCATCGTCGGATACATGGCCGGCACCCTGACCGCCGGACGGCTGACGCTCGGGCTCGGCGTCGATACCATGGTGCTGTTGGGGAGCGTCGTGGCGCTGGCCTCGGGCGTGGCGGCCGGCATCCTGGCGTGGGCCGGCGCCGATCACGTCGCCGCCGTGGTGGCGCCCATGTTTTTCTACATGGTGGGCATGGGCATCGTCATGCCCAATTGCATGGCCGGCGCCATCGCCCCCTTTCCGGCCATGGCGGGCACCGTTTCGGCACTGCTCGGTTTCGTGCAGATGGGGCTGGCGGCCCTGGTCGGCGTGCTCGTTGGCCAATTCCACGACGGCACCCAGGCCCCCATGACCACGGCCATCGCCGCCATGGGGGTGTGTACCTTCGCCGGCTATTTCATGCTGATCCGGCGCCGCCGCGAAGGTGTCGGCTAACCCGCGTCGGAGGCGAAACGGGCGAGGACGCTCTCCCAGAAGCCTTGCTGGTCATCGTCGCCGGCGGCGGCGGACGTCCCGAGACCGGGAAGGGAGCGCGCCGACCAGCCCCGGTGCGCCGCCTTCATGACCCGGCGCCACAAACGGGCCGGCAGCCCGCCGCCGGTGACCCCCCGCATGGGGTGCCCGTCGTCGTTGCCGATCCACACCCCGCCGACGAGATCGGCGCTGTAGCCGACGAACCACGCGTCGCGGAAGTCTTGCGAGGTTCCCGTCTTGCCGGCGACGGGCCGGGCCAAGCGGGCGGCGCGCCCGGTGCCCGACGACACCGCCACCGACAGCATGTCGTTCATGGCGGCGACCCGGGGGGCGGCGACGACGCGACCCAAGCCCGAACCGGCGCGGCGGTAGAGTACGCGCCCGGCGGCGTCGCTGATCTCTTCGATGGCGTAGGGAAGCAGACCGAAGCCGCCATTGGCGAAGGGACCGTAGGCGGCGGTCAGTTCGAGCAGGCCGACCTCGGCGGCGCCAAGCGCCAGGCTCGGCGTCGTCGTCAGGCGGGCGCCGATGCCGAGGCGGCGCGCCGTCGCCGCGACGCGCTCGATTCCGGCTTTGCGGGCGACCCGCACCGCCGCCGTGTTGACCGAACGGGCCAGGGCCTGGCGCAGCGTCATGGGGCCCCGGTAACGCTTGTCGAAATTCCGCGGACTCCAGCCGGCCATCGTCACCGGCGCGTCCTCGATTATGGAGTCGGGCGTCAAACCGGCCTCCAGGCCGGCCAGATAGACGAAGGGCTTGAACGCCGAGCCGGGCTGGCGGCGCGCCTGGGTGGCCCGGTTGAACTGGCTTGTGGCGTAATCGCGCCCGCCCACCATGGCGCGCACGGCGCCGTCGGGAGAGAGCACGACGAGGGCCGCCTCCGCAGCCCCGGCCCGCGTTCCCGGTCCTTCCAGCAGGGCGCCGACGGCGGCCTCGGCGGTGCGCTGCAGAGGCCCGTCCAGGGTCGTCTTCACCACCAGGTCGCGGTCGCCCGCGGAAATGTAGCCGCTCACCTGCTCCAGCACCCAGTCGACGAAATGGCGCCCCTGGCGCCGTGGGAGGCGGGCCGCCGGAATGGCGCCACCGCCACGCTTGGCGGTTGCCGCCTGGGCCGGCGTCAGCACCCCCGCCGCCACCATGACGTCGAGCACGGCGCGGGCCCGGCGCGCCGCCAATCCAGGGTCGCGCGCCGGGCTGTAGCGGGACGGCGCCTTCAAGAGCCCGGCCAGCAGGGCCGCCTGGTAGGTGGTGACGCGACGCGCCGACTTGCCGAAATAGCGGCGCGCCGCGGCCTCGACCCCGTACGTTCCGGCACCGAGATAGACCCGGTTCAGGTAAACGGTGAGGATCTGGTCCTTGGTCAGCCGGTGTTCCAGCCAGAGCGCCAGCAACAGCTCCTGGACCTTGCGTTTCAGGGTGCGTTGGGGGGTCAGGAACAGGTTCTTGGCGACCTGCTGGGTGATGGTGCTGCCCCCCTGCACGATGCGCCCGGCCTTGGCGTTGGCCACGGCGGCGCGCGCCAAACCGATTAAATCGATTCCGAAATGATTGTAGAAACGCCGGTCCTCCATGCTGAGCACCGCCGCCGGCAACGCGGGCGGCAACTCACCGAGGCGCACCGGCACCCCATAGAGGTCGCCGACGGCGGCCAGCTCGCGGCCGTCGGCGGCGAGAAGCCGCACCGTCGGAGCGCGGCCGCGGGCCAGGGCGCCCTCGATGTCGGGCAGATCGAGGGCGTACCAGGCGACGAGGCCACCCAACGCGATGACGCCCCACACCGCCACCACCGCCGCCCCATAGGCGAGGCGCCGCACCCCGCGCCCCAATTGGGAGCGCCGGTGGAAGATGGGGGCCTCGCGCGGAGGCAGGGATTTGGTCGGCCTGCTTTTCGCCATGAGAACGGATTCTCAAAGACTTACCGTTAGGATTGGGTTAACGAGATGAGGAAACCCGTGTATCCGATTTATCGTAGACGACAAAATGCGTGCGGGCAGGAATATGGAGAGAGGATGAATGAACGATGGCCGAGGAAGCGATCGGCTGGGCGCTCTCTTCGGCGAATCAGGACTCTCAGGCGTCGAGGTTGGCCACCTTGAGGGCGTTTTCCTGGATGAAGCCGCGGCGCGGGTCGACCACGTCGCCCATCAGCGTCGAGAACACGTCATCGGCGCTGTCGGCATGGCTGACCCGCACCTGCAAGAGCGTGCGCGCGTCGACGTCGAGGGTGGTCTCCCACAATTGCTCCGGATTCATCTCGCCGAGCCCCTTGTAGCGCTGGATGCTCACTCCCTTGCGCCCGACGTCCATGACGGCCTCGACGAGGCCGACCGGCCCGGTGACGGGGAGTTCGCGCTCCTTCGAGCGCAGCGTGCCGTGGCGCCCGAAGTCCGCCTGCAGCTTGCCGGCCATGGCGTCGAGCCGGCGCGCCTCGGTGGAACGCATGAGCGCCCCGTCGATGACGTGGCGCATGTCCACGCCGCGTAGCGTACGCGTGAACTCGAGCCCACCGTCCTCGAGGGGCCCGCCCCGCCAACCGCGCTCCATCGCCACCTCCAGGGCGTCGAGGCGTTTGGCGATGTATTCGGCCACCTCCTTGGCGCGCTCCCGGTCGGAGAGGATTTCCGGGTTGAGGGCGCCGAGGATGGCCGCCTGCTCCACCACCTGCATGGGCACGTGACGCCCAAGTTGGCCGATCAGGGCCTTGACGACGCGCGCCTCTTCAACCAATTCGCGTAAATCGTCGCCGGCCATCTGGTTGCCCTCGGAGCCTTCCAAGACGCAGCCGTCATCGATGGCGGTGTCGAAAAGGTAGTCCTCGAGCGCCGGATCGTCCTTGAGGTAGACTTCGGACGCGCCACGCTTGGCGCGATAAAGCGGCGGCTGGGCGATGTAGAGGTAGCCGCGATCGATGATCGCCGACATCTGGCGATAGAAAAAGGTGAGCAGGAGCGTGCGGATGTGGCTGCCGTCCACGTCGGCATCGGTCATGATGATGATCTTGTGGTAGCGGCATTTTTCGATGTCGAAATCCTCGTGCCCGATGCCGGTGCCGAGCGCCGCGATCAAGGTCCCGATCTCGGCCGAGCTCAACATCTTGTCGAAGCGCGCGCGCTCCACGTTGAGGATCTTGCCGCGCAGCGGCAGGATCGCCTGGAACGCCCGGTCGCGGCCCTGCTTGGCCGAGCCGCCGGCGGAATCCCCCTCGACGATGAACAGCTCCGACAAGGCCGGGTCGCGCTCCTGGCAGTCGGCGAGCTTGCCGGGCAGCGAGGTGATGTCGAGCGCCCCCTTGCGCCGGGTCAGCTCGCGGGCCTTGCGGGCGGCCTCGCGGGCGACGGCTGCCTCGACGATCTTGCCGATGACCTTGCGGGCGTCGGCGGGGTGCTCCTCGAACCAGCGGTCGATGCCCTCGCCGACGATGCCCTCCACGATGGGGCGCACTTCCGACGACACCAGCTTGTCCTTGGTCTGGGACGAAAACTTGGGATCGGGCACCTTGATCGACAGCACGCAGGTCAGGCCCTCGCGTGAGTCGTCGCCGGTCAGCGCCAACTTGGCTTTCTGGGCAAGGCCGCTTTTGGCGGCATAGGCGTTTACGGTGCGGGTCAGGGCGCCGCGCAACCCGGCCAGGTGGCTGCCGCCGTCTCGCTGCGGGATGTTGTTGGTAAAGCACAAAGTCGTTTCGTGGTAGCTGTCGTTCCACTGCATGGACATGCCGACGGTGATGCCGTCGCGCTCGCCGGAAACCGCGATCGGTGGATCGTGCAGGGCGTTCTTGGAGCGGTCGATGTAGCCGACGAAGGCCTCGAGACCACCTTCGTAGTGCATCTCCACGGTTTTCGTCTCGACGTGGCGGTCGTCGCTCAGCATCAGCTTGACGCGGGAATTCAGGAAGGCGAGTTCGCGCAACCGGTGCTCCAGGGTGGCGAAGTCGAACTCCATCATGGTGAAGGTCTTGGCGGAAGGCAGGAAGGTGATCTCGGTACCGGTTCGCGGGCCGTCCTCGGCCGGCGGCGCGGCGCCCTTCTCCACGAGGGGGTTTTCCGCCTCGCCATCGGCGAAACGCATGGTGTATTCGTTGCCGTTGCGCCAGATGCGCAGGTTCAGCCACTCGGAAAGCGCGTTGACCACGGAGATGCCTACGCCATGGAGGCCGCCCGAAACCTTGTACGAGTTCTGGTCGAATTTGCCGCCGGCGTGAAGCTGGGTCATGATCACCTCGGCGGCCGAAATCCCCTCCTCCTTGTGGACGCCGACGGGGATGCCGCGGCCGTTGTCGGAGACCGTGACCGAGCCGTCTCCGTTGAGGATCACCTCGATGCTGTCGCAGTGGCCGGCCAGGGATTCGTCGATGGCATTGTCCACCGCCTCGTAGACCATGTGGTGCAGGCCGGTTCCGTCGTCGGTGTCGCCGATGTACATGCCGGGACGCTTGCGCACGGCTTCCAGCCCACGCAGCACCTTGATCGATTCGGCGTCGTAGTCCTCGTCGCCGTCGTCCGTGGCGACTGTGTCTTCCGCGCTTTCCGTGGTGTCCGTGGTGTCCGCGGTTTTTCGGGATTTCTTGGGTTTTTTGGTTTTCTTGGTCATCTCTCTCTCGCCGGTCGGGGCGTCATTGGGTCATCGGCGCCACCGTGGCGTCCTCGACCCGAAAATACTGCGCGTCGTCGCCGAGCGGCGCGAACAACGCCGCCTCTGTCCCGGTGAGCCAGGCCTGGGCCCCCAGCGCCACCAGGCGCTCGAAAAGTTCGCCGCGGCGGCGCTCGTCCAGGTGCGCCGTCGCCTCGTCCAGGAGCAACAAAGGCGGAGCGCCCCGCTCGCGCGCCCGCAACTCGGCATCGGCCAGGACGATGGCTACCACCAAGGCCTTCTGCTCACCCGTCGAACAGTCCCCGGCGGCGAGGTCCTTGCCGAGATGGCGCACGGCAAGATCGCTGCGGTGGGGGCCTTGCGCCGCGCCCCCGGTCTCGGCGTCGGTCTCCCGCGACGCCGCCAGAGTCTCGCGCAGGCGCTCCTCGACGGCCAGGGCGGGCCCGGCGTCGAGCCAGTCTTCGACCACACCCCGCGCCGCGATGGAGGCGCCGGGAAAGGTCCCCCCGGCGCTGGCGCAGGCCTCGTTGAGCCGCGCCGCGACGTCGCGGCGGGCGGCGGCCACGGCCACGCCCTTGGCGGACATGGTCTCTTCGAGGGCGGCCAGCCAGGCGCTGTCGGCGCGTCTGGCGCCACCGGCCCGGCGCAGCAGGCGGGCGCGCTCGCGCAGCGCCCGCTCGTAGGCGCCGACGCGCCCGGCGTGGGCGGGATCGAAACCGACCACCAGGCGGTCCAGGAATCGGCGGCGATGGGACGCACCTTCGGTGAATAGCCGGTCCATGTAAGGCGTCAGCCACACCGCGCTCAAGACCTCGGCGAATGCCGCCGGTCCCTTGGCCGGCTGGCCGTCGATGCGCGCCAAACGCTTGTCGCGGCCCTCGGCGCCGGCACGGGCCTCGCGGCCGGTCCCGATCTCGACGGCACCGGCGGCGGTGATAACGCGCGCCGCCACCGCCCACGCCACGCCATCGGAAGAGGCGCAAGCGCCGGAAGCAATTGTATCCACGGTGCCGCCGGGCCGGCGCCGCGCCACGTCGGCGATCGTCGCGCCGCGCAGTCCGCGCCCGGGCACCAGGAAGGAAAGCGCCTCGAGCACATTGGTCTTGCCGGCTCCGTTGGGGCCCGCCAGCACCACCGGACGGCTGTCGATCTCGATCCTCTGGTCGCGGTAGCACCGGAAGTCGGTCAGCGTCAGGCGCGCCACCCAAAGCGGCTGTTTCCCATGGCCCTCCGGCTCCGCAAACACCGGAGACCCTTCCGCTTTCGCCAAAACATGCGTCGTGATCGGAGAGACCCCTTGCCCGTACACAAACGAGCTCATACGCGCATGGGCATGAGCACGTAGAGAGCGCTGGCGTCGTCCACCTCGCGCACGATGGTGGGCGAGGTGGCGTCGGCCATGACGAATTGCGCGGTGTCGCCCTCGATCTGCTGGGTGACATCGAGCAGATAGCGGGAATTGAATCCGATCTCCAAGGACTCTGCGCCATAGGAAGCCTCGAGCTCCTCGGTGGCGCTGCCGGCATCGGGGCTGCTCGCCGACAAGATCAGCGCCCCGGCGCTGAGCGACAGCTTCACGGCCCGCGATTTCTCGCTGGAAATGGCCGAGACCCGATCCACCGCGTCGGCGAATTGCTTGCGGTCCACTTCCATGACCTTGTCGTTGTCGGTCGGGATCACCCGTTGGTAGTCGGGAAAGGTGCCGTCGATCAGCTTGGACGTGAGCACGCCGTCGTCGAACCCGAAGCGGATCTTGGTGTCGGAAAGGGCGACCGAGATTTCCGCCTCGGTCTCGTCGATGAGCTTGCGCAATTCGCCGACCGCCTTGCGCGGCACGATGACGCCGGGCATGCCCGAGGCCCCCTCGGGCAAGGGAATCTCGACGCTCGCCAAGCGGTGGCCGTCGGTGGCCACGGCGCGCAACACCTGGACACCGTTGTTTTCGGCGGAGTGCAGGTAGATGCCGTTCAGGTAATAGCGTGTCTCCTCGGTGGAGATCGCGAAGCGGGTGTGATCGATGATGCCGCGGAGCTCCGCCGCCGGAAGTATGAAGGCGTACGGCAGCTCCCCCTCCGCCATCACCGGAAAATCCTGGGTCGGCAGCGCCGCCAGGGAAAACCGCGAGCGCCCGGAGCGCAACACGACCTTTCCATCGTCGCCGTCGCTGTCCAGTTCCACCTGCGCGCCCTCGGGCAGCTTGCGCACGATTTCATAGAGCGTGTGCGCCGACGCCGTCGTCGCCCCCTTCCCGGCGACCTCGGCGGGCGTCGTCTCGACGATGTCAAGATCCATGTCGGTGGCGTTCAGGCTGAGGCCGCCGTCCGAAACCTCGATCTTGACGTTGGAGAGTATGGGAATGGTGTTGCGCCGCTCCACCACGCTTTGCACATGCCCCAGGGACTTCAGCAAGGCGGCTCGTTCGATGGTGAATTTCATGGTTGACTATACGTCCTGATCCAGTGCCGCCGGTGGCACTACGCCCGCCCTTTCGGGCCCCCGTTGAGCGGCGGCAAGAGGGAACGAGGACCGGTTCCGCGAAGCGTCCGGCATTATAGCAAAAGTCCTTGGAATCCGAAGCGATTTCCGCATCGGCGCGCCCCCCCCATTGCGGTCCGCGATGGCATCCCGGCGGCCCTGGGGGACGGTCACCCCTCCAGCATGCGGCGCAGGAGATCCACGTCTTCGGCGAAGTTCGAATCGTGTTCGCGCAGCTCGTCGACCTTGCGCACGGCGTGCATGACGGTGGTGTGGTCGCGTCCACCGAACTTGCGTCCGATTTCGGGCAGGGAGCGCGCCGTCAGTTGCTTCGACAGGTACATGGCGACCTGTCGCGGCCGGGCCACGGAGCGGGCGCGCCGCGCCGAATGCATGTCGGAGATGCGGATGTTGAAGTGCTCGGCGACGCGCTTCTGGATTTCCTCGATGGTGACGCGGCGGTCGTGGGCGCGCAAAAGGTCGTGCAGGACCTCCTGGGTGGTTTCCAGGGAAACTTCCCGGCCCACGAGTTCGGCGTGGGCGACCACCCGGTTGAGCGCGCCTTCCAGCTCGCGGACGTTCGAGGTGATCTTGTGGGCAAGGAATTCCATGATCTTGCGCGGCACCTCGACGCCCAGCTGCTCGGCCTTGGAATGCAAAATGCCGAGCCTGAGTTCGTAGGTGGTGGCATGGATGTCGGCGACCAACCCGCAGTTGAGACGCGACTTCAGGCGTTCTTCCATGCCCTCGAGGTCGGAGGGCGACTTGTCCGCCGAGATCACGATCTGGCGGCCCTGGTCGACCAGGGAGTTGAAGGTGTGGAAGAATTCCTCCTGGGTCGACTCCTTGCCGCTAATGAACTGGACGTCGTCGATCATCAGAACCGTGACCGAGCGGAACTGTTCCTTGAAATCCACCGTATTGTGCTCACGCAACGCCCGCACGAACCGGTACATGAACTTCTCGGCCGTAAGATAGATTACGGTGCGCTTGGGATCGCGCCGGCGAATGTTCCAGGCGATGGCGTGCATGAGGTGGGTCTTGCCGAGCCCGACGCCGCCATAGAGGAATAGAGGGTTGAAGGGTGGCGTCTCGGCCTCGGCGATGCGCCGCGCCGCGGCATAGGCGAACTCGTTGGGCTTGCCGACGACGAAACGGTCGAATGTGCAGCGCGGATCGAGCGGCGCGCTGATCCGCTGGGAGTCGGAAAATGCAACGACAACGGGCGCCGCGGCGGCGGCCGGGCTGACTGACGCCGGCGTTTCGGTTTCGGCGGGGGTCGGGTCGTCCACGTCTTCGGCCGGCGCCGGATAGTCCGACTGGATGAAGATGTCGACGGCGCGCACCGCGGGCTCTTCGCCGAGCCACAAATCCTTGAGGCGCTCGGCATAATGGGCGACCACCCAGTCCCGCATGAAACGGGTGGGAACCGATATGCGGACGACGCCGTCAAGGACCTCGCGAACGGTCATCGGTTTCAGCCAGCTCTGGAATGCGGGCTCGCCGATCTCCGGTCGAATACGATCGCAGATCCGCTCCCATTGCACGTGCATGCGACCGTCACCGGTATCGTCTGTCATCCCAGTTTGCCCCCACGCTGGTTTTCCGACCCGGCGCGACTTGACAAAAAACCTCTCGCTCGAAGGGCGAAATCCCAACGCGAGTCGAACACCCCGGCGGGCACGGCATCGAACGCTAGCTGGAGACGCCGAAATCGCCTTTCGAGGCGCTCGGCGCCGACGCCGTTGGTGTCTGTACTCGCGAAATTCGGACCATCGGCCGGATCATCGGCATATCGATCTCTCGAAACAAAAGACCCGATCCCCGGCGACGGATATCCCCCTTGAACGAGAACACTCCCTTAGTAAATTTTCAAAGACGATTATTCAAAAATATAAAACAATATTCGCCAATACCTTTGCGATAGGACATAGGCACAGTGTTCACACAACGTACACAGATCACATTCTTGATTTTACTTAAGTTGCCAGATCGGTGTCACGCCATCGGCCCGCCGCACGCCACGCTTTGGAATCTACAGGGCGGCGTTCGAGCTTTCAACGTGACCGAATGGAGAACGTCAAAAATAAACAACTTGACAATGAGGGGATTTTGATTCGCCTGCAACCGATGCGGGAACAGTGACGTCCGGCACACCTTTGAGCGCCGACCCCCTGGTCGGCACCCCGGATTCCCTAGGCCGCGAGGGCCTTGATCCGGGCCGACAGGCGCGACAGACGGCGCGCCGCCGTGTTGCGATGGGTGACGCCCTTGCCGACTCCGCTCATCAGTGCCGGCTCGGCGGCCCGAAAGGCGGCCGTGGCTTTTTCCCGGTCGCCGCTGGCGATGGCCTCTTCGACCTTCCGCAACAAGGTGCGGATGCGGCCGACTCGCCTACGGTTTACGAGGGTGCGTCGCTTGGTTTGGCGGACGCGCTTTTTTGCCGACTTGATATTGGCCATTGGCCTTCCTGAAAAGGTGTGGTTCTTGCCGAAGGAGGCTGGCTTATAATGCTGACGCCACGGGCCGTCAACCCTGACCGGGGGCGCCTCCGATCATCGCCGGCACCGGCACCGTCATTCATTTTTGAAGTCCGGCCGGCGCTTCTCGACGAAGGCGGCCATGCCCTCTTTCTGGTCCGCGGTGGCGAAGGACGCGTGGAAAAGGCGGCGCTCGAAACGGATGCCCTCGGTCAAGGGCGTCTCGTAGGCGTAATTGATGGCTTCCTTGACCATGTAGGCGATGGGCAGCGACATCTTGGCGATGGTGTCGGCCGTCTTGATGGCCTCGTCGAGCAGGTCGGCGGCGGGCACGATTCGGCTGACCAGGCCGACGCGCTCCGCTTCCTCGGCGTCCATCATGCGCCCCGTCAGGCACATCTCCATGGCCTTCGACTTGCCGACCTGGCGGATCAGGCGCTGGGTGCCGCCGCTTCCGGGTATGGTGCCGATGGTGATCTCGGGCTGGCCGAAGCGGGCGTTTTCGGCGGCCAGAATGACATCGCACATCATGGCGATCTCGCATCCGCCGCCCAACGCGTAGCCGGCGACGGCGGCGATGGTCGGCTTGCGGCATTCAGCGGTCCGCCCCCAGTCCTTGGTGATGAAGTCCTCGAGGTAGGCATCCATGAAAGTTTTTTCCCGCATGTCCTTGATGTCGGCGCCGGCGGCAAAGGCCTTGTCGCTTCCGGCGAGCACGATGGCGCCGACGCCGTCGTCGGCCTCGAACTCGTCCAACGCCCGCGCCAGTTCCGACATCAACTCCGGGTTGAGGGCGTTCATGGCCTTCGGACGGTTGAGGGTGATCAGGCCGACGCGGCCACGCTTTTCGGCAATGATGTTCTCGTAAGCCATCGGGGTCCTCCTGCGGGAGCGGGTTATCGGCGGTTGCCGCCGGTTGGATCGGGAGAAAGCGCGAAACGGACCGTCAGGGCCGCCGCGCCTTTCTGCGACGGTTGGTTTTCGGTGAACTCCAGCCTCAATATCTCGCCTTCCCGGCTGTAGCGCGCCGCCTCCTCCATCGTCCACCCCAATTGGGGGAGGGTCGCGGCGTAGAACGCCAGCACCTGGGCCCGCGTCACGGCACCCGACGCGAACGCCTCGACGATGCGCCCGGCGGGGGTATCGAACACCATGCCGCCGTCGGCGCTTTCATTGAGACGGGGCATCAGCGGCAGATCCTCCATGCCGCTCAGGAAGCCGCCGCCCTCGCCGGCCGCCGCCGGCGCCCACCACGGCCCGGCGGCAACGGCGAGGATGACGGCGAGGGTGACGGCGATGGCGCGGGCGCGGCGTTTCCGGCAACTCATGGGACCCCGCTATTACCTCAGCGCTGGTGGGTCGCACAATAGAAAGTCGAGCGCCCCGCCTGGACGATGCGCCGTATGCGTCCGCCGCCGCCGGCGGCGCCGTCAAGGCCGTCTCCGGCGCACCGCGGGCAGGGCTCTCCCTCGCGGCCATAGGCCGCGAAGCCGTGCTGGAAGTAACCGAGCTCGCCCGAGGGGCGGCGGTGGTCGCGCAAGCTCGAGCCGCCGGCCGCGATGGCCTCGATGAGCACCGCCTTGACCGCCTCGGCCAGCCTTTCGGCGCGGCGCGCGCGCACCGTCGACGCCTTGCGGCGCGGCGACAGGCCGGCCCGAAACAGGCTTTCGCAGACGTAGATGTTGCCGAGGCCCGCCACCACCCCCTGGTCCATGAGCACCGTCTTGATGGGACCCGAGCGCCCCGCCAGGCGCGCCCCGAGAAGGGCGCCGTGGAATTCGCCGCCAAGGGGTTCCGGCCCAAGGCGGGCGAGCAAGGGATGATCGGCCAGCCCCTCTTCCTCGGCAAGAACCATGAGACCGAAGCGCCGCGGATCGCAATAGCGGATGGTGGCGCCGCCTTCGGTCTCGAACACCACGTGATCGTGCGGCTCGGGCGGCGGCGCGGCGCCCGTGAAAACCTTCATGCGTCCCGTCATGCCGAGGTGCACGACGAGGACCGCCCCGCCCTCGCTGTGCACCAACAGGTACTTGCCGCGGCGCCCCACGGCGGTAATGCGCCGCCCGCTCAGCCGCTGAGCGAGATCGACCGGCAGCGGCAACCGCAGATCGGCGCGCGCCGCGGTGACGCGGACGAGCCGCCGCCCCTCGAGGACGGGCGCCAGGCCACGGCGGACGGTCTCGACCTCGGGAAGCTCGGGCATGGGGACAAAAGTAGCGCACCCCCGTGCCTTAGGCTATGGTCCTGGCGATGTCCGATCACCCCCAGGAGGACGTGGCGGCGGAACCGCGGGAGGACACCGTCCAATTCGGATTCCGCCGCGTCGCCGAGCACGAAAAGGCGCCGCTGGTGCGCGCCGTTTTCGACAGCGTCGCGCCGCGCTACGACCTCATGAACGATCTCATGAGCCTCGGCGTCCACCGGCTGTGGAAGGCGGCGCTCCTCGATTGGCTGGCGCCGGGACCAGCCATGCGGCTTCTCGACGTCGGCGGCGGCACCGGCGATATCGCCCGCCGCTTCGCGGAGCGGGGCGGCGGCGAAGCCGTCGTCTGCGACATCAACACCGAAATGGCGGCGGCGGGCCGCGACCGCGCCCTCGATAGCGGCATCATCGCAGGAATCTCCTGGGTCTGCGGCGACGCCGAGGCCCTGCCGATCGCCGACGCCAGCGTCGACGCCTACACCACCGGCTTCTGCCTGCGCAACGTCACTCATCTTGAGCGGGCGCTCGGCGAAGCACGGCGTGTCCTGAGGCCGGGCGGACGCTTTCTGTGCCTGGAGTTCAGCCACCTGACGCTCGGCGTTCTCGAGCCCCTTTACGACGCCTACTCCTTTCGCGTGCTGCCGGCGCTCGGCGAGATCGTCGCCGGCGACCGCGAGGCCTACCGCTACCTGGCGGAAAGCATCCGTCGTTTTCCCGATCAGGACGCCTTCGCCGCCCTCGTCGCCGAGGCCGGGCTGGCGCAAGTCAAGTACCGCAACCTTTCGGGCGGCATCGCGGCGATCCATTCGGCGTGGCGGATTTAGTGTTCCGCTCCCTTCGCAACGCCGTGCGGCTTCTCGCCATCGCCCGCACCCTGGCGCGCCACGACGCCTTGTTCGTTCTCGAGCGCATCGAGGTGGCACCGATGGTGGTGCTGGCGGCGCGCGCCCTTTCGGGACGCCGCGCCGAGGGCCGGCCCGGCCAGCGGCTGGCCACCGCCCTCAGCGAAGCGGGACCGAGCTTCATCAAGTTGGGGCAGGGTTTATCGACCCGTTCCGATCTTCTCGGCGAGGAGGTGGCCGCCGACCTTTCGGAATTGCAGGACCGCCTGCCGCCGTTCAGCGGCGACCTGGCCCGCGCCACCATCGAGGACGAGTTCGACGTGCCGCTCGGCGACATGTTCCGGCAATTCGACGACGTGCCCGTTCCCGCCGCCTCCATCGCCCAGGTCCATTTCGCGGTTACCGACGACGGCCGCGACGTGGCGGTCAAGGTGCTGCGCCCGGGCATCGAGGAAGCCTTCGCCCGCGACCTCGACCTGTTCCTGTGGGCGGCCGGGCTGATCGAGGCGGCGCGCCCGGAATGGCGCCGCCTGAAACCCATCGAGATGGTGGGGACCCTGGCCGATTCGGTGGAAATGGAGATGGACCTGCGCTTCGAGGCCGCCGCCGCCGCCGAACTCGGCGAAAATTTCGAGGACGACCCGGAGTTTCACGTGCCCGAGGTGGATTGGCCGCGCACCGGGCGGCGCGTCCTGACCACGGCACGGGTCAACGGTATCCGCATCGACGACCGGGAGGCCATTACCGCCGCCGGACACGACCCCGAGGCGGTACTGGAAAAAGCGGCGACCTCTTTCTTCATACAGGTTTTCCGAGACGGCTTCTTCCACGCCGACCTCCACGCCGGCAACCTTTTCGTGCAGGAAGACGGATCGATCGCCGCCGTCGATTTCGGCATCATGGGGCGCCTCGGCCCCCGCCAGCGCCGCCATCTCGCGGAGCTGCTGGCGGCGTTCCTGGAGCGCGATTACCGGCGCGCCGCCGAGGTCCACTTCGAGGCGGGGTGGGTGCCGGCGCACAAGTCGGTGGACGCCTTCACCCAGGCCTGCCGCTCCATCGCCGAGCCCATCCTGGACAAGCCCCAGAACGAAATTTCCATGGCCCGGCTGCTGGCCCAACTCTTCCAGGTCACGGAGACCTTCGACATGGAGGCCCAGCCGGAACTCCTGCTCTTGCAGAAAACCATGCTGGTGGCCGAGGGCACCGGGCGCAAGCTGGCGCCGGAAGCCAACATGTGGTTCCTGGCCCGGGCGCGCATCGAGGCGTGGGTGGCCGACAACCTGGGAGCGGAGGCGCGGATCCGCGAATCGGTGGCCGAGGTGGCCAGCACCCTCGAACGCCTGCCGCGCCTGCTCGACGAAGTGGAGAAGGGCGCCTCCATGTTCTCCGGTGGCCGCCTCGAACTCCACCCCAAGACCATCCGCGCCCTGCGCGCGCCCGACCGCCGGATTTACGTGCGCACCCTGTGGATCGTCATCCTACTCGTCGGCATTGGACTCCTGCTGGTCAGATGAAGTCGAGGCGCATTTAAACATCAAAATGCGATACACTACGCACCAACAGACTATATTTCACATCATGTTGATGTTCGATTATTGAAATTCATACCATAATGTGATTACCTTGGTGGCCATGGCGACGGTCAAGGACACCATTCATCGCGTGCGGGCCTACGTCGCGGCCGGCCACGCCTCCAAATCGGGGCTCGCCGTCAGCGCCGGCCTCACGGCCAATGCGTTGCGCGGCCTGGAGAGCGCCGAATGGAACCCGACCGCCGAGACCTTGAGCAAGTTGGAGGCGGCGATCTCCGGAAGTACGGTGGTGGACGTGCCGCAAGACACGGCGCTCGCCGGCAAGCGTATCCTTTTGATCGTCGCCGGCGGCATCGCCGCCTACAAATGCCTGGAACTCATCCGCCGCCTGCGCGAACGCGGGGCGGCGGTGCGCTGCGTGCTGACCGAGGCGGGAGCGCGTTTCGTCACCCCCCTGTCGCTGGCCGCCATCAGCGGCGACAAGGTCTACCAGGACCTGTTCTCGCTCACCGACGAGAGCGAGATCGGCCACATCCGCCTGGCGCGCGATGCCGACCTGGTGCTGGTGGCGCCGGCCACCGCCGACATCCTGGCGCGCATGGCGGCCGGCATCGCCAACGACCTGGCGACCACCGCGTTGCTGGCCACCGACCAGCCGGTGATGGTGGCGCCCGCCATGAACCCGCGCATGTGGGAACACGCCGCGACCCAGTCCAACATCGCCGCCCTCGAGGGGCGCGGCGTCAGCCGCGTCGGGCCGGCAGCGGGCGAGATGGCCGAGGCCGACGCCTGGGGTGTCGGGCGCATGGCCGAACCCGCCGACATCCTCGCCGCCCTCGAAGCGTTCTTCGGCGCCGGGGGGCGACTCCGGGGACGGCGGGCGCTGGTGACCAGCGGGCCTACGATTGAGGCCATAGATCCGGTGCGCTACATCGCCAACCGCTCGTCGGGCAAGCAGGGCCACGCCATCGCCGCCGCCCTGGCGCGCCTGGGCGCCGACACGACCCTGGTTTCCGGGCCCACCGAGCAGCCCGATCCGCCCGGCGTCGCCGTGGTGAACATCGAATCCGCGCGTGACATGCTGGCAGCCTGCGAGGCTGCCGGGCCCTCCGATATCGTGGTGTGCGCCGCCGCCGTTGTCGACTGGAGGGTCGCCGAGGCGGCCCCGCGAAAGCTCAAGAAGAAGGACAGGAAACAATCCCAAACCCTGGAACTGGTGGAGAATCCAGACATCCTGGCAACCCTGAGCAGAGCCGGACCCGGGCGCCCGCGCCTGGTTGTCGGTTTCGCCGCCGAAACCGAATCGGTCATCGACAACGCCATCGCCAAGCGCGCCGCCAAGGGTTGCGACTGGATCGTCGCCAACGACGTGTCAGCCGGGACCGGCACTTTCGGAGGCGACTCCAACACGGTGCATCTGGTGTCCGCCGAGGAGGTCGAGGACTGGCCTACTCTTGCCAAGGAGGAGGTCGCCGAAAGGCTGGCGCTGTGCATCGCGGACGCCCTGGAGGGCGCCCCGTGAGCCGCGTCGAGGTGCCGGTCCGCCGCCTGGCCCACGGCGCCGGCCTGCCCCTGCCGGCCTACGCCACCGAGGGCAGCGCCGGCCTCGACCTGATGGCGGCGATCACGGCCCCCATCGACCTGCCGCCCTTGGGCCGGGCCGTTGTGCCGACCGGCATCGCCATCGCCCTGCCCTCCGGCTACGAGGCCCAGGTGCGCCCCCGTTCGGGCCTCGCCGCCAAGCACGGGATCACCGTGCTCAACGCGCCGGGCACCATCGACGCCGATTACCGCGGCGAGATCGGCGTCACGCTCGTCAACCTGGGCGATGCGCCCTTCCGCGTCGAGCCCGGCATGCGCGTCGCGCAGATGGTCGTCGCCCCGGTGAGCACCGTGGCCTGGAACGAGGTCGAAGAGCTCCCCGCCAGCCGGCGTGGCGGCGGCGGCTTCGGTTCCACGGGAAACGGCAACGCGCCGGGTTGAGCCGGGCCGGAACGGCGCTCCGGGCCGCCCTGTTCGGCACCCGGCGTCTCGACTACAATGGGCCCATGGAATTCAACGACAGCCAAGTACAGCGCTATGCGCGGCACATCCTGCTCAAGGAAGTGGGCGGCGCCGGCCAGGCCAAGCTTCTGGACGCGCGGGTCCTGGTCATCGGGGCCGGCGGCCTGGGCTCGCCCGTGCTGCTCTACCTGGCCGCCGCCGGCGTCGGCACCATCGGCGTCGTCGACGACGACACCGTCGACCTCACCAACCTGCAGCGCCAGGTGGTCCACACCACCAGCGCCGTCGGCCGCCCCAAGGTGGAGAGCGCCAAGGAGACGCTGGCCGCCATCAATCCCGACGTGCGGCTCGTTCCCCACAAGGCGCGCATCGCCGCCGGCAACGCCCTCGATCTCATTGCCGGCTACGACGTGGTGGCCGACGGCAGCGACAACTTCGCCACCCGCTTTCTGGTCAACGACGCCTGCTACTTCGCGGCCAAGCCCCTGGTCTCGGCGGCCATCCTCCGTTTCGACGGCCAGGTCTCCACCTTCAAGGCCTTCGAAGACGGCGACAATCCCTGTTACCGCTGCCTGTTCGGCGAAGCGCCGCCAGCCGGCCAGATCCCGTCGTGCGCGGAGGCCGGCGTGCTGGGGGCGCTGTGCGGCATGGTGGGGTCCCTGCAGGCGGGCGAGGTGATCAAGGAAATCCTCGGCATCGGCACGAGCCTGTCGGGCTCGTTGCTCCTCTGCGACGCGCTTTCGGCGGAATTCCGCAAGATCGCGTTGAAACGGGATCCCGGGTGTCCGCTGTGCGGCGCGGAGCCGTCGATCAAGGACCTTTCCGTCCATGCCGACTGACAGCACCACGCGCCCCGGCAAGCTTTCCCTCGTCGTCTATTCGGGCGATTTCGACAAGGTCCATTATGCCCTCGCCATGGCCGCCGCCGCCGCCGCCATCGGCATGCCGGCGACCCTCTTCTTCACCATGGGGGCGTGCCGGGCGCTGCTGCCGCCCGGCCCCACGGGCGAGCCCGCCTGGCAGGACATGCCGGTGAGCGAGGGCGAGGGCGAGGGCGAGGGCGGGGCGCGCGACGGCGCCTACAGGGAGCGCGGCGTCGCCGGTTTCGAGGAGCTGCTGGAATCGTGCGCCGAACTCGGGGTGCGCTTCATCGTCTGCGAGATGGGGCTCAGGGCAATGGACATGGAGCGCCAAGGCCTGCGCGGCGACGTCCCCATCGAGGCGGCGGGCATCGTCACTTTCCTCAACGACGCCTCGGCGGACGGTTCCGTGGTGTTCGTCTGAAACCGGGCCTAAACGTAAATCTCAAAATGCCTCGAACAGCACCCGGTCCGGCGGCTGGTGGCCGTCGACGAAGGTCTTGATGTTGACCACCACCCTCTCGCCCATGGCGACGCGTCCCTCGAAGGTGGCCGAGCTCATGTGGGGCAGCAGCACCACGTTGTCGAGTTCGAGGAGCTTGGGGGTGACCGCCGGCTCGTGCTCGTACACGTCGAGACCGGCCCCGGCGATGTCGCCGCTGGCCAGCAGACGGGTCAGCGCCGCCTCGTCGATGACCTCGCCGCGCGAGGTGTTGACGATATAGGCGTGCGGTTGAATGAGCTTGAGCCGCCGGGCGGAAAGCAGGTGATAGGTGGCCGGCGTGTGCGGGCAGTTGACCGAGACGATGTCGATGCGGGCCAGCATCTGATCCAGGCTTTCCCAGTAGGTGGCCTCGAGTTCGGCCTCGATTTCCGAATGCACCCGATTGCGGTTGTGGTAGTGGATGGAAAGCCCGAAGCCGCGGGCGCGGCGCGCCAAGGCCTGGCCGATACGCCCCATGCCGACGATGCCGAGGCGCTTGCCATACACCCGATGGCCGAGCATCCAGGTCGGCGACCATCCCGTCCACGTACCCGTGCGTATGACCCTCTCGCCCTCGGCCAGGCGCCGTGGCACCGCCAGGATGATCGCCATGGTCATGTCGGCGGTGTCCTCGGTCAGCACGTCCGGCGTGTTGGTGACGACGATTCCCTTCTTGTGGGCGGCGTCGAGGTCGATGTGGTCGATCCCGGTGCCGTAGTTGGCGATGAGGCGGAGCTTCTTTCCCGCCGCCGCCAGCACTTCGGCGTCGAGGCGATCGGTCACCGTGGGCACCAGGATTTGCGTCTCCTTTACGGCGGCCGTCAATCCATCCTTGCCGAGAGGCTTGTCGTCCAGATTGAGCTTGGCGTCGAAGAGCTCCATCATCCGCGTCTCGATGACGTCGGGAAGTTTTCGAGTGACGTGCACGAGTGCTTTCTTCTTGGCCATGTCAATCCCCCGGGAACGCGCCGTCGCCTGGTGGCCATACCAACATGGCGGAGGCTTGTCCAGCGCCGCGTGGGTCGGCGTGCCGTCTTGACCGGGACCGGCGACGATCCGGTATAATCGGGTCGCCCCTTTTTCCCGCGCGCGCGCGACCCCGGTGCCCTGGATCAGACATATGGCATTACGACCCGTTGTCCTGTTGTTCCTCGGCGCCGTCCTGGCGCTGACAGCGGCGAGAGCGGACGCCGTCGCCGCCGAAACCACGGGCCTGCCCCTGCCACGCTTCGTCAGCCTGCGCGCCGACGAGGTCAACCTGCGCACCGGCCCCGGGGTCCAGCACCCGATCGACTGGGTCTATCGCCGCCGTCACCTGCCGGTCGAGATCATCGCCGAATACAACACGTGGCGGAAGATCCGGGATTGGCAGGGCACCGAGGGCTGGGTCCACCAGAGCATGCTGAGCAACAAGCGCACCGTCGTCGTCACCGGCAAGCTGCGCACCCTGCGGCACAAGTCGGATACCACGGGCCGGCCCGTCGCCCAGGCCGAAGCCGGTGTCATCGCGCGCCTCCTGGAGTGCCCGGACGCCAGCACCTGGTGCCGGGTGGAGGTCGACGGGTTCGAGGGCTGGTTCCGGCGCGTCGAATTCTGGGGCGCCTATGGCGACGAGGTGGTGAGGTGAGGAGCGGTTAGCTATCAGCGGTCAGCCTAGAACGGGCTTGCTGGCTGATAGCTGACCGCTCCCTCTCAGTCGAAATCCCCGGCCAGCGCCTGGCGCACGGCTTCCGGCAATACGGTCATGTGGGCGTAATTGGGGTGACCGATGGCGAGCACGACGCGGGTGCCGGAAACGGCTAATTTCCGCGCCTGATCGTCGGCGAAGGGAAAGTGGAGGAAGTGCACCGAAGATGCCTTGCCGGCAGCGCTGGTGCGCTCGACGTCGGCCTCGGCGATGGCGCGGATGGTCTCGCCGTCGAACTCCAGGCTCACCGTTTCCTCGACGCCGCCGAGTGCGGCCAGCAGATGGGCGCGACGCGCCGGGTCGTCGACCTCGACCATGAGCGTGGCGACCAGCTCGCGGCCCCCGGGGATGAGCGGATTGTAAGCCGCCAGCTCGCCCGGAATCTGGTCGTCCCCGCCCTTTTCGATGTAGAGCATCTCGTGGATCTGGTGCCACATGGTCTCGTAGCACTCGAAGTAGAAGGTGGCGTCGGGGCCGACGGCGACGCGGCGGTTGCGCTTGAGCTCGGTGATGGCGTGCCGGCGCTCCTTGCGCACCTTCGCATAGTCCTCCAGAGGCATGATGTCGGCGGCGGTGATTTCGTGTTTTCCCATCGTCCTTGGCTCCGTGTTCGTTACACGTTTCGTCACAGGCCGTACGCTCTGGCCATCAGCTCGACGGGGTGGACGGCGTGGTGCAGGCGCCCGGTGTCCTCGCCGAGACGCTCCAGTCCCTGCACCATGTGCTGGCGCGCCAGCGGGCATTCGGAGACCAGGTAGGCGTTGCCGGCTTCGGCCGCCGACTTGGCCACCGGGCGCCCCACCTTGAGGGCGACCTCGAAATTGTCCTTCATCACCCCCCACGACCCGCCGTGGCCCGAGCAGCGCTCGATCACCGTGAGCTTGGTGTCGGGCAGGAGACGCAGCATCTCGGCCGCCTTCCGCCCCATGTTCTGGGCCCGGGCGTGGCAGGCGATGTGGACCGTCACGCCGCCGTCGAGGGCCGACATGCCGTCGGCCAGGCCTTCGTTCCTGGCGATGTCGACCACGTATTCGGCGATGTCGCGGGTCGCCCCGCCGAGGCGCCCGACGTCCGCGTTGTCGGGCACGATGAGCGGCCATTCGAACTTCAGCATGAGGCTGCAAGAAGGGACCAGGGAAACCACGTCGTAGCCCTTGTCGATCCATCCCACCAACTCGGCGGCGACCCTGGCGGCGGCGGCGGCGGCGGCGGCGAGATCGCCATTCTCGAACTGCGGCATGGCGCAGCACGCCGGGTGGACCACCTCGGTCTCAACGCCGTTGTGGGCGAGCACGGCGCGCCCCGCCAAACCGATGTCCGGGCTGTTGTAGTTGGCGAAACAAGTGGCGTAGATCACCGCCTTGCGCCCGAAGGCGGGGGCCTCGCGGTTGACGGCGGGCGCCCCGGCGGCGGCGCGCGCCACCAGGGTGCGGGAGTGGTAGCACGGTAGCTCGGCGTCCCGGTGCACTCCGGCCACCCCTTCCAGCACCGGCCGGGTGAGGGCGTTGGAGCGCTTCGATGCCCAGTTCACCGGCCCCGGCACGGCGCACCCGAGGCGGCCGTTGCGGTCGGTCTTGGTGAGCTGGCGCACGGCGACCCCGATCTTTCCCTGGCGCGCCTCGAGAGCCCGGTAGCGCACCATGAGATGGGGGAAGTCCAGGTCGAACTCGTGAGGCGGCACGTAGGGACACTTGGTCATGAAGCACATGTCACACAGGGTGCAGGCGTCGGCGACGGCCTTGAAGGCGGCGCTCGGCACCGAGTCGAGCTCGCCGGTCTCGGATCCGTCGATGACGTCGAACAGGCGCGGGAAGCTGTCGCACAGGTTGAAGCAACGCCGGCAGCCGTGGCAGATGTCGAACACGCGGCGCAGCTCGGCATCGAGGTCTTCGGCGTCGTAGTAGGCGGCGTCACGCCAAGGAATGGGGCGGCGCTCGGGGGCCTCCAGGCTACCTTCGCCCATGGCTTTTCTCCTGGCGTGTCCGGCGCCGGCGGCCCGTCAACCGGACATCAAAGTGCGATCGTTTCGATTCAAGAAGATAAGACCCCAGGGTGGCAAACGGCTACGGGGGGTCCGGTGCCGGACCCCCCGCGGGTTCTTTCGACGGCGGGCCTCGTCAGTCGAGGGTGTCGAGGGCCTTCTGGAAACGGCCGGCGTGCGACTTCTCGGCCTTGGCCAGGGTCTCGAACCAATCGGCGATCTCGTCGAAACCCTCCTCGCGGGCCGACTTGGCCATGCCCGGGTACATGTCGGTGTACTCGTGAGTCTCGCCGGCGATGGCCGCCTTGAGGTTGTCGGCGGTGCCGCCAATGGGCTCGCCGGTGGCCGGATCGCCGACCTCTTCCAGGTACTCCAAGTGGCCGTGAGCGTGGCCGGTTTCGCCCTCGGCGGTCGAGCGGAAGACGGTGGAAACGTCGTTGTAGCCCTCGACGTCCGCCTTCTGCGCGAAATACAGGTAGCGGCGGTTGGCCTGTGATTCGCCGGCGAACGCATCCTTCAGGTTTTGTTCGGTCTTGGTTCCCTTCAACGCGGGCATCGCTATCTCTCCCTTTGCAGAATTTCTCACGCTCGGCAAACTGGTACCGACCGCGACCTCTCGTGCCACTTGGGCGGTTGATCCCTCTAATATACGACCCAGTGGCACCTGAGTCAATAAATTAGAGGCATTCTAAACATCCGTGGATCATACTGAAATGACGAGTGCTGGTCAAGGTGATTCTGTCACCCTGACGATCACGTCGACGCGCTTGACCGAAGTTCCCTCGGGCGCCTCGGGGAGTTCCGATACGATGATCTGGTCGCCGGGAATGTCGTCGAGGCGCCCCGTTTCCTCGACGAAGAAATGATGATGCTCGCTGGTGTTGGTGTCGAAATAGGAGCGCGATGCATCGACGATGATCTCGCGCAACAGGCCGGCCGTCGTGAACTGATGGAGCGTGTTGTAGACCGTGGCCAGGGAAACGCGAATGTTGGCGCGCAAAGCCTCGGCGTGCAGCACCTCGGCGGTAATGTGCCTGTTTCCCCCCTCGAACAGGAGCTTGGCGAGCGCCAGGCGCTGTCGCGTGGGACGCAGGCCGACGGCGCGCAATTGGTCCAAAACGTGGCTAAAGGGTCTCACGGCATTCATATCCCTGGCAATTGGTCCGGTCTCGCCGAAGGCTCGTAAGGTGGTACTCACGGCCTTCGATTTAAAATAATTATAATAAGTCCCATGGTAAATCCCATGGCCGCATATAACAATAAATAATTTATGGTTATGTGATCGCCCACCACGTCCCGCATAACCGGCCTGACGCCGTCGGGAGTTCGGCACGCTCGAGGGGTGTGGGTCAGGGCGTTTCCTGGGAGTGCGACGGCACGCCGACGATATTGTAGCCGCTGTCGACGTGGAGAATCTCCCCGGTCACACCCTTGGACAAGTCGCTCAGCAGGTAGAGGGCGGCGCCACCCAACTCCTCGAGGCGCACGCCGCGGCGCAAGGGCGAATGCCGTTCGTTCCATTTAAGGATGGAGCGGGCACTGCCGATGGCGCTGCCGGCCAAGGTCCTCATGGGCCCCGCCGACAGCCCGTTGACCCGGATTCCGGCACTGCCCAGGTCTTCCGCCAGGTAGCGCACGCTGGCCTCCAGCGCCGCCTTGGCGACGCCCATGACGTTGTAATTGGGGACCACCCGTTCCGAACCGGCGTAGGTCAGGGTCAGCAGGCAGCCGCCGCCGCCCATCAAGGGCGCCGCCCGCTTGGCGATATCGGTGAACGAAAAGCACGAAATATTCACGGTGCGCAGAAAATTATCCCGTGTCGTGTCCGTGTAGCGGCCCTTGAGCTCCTCCTTGTCGGAATAGGCCATGGCGTGGACGACAAAATCGATGGCGCCCCATTCAGCGGCCAGGGCGCCGAAGGTCGCATCCATGCTGGCCGCGTCCTCGACGTCGCAGGGACAGATGATGGCGGCATCGAGCGATTCGGCCAGGGGACGGACCCGTTTCTCGAAGGCGCCCCCCTGATAGGTTAAAGCCAGCGCCGCGCCATGGTGGTGGAGCGTCTGGGCGATTCCCCAGGCGATGGAGCGCTCGTTGGCGACCCCCATCACCAGCCCCTTCTTGCCGGCCATCAAGGATTTGTTGTCACTCATGCACTTGCCACCGGTGGGCGAGGCCCGACACGCGGGCGATCCAATTCGCCACCAGGCCAGTCCGTCGCGGATGCGGAATCAATGGACCGCCTAGGCGTCAAACCGCTTGAACGCCAGGGTGGCGTTGGTGCCGCCGAAGCCAAAGCTGTTGGAAAGGACGCAGTTGAGGGCCAGTCCGTCCTGACGCTCGAGGACAACGGGCATGTCCTCGAGCTCGGGATCGGGATCATCGACGTTCGCCGAGGCGCTTATGAAGCCGTGCTCCATCATGAGCAGCGAATAAATCGCCTCGTGCACACCGGTGGCGCCCTGGGAATGTCCGGTAAGGGATTTGGTGGAACTGAAGGAGGGAATACGGTTGCGATCCTTGAACACCTTGCGAATCGCTTTCAGCTCCTGGGTGTCGCCGACCGGCGTCGAGGTGCCGTGGGTGTTGATATAATCGACCGGCACATCGACATCGGCCATGGCCATCTTTATGCACCTGACGGCGCCCTCGCCGGACGGCTGCACCATGTCGTGACCGTCCGAGGTGGCGCCGTAACCGGCAAGTTCGGCATAAATCCTGGCGCCCCGCGCCTTGGCGTGCTCGAGTTCCTCGAGGACGAGGACCCCGGCGCCGCCGGAAATGACGAATCCGTCCCGGTTCTTGTCGAAGGGCCGGCTGGCCTTTTCGGGGGTGTCATTGTAATTGGACGAAAGCGCGCCCATGGCGTCGAACAGCACGGCAAGCGACCAGTGAAGTTCCTCGCCGCCGCCGGCGAAGACGACGTCCTGCTTGCCCCATTGGATCAGCTCGGCGGCGTTGCCGACGCAGTGCGCGCTGGTCGCGCAGGCGGAGCTGATCGAGTAGCTCAGGCCCTTGATCTTGAAGGGCGTGGCCAGCGTCGCCGAGTTGGTGCTCGACATTGTCCTCGGGACCATGAAGGGCCCCACCTTCTTGGGACCTCTTTGGCGCGCCACGTCGGCGGCCTGCACAAGGTTGCTGGTGGACGGACCGCCCGACCCCATGATCATGCCCGTACGCTCGTTCGAGACCTCGGCTTCCGAGAGCCCGGCATCGGCGATGGCCTGCTCCAGCGCCAGGTAGTTGTAGGCGGCGCCGTCCCCCATGAAGCGGCGCCACTTGCGGTCGACGGCGCCTTCCAAGTCGATCTTGGGCGCGCCCTGCACGTGGCTGCGAAAGCCCATGTCCCGGTACTCTTCGCAGAAAGTGACGCCGGAGCGCCCCTTTTTCAGGGAGTCCGTCACCTCCTCGGCGTTGTTGCCGATGCTAGAAATAATGCCCAGGCCGGTGACGACAACTTTTCTCATGAGTGCCTCGTCAAAAATCGTCCATCGAGGTGAACACCCCGACGCGTAAATTCTTGGCCTCGTAAACCGGGCGCCCGTCGACGCTCATGATGCCATCGGCGATTCCCAAGGTAAAGCCGCGCCGAAACACCCGCCGGAAGTCTATATGATAGGTCAACAATTTGGCCGTCGGCTCCACCTGACCGGAAAACTTGACGCTGCCCACTCCCAGCGCGCGGCCCCGGCCCGGTGCCCCGGTCCAGCCCAGAAAAAAGCCGACCAGTTGCCACAACGCATCAAGACCCAGGCAACCCGGCATCACCGGATCGGATTCAAAGTGGCAGGGAAAGAACCACAGGTCCGGCACGATATCCAGTTCCGCGTCTATTTCTCCCTTTCCATGCTCTCCTCCATCCTCGGCGATGCGCACGATGCGGTCGAACATCAGCATCGGAGGCAGGGGCAGCTGCGCATTGCCCGGGCCGAATAGTCTTCCATGCCCGCATTCCAGGAGTTCCTGGTGCGAAAAGCTGTTTTTCTTGCTCAAAGCGTTTCCGAGCCTGACGGGATCCCATGCCATGCGGACGGCGCGGCGCGCCCTTCAAGTACCCATGGCCAAACCATTGAAAGCCCCAAGCCATCCGTTACGGCACCGCTATATAAACCATATATAGAGCGATTTAGCAAAAGACGACTCCATCTCTCGGCATGCCCCTCATGAGGCGCCGGAGCCGGCGCGCCACGCCGCGAGAACGGGACCGGGGCTGTCCGTGAAGACGGTGTCGATTCCCCAGTCCCAGAGCTCGCGCGCCCGTCCGGGGTCGTCCACGACGAAGGCGGCCGCGGTATAACCCGCCGCCTTGATGCGGGATATCCGGGCCGCCGTGACCTGGGTTTCCCGGCAGTGAACGGCGACGCACGCGAGCCGTGCCGCGGCGGCGCGCCAGCCGCCGGCCAGCCGCCCGATGATCAAGGCCCGCGGCAGCCGCGGGACCATGTCCCGGGCCCGTGCCAGGAGCGGCCCGTCGAAACTGGAGATCAAGGGCGGAGACAGGCGAGGCGGCCAGCTGCGCGATACGGCACCGGCCACCTCCTCGACCAGGCGCGCCTCCCCTCCACGACAGCGCTTGAGTTCGATGTTGACGCCGAGCCCAAGCCCGCCGATGGCGACCAGCGCCGCGTCCAGGGTCGGCACCCGCTGGCCGGCAAAGGCGGAATCGAACCAGAGGCCGGCGTCAAGCCCCGACAGCACGGATAACGTCACATCGTCGACGCGCGCCGGGAGCCCCGCGACGCGCTCGAGGGTTTCGTCGTGAAAGACCACGCAACGGCCGTCGGCGGTCAAGCGCGCGTCGATCTCGACCCAGGCGACGCCCAGCCGCGCCGCCGTCGCAAACCCCGCCAAGGTGTTCTCGGGGGCTATGGCGGCGGCGCCCCGATGGCCGATTACCGGAGGCAGCCTGAAGTCCCCGGTCACGATACGCTCCGGCGGCCGTCGGCGCCGCCTCGGGTGCCTGTCAGTTCGCGGCTTCCACCTTGTCCGGTTTGGCGCTCAGGTCCTCGCCGGTTTCCTGATTTACCACCTTCATGGAGAGCTTCATCTTGCCCCGGTCGTCGATGCTGATGAGCTTGACCTTGACCATATCGCCGACCTTGACCACATCGGTGACGGCGCCCACCCGGCGCGGTGCCAGTTCGCTGATATGAACGAGACCGTCCGTGCTGCCCATGAAATTGACGAAAGCACCGAAATCGAGAGTCTTCACCACCTTGCCGGTGTAGATGACGCCGACCTCGGGTTCGGCGGTGATGCTGCGAATCCATTCGATGGCCGCCTCGCCGGCGCTCTCGTCGACCGCCGCCACCTTGACGGTGCCGTCGTCCTCGATATCGATCTTGGCGCCGGTGACCTCGCAAATCTCGCGGATCATCTTGCCGCCCGGACCGATCACCTCGCGGATCTTCTCCTTATTGATCTTTATGATGGTGATGCGCGGCGCATGGGTGCTGATGCCGTCGCGCGACACGGAGAGAGCGTCCGCCATCTTGTCGAGGATGTGCATGCGGCCATCGCGAGCCTGCTCCAGGGCCACCTTCATGATTTCCTCGGTAATGGAGGTGATCTTGATGTCCATCTGAAGAGAAGTGATGCCGACCTCGGTGCCGGCGACCTTGAAGTCCATGTCGCCCAGATGGTCCTCGTCGCCAAGGATATCGGAGAGCACCGCGAAGCCGTCATCCTCCTTGATCAGGCCCATGGCGATGCCGGCCACCGGCCGTGTCAAGGGGACCCCCGCGTCCATGAGGGCAAGAGAGGAACCGCACACCGTGGCCATCGAGGAAGAACCGTTGGATTCGGTGATCTCGGAGACCACCCGGATGGTGTAGGGGAAATCTTCCTTGGAGGGCATCAGCGGATGCAGGGCGCGCCACGCGAGCTTGCCGTGTCCGACCTCGCGGCGGCCTGTAAAACCGAAACGGCCTGCCTCGCCAACGGAGTAGGGCGGGAAGTTGTAATGAAGCAGGAAGTGCTCCCGGTAATCCCCGGACAGTGCGTCGATAATCTGTTCGTCCTGTCCGGTGCCCAGCGTCGCCACCACCAGCGCCTGGGTTTCGCCGCGGGTGAAAAGGGCGCTGCCGTGGGTGCGCGGAAGCAGGCCGACCTCGGCGACAATGGTCCGCACCGTGCTCGTGTCGCGTCCGTCGATGCGCTGGCCGGTGTTCAGTATATCGCGGCGCACGATGTCCTTTTCCAGGTCCTTCAAGGCCCCGGACAACTCCTTGGCAAGCAGTTCCTGGTCGAGAGCGGTATCTTCCTTCAGTTCGGCCGCGACCTTATCCTTGACCGCCGACAGTTTTTTCTGGCGCGTCTGTTTGACGGTTTCGCCGTAGGCGTCGCGCAAGCCGGCCTCGGCCGCGGCGCGCACGCGCGCCGCGATCTCCTCCTTGCCTTCCGGCGCCGAGGGAAGGTCCCAGGGCTCCTTGGCGCAGGCCTCGGCGAGCTCGACGATGGCATCGATGACCGGCTGAAAGGCGCCATGACCAAAGGTGACGGCGCCCAGCATAATCTCCTCCGAAAGCTCGCCCGCCTCCGATTCGACCATCAGCACCCCATCACGGGTGCCGGCGACGATGAGATCGAGGGTGCTGTTCGCCATCTCGTCGATCTGCGGATTGAGGACGTACTCGTCGGCGATATAACCGACCCGGCAACCGGCGATCGGCCCCATGAAGGGAAGGCCGGAAATGGTCAGCGCGGCGGAAGTGCCGACCATGGCCACGATGTCCGGATTGTTTTCCAGGTCGTGGGAAAGCACGGTGCAGATGACCTGCGTCTCGTTCTGAAAGCCCTTGGCGAAAAGCGGCCGGATGGGGCGGTCGATGAGCCGCGAGGTAAGCGTCTCCTTCTCGGAGGGCCGGCCCTCTCTCTTGAAGAAGCCTCCGGGAATCTTGCCGGCGGCAAATGTCTTCTCCTGGTAATGTACGCCGAGGGGGAAGAAGTCCAACCCCGGCCGCGGCGACCTTTCGCCGACCACGGTGCACAGCACCTTGGTTTCGCCGTAGGTCACCATGACGGCGCCGTCGGCCTGGCGGGCGAACTTGCCAGCCTCGAGGGTCAGCGTGCGACCGCCCCACTCGATTTCCTTTGTGAATTCCTTAAACATTCCTACTGTCTTCCTTCCTTGAACTCTTCGCCGGAGCTGGCGCGAACCAGCGGGTTTACGATTTCACCGCCGCCCATGCGGCCCGGCGTTAATCCGTCGTTCCGTTACCGCGTCGTCGACGACGCGAAGCATCTCGCGCGTAACCGGCCGCGACGTAGCAAAGACCGGATTGGCGAAAATGGATGCATGGTGGCACCCTATTGAGCACCGTTACCGGCGCAATCCCAGGCGCTGGATCACTTTCTCATAGCGCTCGACTTCCTTGCTTTTCAGGTAATCGAGCAGACGCCGGCGCTGGCCAACCATTTTCAGGAGGCCGCGGCGCGAATGGAAATCCTTCTTGTGTGTTCTCAAGTGCTCGGTGAGAGTGCCGATGCGCTCGCTCAGGATGGCGACTTGGACCTCTGGCGACCCCGTGTCGCTTTCCTTGGCGCCAAATTCATTGACCAGCTCGCGCTTGCGTTGTGCGTTAATCGACATCGTTTATTGCTTTCCTCCAAACCATCCTATTCAAGTCTCAAACGTTCAGTACTCGGAGAGGTCGGATTTCGCCGCCTCTGATACGCGCAAGTGCCACCAGTCTGCCCTCCGCCATGGCGCACACGACGGCGCCTTGGGCGATATCGGTGAGGGGTGACCGGCTTGCTACGGGTAGCACCGGTAAGGGCTGACCGCGTTGCAGACGGCGCGCCTCCGCTTCCGTCAAAACCAGTGCCGGGATGCCGTCCAGCGCGGTTTCGACAGGCAGCAGATAGTCCGCAAGCGGCGCACTATGCCCCAGGGCCGCCAGTTTTTCCAGGGAAATCGCGTCCTCCTCGGCAAAGGGGCCGACCCGGGTGCGCCGCAGCTTTTCGATATGCCCGACGGTGCCCACCGCCATCGCCAAATCCCGCGCTAGGCTTCGCATGTACGCGCCCTTGCCGGATTGCGCCTCGAATTCCGCGTGGTCGGCGTCAGGGGCACCGATGAGCTCCAGACGGTGGATGACCACGGGCCGCGGTGGCAGGTCCGCCGGCTGGTTGTCGCGGGCCAGCGCATAGGCCCGCCTGCCGTCCACCTTGACCGCCGAATAGGCGGGCGGCACCTGATCGATTTCGCCGATGAAACGCGGCAGGACGGAGGCGATCTCTTCAATGGTCGGGCGCGCGTCGCTGGTCGCCGTCACGGCGCCCTCGGCGTCGTCGGTGGCGCGCGCTTCACCCCAGCGCACCGTAAAACGGTATTCCTTGGCGCCATCCATCGCCCAGGCAACCGTCTTGGTGGCTTCGCCGAAGGCCAGCGGAAGGATCCCGGTGGCCAACGGATCCAGGGTACCGCCGTGCCCCACTTTCGCGGCCCCGGTGAGGCGACGCGCCTTGCCCACGACCGCCGCCGACGTCATGCCCGCCGGCTTGTCGATGACCATCCACCCGTGCACGGCACGGCCCCGGCGCTTACGCCCCATCGTCGCTATCCCGGTGTCGCGGCGTCCCTTGCAAGTCGTGGGCGACCCGAGGCTCGGAGAGCAAGGTGTCGACGTGGTGCGCCCGGTCGAACGAGCCATCGGCGCGGAAGTCCATGTCGGGAACGCGCTTGAGCCGCACCGTCCGCGCCACCTGGTGGCGCAGGTAGGGCTTGGCGCGTCGCAGGGCGTCTATCACGGACCCGGTGTCACCGCCGCCGAGCGGCATCACGTAAACGGTGGAATTGCGCAAGTCCGGGCTCATGCGGACTTCGGTGACGGTCACCGAAACTCCTTCCAGGCCGGGATCGCGCACCTGGCCGCGCTCGAATATCGAGGCCAGCGCGTGGCGCAGTTCCTCGCCGACGCGCAACTGGCGCTGGCTGGGAGTCCTGTCTCTCCCTCTGGTCATGGTGTCCTCGATCGGTAAAGCGCAAGCCCCGGCCTCTGATCGGAGAAGCCGCGAACGCGGGTGCGCCCGGTCCGGCGTCCTTACAGCTCCTGGGCGATTTCCTCCACCTCGAAGCACTCGATGATGTCGCCGGTCTTGATGTCCTGGTAGTTGGCGAAGGCCATGCCGCATTCGGTGCCTTCCTTGACCTCCTTGACATCGTCCTTGAAGCGCTTGAGCTGCGAGAGCGCGCCTTCGTGAACGACCACGTCGTCGCGCAACAGCCGCACCTTGGCGCCACGGCGCACCAAGCCTTCCGTGACCATGCAGCCGGCCACCTTGCCCACCTTGGAGACGTTGAAGATCTCGCGAACATCGGCGTATCCGATGAAGTTCTCCTTGAAGAGGGGATCCAACATGCCGGTCAGGATCCGCTTCAGGTCGTCGGCGACGTCGTAAATGACGGAATAGTAGCGGACTTCCACGCCGTCGCGCCGGGTAAAATCGCGGGCCTGGGGATTGGCACGTACGTTGAACCCGATAATCAGCGCCTTGGCCGCCTTGGCCAGGGTCACATCGGATTCGTTGATGCCGCCGACCGCCGCGTGCAGGACATTCACCTGGGCCTTGTCGGTGCTGAGCTTGTCGAGCACCCCCTGGACGGCCTCGACGGACCCCTGCACGTCGCCCTTGATGACCACGGACAGCTCCTTGGCCTCGCCCTCCTGAATCTTCTCGAACATCTCTTCGAGCGTGCCACGCGCGCCGGCCACCACCCGAGCCTCGCGGTCCCTGCGCTGACGGAACTCGACAACTTCGCGGGCGCGGGTTTCGTCGTCCACCACCACGAAATCGTCGCCGGCCGACGGCGTTCCGTTGAGGCCAAGCACTTCCACGGGCATCGCCGGACCGGCTTCGTCGATGCCGTCGCCCCGTTGGTCGCCGAGTGCCCGCACGCGGCCCCACTCGCTGCCGGCGACGAAAATGTCGCCCACCTTCAGCGTGCCCCGCTGCACCAGGAGGGTGGCCACGGACCCACGGCCGACCTCCATCTTCGCTTCGATGACCACGCCCTCGGCGGCACGGTTGGGGTTGGCCTTGAGGTCGAGCACTTCCGCCTGCAGGAGAATGACCTCCTCGAGTTTTTCGAGGTTGGTCCGCGCCGTGGCGGAAACCTCGACGGACAGAATTTCGCCGCCCATCTCCTCGACCACGATGTCTTGCTGGAGCAGGTCGGTTCGCACGCGTTTGGGATCGGCGCCCGACTTGTCGATCTTGTTGACGGCGATGATGACGGGGACTTCCGCGGCCTTGGCATGATCAATGGCCTCGATCGTCTGAGGCATGACCCCGTCGTCGGCGGCAACCACCAGCACCACGATATCGGTGACCTTGGCGCCGCGCCCCCGCATGGCCGTGAAGGCCTCGTGTCCAGGGGTGTCGATAAAAGTGATCTTGGCCCCAGACGACATTTCGACCTGGTAGGCACCGATGTGCTGCGTGATACCGCCGGCCTCGCCCGCCGCGACGTCGGTTTCGCGCAGCGCGTCGAGAAGCGACGTCTTGCCGTGATCGACGTGCCCCATGACGGTAACCACCGGCGGCCGGTTGACCAAGTCGGCTTCGGCGTCGGCTTCCCGCGTCAGACCGATTTCCACGTCCGACTCGCTGACCCGTTTAACGTTGTGGCCGAATTCGGCGACGACGAGTTCCGCCGTGTCGGCATCGACCACATGGTCCATCGACGCCATGACGTCCATCTTCATCAGCGCCCTGATGACATCGGTCCCGCGCTCGGCCATGCGGTTGGCAAGTTCCTGCACCGATAAGTTCTCGGGAATGACCACGTCGCGTACGATTTTTTGGCCATCGGCGCGTGCCTGCGCCTGCTGCTTTTGCCTCTCCTTTTCACGGGCGCGTCTTACCGAAGCGAGGCTACGGGTGCGCCCTTCATCGCCGCTCAGCGCCTCGACGATGGTCAATCGGCCGGAAGCCGAGCGCCGCCGGGGCTCGCCGCGGCGCACACCGGGAACGGTCCGGCGCGGCTCGCCGCGCGACCCGCGCTTTACGCGGCCGCGATCCTCGCGCGTATCGGGCTCTTCGGCTCCCCCCAGGGCCTCGAGCTTGGCGGCGGCGGCGGCGGCCGAGGCCTTGGCCTGTTCCTCGCGGCGCCGCGCCTCCTCATCCTCGGCGGCACGCGCCGATTCCTCTTCCGAGCGCCGGCGCTGCTCTTCCTCCTCGGCGCGCAGCCGCTCCCGCTCCTCGTCCTCGGGGGTCGGCGCCACTTCGGACGACACCGCGCCGCCCTCGGCGGTGGTGTCCTCATCCGCCTTCATGGCGTCCTGGAGGGCGCGAACCCGGGCCGCCTTTTCCTCGATGGTCAGACTGGGCCCGCCCTGACGCGCCTCCTCGCCAAGGACCTCGTCGGCTTCGACGTCGAGGTCGACGGCGCCGGCGGGAAGGGGGTTTTCTTCCTCGACGAGTTCCGGGGCGGCCCTGACCTCGGCCATCTGGCCACCGGAATCCAGCGCATAGGTCCGCTTCTTGCGAACCTCCACGGCCACCACCTTGGAGCGGCCGTGAGAGAAGCTTTGGCGGACTTGGCCGCCGCCGACGGTTTTCTTGAGTTCGAGCTTGCCCGGCCGCGAAATGCTGAGCGGCTTCTTGCCGGCTTTCCGCGTCGACTCGTCGTGTTCTTCGGTCTCTGTCATTTCAGCCCATGTTCCATGGCGCCCGCGCCTTCCCGGATCCGGTCCGGGCCGTGTTTATCATATCTCATCCCGTTCCCGGCCAAATTTCCGGACGCCGGCCTACTTGTCCGTCTTATCCGTCTTGGCGTTCGCTTCGGTCTCCTCCGCCGCTTCGGCGGCGGCGCCGGCCTCCGCGGCGTCCGCGTCCGGCGCGGCGTCTGCGTCCGGCGCGCCTTCTTCGTCGTCGAACCAATGGGCGCGCGCCGCCATGATGACGGCGTTGGCCGAGTCCTGCGTGAGCACCCCGACGGAGACGATTTCCAGGAGTTCGTCGCTGGCCAGATCGCCGAGGTCGTCCAGCGTCTTGACGCCGGCTTCCCCAAGCTCCACAAGCATGCCCGGCGTCAGTCCCTTGATTTCGGCGACGGCGTCCTCGACGCCCAACTCACGCCGGCGCTGCGTCGACTTTTCATCTTCCTCGGCGATGAAAGCGCGCGCCCTGTCGCGCAGTTCCCGCACCATGGATTCGTCGAAGCCCTCGATGCTGGTCAACTCCTCTTCCGGAACGAAGGCGACCTCTTCGATGCTCGAAAATCCTTCGGTGACCAGCAGATGGGCGATCACGTCATCGACATCGAGGCCGTCGATGAACGCCTGAGAGCGTGCGCGGAATTCCTCGTTACGCCGGTCCGATTCCTCGGCCTCGGTCAGGATGTCGATGTCCCATCCGGTGAGCTGCGAGGCGAGGCGCACGTTCTGGCCGCGCCGGCCGATGGCGAGGCTGAGCTGGTCGTCGGGCACCACCACCTCGATGCGGTTGGCCTCTTCGTCGAGCACCACCTTGGAGACCTCGGCGGGGGCCTGGGCGTTGACGATGAACGTGGCGGGGTCGGGGTTCCACTGGATGATGTCGATCTTCTCTCCTTGCAGTTCGCTGACCACCGCCTGGACGCGTGATCCGCGCATGCCGACGCAGGCGCCGACGGGATCGATGCTCGAGTCGTTGGAAATCACGGCAATCTTGGCGCGCGAGCCGGGATCCCGGGCCACCGACTTGATCTCGATGATGCTGTCGTAAATTTCCGGCACCTCTTGGGCAAACAGCTTGGCCATGAAATTGGGGTGGCTGCGGGACAGGAATATCTGGGGGCCGCGGGGCTCCTCGCGCACGTCCAAAATGTAGGCGCGAATGCGGTCGCCGGTGGAGAAGTGTTCGCGCGGGATGCTCTCGTCGCGGCGCAGGAGGGCCTCCGCCCGTCCCAAGTCGACGATGATGTTGCCGAACTCTATGCGCTTGACGAGCCCGTTGACGATTTCTCCGATGCGATCCTTGAACTCCTCGTACTGGCGCTTGCGCTCGGCCTCGCGCACCTTTTGCACGATCACCTGCTTGGCGGTCTGGGCGGCAATGCGACCGAAATCGATGGGCGGCAGCGGTTCGACCAGGAATTCGCCGATCTCGGCATCCGCCTTGCGCCCGCGCGCTTCCTCCAAGCTGATTTGCGTAATCTCCTCCTCGACCGGGTCGGCCACCTCGATATAGCGGGCCATATCGATGATGCCCGACGTGCGGTCGATGGTGGCGCGGATGTCATGCTCTTGACCGTATTTGGAACGCCCCGCCTTCTGGATGGCTTGTTCCATGGCCTCCAACACTTCCTCGCGCTCGATACCCTTGTCGCGCGCCACCGTTTCCGCCACCTGCAGCAGTTCGGGGCGCGCGTGAGCCGTATCAGTATCCATTTTCTTTCCGCCCTAGCGTCCTTGCGTGTCCTGCGTCGCGGCGAGGAGCTCGTCGGTGAGGACCAGCTTGGCCCGCCTGATGTCGGAAAACGGCACCTCCACGGGGCTGCCCTCCACTTCCATTCGTACCGCGTTTCCAGCGACGCCGAGGAGGCGGCCGCGGAAATTCCGGCGCTCCGCGATGGGCCGGCTTGCTTCAAGGTGCGCCTCGAACCCGGCAAAACGCTCGAAGTCCCGTAGGCGCACCAGCGGACGGTCGATGCCCGGCGAACTCACCTCCAGGGTGTACGCCCCTTCGATCGGGTCGTCCACCTCGAGCACGGCGGAGATGGCGCGGCTGATATCCGCACAATTATCCACGCTCATCGCCCCGCCGCCACTGGGCTCCGCCATGACCTGCACCCGTGGCTTTTGCTTGCCGGAGATGCTCACCCGCACGAGGTCGAACCCCAAGGCTTCGACGGTGGGAGCGATCAGCCTCTCGACACGACCAGGCAAGTTCATCGGCGCTACCTGCTGTTGACGCGCGCATTCTCCGAAGAGGCGGCCCCAAAAACAAAGAGTGGGCCAGTGGCCCACCCCATCAAACCCAATCAACCGGTCACGCTCAACGAAGCCAATCAAAGTAAAAGCGGTACCAAATATAACCGCTTGGCGCCTGAACACAAGAGGTTTCGTGCGTCCCCGAGAGGCCCGCCGCGCCCTCTACGCCAAGGCGGTGGCGCGGCGGCGGCGGCGGAAGGCGAGATACACGCAGGTATCTCCCTGGGCCAGGGCCTTGGCCTCGTAGCGGGTCTCGAACCAATCCTCGGGACGCCGGCGCCACGCCTTGGGCGAGCGCGCCGGCCAGCGAAACTCGGGGTGCCGGGTGAACCTGTCGAGGCTCCAGCGGACGAACTCCATATGATCGCTGGCGAACCTGAGTTCGGCGTCGTCCTTCATGACCCGGGCCAGGGTGTCCAGATTTTCCTTGGCCGGGAACCGGCGCTTGTGGTGGCGCTTCTTGGGCCAGGGATCGGCGAACAACACGAAGACCCGCCCGATGACGGCGTCGGGCAGGCAGGGAAGCAAAAGCCGCGCGTCGTCGTCGAAGACCCGGACATTGGACAAGCCATCGCGCTCGACGCGGGCCAGCAGGGCGGCTACCCCGTTGACGTACGGCTCGCACCCGATCATGCCGACCGCGGGATGGAGGCGAGCCTGTTCCGCCAGGTGCTCGCCGGCACCGAAGCCGACTTCGAGCCAGATGTCCTCAACGGATTCCGCGAAGAGAGCCGCCAGGTCGGCGGGCGCGCCGCCAACCTCGGCAGGCACGCGCAGACGCGGCAATAGCTCTTCGATCAGTGCATGGCGGCCCTTGCGCAGCGCGTGGCCATGGCGCCGCCCGTGCCAGCGGAGACGGTCGGCGGAATTGCGCCCCGCGCCGCCCGTCAACTGGCTCCGAACGCGGCGCGCAGGTCGTCGACCAGATCGGTGCGTTCCCAGGAGAATCCTCCGTCGGGCTCCGGCGGCCTTCCGAAGTGCCCATAGGCCGCGGTGCGCGCGTAAATGGGCCGGCTGAGCTCCAGGTGCTCGCGGATGCCGCGCGGCGACAGATCGACCATGTCCTGAAGAACCTGCGAAAGCCGTTCCTCGTCCACCCGGTCGGCGCCATGGGTGTCGATATAGACCGACAGCGGCTTGGACACGCCGATGGCATAGGAAACCTGTAGGGTGCAGGTGTCGGCGAGACCGGCGGCGACGACGTTCTTGGCCACGTACCGCGCCGCGTAGGCGGCCGAGCGGTCGACCTTGGTCGGGTCCTTGCCGGAAAAGGCGCCGCCGCCGTGGGGCGCCGCGCCGCCGTAGGTATCGACGATTATCTTGCGCCCGGTGAGCCCGGCGTCGCCGTCCGGTCCGCCGATGACGAAACGGCCGGTCGGATTTACGTAGAACTCGTCCTCGGCGCACATCCAGCCCTCGGGCAGCACGTTGACGACATGGGGGCGGACGATCTCGCGCACTTCTTCCTGGCTTAGACTTTCCGCGTGATGGGTGGACACGACCACCGACGTGGCGCCTACCGGGCGCCCGTTCACGTAGCGAAGGGTGATCTGGCTCTTGGCATCGGGGCCGAGCCCCGGCTCGGCGCCGGAATGGCGGGCCTCGGCCAGCGAGTGCAGGATGGCGTGGGAATAATAGATGGGCGCCGGCATGAGCACGTCGGTCTCGGTGCACGCAAAGCCGAACATGAGCCCCTGGTCGCCGGCGCCCTCGTCCTTGTTGCCGGCGGCGTCCACGCCCTGGGCGATGTCCGCCGATTGGGAATGGACATGGATGATGACCTCCGCGTCGCGCCAGTGAAAGCGCTCTTGTTCGTAGCCGATGGCCTTGACGGCGGCGCGGGCAACGTCTTCCAGGGTCGCGTGGGTGATGGTGTCCGGCCCCCGCACCTCGCCGGCAAGCACGATGAGGTTGGTGGTGCACAGGGTCTCGACGGCGACGCGCGAATGGGGATCGGCGGTAAGGTAGGTATCGACGACGGCGTCGGAAACGCGGTCGCAAACCTTGTCGGGATGTCCCTCGGAAACGGACTCGCTGGTGAACAGATAATCGGTTTTAGGCACGGTCTACCCCGCTGATCTAGTCATGTCGTTCTTGATGGACCAGGGGTCTCAACGCGCGCTTCGCCGATATTAAAGGTCGGAGGACGCCGTCCCAAGCCCACTTAGCGCCTTTTTTGCGTGGTGGCAAGCGGTGCAAATCCATCCACGGCCGCCCCCGGGAGCGGCGACGGGCGGGGGCTCTTGTGGCAAGCTTTGCAACCCCCGTCAAGGGATTTCAGGAAAGCTTCGGGAGGGCATGCCGGGGGACGCGCCGCGGCGCGCTGAATGGCCGGCTAGCGCTTCTTGGTTTTATCCGCCAGGGACTTGGTCAGTTCGAACAACCGCTTGCGGACCCGGGGGTCGGGTATCTTGTAGTAGGCGCGAACCAGTTCCAGGGTCTCCCGGCGGCTCAACGCGTCCGACTCGAATACGGCCTGCGATCGGTCCCTCAGGCCGGAAACCCGACGCGATGGCTTGGCCTTGGTTTCGTCGGGCATGTCGTCGAAGAAAAACGAAACCGGTACGTCGAGAATCTGGCTGAGCTCGAAAAGCCGGCTCGAACCGATGCGGTTGGCCCCGCGTTCGTATTTCTGAACCTGCGGGAAGGTGAGACCCAGGGCGTCGCCGAGCTTGCCTTGGCTCAACCCGAGCAAGGTACGCCGCAGGCGGACGCGGGCGCCGACATGCACGTCGACCGGCCGAGGGCCGGTGCGGCGCCGCTTGGTTGCTCGCGCCCTTTTCATGATTGACCGTGGAAAGTACTCATAAAACCAGGAAATCCTTCATAGATTCATCCGCCTACGTCAGCCAAACGATAAGTGAAACAGCGTTGCGGGTCAACAAAATTTCCATACCCGCGTATGTATCAAGCTGGAATGCGCCGACCGCGCTTCAAACCTGACCTTTACGACCCGCGGGACAGCAGGAGGCCGCCCGCCGCCGCCGCCAACAGCACCATGACGACGATCCAATCGCCCAAAAGACCGTAGGGCGTGATGCCCTCCAGGGCGGTGGGCAGGGGGCTGTCGAGCACCCCGGTGACGCCGAGGCCGAGCCTGGCGACGGTGCGTCCATGGGCGTCCACGACCGCCGAGATTCCGGTGTTGGCCACCCGCACCAGGGGCAGACCCTCCTCGACGGCGCGAAAGCGTGCCGCGGCGAAGTGCTGGTACGGGCCGGATGACATCCCGAACCAGGCGTCGTTGGTGACGTTGAGCAGCCAGGCGGGACGGTCTTCCCTGTCCAGCACGCTTCCGGGAAAGATGGCTTCGTAGCAGATGAGCGGGCTGAACGGCGGCAGTCCGGGGAGCCTGAGAGTCACCGGGCCCGGACCCGGCGAGAAGTCCATGCGTCCGGGCACCAGCCTGGATATGTTCAGAAGACCGCGAAACGGCACGTACTCGCCGAAGGGCACCAGGTGGAACTTGTCGTATGTGGCAACGATCTCGCCGCGCTCGCCGACGGCGTGGAGGCTGTTCCAAATTCGCGCCGCCGCGCCCTCGCGGCGCGTCACCCGAGGCGCGCCGGCAATCAACAAGCCGCCGGCGGGCACCGCAGCGCCGAGCGCCTCGAGGAGTCGCGGCTCATTGGCGAGGTCGAACGGCACCGCCGTCTCCGCCCAGATGACGTGGGTGGGCTGAGGGGCCTGCACGGGGCTCGGCGGCGCGCCGCTCATGTCGAGTTGCCGCTCGACGTGGGCGCGGCGCAGCTTGGGGCGCCATTTGAGCTTTTGATCGATGGCCGGCTGCACGAGGCGCAGGCGAACGCCCGCCACCTCTCCTCCGGGGGCCAGAGCCAGCCGTGCCGCGCCGCCGGCCCACGCGAGCCCGAGCACGGCGGCGGCGGCGGCCACGGCGCCAAGCGCGCGGCGCTCGACGACGGCGCCATCGGCCAGCACCGCCGGCATCGCCGCCACCGTCACGCTCAACAGGCTAATCCCGTAAACGCCGAAGACGGCGGCCGACTGCATCATGGGCTCGGAGACCACCCACACCGTGCCCACGAGGTTCCATGGGAAGCCCGTGAATATCCAGCCGCGCAGCCACTCGAGCGCCGTCCACGCCGCCCCGAGGACGAGCACCCGCCCTGCTCCCCGCGTGCCCGAGGCGCCGACAAGCAGCGCCGCGACGCCCGGAAACACCGCGACCACCGCGGCCAGGCCACCGACGGCGAACGGAACCATCCAGCCGAATTGCGCGGCGTCGGTCAAAAGCGCGTGGGCGATCCAGTAAAGGCCGGCCGCGAAGTGCCCAAAGCCGAACCACCACCCGGCCGCGAAGGCGCTCCGCCAGCCGCCGCTGCCGTCGATCAGCCACAAGAGTCCGATAAACGCCGGCACCAACAGAACGATGGCGTGCACGGGCGGCAACGCCGCCGTCGCCAGGAGCCCTAGGCCGGCCGCCAGGGTAAGACGCCGCCACCCGGACGCCCCCGTGACGCGAACCTTGGCCCGGGCCCAAATACCGGGGGAGGGCGGCACGCCATCCGGCGGTGGCGAGGATCTCATGCGCCGGGGAGCGTCCATGAAGCCGCGATCAGGCCTGTTTGGCGGGTTCGCCGGGCAACCCGCGCACGCGCAATCGCTTGATGCGGCGCGGATCGGCGTCGATGACCTCGAATTCGAGCCCGCAGGGGTGGCTCACCAGCTCGCCGCGAATGGGAACGTGGCCGGCCAACGAGAACACAAGACCCCCGAGGGTGTCGATGTCGGCCCGCTCCTCTTCGTTGACGACGGGGCCGGTGATTTCCTCGAGGGCCTCGAGTGTGGCCCGCGCATCGGCGTCGAGCGAGCCATCGCTCCTTTTGACGAGGGTCGGCTCGTCGCCGCGGTCGTGCTCGTCCTCGATCTCGCCGACGATCTCCTCGACCAGGTCCTCGATCGTCACCAGCCCGTCGACACCGCCGTACTCGTCCACCACCACCGCCATGTGGGAACGCGTGACGCGCATCTCCAGAAGCAACTCGAGCACCTGCATGGAGGGCGATACGAACAGCACCCGGCGCACGATCTTGGAGAGGGTAAATGCCTCGTCCTCGGGCCGGGCCGCGACGTCCTTGATGTGCACCATGCCAATGATATCATCCAGAGTCTCCCCATGGACCGGCAGACGGGAGTGCCCCTCCCGGGTCATCAGCGCGATCACCTGCGAACGCGGCGCCCCATTTTCGACGGCGATGATGTCGGCACGCGGCACCATCACGTCATGCACGGTGCGGTCGCGCAAATCGAGGATATTGGAGAGCAACACCCGCTCGTCCTCGGCGATCGAGGCCTCGGCGTCGTCGCGCTCCTCGATCAGCTCCTCGAGCGTGTCACGGACCGAACTCTCTCCGTTGCGAAGACGGCGCAGGCCGCGCAGCCAACCGCGCACGGTTTCCGTCAACGAGGGCGCCGGGGGGGCATCACCGTCGCGCGGCGGACTACCGTTAGGCTGATCGTTCATGGTGCGACTGTCATCGTTCGGCGCGGTCCTCGTAGGGACTGGCGACGCCCAGGCGGAATAGTGCCTGCGATTCCAGTCTCTCCATGCGATCCGCTTCCGCTGTCGTCTGGTGGCCGTGTCCCAGCAAATGGAGCATACCATGGACCACCAGATGGCATAAATGATCGGCCAGACTCCTGGCCTCGGCCGCCGCCTCGGCGGCGGCGGTCTCGTAGGCGACGACCACGTCGCCCAGGATGCGTGGCGCGCCCGGGGCGTCATCTCCTCCGTCGTCGCCGGCGGCGTCGGCATTGGCAAAGGCGAGCACGTTTGTCGCCTCGTCCAGGTTGCGGTAATCCCTGTTGAGGGCGCGCATGAACCGGTCGTCGGCCAGCACCAGGCTCGCCTCGGCGCCCGCCGGGGTCGACGCCGGGGTCGACGCCGGCGTGGCTCCGTTCGCCGCGCAGGCCGCCCGGGCGGCATCCCGGCAAACGTCCTCCACCCCCGGCACCGCCTCTATCCACGCGGGACAGGAAACGGTGACGTCGATTTCCAGCGCGCCGGTCATACCCATGCCGCGTCACTCTTCCCGCGAAGCATCCCCGTCCCCGGACGTTTCGTAGCGCGCCGCGGAACCGTGCCGTGCCTCGAATTCCTCGTAGGCGCGAACGATACGGGTCACCAGGGGATGGCGGACGACGTCGGCGTGCGTGAATTCGACACACGTCCCCCCCTCGATGCCCGCGAGGATTTCCACGGCCGCGCGCAAGCCCGAGCGGGTGCTCCGCGGCAGGTCCACCTGGCTGAGGTCGCCGGTGACGATCATGCGGGAGTTTTCGCCAAGCCGGGTGAGAAACATCTTCATCTGGACCGCCGTCGTGTTCTGGGCCTCGTCGAGGATGACGAAGGCGTTGGCCAGGGTGCGCCCGCGCATGAAGGCGAGGGGCGCAATCTCGATCTCGCCGCTTTCCAGGCGCTTGGCCACCTGCGTGGCGGGCATCATGTCGTAAAGGGCGTCGTAAAGGGGCCGCAGATAGGGATCGACCTTGTCGCGCATGTCGCCGGGCAGGAAACCGAGGCGCTCGCCCGCTTCCACCGCCGGGCGCGACAGGATGATGCGGTCCACCTCGCCGTTGATCAGTTTCTCGACCGCCTTGGCCACGGCGAGATATGTCTTGCCGGTCCCGGCGGGGCCCAGGGCGAAGACCAGCTCGAACGCGTCGATGGCCCGTATGTAGGCGGCCTGGACCGGCGAGCGTGGCGAGATATGCCGCTTGCGCGTACGGATGACCAGCTCCGCGTCGACGCCACGCGAAGCGTCGCCGGGAGCGTCGCCGGCCGCCATGCGCAATGCCGCGTCCACTTCCTCGCGGCCGACCGCCAGGCCCTTGGCGAGACGGCCATAGAGACCGTCGAGGACGGCGCGCGCCGCGTCGACCGTTTCCGGCGCTCCCGTGATGGTGACCTCGTTGCCGTGGGTATCGATGAGTACGCCCAACTTTTGCTCGATACGCACCAGGTTCCCGTGATGCGACCCGAAGAGCTGGAGAACGAGGGCGTTGTCGTCGAACTCCAGGGGCAGGGTCGTCACCGCCTCCACCGGCTCCACGGTGGGCTTCAGGGGCGCCGTCACGCGACGGCCCCCTCGACAGCGGCGGCGGCCGACACCAAGACGCCGGCGAGGCTATTGGCGTGCGCCGCCTCGACACGCACCGCGGCGATGGCCCCGAACAAGCTTTCCGGCGCCTCCACGTGCACGGCCTGCATATAAGGGCTGCGGCCCACGAGCTGGCCGGCGTGGCGGCCGCGGCGCTCCAGGAGCACCGACACGGTTTGGCCCACGGCACCGGTGTTGAAGGTCCGTTGCTGCGCGTCCAAAAGATCCCGCAGCGCCGCCAAGCGGTCTTCTTTCTCCGCTTCCGCGACCTGTCCCTCCATTTCCGCCGCCGGGGTGCCGGGACGCCGGCTGTACTTGAAGGTGTAGGCCTGGGCGAAGCCGACGTCGGCAACCAGCGCCAGGGTGGCGTCGAAGTCGGCCGCCGTTTCGCCGGGGAACCCCACGATGAAGTCCGAGGAAAGGGCGATGTCGGCGCGCGCCGCGCGCAGCTTGTCGACCAGGCGTCGGTAGTCTTCCGCCGTGTGGCGCCGGTTCATGGCCCTCAGCACCCGGTCGGAGCCCGACTGCGCGGGCAAGTGCAGGAACGGCATGAGTTCGGGCACGTCGCGGTGCGCCGAGATCAGCGCCGTGTCCATGTCGGCGGGATAGGACGTGGTGTAGCGGATGCGTTTCACCCCGTCGATTTCGGCCACCGCCGCGATCAAGCGGCCCAGGCCATACTCGCCGCCGCCCCGCACTTCGCCATGGTAGGCGTTGACGTTCTGGCCGAGGAGCGTGATCTCGCGTGCCCCTGTCTCGGCCAACCTGCGGGCCTCCGCCAACACGGCGGCCACGGGCCGCGAATGCTCGGCACCGCGCGTATAGGGCACCACACAAAAGGAGCAGAACTTGTCGCATCCTTCCTGAACGGTGAGAAAGGCGGCGCCGCCGTTGGCGGCGGCGACCTCGGGCAGGTGGTCGAACTTGGACTCGGCCGGAAAATCGGTGTCGAGGACGGTGCCCCGGGCGCGCTCGGCGCGCGCCACCAGCTCGGGCAAGCGATGATAGGTCTGGGGGCCGAACACCATGTCCACGTAAGGGACGCGGCGAACGATCTCGGCGCCTTCCGCCTGGGCGACGCAGCCGGCCACGGCCAGGGTCATTGGCCGGTCCCGGCGCCGGTCCTTGATCCGGCGCAGGCGGCCCAGCTCCGAGAACACCTTCTCGGCCGCCTTCTCGCGGATATGGCAGGTGTTGAGGATGACCAGATCCGCCACCGCCGCGTCGTCGACGGACACGTAACCGAGGGGTGCCAGGACGTCGGCCATGCGCGCCGAGTCGTAGACGTTCATCTGGCAGCCGTAAGTCTTGATGTAGAGTTTCTTCGCCAAGTCCGCCACCCTACCGCACGGGGCGATCAGGGCCGTCAGGGCGCCAGGGAAGGCTTGCGGTCATTCTTGCGATCAAATCCTCGGGTACCGCGCTTGTCCAACACAAAAGTTAACACCGTGACCCGAACTGTCAAGGTGGCGCCGGGATTTGGCGAGCGCCCCTGTCGCGTCAATCCTTTTTATCTTCCTTTTCCTTGTCCTCGAGGGGAACTGCGTAGAGTTCCAGCCGGTGCCCGACCAGCCTGAATCCGAGATCCTTGGCGATTCGCTTCTGCAGGCCCTCGATCTCCTTGTTCTGGAATTCTGTGACCCGCCCCGATTGGATGTCGATCAGATGGTCATGGTGCTCGTCCGTGACCTCCTCGTAACGGGCGCGGCCATCTCCGAAGTCGTGTCTTTCCAGGATGTCCGCCGCCTCGAAAAGACGGACCGTCCGATAAACGGTGGCGATGCTGATGCGCGGGTCCATTCGGGTGGCGCGCCGGTAGACTTCCTCGACATCCGGATGGTCTTCGGCTTCCGAAAGGACGCGGGCGATGATCCGGCGCTGGCCGGTCATCTTCATGCCCTTGCGGATGCATAACTCTTCGATTCGCGATGGCGACGCCATGGCCCCTCCGATAGCTACCGCGCGGGTCGTCGCCCGCGATCCTCAGACGCTATTGCCGGTTCCAACGGGGTCCGATCAGCCTGCTTTGCGGCGGCGCTTGCGCGGCTTGGTCCCAAGACCGATTTTTTTCGCCAGGTTGCTTCGGTGCTTGGCGTAATTGGGCGCCACCATCGGATAATCCGGCGCCAATCCCCAGCGCTCCCGGTATTCCTCTGGCGTCATGTTGTACGCGGTCTTCAAATGACGCTTGAGCATTTTCAGCTTCTTGCCGTCCTCGAGACAGACGACGTAATCGGGAAAAACGGATTTCTTGATGGGGACAGCCGGACGCGGGCGCTCCGGCGTCAGCGGCGTGGTTCCCACCGCCACCAAAGTCTTGTATACGTCCTGGATCAACTGTGGCAGGTCGGAGACCGCCACCGTATTGTTGGCTACGTGTGCCGCGACTATCTCTGTAGTCAGTTCCAGTAATTCATTTAAACTCGGTTTTTCGGTCATCTAGAACTGATCCTCTCTTTTTAGTCCAATACCACTATATAGTTTACACGCACGGATGAGGCAAGAACCTCGCATGAATACACCATCAACAAAGGGCACGGATTTCGATATCTCGTTCTTTCTCGACATAACCGGGGAAGTGTGTCCGCTTACCTTCGTAAAAACCAAACTTCTGTTGGAGCGGATGACGCCGGGTGAAGTCGCGGAGGTGCGCTTGCGGGGCGCCGAGCCCCTTGAAAACGTCCCCCGCTCGGTCCGCGACCACGGACATGCCGTGCTCAGCCTCGAACCCGAAAAGGCCGACGGCGGAGCAGACACCGTCTACCGTCTCCTCATCCGCAGGGAATAACCCGGCCATTGCCGGGCCAATTACGAACGCCTTCGGGAATCCTCTTTCGGAATTTTCGCATCGGGCGGCCGCAGGTAGAGAGGCGCCGGCGCCGGCATCACCTGGCCAGGCGTCCAGCGGCGGGCCGCGACGGCGGCGACCACGGCGGCGGCGGGCAGGGCGGCGGCGGCGCTTGGCGTCGCGTCGATGCCGTGCGCCTTCAACATCGCCACCATCTCCCCGGCGGCGTCCCCGGCGACCACCACCCGGCCCGCCGGCACCATCGCCATCAGCTCGCCGGGAAGCAATGCCCGGGGCGGGACCACGGGGGACAACCGCGCATCGAAGGCCTGGGCGTAGACGTCCCGCCTCTTGGTGGAGAGGGTTACGAGAAGGGTGGCGCCGGCGCGCTCCCCTTCGGAGACGCCGTGGGCGACGGCTTCGAGGGTGGTGACGCCGAGGCACGGCACGGCGGCGGCGAGCGCCATGCCCCGCGCCGCGGCAAGGCCGATGCGCAGCCCGGTAAAGGCCCCCGGGCCGACGGTGACGGCGATCAGGTCGAGTCGGGGAAAATCGGTCCCCGCCTCGTCCATCACGTCGGCGATCATGGGCACCAGGGCCTCGGCGTGGCCGCGCGTCATGGTCTCGAAGCGCCGGGCCCCGACGCGACCGTCCTCCCAAAGGGCGGCCGAGCAGGCCGACGTCGCCGTGTCGAAGGCGAGAATCCTCACCCTTGTGTCCCTTCCTGTATTTTCAACGCGACCAACCTCTTTCGCTGATTGAGCGGGCGGTTATACTTCGATTTGCCGCCGCCGGGCCAACCGGATCGACGGAGTCCATCGGCAACGCGGGAGACCCCACGCCGTGAGCCTGGCCGCCATCACCCCCCCGTCCCATGGTGTGGTCATCGATCTGGCTTACGCCGGAGCCGACAACTTCACGGGCAAGCCCGTCTACGCCCGGGCGGCGTGCTATCTGCACGCCGACGCGGAACGGGCACTCAGGCGCGCCGTCACCCTGGCCGCCGTCCATGGCCTGCGCCTCAAGATTTTCGACGCCTTTCGCCCGTCCGAGGCGCAGTGGGTTCTTTGGAACCACACGCCCGACCCGGAGTTCCTGGCCGATCCGCGCCGCGGCTCGCCCCATTCCCGCGGCGTCGCCATCGACGTAACGCTGATCGACGGCGGCGGGCGGGAGTTGGACATGGGGACCTCGTTCGACGCCTTCACACCCCTTTCCCATCACGGAAATTTGGCGCTGTCGGTCGAGGCCCAGCGCAACCGCGCCCTCCTGCTCGGCCTGATGACGGCGGCCGACTGGGATTTCTATGGAAACGAATGGTGGCACTACCAATTGTTCGGAAGCCGCCGTTATCCGCTGCTCGGCGACAGCGTGCTGCCCGAAGGCATGATGGCGGCGTGAAGCCATCGGTGCCGGCGCGCGCGCCTGCCATGGCTGGCGCCATCGGGCGCACTCGGCTAATCTGCCCGCCGGCGGCGCGCCACCAGCCGGTTTGGCCTGATGATTAATCCGACGACTAGGAAAGCCTTGGGGTTGGCCCTCGCGGCGGCGGTTGCCTGGACGGGCACGGCGCTCCCGGCGGACGCCGCGGATTCGGCGGTGGTCATCATGTATCACCGGTTCGGCGAGACCACCTACCCATCCACCAATGTCACCATCGAGCAGTTCGAGAGCCATATCAAGGAGCTGAAAAGGGGTCCCTACTCGGTGCTGCCGCTGCCCGAAATCGTGGCGCGCCTGCGCGACGACAGGCCCCTTCCCGATCGCACGGTCGGGCTCAGCGTCGACGACGCCTATTCCTCCTTCCATGGCGAAGCGTGGCCGCGGCTCAAGGCGGCGGGGCTTCCGGTGACGCTCTTCGTCGCCACCCGGGCGGTCGACCGCAAGCTGTCCGGAATCATGAGCTGGCGGCAGATCCGCGAGCTGGCCGCGGACGGGGTGAGCATCGGCAGCCAGACCGAGACCCATCTGCACATGCCCGACGCCGGCGCGGCGCGCAACCGCGGCGAGATCGAGCGCTCCAACGGACGCTTCATCACCGAGCTGGGCCGGGCCCCCGAGCTTTTCGCCTACCCCTATGGCGAGGCCAGCTTGGCGGCGCAGGAAATCGTCCGCGGCGCCGGGTTCATCACCGCCTTCGGCCAGCATTCGGGCGTCATCGGCCGCACCGCGAATTTCTTCTACCTGCCACGCTTCTCCATGAACGAAAAATATGGCGACCTCCGGCGCTTCCGTCTCGCCATCAACGCCCTGCCCCTGCCGGTTTCCGATGTGACGCCGTCCGATCCAATGATCACGGCGGTCAACCCACCTCCCATCGGCTTCACGGTGGGCGGCGGGATCACGGGCGTCGGACGCCTCACATGCTTCGCCTCGCACGAGGGCCGCGCCCGGCTGGAACGGCTCGGAGAGAGGCGCTTCGAGGTGCGCGTGAACACGCCATTCCCCCGCGGCCGCACCCGTCTCAACTGTACGCTGCCCACCCGGGAAGGCCGCTGGCGTTGGCTGGGCCGCCAGTTTTACGTACCCGGATAGGACGGCGCGCCGTCCCTAAATGAGTGGCTGGAAATCTCTTCCCTGAGCGCGCAGGCGGGCATCGTCGAGGGTGCTCAGGCCGTTGGCCGCGATGATCGACAGGATGGTCTCGACGTAGGCCGACCGGCGCTCGGAGTAGCTCAACAGGGTGCGTGCCAGGACCGCGCCCTCGACTGGCTGGCCAGCCTTCCTCATGCCGGCCCGCAGTTCGCGGAACCCGCCGTAGGCATGGTGGGTATTGAGGTTTCTGGCGTACGCCTTGGCGCCGTCGAGCAGTGTCTCGAAGGCCCGGACGCTATGGATCTTGCCGGCGTCGCGGCGTAGGGGCACCAGATTGCCGTCACGGGCGAACGTCCACTGCCCGAAGATGGCATTGCCCTCCCGGGCGAAGCGGGACGTGCCCCACCCGCTTTCCTCCGCCGCCTGGGCCAGGGCAAGCGAGGTCGGAATGATATCGACCCGGCGCAGCAAGGCATCAATATCGCCTTCGCCGACGCCATAGCGCTCCGACATGACGATCAGCCACAGCCGGTCGGCGGCCTCCAATCGCAGCCCCGTGCCCATGCGATAGTGCAGTTCCCAAAGGCGCCGGCGATCTGCCAGGAGTCCCTCGTTGACCTGCAGAATCAAGGGCAGCACCGTACGGAAGAAGAGGGCCTTGCGCACCGTCACCTCGCGTATTTTCCCGAAGTCTTCGGGAAGGCTGGCGAGGAAAAGACGGGGCACTCCGTCGTCCCCGGAGAGAACCGATTTCAGGTCGTACCCCAGGCTGCTGAAGGTGTCCGACAGCTTACGGACGGTGAAGCCCGACATGGCGCGGGCCAGGTTGCTCAACCCGCCCGGCAATAGTTTCTTGGCCGCCGGCGGCGCCGACGGCGTGACCGGAAGTTCGGCCCGGGGCGCCGCCGTCGCCTTGGCCGGCGGATCGTAGAGGGTGACTCCCATGAGCATGGCCACGAGCACGGCGACGACGCCCAAGGAAGCACGTTCGAAGTATCTCATCGTGGAATTTACTCTTCAAAGAGCCCGGCGGCTTGTCGGCCTTCGGGCCTCCTTGTGCCTAGCCCTGATTGCCCCACAATCGCTTTCGGAAGCGACCTCTTCTCCCGTCACATAAGCGTCGTCAATGCGGAAACCTTGGCCGGCTGAGCGGTGTGATTTTAATCGAAGCCGGGAGTCCGAGGCCAGCCCTAATTTCGCAAACCGGAGGACAAAATCCGGGTTGCGCGGCGCCTCCGCCGTCAGGGCCGCAGGTAGCCGACGATTTCCTCGATTTCGGCGAGGATCGGCGCCGCCAGGTCGCGCGCCCGGCCGGCGCCCTGGCGCAGCACGGCGTCGACGTGGCCGGGGTCGGCCGAAAGCCGACGCATCTCGTCCTGGATGGGACCGAGCACCGAGACCGATAGCTCGGCGAACTCGTTCTTGAAATCGGAGAAAGAGGCGCCGGCGAAGCGCTGGCACGTTTCCTCCAGGCTGGTTTCCGAAAGCGCCCCGTAAAGGCCGAGAAGGTTCGCCGCCTCCGGCCTGTCCTCGAGCCCGTCCGGCTCGGCGGGCAGTGGCGCGGGGTCTGTTTTCGCCTTGCGGATCTTGACGACGATGGTATCCGCATCGTCGGTCATGTTGATGCGGGAATAATCCGAAGGGTCCGACTTGCTCATTTTATTGGTGCCGTCGCGCAGCGACATGACGCGGGTGGCGGCGCCGAAAATCAAGGGTTCCACCAGGGGGAAGAATTCGACACCGAAATCGTTGTTGAACTTCTGGGCGATGTCGCGGGTCAGTTCCAGGTGCTGCTTCTGGTCCTCGCCGACGGGCACGTGGGTCGCCTTGTAGAGCAGGATGTCGGCGGCCATCAGGGTGGGATAGGCGAACAGGCCGACCGAGGCGTTCTCCCGGTGCTTGCCGGCCTTTTCCTTGAACTGGGTCATGCGGTTGAGCCACCCCATGCGCGCCACGCAGCTGAATATCCAGGCGAGTTGCGCGTGGCCCCGCACCTGGCTTTGGTTGAAAATGATGTTGCGTTCGGGGTCGAGCCCGGCGGCCAGCAGCCCCGCCGTCACCTCGCGGGTGTTGGCGACGAGTTCCCGGGGTTCCTGCCACGCCGTGAGGGCGTGCATGTCGACCACGCAGAACAGGCATTCGTACTCGTCCTGCAGGCGCACCCAGTTGCGGATGGCGCCGAGATAGTTGCCGAGGTGGAGGTTGCCCGTGGGCTGTATTCCCGAAAAGATTCGCTGCATGGTCCGATCCGTCACCCGTGGCCGCTTCCCGTGGTGGCGTTTTGTGGTCGCGGCGGCGGAGTTATGGCGCAGCGGCGCGCCGGCGGTCAAGCCGCGTCCTTGCGGGTGAGGGTCTTGAGGTCCTCGACCCTGGCGGCGCCGAACAGCACGGCAAGGACTGCGAAAACGGCGAGCCCGCCCGCCACCAAACCCGCCAGGGCGGCGACGCGCGCCGCCAGCCCGCCGGCCAGCGCCCCTTCCAGGCCCCCTTGGGCGACGGCCAAAAACATGGCCATGCCGGCGGCGGCGAGGACGGCGCGGGGCAGGCGACGGCGCAGCCGCCGGTCCGGCTCGAGCTGCCCACGCCGCCTCAGAACCAGGGCCAGCAACCCGGCGTTGATCCACGCCGACACCGACGTCGCCATGGCGATGCCGACATGCTGGAAAGGTCCCATGAGAACGAGGTTCAACACCAGATTGACGGCCATGGCTGCGACCGCGATCTTGACCGGCGTCGCCGTGTCGCCGCGCGCGAAATAGCCGGGCGCCAGCGTCTTGACCAGCACGTAGGCGGGAAGGCCGGTGGCATAGACGCCAAGCGCCGCCGCGGTGGCCCCCGCTTCGGCGGCGCCGAAGGCGCCGCGCTCGAAGAGGACGGAAATGACCGGCCCGGCGATGACCACGAGGGCGGCGGCGGCGGGCAACGTCAGCAGGAACGAGAATTCCAGGGCCCGGTTCTGGCTATGCCGGGCGGCGTCCTCGTCGCCGGCCCTGATCTGGCGGGACATCAGCGGCAGCAGGGCGGTGCCCACGGCGACCCCGACCACGCCGAGCGGCAACTGGTTCACCCGATCGGCGAAAAACAGATAGGAAATCGATCCGTCCGGCAGCAAGGATGCGATGATGGTGTCGATAAGCAGGTTGATCTGGTAGATGCCGGCACCGACGGCCACGGGCAGCGCCCGCTTGATGAGCAGGCGCACGTTTTGGGTCAAGCGCGGCCTCGGCAGGCGCAACCACACGCCGTGGCGCCCGCAATGGCCGTAAAGCCAGACGAACTGTACGATTCCGGCCGCGAACACGCCCCAGGCCAGGGCATGGCCGGGCGTTTCGGTAATCGGCGACAGGCCCAACACGAACCCGATCAGGCACAGGTTCAAAAGGATCGGCGTCACCGCGGCGGCGGCGAAGCGGCCCAGCGAATTGAGGACACCGGCCATCAGCGAGACCAGCGATATGAAGAGCAAGTACGGGAAGGTGATGCGAGTCAGTTCGACAGCCAGCTGGAACTTGTGCGGGTTTGCCAGAAAGCCAGGGGCGAACGCCATCATCGCCCACGGCATGGCAATCTCGAGCACCACCACGAAAACCAGAAGCGCCCACAGAAGCACCGCCAATGCCTGATCGGCGAATTCCTTGGCGACGTCCCTGCCTTCTTCTTCCAGTAGCCCGGCAAAAAGGGGTACGAAAGCCAGGTTGAAGGCGCCTTCCGCGAACAGGCGGCGGAACAAGTTGGGGAACTTGAAGGCGACGAAGAAGGCATCCGCCGCCAACCCCGCCCCGAGGATGGCGGCGATCAGGATGTCGCGCACGAAACCCAGGACACGGCTCAACATGGTGAAGCCGCCGACGGTGGCGATAGAGCGCGCGAGATTCATGGCGGAGTTTTAATTGATCGGCGCCAGGGGCGCCAGGGAACCTATTATACCAACGGTCCTTGGTATTATTCGGCGGCGGCGGCGTCCGCCGGCGTATCCGCCTCGATTGCCGCCAGAAGCTTGGCGCGGATGGCCTCGACCCTGTCCTCGTGCTCCACTTTCAGGCCGTGGGCGTCCTTCACGTAGAAGACGTCGACGGCCCTCTCCCCGTAGGTCGTTACATGGGCGCTGGCGATCTGCAGGCCGAGCGCCGTCAAGGCGGCCGTGATGTCGTGCAGAAAACCGAGCCGGTCACGGCCGTTGACCTCGATGACCGTGTGGCCGACGCTGGCCTTGTTGTCAATGAGGGCGCGCGGCGGCACCCGGAACACGCCGGTGCGGCTGGGCGGTGCCTGGCGCCGCGCCCGGGCCAGCTCCCGGGCTGGGTTCAGTTTCCCGGCGAGGGCGTCCTCGATGCGCCTCGACAGCTTGGCGAGCCGGTCGCGCCCGCCGAAGGCGGCGCCCGCCGAGTCCTGGATCGAAAAGGTGTCCAGCGCCATGCCGTTGGCCAGGGTCACGATCTTGGCATCGACGATGGAGGCGCCGCCCAGCGCCATGGCCCCGGCGATCTCCGCGAAGAGCCCGGGATGGTCGGCCGAATAAACTACTATCTCGGTGACGTCGTGATAGGTGTCCACCTTTGTTTCGATATGGGTACGAAGGCCGCGGCGTTCGGCCTCGCCGATCATGTGGGCGTGGGAGGCGAGGGTCTCGGCGTCGAAGGAAAGCCAATAGTCCGGATACCCGCGCACCACGTGGGCCTCGATGTCCGCCGCGTCCCAGTCGGCAAGCCGCTCGCGCAACGCCGCCTTGGCGCCCTCCACCCGGGCATCGCGGCGCTCGCCCGGCAGGTCCCCGGTCATCTCCTCGAGAGCACGGTAATAGATCTCGCGCAGGAGGCCCGCCTTCCAGCCGTTCCACACCCCTGGCCCGACCGCCCGGATGTCGGCGACCGTGAGGCACAGCAACAGGCGCAGCCGTTCCGGGGACTGCACGGCGGCGACGAAATCGCTGACCGTCTTGGGGTCGTCGATGTCGCGCTTGAAGGCGGTGCGGCTCATCAGCAGGTGGTGCAGCACCAGCCACGAGACGGTTTCCGTCTCCCAGTCGCTGAGGCCGAGGCGCGGCCCCAGCTTGCCGGCGATGCGGGCGCCGATCTCCGAGTGGTCGCCGTCCCGGCCCTTGGCGATGTCGTGCAGAAGCACGGCGAGATAGAGGGCCTGGCGCGACTGCACCTCGCCGATCACCGACGTCGCCACCGGATGGTCGTCCTTGAGGGCACCGGTCTCGATGCCGTGCAGGATGCCGATGGCGCGGATGGTGTGCTCGTCAACCGTGTAGACGTGGTACATGTCGTACTGCATCTGGGCGACGACGCGGCCGAAGTCGGGGATGAAGCGTCCCAGGACGCCCGCTTCGTTAAGCCGCCGCAGCGCCGTCTCCGGGTCCTTGCGCCCGGTCATGATCTCCATGAACAGGCGGTTCGCAGGCGCGGCGCCGCGCATCTTCGAATCGATCAGATTGAGGCTCTGGGTGACCAGGCGCAGCGCCTCCGGGTGGATGTCGAGACCATGACGCTCCGCTTCGGCGAACAGGCGAAGCAGCTTGAGCGGGTCCTTGGCGAAGGCGTCGGTGCCCTCGACGCCCAAGCGGCCGCCGTCGACGCTGAAACCCTCGACGGCGGACTTGAACCGCGGAAACGCCGGAAGCCGGAAGCGTGAGCGGCGCTTCTTCTGCTGCTCTTCCAGCACCGCGCAAAGAATGCGGGTCAAATCGCCGACGTCCTTGGCGATCAGGAAGTAGTGTTTCATGAAGCGCTCGACGCCGCGCAATCCGGGATGGTCGGCATAGCCCATGCGTCTGCCGATTTCACCCTGGACGTCGTAAGTGAGGCGGTCCTCCGGCCGTCCCGTCAGGTAGTGCAGGTGGCAGCGCACGGTCCACAGGAAGTTCTGGGCCTTGGCGAAGCGCCGCGCATCGTCCGGGGTCAGCACGCCCTTGGCGACCAGCTCGCGCACGTCGTCGACCCGGTACAGGTACTTGGCGATCCACAAGAGGGTTTGCAGGTCGCGAAGCCCCCCCTTGCCTTCCTTGATGTTGGGCTCCAGCACATAGCGGGCATCGCCCATGCGCTCGTGGCGACGGTCGCGCTCGCCAAGCTTGGCATCGACGAAGTCGGGGCCGGAGCCAGCCACCACTTCTTCGTCGAAGCGGGTCTTGAAGCGGCGGAATACCTCTTCGTCCCCCCACACGAAGCGCGCTTCGAGGAGGGCGGTGCGAATGGTGTGGTCCTCGCCGGCCAGGCGAATGCTTTCCTCCAACGAGCGCGTGGCGTGGCCGACCTTGAGCCCCAGGTCCCACAGCGCGTAGAGCATGTATTCCACCAGCTGCTCGCCGTGGGCCGTCTGTTTGTAGGGCAGCAGAAACATCAGGTCGATGTCGGAATGGGGCGCCATCTCCCGGCGGCCGTAGCCGCCGGTGGCGGCCACCGCCACCTGCTCGCCCTTGGTCGGATTGGCCGCCGGATACACGTAGCGCAGGGCGAAGTCGTGAATGGCGCGAATCAGCTGGTCGACCAGATGGGTGCCGGCGCCGACGTTGTGGGCGCCGGTGACGCCTTCGTCCTCGAAGCGGCGGCGGATCTCGGCCCGGCCGCCGGCCAGGGCGTCCTTGAGAAGCTCGAGGACCCGTTTCTGGGTCTTCGGCGAATAGCCGGACCACGCGGCGAGGTCTTCAAGGGCCCCGGCCAGCGCCTTGCGGTCGATGATGTCGCGTGGTTTGTGGACGCGGGCCATGGCCTGCCCTGAATCTCCTGTGCCGCGCCACAGGATAAAGGCGGGGAGGTGCCCTGCACACCATCTTTTGCCCAGTGGCCCGCCGCGGGCGTTTCGGGTGTTGCCGACGGGCCGCCGACGGGGGAGAATTCGAACCGGCGCGCCAAGGCGTTCCCAAGACCCAGGCCCAAGGCCAAGCAAGGAGGAGCTCCCATGAGCACGGCCGAGCCCATGCGCGCCATGGTGCTGGATGCCGCCGGCGAGCCGTTGCGGCTGCGTTCAATGGCGCCGCCCGTGCCCGGCGAAGGCCAGGTCCTGGTACGCGTCCACGCCTGCGGGGTGTGCCGCACCGACCTCCACGTGGTCGACGGCGAGCTCAAGGAGCCCAAGCTTCCCATCGTTCCCGGCCACGAGGTGGTGGGCACGGTGGCCGAGGTGGGAAAGGGGGTCGAGCGCTTCGCGCCCGGCCAGCGCGTCGGCATCCCGTGGCTCGGCTACACCTGCGGCAAATGCCGGTACTGCCGGGCGGACCAGGAGAACCTGTGCCCACGGGCCCGCTTCACCGGCTATCAGATCGACGGCGGCTACGCCGACTACGCGCTCGCCGACCAACGCTACTGCTTCCTGTTTTGCGGCGATTACGGCGCCGTGCAGGCGGCCCCGCTGTTGTGCGCCGGGCTCATCGGGTATCGCTCCTTGCGGCGCGCCGGCGACCCGGCGCGGCTCGGCATCTACGGCTTCGGCGCCGCCGCCCACATCGTCGCCCAGCTGGCCCGCTTCGAGGGGCGCCAGGTGTTCGCCTTCACCCGGCCCGGCGACGAAAAGGCCGAGGATTTCGCCCGCGCCCTGGGCGCCGCGTGGGCCGGCCCCTCCGACGCGTTGCCGCCGGAGCCCCTCGACGCGGCGATTATCTTCGCCCCGGTCGGCGCCCTGGTGCCGGCCGCCTTGCGGGCGGTGGCGCCGGGCGGACGGGTGGTGTGCGCCGGCATCCACATGAGCGACATCCCGAGCTTCCCCTATGACATTCTGTGGGGCGAACGGGAGGTTGTTTCGGTAGCGAATCTAACCCGCCGCGACGGCGAGGAATTCCTCGCCCTGGCGCCCCGGGTGCCGGTGGTAACGACGGTGGTGCCCTATGCCCTGGAGGACGCCAACCAAGCGCTTTCCGACCTGCGCGAGGGGCGCATCAGCGGCGCCGCGGTGCTGGAAACCGGCGCTTGATGCCGTCTCCGGGCACGCCGGCGCCGATTATCGTAACGCAAGCGGAACAAAAATATAACGATACCGAATCATAATCAGTCGTCGAGCATGCCTTTCAGCCTGTAAATCAGCTCCAGGGCCTCTTTCGGCGTCAGTCCGTCGGCGTCGATCTCCCTCAACGCCTCGGCGAGCGGCGAGGGTTCGGCCGCCGGGTCGGCGCCGTCTTGGCCGGCGGCGGCCGAGAACAACGGCAGATCGTCGGCAAGGCGGGTGAGGGCCGAGGATTGGCTGCCCTTCTCGAGGCTGGCCAGCACCTCCTCGGCGCGCCCGATGGCGGCGGCCGGCAGGCCGGCCAGCCGGGCCACGTGGATGCCGTAGGAGCGCTCGGCGGCGCCCGGCCCCACCTCGTGCAGAAAAACCACGTCACCCTGCCATTCCTTGACGCGCATGGTGTAGCACTCGAGACCCGCGAGCTTGGCGGCCAGGGCCGTCAGCTCGTGGTAGTGGGTGGCGAACAGGGTGCGGCAGCGCCCCACCTCGTGCAGGTGCTCGACCACCGCCCAGGCGATCGACAGGCCGTCGAAAGTGGCCGTGCCGCGCCCGATCTCGTCGAGGATGACCAACGCCCTCGGCCCCGCTTGATGGAGGATGGTGGCGGTTTCCACCATCTCCACCATGAAGGTGGAGCGCCCGCGCGCCAGGTCGTCGGCGGCGCCGACCCGCGAGAAGAGCCGGTCGACGACGCCGAGGCGCGCCGCCGAGGCGGGGACGTAGGCGCCCATTTGGGCGAGCACCGCGATGAGCGCGTTCTGGCGCAGGAAGGTGCTCTTTCCCGCCATGTTGGGGCCGGTCAGCAGCCATACGCGGCATCCCTCGGCGGCGCCGCCGAGAGCGCAGTCGTTGGCGACGAACGGCCCTTCCCCGCTTTCTTCCAGCGCCGCCTCGACGACCGCGTGACGTCCCCCTTCGACGTGCAATTCCAAGCTGTCGTCGACGACGGGCCGGCAATAGCGGCGCTCCCGCGCCAGCTCGGCCAGGGCCGCCGCCACGTCGAGAGCGGCCAGCGCCGCCGCCGCCTCGGCGATGGCTTCGACGCGGCCCGCCACCTCGCCGACCAGGTCCTCGAAAAGCTCGAGTTCGAGGGCCAACGCCTGGTCGGCGGCGCGCCCGATGCGCCCCTCCAGCTCGCCGAGCTCGACGGTGGTGTAGCGCACGGCGCTGGCCATGGTCTGGCGGTGGACAAAGGGGGTGTCGGCGTCGGTGGGCATACGTGGCGCCTGCTTGGCCGGCACCTCGACGAAGTAGCCAAGCACTTTATTGTGGCGGATTTTGAGGTTCTGGATTTTCGTCTCGGAAGCGTAACGGCTTTGCAGCCCGGCGATCAAGCGCCTGCTTTCGTCGCGCAGGGTGCGAAGCTCGTCGAGCTGGGGCGTGTAGCCGGGCGCGATGAAGCCGCCGTCGCGGGCATAAAGAGGCAGCTCGGCGCCGAGGGCGCGGCCCAGGCGATCGACGATGTCGCCGTGATGGCCGAGGCCGGCCGTGGTCGCCGCGATGCCGTCCGGCGGCGGCGGCTCGGCGCCGGCCAGCGCCTGGCGCACCTCGGCGCCGAGGGCGAGACCGTCACGCACGGCGGCCAGGTCGCGCGGGCCGCCACGGCCCAAGGTGAGACGCGACAGCGCCCGTTCGATGTCCGGGCAACGCGACAGCAGCGCCCGCACGGCATGGCGCGGTGCCTCGCCGTCGTTGAAGTACTGGACTTCGTCGAGGCGCCCGTCGATGGCCGCGCAATCGGTCAGCGGCGCCGACAGGCGAGATGCCAGCAGGCGCGCCCCGGCGCCGCTCACGGTACGGTCGATGACACCGAGCAGGCTCCCCTTGCGCCCCCCCGCCAGGGTCTCGGCGAGTTCCAGGTTGCGCCGCGTCGCGGCGTCGATCTCCATGACGGCGCCGGCGGCGATGCGCCTGGGCCGGCCGATGCGCGGCAGCCGCCCCTTCTGGGTGAGCGCCACGTAATCGACGAGCGCCCCGCCGGCCGCCAGCTCGGCCCGTCCGAAGGCGCCGAAGGCCTCCAGGGTCTTGACCTCGAACAGACCCTCCAGGCGGCGCTGGCCGTTGCGGCTGTCGAAGCGGCTGGCCGGCAGCGGCGTCAGGCGGTCCTTCCAGTCGCGAAACGTCTCGAATTGCTCGGGCCGCCCGATCAGGCGGTCCGAAACCACCACTTCGCCGGGGTCGAGCCGCGCCAGCGCCGCGCCCAAGTCCTTGCCGTCCAATGGTTGCAGGTGGAAGGCGCCGGTGGAAACGTCGAGCCAGGCGAGCCCGAGCTCCCCTTGCGCCTCGCCGAGGGCGGCGAGGTAGTTGTTGCGGCGCGCCTCGAGGAGCGTGTCCTCGGTCAGGGTGCCCGGCGTGATGACGCGGACGACGTCGCGGGCGACCACCGATTTTGTTCCGCGCTTGCGGGCCACCGCCGGATCCTCGGTCTGTTCGCAGACGGCCACCTTGAAGCCTTGCGAAATGAGGCGCGCCAGATAGTTTTCATGGCTGTGCACGGGCACCCCGCACATGGGGATGTCCCGGCCCAGGTGCTTGCCCCGTTTGGTCAGGGTAATGGAAAGGGCGCCCGCCGCCGCCACCGCGTCGTCGAAGAACATCTCGTAGAAGTCGCCCATGCGGTAGAACAGGAGGACGTCCGGGTGCTGGCGCTTGATGGCCAGGTACTGCGCCATCATCGGCGTGACGCCCGTTTCCTCCTTGGCGGGGCCTGCGGAGGGGGCGGTTTGGCGGGAGTCCTCGGGGCGGGGCTGGGCCAATGCGGAACGGGCGGTCTGAGTTGCGCGGACGTGGGCGCACCATAGCACAAGCGCGGCGCTTGGGGCTATGAATCGCCTTGCCGCTTGGGCAAGATGGTGTGAAATGCAGCCGGCGCAGGGAAATAGGCGAAAATGATCAAGGCAAACGTTAAAGCCGTCCGCGAAGTGGTTGGCCTGTTCGCCGACCGCGAAAGCTTCGAGGCCGCCGTCGCCGAACTCACCGAGGCCGGCTTCGCGCGCACCGACCTCAGCGTGCTGGGCTCCCACGAATCCCTAGACGCCGCCGGCGAGCCCGGAAAGCAATGGAAGGACGCGCTCATCGCCCTGGTCGGCGAACTCAAGTTCGAGGTGCCCCTGGTGGCATCGGGGGCCATCGTCCTTGCCGGCGGGCCGACGGCGGCGCTCATCGGCGGGCTCATCGGTGCCGCCGTCGGCGGCATCGCCATCAAGGACGTCATCGGAGAGGTGACCGCGACCCCGCACACCGAAGACTTCGCGCGGGCCGTGGAGGCGGGAAGCGTGATTCTGTGGGTGCGCGCCGACGCCGCCGCCGGCGAGGACGCTGCCGGCGTCATCCTTCGCGCCAACGGCGGCACCAACGTCCACGTCCACGAATACTCGTCCGCCGCCGAACGCACTTGAGGAACACACCATGGACGACCACTCCAAGGACGACCTGGAGCGCGATGCCCTGCGCATGCACGCCACGGGACGCCCCGGCAAGTACGAGATCCGCGCCACCAAGGCGCTGACCACCCAGCGCGACCTGTCGCTGGCCTACTCGCCGGGCGTCGCCGCGCCGTGCCTGGAGATCGCCCGCGATCCCTCGCTCGCCTACGACTATACGGCCAAGGGCAACCTGGTGGCGGTGGTGACCAACGGCACGGCAGTGCTCGGCCTCGGCGATCTGGGGGCGCTCGGCGCCAAGCCGGTGATGGAGGGCAAGGCGGTTCTCTTCAAGCGCTTCGCCGACATCGACGGCATCGATCTGGAGGTCGACACCAGGGACGTCGACGAGTTCGTCAACTGCGTGCGCTTCCTGGGCTCCGCCTTCGGCGGCATCAACCTCGAGGACATCAAGGCGCCGGAGTGCTTCATCATCGAGCAGCGTCTGCGCGAACTCATGGATATCCCGGTCTTCCACGACGACCAGCACGGCACCGCCATCATCACGGCGGCGGCGTTGATCAACGCGCTGCAATTGACCGATCGGGTCATCCACGAGGTCAAGATGGCGGTCAACGGCGCCGGCGCCGCCGCCGTCGCCTGCGTCGAGCTGTTCAAGGGCATGGGCCTGCCCGCCAACAACGTCATCATGTGCGATTCCCATGGTGTCGTCCACGAGGGGCGCGAGAAGGGCATGAACCAGTGGAAGTCGGCCCACGCCGTCGAGACGTCGGCGCGCACCCTGGCCGAGGCCATGGAGGGCACCGACGTCTTCATCGGGCTTTCGGTGAAGGACGCCGTCTCCCAGGACATGGCGCGCTCGATGGCCGACAAGCCCCTCATCTTCGCCATGGCCAACCCCGATCCGGAGATCACCTGGGAGGATGCCAAGAAGGCGCGCCCCGACTGCATCATGGCCACCGGGCGCTCCGATTATCCCAATCAGATCAACAACGTTCTCGGCTTCCCTTACATCTTCCGCGGCGCGCTGGACGTGCGCGCCTCGACCATCAACGACGCCATGAAGATCGCCGCCGCCGAGGCCATCGCCGATCTGGCCCGCGAGGACGTGCCCGACGAGGTCGACGCCGCCTATTCCGGCGCCCACCTGCGCTACGGCCCCGACTACATCATCCCGGCGCCCTTCGACCCACGCCTCATCGTGGCGGTGCCGGCGGCGGTGGCCCGGGCGGCCATGGATTCGGGCGTGGCGCGGCGCCCCGTCATCGACATGGACGCCTACCGCGCCGAGCTTTCGGGGCGCCTCGACCCGGCCCTGGCCAGCATCCAGGTGATCCTCGAGCAGGTACGTTCCAACCCCATGCGCGTCGTCTTCGCCGAGGGCGAGGAGGAAAAGAGCATCCGCGCCGCCCTCGCCTTCCGCGGCGGCGGCTACGGCGTGCCGGTGCTCATCGGACGCGAGAACCGCATCACCAAGACGCTGGCCGAACTCGGCCTGCCCACCGACCACGGCCTTGAAATCCATGGCACCCGGCGCGGCGAGGAGCCCGAGGCCTATATCGACTTCCTGTATGGGCGGCTGCAGCGCAAGGGGGCGCTGGCCCGCGACTGCCAGCGCATGATCAGCCAGGAGCGCAACGTCTTCGCCGCCTGCATGGTGGCGCTCGGCGACGCCGACGCCATGGTCACCGGGCTGACCCGCAACTACCACGTGGCCCTCGACGAGATCACCCGGGTGCTCGACCCGAGGCCCGGCGAGCACGTCTTCGGGCTGACCATGATGGTCGCCCACGGGCGCACCGTGTTCCTCGCCGATACCGCCATGCACGCGGTCCCCAGCTCCGAGCGGCTGGCCCATATCGCCGAGCAGTCGGCGCGCCGCGCCCGCCAGCTCGGCCACGAGCCCAGGGTGGCGCTGCTGTCGTTCTCCAACTTCGGCCGTCCCTTGCCGGAACGCGCCCAGATGGTGCGCGACGCCGTCGCCGTCCTCGACGGGCTTCGTACGGACTTCGAGTACGACGGCGAGATGAGCGCCGCCGTCGCCCTCGATCACGAACTCATGGGCCGGATCTACCCGTTTTGCCGGCTGTCGGGACCGGCCAACGTTCTGGTCATGCCGGGGCTCAACTCCGCCTCGATCTCGTCCGAGCTGATGCAGATCCTGGGCACCGCCACCGCCGTCGGGCCCATGCTGACGGGGCTTTCAAAGCCGGCCCAGATCGTGCCCATGGGGGCCACCGTCTCCGACATGGTGAACATGGCGGCGCTGGCCGCCCACGCGGCGGTCGATTGAGGTGGGCGCGGCTAGGCAGATTCGCGGCGTTCCTCTTCGGTCGCCGGCCTGATGTGTCTGTAGGCGCTGAACCCGAACCAGTCGTTCATGCTTCGGATCAAGTGGCGAGCGCCGACGGCGGTAACCCGATCCTCATTTTTGGCCGCGGACAGGTCGCGGTCACCTTCCCAGATTTCCGTCATGATACGAAGAGTAGTCGTCACATAGAGATCGACGTCCTTGCCGTGATCGTCCGAGCACAAGTCCACGTCCTTGCCGTCGATAATCAGCCACCATGTCTTGAACTTGTCGAGATCACTGAAGGAGAAGCAGAGGACCGTTTCCCCGTCCGGCAGCATGTCCGTCTGGATGCGGCGGCGCATGTCCGCCATGAGCAGATCGACGTCCAATTCCTCGTCCGTCATCTGGCCGCGCGCCCAGCGCATGCCCCAGATGGCGGTTTGTTCGATCAAGGGTTCAAGCTCCTTGCCGGCGGGGGTTAGGCGGTACTCATGGCCCTTCTGTCCGGAAAGGCGTTTGCGAATGACCAGCCCCTTTTCCTCGAGGTGCTTGAGGCGCTTCACCAGGATGGTAGGCGACATCTTCGAAAGCCCACGCTGAAAATCGTTGAACCGTGTGGTTCCCGACAGAAGCTCGCGCAGGATCAAGAGGGTCCATTTCTCGCCGATGACCTCCATGGTCTTGGCGACGGGGCAGAACTGGCCGTACGACTTCATCACCTTATCTCCTAACTACACGAATTGTAGCTGATTGCTACACGTCGCGCAGTATTCCTGGTGCCGGGTCGTACCTAGCATGGCGCGTGACCGACGGCCTGTCACCAATGGCCAGTCCGATTTGTAGGAGAAACGGATATGACGACGGCAATCTTGAGACTTCATGGCTCCACTTCGTGGAAGGAAATCGTTATCGGTCTGGCCAAGGTTTTCGCCACCGGCGTCGGTCCCGTGATCCGCTGGCGGGACCGGCAGCAGGCCTTCGCCCGGCTTCGCGCATTAAGCAACCATCAGCTCAGGGATATCGGTTTCCGCCGATCCGAGTTCGAAATGCTCGCCCATGGAGGAACCTGCGATCCCAAGTTGTTCACCCATTCACCGAAGGAATAGGAGAATCGTCATGACCCCCCAGACAGCGGTTGCACAACAGCCTGACGAGACCAACGGCGTCGACGTGAACCTTCTACTCGACACCATCCGCGACATCGAAGACGACGCCGACAACGCCAAACTGCAATTCCGGGCCACGAACAAGTGGATCGACGGCGGCCTCAACCGATCGACCATCAAGGAGTTCGACATCGCCGGCCAGAAAGACGAGACGCGCACGCAGGCATTCGTTCTCGACGCCGACGAGCCCCTTCCTTTGGCCGGCGTCGACAGTGCGCCCAATCCCGTCGAGTTCATTCTTCATGCGCTGGTCGGGTGCCTGACCACGACCGTCGTCTATCACGCCGCCATCCACGGCATCGAGATCGAGGCCATTGATTCCGAAGTGGAAGGCGATCTTGATGCCCGCGGGGTCCTCGGGTTGTCGGAGGACGTGAGAAAGGGCTTCCACCACGTCCGCGTGAAGATGCGCGTCAAGAGCGACGCCAGCGCCGAACGGCTCAAGGAACTGGCTCAGTACTCGGCGGTCTACGACACCATATCGAAGTCGCTGCCCGTCGACTTGGTCGTGGAGACATACTGACCACCACGACCGCGAATAACGGCCCCGAATCCAAGGGTTTGGGGCCGTTTATTTACGTCACTCCGCAATCAAAGTGGGAATTAAAGTGTGGGAATTAAAGTGACATGATACTTATTTACTTGTCTCACGGTGTGGATTAGGCAGGGATTTGTGCGGCGAGCAGAGATAATTAAGTATCATGTCACCTTAATCTGCACCTTAATCACCTCCGAGGGCGGCCAGCGCCTTCTCGTGGGCCTGCACGGAGGCTTCGCCGAAGCAGCAGAAAATCACCGACTCTATTGGCTGGTCGCCGTGCAGGAACGCATGCACGGTCCCAACCGCGATCCCGGCGGCGCGCTCCGGCGGAAAGCGGTAGACGCCGGTCGAGATGGCGGGAAAGGCGATGGATTTGAGCCCGTTCCCGGCGGCCAGCCCGAGGGATTCGCGGTAGCACGCGGCGAGCAGGTCCTCCTCGCCGGAGCCGCCGCCCTGCCATATGGGCCCGACCGTGTGGATGACGTGGCGGGCAGCCAGCGCGTAGCCCCTGGTGATGCGCGCTTCGCCGGTCGGGCAGCCGCCCAGCGTCTTGCATTCGGCCTGGAGTTCCGAGCCGGCGGCGCGGTGGATGGCGCCGTCGACGCCGCCGCCGCCGAGCAGGCTCTCGTTGGCGGCGTTGACGATGGCGTCGACGTCGAGCCGGGTAATGTCGCCTTCGACGATGGTCATCCTGTCAGCCATGGATTTCTCCGCCACCTTCCGCGCCCCGATCATAGCCCGGCCGTGGGCGACGCAAAAGAGAGCGGACTTCGCGGTCTCCCTGTGCTAACCGTCAGGCGCCGAAGGTGATCGGAGGGACGCCACCTTGATCGCGCAAACGCCGCCTACCACCGTCATGGTCTACGTCGGCCTCGACCGCGTCGGGGACGGACTCTTGAAGCTGCCCTTCGCGCGCGGCTTGCGCGAGGCCTTCGCCGACGCCCGCATCACCTGGGTGGCGGGCAAGGAGACCAGCGTCTACGCCGGGGTCATGGCGCCCCTGGTGGCCGGGCTGCTCGACGAGGTCATCGAGCACGCCGGCATCGGGCTTCATCCGAGCGAGCTTCTCGGGCGCCCTCTCGGCGGACGGCGCTTCGATCTGGTCATCGACACCCAGCGCATATTTTGGGCCAGCCTCAGCCTGTGGCGCGTACCGCACAAGACCTTCATCTCGCCGGCGGCGCGCTTCCTGTTGTCGTCGAGGAAACCGCCGCCGGGCTACCGCTTTCCCAAGAGCATGCAGCGCCAGATGCTGGACCTCCTGGAGATCGCCGCCGGGCGCCCATTCGCGAGCCCGGCGCGCCTCGATCTAGACCTCGACGCCGGCCTCCATGCCGACGCCGCCCGGCTTCTGCCCGATGGCCCCGTATACGTCGGCTTGGCGCCGGGCTCGGGCGGGCCGCCCAAGTGCTGGCCCCTGGAGAACTTCATCGCCCTGGCCGGCGCCCAGGTGGCGCGCGGCCGCGCCCCGGTCTTCCTCCTCGGCCCCCAGGAGGTCGAGTGGACGGCCGGGCTCCGGGAAGCCGTGCCGCGGGCGCTCTTCCCCCTGCAGGCCGACGGCGTCGAGGCGGCGCACGGCTTCTCGCCGTTGTTCACCATGGCCCTGGCCAAACGGCTGGCCCTGGCGGTATCCAACGATTCCGGCGTCAACCACATGCTGGCCATCGCCGGCGCGCCGCTGGTTTCGCTGTACGGGGTGACGACGCCCAGAAAGTTTCCGCCCATGGGCGAGGACATCTCCTTCCTCCACGCCGGCGACTTCGGCGGCCGCGAGATGAAATATATTCCCGTGGACGCGGTCATCGACGCCGCCGACGCGGTGCTCGGTCGAGGCGGCGCCTAGTCCGCCTCGGGCGCCGGGAAGCGCCGCATCATCCACATCAGCAGCACCAGGCCGGGCACGGCGAGCGCCGTCGAGATCAGGAAGAAGGCCACCCAATCCACTTGGTCCGCCAACCAACCCGAGGAGGCCGAAAGCACGTCGCGGGCGAAGGCCATGAACGACGACAGAAGCGCGTACTGGGTGGCCGTGTAGGCGACGTCGCACAGGCTCGAGAGATACGCCACGAAGGCCGCCGTGCCCATGCCGCCGGTGAGGTTCTCGACGGCGATGGTAAGCATCAGCATGGGTACGCTGTGGCCGACGGCGGCCTGCGCCGCGAACACCAGGTTCGAGGCCGCCATGAGGACGCCGCACACCAGAAGGGCGCGCCGGATGCCGTGGCGGTAAACGATGGCGCCGCCCAAGAGCCCGCCGACGATGGTGGCGCCCAGGCCGAAGACCTTGGAGACGGCGGCGATTTCCTGCTTGGTGAAGCCCATCTCCACGTAGAAGGGGTTGGCCATGACCCCGAGATAGGCGTCGCCGAGCTTGTAGAGCATGATGAACAGGAGGATGAACACCCAACCGTCGCGCCGCATGAATTGGGCGAAGGGGGCGACGACGGCGTCGTACAGCCACCCGACAGCGGCCAATCGGCCGGCGTCGGCGTCGGCCCCGACCCCGCCGGCGGCCGGTTCCCGCGGCTCCGGGCTGAGCAGGACGGTGGCCAACCCGACCACGACGAGCCCCGCCATCACCGCGTACACCTGCGACCAGCTGAGGATGTCGGCCAGCGAGATGGCCCCGGCGCCGGCCGCCAGCATGCCGAAGCGGTAACCGTTGACGATCATGGCGGCGCCGGCGCCCTGCTGGCGTTCTTCCAGGATCTCGATGCGGTAGGCGTCGATGACGATGTCCTGGCTGGCCGAGGCGAAGGCGACGACGAGCGCCAGCAGCGCCGTCATCGCGGAATCGAGCCCCGGCGACGTCGAGGCCAGCCCCAGGATGGCCGCCATCAGCGCCACCTGGCTCGCCACCGCCCAGGCGCGCCGGCGGCCGAGGAGGGCGGTGAGGACCGGTACCGGCACCCGGTCGATGAGCGGCGCCCACAGGAACTTGAAGGTGTAGGGGGTGCGCACCAGGGCGAACAGTCCGATCATGGTCTTGGAAATGCCTTCGTCCTTGAGCCACAACGAAAGCGTCGAGAACACCAGAAGCAGCGGCAGGCCGCTCGAGAAGCCGAGAAAAAGGACGGCGATGAGGCGGCGGTCCAAGTAGACCTTGGCCGCCTCGCTCCAGGCGGCGGGCGGCGTCACGGGCCGGCCTCGGCGCCGAGCAGGGCGCCGATGCGCGCCACCACGGCCGCCGCGTCAAGCTCGGCGACACACCGGTACATGCCGTCCTCGAGGGGATGGACGCAGGACCCGAGACACCCTTCGCAGGGCATGGTCCGGTAGAGGACGTGCAGATTGGCCGGCGCGATCTCGGGCGCGTAGGGCACGATCTCGCCGACGAAGGCGGCGCTGGCCAGGGCCAGCGTCGGCGCGCCCACCGACGCCGCCAGGTGCATGAGCGCGGTATCGACGGTGATCACCAGCCGCGCCGCCTTCAGCGTCGGCACCAGCTCCTCGAAGGTGGCGGCATCGAACACCACGGCGGGCGGCGCCAGCAGCCCTTTGAATTCCGGATTGCGCTCCAGATCGGCGGCGGCGCCGGTGATCCTGACCTGGTGGCCTTCGGGCAGCGCCTCGATGACGCGGCGATAAAGTTCGACCGGGCTCTGCTTGGCGCGCACCGCCGAAAAGGGCTGGATGAGCACCGTCGGCGCCGCCAGCCGCGCCGCCGGCGCCAAACGCCCGGCGGCAAGGCGCAACGGCGCCGGCGGCACACTCTCGCCGGTAAGCCAGTCGGCGAAGTCCCACCAGCGCAAGACCTTGTCGCGCACGGCTGGGCCGCTGTCGAAAAGCCGGTCGTAGAGGGCCGCGTTGCGCCTCAGGCGCGCCGCGTACTTGGGCCAGGGACGGGGAACCATGGCCACCGCCTCGGCCGCCCGGCAGGCCCGGATCAGGGCCTCGTCGAGGTCGGGATGGCGCAGGTAATCGGTGCTTGCCACGAGGCGGTAATTGGCCTCGAAAAGCCTATCCATAACCTCAAGACGATAGCGTATGTCCTTGCGCAGGCGGGAAAAGTCGACCGTCTCGACGCGCGCTTGCGGAGGCAGCACGAAGGCCATTCCGGCGGCGTCGGCGCGCAACAGCATGGTGACCGGCTCGCCGTCCGCGGCAAGCCCCATGAAACGACGCACAACATGGGCTAACAGCACCGTATCGCCGAGGCCGCCGGCCGACACCAGGAGGACGCCATTGGGCACGCCGGAGCGCCCCCGCCACTGGCGTTTGAGGCTGGCCATGGCGTCGGCCAGGCGGCTCAGCCTAGGCCCGGCCATGGCTCGTGCCTCCCATTTCCTGGTGCGCGCCGGCGCCGGGCAAGTGGTGCGTGTCTCGTGTCCCGAACTTCCTCGATCTTGGTGGACCCGGCACGTCGGCTACTTTTTCCTGAGGACGGCGACCATCTGAGCCGACCAAACCTGCGGCGGATTAATGAGGAACCACGACAATACGCCGTGCAGGAATTGCTCCCTTGCCTGTTTCCAGCGATTGCTGTGGACCTGAGGCAGGCAAGCCGCGAGACGGAATCCGGTGACTTCCGCCAGTTGCGCGATCGATCCGGGAGTAAACGCGGTTTTATGGGTCAGGTCGTTGAACTGGCAAGCCGGGCCCCAGGGAGAAGACAGGTTCGGGACCCGCGCCACGATGGCTCCGTCGGGCTCCAGAATTTCACCGATCCGGTGTAACAGTTCGCTGCCTTTTTCCGCCGGGAAATGTTCGAGAACGTCGAACAGGACAACTCTGTCGAACTGCCGGCGCCCCTTGCTTTGCGACAGGAAGTCCCAGAAGTCGCCAATTTGAAACCGGTTGGCGACGGTAACCGGCATACACTTGCGCAACTCGGCATCCTGGTCGACGCCGAGGAAATCCCTGGCGCCCTTACGTTCAAGATATTGAAGGAATAGGCCATTGCCGCAGCCAAGCTCGAGAACGGACATATTCGAGCTGAAGCCGCTGGCCCGCGCGAACTCGTGATCGAATTGTCTCACATGCTTCTTCTGAAGGTGGACCAATCCGTAGTCGCGACGATACCCGTCATAAAAATCAATCGTCATATCGACCGACATCCGCGGATGAGTTCGACAACGAGCGCCATCCTACCTTGGGGACCGGGGCAAGGGCAGCCCATTCGCCCAATCGGTCCCTCTCCCTCGCGTGGCGAAGATCATCGACCGTCCCGACGCTCCAGGATGGCGAAGAAATTCGCCGACCAAATCTCCGGTGGCGTCATCAGGATGCGCGAAAGGAGGGCGTGAAAAAGGCGGTCGAGAAATCGGCGGCTGGGACTTCTTTGGCGGTGGGGATAGCATGCCATACAGGCATACCCACTGGCTTCGGCCAACTGGCGCATGCTGGTCGGATTGTAGGCCGCCCGGTGGGTGAGGTCGCCGAACTGGTATTGGGCACCCCAGGGCGAGCCCATGTTGGGAACCCGCACCAGGATCCTTCCGCCCGGCCGCAGAATGCGCCCCAGTCCACCAAGCAACCGTGCCCCATCCTCGGCCGTGAAGTGCTCGAGGACGTCGAGCATGACGATGCGATCGAAGCGGCGCTGGCCGGAATTGCTGTCCAGGAACTCCCACACGTCGGCGACGCGGAAATGCTCGGCGAGCTCGGCCGGAACATGACCAGCCAGCGCCGAATCGTGGTCGATGCCGAGGAACTCCGTGACACCCTTTTCACGCAGATAGGCGAGGAAATGACCGTTTCCGCAGCCGATCTCCAGGAAAGACATATCCTTGGCGCAGCCGGCCGGTTGCCACAACTCCTCTTCGAAACGCCCGCTCTCCTTGGCGCTTGGGTTGGGGGCCGCGTATTCCTTGAACCGGGCATAGGTTTCGTAGAAGTCGATATTGGAGGAATCGCTCATCTCTCAGCTTTCCGTTTGCGCCATGGCATTGTCCGCGCCCTGGTCCAATAACGCCTTTACCTCGGCCCACACCTGGTCCACGCCGACGGCGTCGATGCAGGGGAAGACGTCTTCCTTTCGGGCCCGTTTGTGGCAACGCCAGAAACAGTGATAGCACTCCATCTCGTGAAAGACGAAACGGGCATGGTCCGGGGCCACTCCTTCCGGATAGGGAACGAAGCAGCCGAAGTGGCCGCCCCCGACGACGACCACCGTCGGCGTGCCGAGCGCGATGCTGACGTGCGCCGGGCCGGTATCGTTGCTGATCACCGCCGCCGCGTGCTTCATGAGATCGAGGAGCCCGGGCAACGCCGTCCGTCCGATCAGGTCCATGACGCCGGCGCGTCCCGAGAGATCGGCGACGGCGTCGTCTTCCGGCTTCTCCTCGGCGCTGCCCACCAGCACCACGCGGTAGCCCGCCGCCAGAAGCCGGTCGGCCATCTCCCGGTAGCCCGAAAAGGGCCAGCGCCGGCCCGGCTCATTGCTGCCCGGGTTGAGGACGACATAGGGCGCGCCGCCCTCGATGGGCGGCTTTTGGTCGCGCCACGCAATACGCGGCGGCGCCGGCGCCACGTCGCGGCCGGCCAGTGCCGAGACGAAACGGTAATGACGGACCACTTCATGGACCGGATAGACGCCGGTATCAACGATTTCGTCCACTTGGCTCAGGTAGTACTTGAACTCGGGGCGGACGGGCTCGTTGACATAGGGCAGCGACACCACCCGACGGGGCGCCGCCGACATCCACACCAGGCTGTCGGCCATGAGCGCCCGGCGCAGATAGGAGTCGCAGACGGCGATGGCGGGTGCCAGCCGGCGCACCCATAGAGAGACGCGGAATCGATACAGCGGCTGGCGCGCATAGGCGTGCTCGTCGATGATCTCGACGCGGTAGCCGGCGAAGACCTCCTCGGCGATGCCGCCCCAGCTGGCGCACCCGAGCACCGTGACGTCCGCTTTCTCGACCCCGAACGCCTCGGCGTAATGGTCGAGCCCGGCGCGGAACAACACCATGTCGCCGATGCCGTCCATGCGCACCACGAGAAGGCCGCGTCGGCGCTTGAAGATCGGCCAGTGGCGGGCCATCAGATCGAGCGGCCGAAACATCCACCAGCGCCGCCGCATGCCGGCCGGCAAGGCGCGCCAGAATGCGGATGTGACGAAGCGGTGGCCCGGTATCGCCCGCGGCTGGGTGTGAACGCCGGTGTCTGTCATGCCGGTGTCTGTCATGACGGAGTCAACGAGGGGTGGGCCCGCCGCATGGGCCGCAAGGGTACCGCCAAGGGGGCGACAAGAAAAGGCGATTCCGGCGTCGATCGCGGCTCCAAGCGGCGTCTGGCCACGGTGTCTAGTGGATAAAATCTAACATACGGTACCCATACGACCCCATATCCCGGTTTCTCGGCAGGAGAGGGCCCGCCGGCGATGCCGAAGCATCGTCAAGGGTTCTCGACGCCCCGAGAAACCGGGATATGGGAAGCCGTCGTATGGGTACCGTATGTTAGATTCTGTCCACTAGGAGAGTCTCCGCGCGACCTCGTCCCGCAGGGAGGTTTCGGGGCGGGCCCCCATGTGCGCGATCACTTCGGCCGCCCCGACGCCGCCGATGCGCGCGCACGCCGCCAGATCGCGACCGCCGCCGAGGCCATGGAGAAATCCGGCGGCATAGGCGTCGCCGGCACCGGTGGTGTCGACGATGCGCTCCACGGGCTCGGCGTCGACGACGTGCACCTCGTCGCCGGAGACGATTACCGAGCCTTTCTCGCCGCGGGTGAGCGCGGCGACCTCGCAGTGCCCGCGCACCCATTGCAGGGCGGCGTCGAAGGTCTCGACCTGATAGAGCGACAGGACTTCCTCTTCGTTGGCGAACAGAACGTCGACGTGATCTTCGACCAGGTTGAGAAAGTCGGCGCGGTGGCGGTCGACACAAAACGGATCAGACAGGCTCAAGCTGACCCGGCGCCCCGCCTGGTGGGCGATCCGCGCCGCCTTGAGGAAGGCTTCCTTGGCCAACGGCCGGTCCCACAGGTAGCCCTCCAGGTAACACACCTCGGCGGCGGCGACGAGGTCGGCATCGATATCGTCGGGCCCGAGTTCCACGCACGCCCCGAGATAGGTCTGCATGGTGCGTTGCGCGTCCGGCGTGACCAGGATCAGGCAACGCGCCGTCGGCGCGCTATCGTCGGCGAGCAGGGTTTCGAAAGTGATGCCGAGGGCTCGGATGTCGTGGCGGAAAAAGGCACCCATTTCATCGTCTCGGACCTTGCCGATGAAGGCTCCCGAACCGCCGAGCGAAGCCAGACCGGCGATGGTGTTGGCCGCCGACCCGCCCGAGCACTCGATGGCCGGGCCCATGGCGTCGTAGAGCCGGCCGACGGTGTCCTCGTCGATCAGCGTCATCGACCCCTTGGCGAGCCCGTGGGCATCGAGAAACGCATCGTCGGCATGGGTCAGCACGTCGACGATGGCATTGCCGACGCCGAGCACATCGAAACGCGCCTCGGCCATGAACAGTCCTCCCTTGCGGTGCCGCGCCGGCCTCCCTTGCGGTGCCGCGCCGGCGCGCAGTATAGCGGCGCGCCGGCCGCGAGCAAGATCGGGGCGTCGGTCCGATGTCCCCCGCACATGCCGCCGCCCGCTACGCCGTCCCCCGAGGACGCTGCCGACGCCACCCGGGAGAGCCGGCGCGGCATGGCGGAATCAACTTGCATGCGCGGCGGAGCGCCTTTAAACAGACCGGGCTATCATGTGTCGATCGACTATTAATCACTAGTATCAATATGTTATCCGCATATATTAAAGCCCTCGACCAGTTCTCCGATGCGGCCATACGGCGCGTCCTGTGGATGGCCGTCGCCATCGCCGTGGCGGTCTTCGCGGTCCTGTGGGGAGCCATCGACTATCTGCTTGCCAACTCGGCGCTGTTCGAGACCGGCTGGCTGGAGTGGGTGACCGACGTCCTCGGTTACGTGGCGACACTGGCCCTCACCTGGTTTTTGTTTCCGGGCGTCGTCAGCGCCGCCGTCGGCGTCCTCCTGGAGGCCGTGGCGGCGGCGGTGGAGGCCCGGCACTACCCACACCTGGCGCCTGCCCGGGGACAGCCCCTCGGCCAGTCGGTGCTGGCGGCGATGCGCTTTCTCGCGGTCCTCATCGTCGTCAACGTCCTCATGCTCCCGCTGCTTTTGATTGCGCCGGTTTTCCTTTTTGTCTTCTACGCCGCGAACGGGTATCTTCTGGGTCGGGAATATTTCGAGCTGGTGGCGTTGCGCCGGGTCGGCCAGGAGGAGGCCCGGACGCTGAGAAAGGCGAATCGCGGCCGCCTATTCGCCTTTGGCGCGGTTACCGCGTTTCTCCTGACCGTGCCGGTGGTAAACCTGTTGACGCCGGTCGCCGCGTGTGCCGCCATGGTCCATCTGTTCGAGTCTTGGCGCGGCAACCCGGCGTGAGCGGACCCGCCATCCGCCCCTGGGCGCGACGTTCGAGGCCACGCAATCCGGCGGCACGAGGAGACCAAAGGCATCATGTTTGGGAAAGACAAGGACGACGATCAAAAGAACAAGGGATCGGCCGAGGAAAAGCCGGGCGCCGACGCCATGGAGGCGCCGCCCCTAAAGCCCTTTTCCAAGAAGGGATCACACGCCCCCAGTAAACCGCCGGGGCCGGCGGCGTTTCAGGGAGACGCGCCGCGCGGCGTGGTCGACATCCCAAGCGCGCCCAGGCGCCTCGAGCGGCCGCGGTCGCGGGAGAGCGAAAGCAAGAAACTGACCGTGGGCCGCGAGATTTGCCTGAGCGGCGAGATTACGTCGTGCGACAAGCTGGTCGTCGAGGGGCAGGTGGAGGCGTCCCTCTCCGACGCCCGCGTCATCGAGGTCGCCCCCTCCGGCTATTTCAAGGGTGACGCCCAGGTCGAAGAGGCCGACATCAGTGGTCGTTACGAAGGCGAATTGACCGCCAAGGACAAATTGATCGTCAGGTCGAGCGGCCGCGTCAGCGGTTCCATCCGCTACGGTCGCATCGTCATCGAATCGGGAGGCGAAATTTCCGGCGACATGCGCTCGCTCTCCGCCGCCGAGGGGGGCGCGCCCGAGGACGCGGCGGCGGAGCCGGATTCCGAATAATCGTGATCCCGACAGGCCTTTCCGTGCCCCGCTACCGGCGCCGGGCCATAACCCGCGCGGCGCGGCGGACAGGGCTGGCGGGGATGATCCTGACCCATGCCGCCTTTCTCGCGGCTTGCGGGACTTCGGCGCCACCGGAAGAATTGTCCGCGGTCTCAGCGCCCACCGTGACACCTGTGGCACCCGCTTCGCCCGAGGCGCCAGCGGCGCCCGGCGTGCCTGCGGCGCTGGCCGGGTCGGCAGCCGATGATGTGGCTGTATCGGCCTCTGCCGGCGCAGCCCCGTATCCTCTGGCGTCCGCCACGCGGCCGCCGATGGAGGCGATCGGCAAGGACGGCGGGAAACTGGCCTCTCTTGGCGCGCCTTCCCCGCCCCGGGCCGGCGAGCTGATCGGGCTCCCTCCCCAGGCGGTGGCGGCATTTCTTGGCCCACCCGGCTTCAAGCGCCGCGACGATCCGGCCGAAATCTGGCGCTACGCGGGAGGCACCTGCTTCCTCGATCTCTTCCTTTACAAACGGGGGGAAGACTTCACGGTGGCGCATATCGAGGCGCGCGGGCGAAGCGTCGTCCAGGTGTCGGCCGACGACTGCCTGCGCGATCTATTCGAGACGCGGAACCGGGGAAACGCGGGGTAAAATGGCGCTGGCGGAAAACCCCGTCACTCGCACTTGAAGTGCATGGCGCCGTCCCGGTCGTGACCGTACCAAACCGCCTTTCTTCCGTATTCCTGGCAGTGCCTCGAGGCCTTGGCGCGCGCGTCGACCCCCTCGGCGGCGGCGTCGTAACCGATTTCGACCTTGATCTCTCGCGGGCTGTCCCGCACCACGTCGGCGCCATCCAGATCCAAGGCGGAGCAGGCGCCGGCGAGAAGGGCGCATGCCGCGGCGACGCCGGTAACGCGGAAAACCATGACTTGCCGTCCTCACGAAGCCGAGATGTCCCCTTCATACGCCAAAGGGACTTAAGACTCCGTTACCGCGCGGCATCGCCATCCGGGGCACGCCTGGTCACACTGGTCGCTGACCACACTGCGGGAGATGCTGGTCAAGATCGGGGCCAAGGTCGTGAGCCATGGCCGATATGTCACCTTCCAAGTGCCGGCCGATTACCAAAATCATGCAATCGGATGGCTACAAAAGGGATACAGTTCTGGTGGTGGGACAAAGGTACAATTTCTGCGAATTTGGATGTTATCTGAGGAATGTCGACTCGAGACCATCGTCAACAACTCATCGAGGCCTGCCGGCGAATGAACGACCTGGGGATTAACCAGGGTACATCCGGCAACGCTTCGGTGAGGGTGCCGAAGGGCTTCCTGGTCACGCCATCGGCGGTACCCTATGGCGCCATGGTACCGGAGGATATGGTGCTGATGGACTTGGAAGGGACCGTCCTGGACGGCGCCCGGAAACCGTCAAGCGAATGGCATATTCACCGGGCGGTGCTGGCTGCCCGGCCGAATGCCGGGGCCGTGCTCCATGCCCATCCGCACCACGCCACGGCCCTGGCCTGCCTGCGCCGTGACATTCCCGCGTTCCACTACATGGTCGCCGCCGGCGGCGGTCGCGATATCCGTTGCGCCGCCTATGCGACGCCTAGCAGCGAGACCTTGGCCGACCATGTGGTGGAGGCCCTGGAAGGGCGCCTGGCGTGCCTGATGGCAAACCACGGCATGCTAGTGTTGGGACGCGACCTGCCGGAGGCCCTGGACCGGGCGCTGGTGGTAGAGAACCTGGCCACCCAATACCTGCTGGCACTCCAGGTCGCGGATCCGACGCTCCTCGACGACGACGAAATGGACCGGGTGCTGGAACTTTTCAAGACCTATGGGGCGGAGGGCGGTTGACCAACGTTGAACGGCCCGCCGAAGCGGGTACCCGACTGCAAATGGTTCGCTATGGCTCCAGGAGCGGACATCGATCCTCGGCATGTCAGCTTTCGGGGGGAAAGCCGACCTAGATCACCGCCCAGCCGAGGGTCCGCTCATAGCCATGTGTGGACATTAGTCACAGTCGTCAGTTATGTCCGCTATTGGGTTAAAAGCAGACATTCTCGCGCGTACGGCAATCACCGGTTTTCCATACACCTAGGCATCCCGAAAAACGCTGTGATTGGGCCGGCGATCATGGGAAATTTCCTTGTTGACTATTTCTTTACCCGTGTAGTAATAGCTTCTAAAGCTATGATGTTGCGAGAAAATTCAGGCACGACCATGAAGGCAGGCAAGCGGGTGGGACGGCCGTCGAAAGCCCCTCGAAAGGGGGCCCGAAATTCGCTGGGTCTACGGGTTACGGCCGAGACGAAGAGCCGATTGGAGGCCGCCGCCGCCGCCTCTGGTCGGTCGCAAAGCCAGGAGGTCGAGTTCCGCTTGGAACAGTCATTCCGAAAGGAGGACGATGGAATTGCGGCACTTGGGGGAAGTGAACAGCACGCGCTGTTTCGCATGATGGCCGCCGCCGCCGTGATCATCGAGAACCGATCGGGCAAATCGTGGTCATCCGATTGGAAAACTTCGGTTGCCGTGCGCAAGGCCTGGGACGAGCTTGTTGCCGCGGTCCTCCCCAAGCCCCCCCGAGAAATTGTGGATCCTCGTCACAAGCCGGCGCCTGTTCCGCCGGTCCGGCCCGAACGACCATCCCCTCTTGAGGATAACCCGCTACGCGGAGAGTTGCGCGCCTACGTTCAGCCCCTATCCGTTGAACAGGAGGCCCAATACGCGACGGCATTGGCAAATTACAAAAAGGAACTGGTGGAGTTTGAAACGGCGTCGGCGAAACACCAGAAAGACATGGAAGCGTCGGCACGACAGATTGACGATCTTGCGGGCATCGGGAAAAAGGCGGCGGAGCTGGCACTCCCCGAGAAAACAGATGAGGAGTAATGGGCCATTTCGACACGGTCGGGTCCGGGACCGGCCCGCTAGCGGTCATCACATGTAAACGGATAACGCCCTAGGCGTCTGTTTTCGCCTGGTAACCGCACAGATCTCCAATCGCGCAGTTGGGGCAGTCGGGCTTGCGCGCCTTGCACGCCTGACCGCCGTCGAGAACGCGACAGGGGTGGCTTGGCCGTATTCGAGATTTACCAAGCGTGGGCGACGACTTCAGACCTCGACACCTGCCGTGGCAATTCTTTACACTTCGACCACAGCAAGAAAAACCTGACAGTAAGAAAAACCTATAGGTCTTCGCTTTGGGATTCGTAACCAACGTCGTTCTTCCGCTCGCACTTGCATTCATCATGTTTGCACTCGGACTTGGGCTGACGGTCAATGATTTCGCTCGTGTCGCCCGCCAGCCGAAAGATTTTTTCGTCGGTGCGGCATCCCAGATGATTGTGTTGCCCCTGGTCGGGTTCATGCTCGTGACGATCTGGCCGGTAACCCCGGAAATCGCACTCGGCGTTATGATCATCGCCGCCGCACCAGGGGGTGTCACTTCGAATTTACTGACGGCGTTCGGGCGTGGCGACGTGGCGCTGTCAATTTCGCTCACAGCCATCATCAGTCTATTGAGCGTACTGACCATCCCGCTAATCGTCGTATTTTCCTACGGGCATTTCTTTGGAGAAGCGGTCAGCGGAGAGGTGTCGGTCGCGCGGATAGCCATCGGTGTATTCTTGATAGTCACCGTTCCGGTTCTGATCGGGCTCGCGGTTCGCCGTTACGCGGAAGGGTTCGCGGACCGCTTCGAGCCGGTGGCGCGGAATATTTCAGCAATCCTATTTGCGCTTGTTTTGCTGGGCGCGATAATTCAGGAGCGCAACAATATCGTTGAATTTTACGCTGAAGCCGGCGTGATAACGCTTGTGCTGAATATCGTTATGCTTGCGCTCGCCTGGTTGCTTGGTTCGGTTTTCGGTTCCGGCCGGTCCCAGCGGATAACAATATCGATCGAGTGCGGGCTTCAGAACGGAACTCTGGCAATCGCCGTCGCAACGATTTTATTTGGCGGCGGCGCCGTCGTTATTCCCGCCGCGACTTACAGCCTAACGATGTTCGCAACGGCGCTAATCTTCATCTACTTCCTTCGGAAGGGCGGCACGACCCACGGTACCGCGGCCTGACGACTCCACACCACACAAGCGCCCGTGCCATCGCCGGAATGGTAAAAACGCCGAGGATCATCCGACTTGGCCCGATATAGGCCTTGTTCATGCTTGATGCTCTTTAGAGCATTTTTCGTTCACACGGGTTCACGAAAAACGCTCTAACTTATTGATGTTATGCAAATACGTCGTCGCAAACTGATTTAGTTTGCTCGGGATTTGCTCTAGACGATTGTTTTCGCCTTGTAACCGCACAGATCGCCGATCGCGCAGTTGGGGCAGTCGGGCTTGCGCGCCTTGCACACATAGCGGCCATGGAGGATGAGCCAATGGTGGGCACGGTGTTTCCACTGCTCGGAGGTCCGTTTCACCAGCTTGTTCTCGACTTCCAGGGGAGTCTTTCCCGGCGCCAGTCCGGTGCGGTTGCAAACGCGGAATATGTGGGTGTCGACGGCGATGGTGGGCTCTCCGAAGGCGACGTTGAGGACCACGTTGGCGGTCTTGCGGCCAACACCCGGCAAGGCCTCGAGGGCGGCGCGCTCACCGGGCACCTGGCCACCGTGGCGTTCCACCAATATGCGGCTCAACCCTATGATGTTCTTGGCCTTGGCGTTGTAGAGGCCGATCGTCCTGATGTGTTCGCGCAGCCGGGCCTCGCCGAGCGCCAGCATCTCCTCGGGGGAACCCACCTCCTTGAACAGCTGGCCCGTCGCCTTGTTGACGCTAACGTCCGTGGCCTGCGCCGAAAGCACGACGGCGACGAGGTGGGTATAGGGGTTGACCGCCTCGAGTTCGCCCCGCGGCTCCGCCTTGGCGTCGCAGAAGCGCCGGTACATTTCCTCGATTTCGGCTCGTTTCATGCTCGCTCTCCCCTCCGTCCCCCATCAAGCACCAATCACGGCGCCCGGCAACCGCGCCGTACCGAGGCCGGCTGTCGGGAAGACCGATGGACGACGCGGCCCGGGACCGATGCCCGCTACCTTTCGCGGAACCGCCTCAGCCCAAATCCAGAACATCGGCCATCGTGTACAGGCCGGGCGACTTGTCCTTGGTCCACAGCGCGGCACGGACGGCGCTACGGGCGTAAATGGACCGCGAGGACACCTTGTGGGTGAGCTTGACACGCTCGCCGTCCGCCGCGAAGATCACCGAGTGCTCGCTGACCACGTCACCCCCCCGGAGGGTGGCGAAACCGATGTCGCCGGCGCGCCTGGCGCCGGTCTCGCCGTCGCGCACGCGCTGGGCCACGGCATCAAGGTCGACACCGCGTCCGCGCGCCGCCGCGTCTCCGAGCGCCAGGGCGGTTCCCGACGGCGCATCCACCTTATAGCGGTGGTGCATATCGAGGATTTCGATGTCGTACTCGTCGCCGAGTATGGCGGCGAGCCTTTCGGTTATGCCCAACAACACACTGACGCCGACGCTCATGTTGGCGGCCTGGACGATGGCGGCCTTCAGCGCCGCCGTTTCGAGCGCGCCTTGCCCTTCCCCCGAAAGCCCCGTCGTTCCCGTCACCAGAGGGGTGCCGTGCCGTGCCGCGTGTCCCGCATGGTCGGATACGACGCTGGCATGCGTGAAATCGATGACCGCGTCGGACGCGGCGAAGAGGGCATCCGCGTCGGGGCCGACGGCCAACCCGGCGGGCTCGACTCCGGCCACGGCGCCAACGTCTTGGCCGAGGAACGGTGAGTCCGGTTGTTCCGTGCCGCCGGCGAGATCACAGCCGGCGGTGGCGGCCACCTCGGCCACCACCATGCGGCCCATGCGTCCGGCGCATCCGACGACGCCAATTTTCATGAATCCCCCCAAATCGGTCAGCTTTCAACGGTCAGCCGTCAGCCTACAGCAAGGGAAAGCGCGCCGAAAGCCGACGGCTGACCGTTGAAAGCCAGGCGCTTTATTCCCTGAGGTCTTCCCAGACTTCCCTGACCTTGGTGAAGAAGCCATGGGATTCGGGGCTGTGGCGTTCCGGCTTGGCGCTCTCGTCGAATTCGCGCAGCAGCGATTTTTCTTTTTCGGTCAGGTTCACGGGCGTCTCCACGACCGCCTGCACGAACATGTCGCCGCTGGCCTTGCTGCGCAGAATCGTCATGCCCTTGGCCTTGAGGCGGAACTGGTGACCGGTCTGGGTCCCGGCGGGAATGGTGATGCGCGCCCGGCCGCCGCCCACGGTGGGCACCTCGATGCTGCCGCCGAGCGCCGCCGTGGTCATGGGCAAGGGGACGCGGCAGTGGATGTTGGCGCCATCACGCTGAAAAAAGCGGTGCGGCGCCACCGAGATGAAAATGTAGAGGTCTCCGGGTGGGGCGCCGCGCAGCCCCGCCTCGCCCTCGTTGGCAAGCCGGATTCTCGTGCCGTCCTCGACGCCGGCCGGCATGCTGACGGAAAGGGTCTTTTCCTTTTGTACCCGGCCCGAGCCGCTACACGCCTTGCACGGGTCGCGGATGACCTGCCCGGCGCCCTGACATGACGGACACGTGCGCTCCACCGTGAAGAAGCCGGACTGGCTGCGGATGCGGCCCTGGCCCTGGCAGGTGGGACAGGTGACCGGGCCGGCGCCGCCGGCGGCGCCCGAGCCGTTACAGGAGCCGCATTGAACGGCGGTGGGGACGCGAATCGTCGCCTTCTTGCCGCTAAAGGCGTCCTCGAGGGAGATCTCCATGTTGTAGCGAAGATCGGCCCCGCGCGCCGCCGCGCCCGAGCCGCGGCGAGGGCCGCCCTGGGCGAAGTCGCCGAACATTTCGTCGAATATATCGGCGAATCCGGACGCGAATCCGGACGAGAATCCGGAGCCGCCGGCGCCCGGGCCGGCGCCACTCTGCTCGAAAGCGGCGTGGCCGAAGCGGTCGTACGCGGCGCGCTTGTCGTCGTCCTTGAGGACCTCGTAGGCCCCCGAGGCTTCCTTGAACTTGCGCTCGGCTTCCTTGTCGTCGGGGTTGCGGTCGGGATGGTGTTCCATGGCCAGCTTGCGGTATGCCTTCTTGATGGCATCCGCGCCGGCGCCGCGTTCAACACCGAGGATGTCGTAGAAGTCCTTCTTGGCCATCAGATTAATCCCGCAAGGAATGGCCGGTCGCGCGTCGGGTTACGGTCCACCGGGACGGCCTTAGATTTGTTCCCAGCCTACGGACTGTCTCGGACTACTTGTCCTTGGCGTCCTTGTCCGGGTCTACTTCCTCGAAGTCGGCGTCGACGACCTTGGCCTCTTCGGCACCGCCTTCCGCGTCGTCGGCGGGCTCTTCGCCGGGCGCTTCGCCCTCGCCGGGCGCTTCGCCCTCGGCAGCGCCGGCCTCGGCGGCCTCCGCCTGGCTCGCTTTGTACATGGCCTCTCCGAGTTTCATGGCGGCCTCCATGAGGGCCTCGGTCTTGCTTTCGATGGCCTCGGTGTCGTCCCCGTCCATGACCTCGCGCAGCGCCGCCAGACCATCCTCTATGGCCTTTTTTTCGTCCTCGGAGACCTTGTCTCCGAACTCCTTGAGATTCTTATCGGTGGTGTGGAGCAAGGAATCCGCGTGGTTGCGCGCCTCTACAAGGCTGCGCATCTTCTTGTCGTCGGCGGCATGCTCCTCGGCCTCCTTGACCATGCGCTCGATATCGTCGTCGGCGAGACCGCCCGAGGCCTGGATGCGAATCTGCTGTTCCTTGCCCGTCGCCTTGTCCTTGGCGGAAACGTTGACGATGCCGTTGGCGTCGATGTCGAAAGTGACTTCGATCTGCGGGATGCCACGCGGCGCCGGGGGGACGCCGACCAAATCGAACTGGCCCAGGGTCTTGTTGTCGGCGGCCATTTCGCGCTCGCCCTGAAAGACTCGAATGGTCACGGCGCTCTGGTTGTCCTCGGCGGTCGAGAAGACCTGGCTCTTGCGCGTCGGGATCGTGGTGTTGCGGTCGATGAGCCGCGTAAACACGCCGCCCAGGGTCTCGATACCAAGCGACAGCGGCGTCACGTCGAGCAGAAGCACGTCCTTCACGTCGCCCTTCAATACGCCGCCCTGGATGGCGGCGCCGACGGCCACGACCTCGTCCGGATTGACGCCCTTGTGGGGATCGCGACCGAAGAATTCCTTGACCGTCTCCATGACCTTGGGCATGCGCGTCATGCCGCCGACCAAGATCACCTCGTCGATTTCGCCGGCCGAAAGCCCGGCGTCCTTCAGCGCCGCCTTGCAGGGGCCGATGGTCTTCTGCACCAGGTCTTCCACCAAGGCTTCCAGCTTGGCGCGCGTGAGCTTGATGTTGAGATGCTTGGGGCCGCTCTGGTCGGCGGTGATGAAAGGCAGGTTGACCTCGGTCTGCATGGCGCTGGAGAGCTCGATCTTGGCCGTTTCGGCGGCCTCCTTGAGGCGCTGCAGGGCGAGCTTGTCCTGGCGCAGGTCGATGCCGGCCTCCTTTTTGAACTCGTTGGCGAGATAGTCGATGATCGCCTTGTCGAAGTCCTCGCCACCGAGAAAAGTGTCGCCGTTGGTGGACTTCACCTCGAAAACGCCCTCGCCGATTTCCAGGACGGAGACGTCGAAGGTGCCGCCGCCGAGGTCGTAAACGACGATGATGCCGGTGCCCTTCTTCTCGAGCCCGTAGGCGAGCGCCGCCGCCGTCGGCTCGTTGATGATGCGCAGCACCTCGAGGCCGGCGATCTTGCCGGCGTCCTTGGTCGCCTGGCGCTGCGAATCGTTGAAATATGCCGGTACCGTGATTACCGCCTGGGTGACGTCCTCGCCGAGATAGGCCTCCGCCGTTTCCTTCATCTTCTGCAGGATGAAGGCGCTGATCTGGCTCGGGCTGAATTTGTTGCCGGCGGCCTCCGTCCAGGCGTCGCCGTTGTCGGCCTTGATGATCTTGTAGGGGACCAGTTCCCGGTCCTTCTCGGTGATGGGATCGTCGTGGGGCCGGCCGATCAGGCGCTTGATGGCGAACAGCGTGTCCTCGGGATTGGTCACCGCCTGGCGCTTGGCGGACTGGCCGACCAGGCGTTCGCCGGAATCGGTGAAAGCCACCATCGAAGGCGTCGTGCGCGTGCCTTCGGCGTTCTCGATGACCTTTGCCTCCATGCCTTCCATGACGGCGACGCAGGAGTTCGTGGTCCCCAGGTCGACACCGATTACCTTGCTCATTTCGGCCCCTTCGTGCTCACTGGGCGCCCGGAAAATATCCATGGTGCGCCAATGGTTAATGACAGTGGCCGTTATATAGGTCGGCGTTCCGGGTGGCGCAACCGCCCGGGAGCATTTCCACGGCGCCGCCGACGGCGGATGGAGAGCGGCCGGAGACTGGAAGAGTGATCATCTCGGCGAGCTACAAGACCGACATCCCGGCCTTCTACGGCGAATGGTTCATGGCTCGCCTAAGGGCAGGGCATTGCCGCATGGTCAACCCTTACGGCGGGCAGGTCTACCGGGTGCCACTGGATATCGGCGCGGTCGACGGTTTCGTCTTCTGGACGCGCAACCTGGGGCCTTTTCTCGGCCACCTCTCCGAGGTTAGCGACGGCGGCTACCCCTTCGTCGTCCACCAGACGATCACCGGATATCCACGCGCCCTCGACGTCTCGACCATCGGCGCGGCGCGCGCCGTCGACCACCTGCGCCGCGTCGGCCGGCGGTTCGGCCCGCGGGTGCCGGTGTGGCGTTACGATCCGGTCGTCGCCACGTCGCTGACGCCGCCCGATTGGCACCGCCGCAATTTCGCCGAGCTGGCCCGGGGGCTGGCCGGGGTGGTCGACGAGGTGGTGGTCTCCTTCGCCCAAATTTACCGCAAGACGGCCCGCAACATGGACCGCGCGGCGGGCGCCCGGGGCTTCGCGTGGAACGACCCCGAGGCGGAGGAAAAACGCCACCTTCTCGCCGCGTTCGCCGATACCGCCGCCACCCACGGGATGACCCTCAGCCTGTGTGGCCAGCCCCAGTTGATGGCCGGCGGCGGCGTCGAGGCCCGGTGCATCGAGGCCCGGTGCATCGACGCCCGGCGCCTCGGCGACGCGGCGGGGCGCCCCATCGCCGCCCAGGCCAAGCCGCACCGCAAGACGTGCGCCTGCGTCGCCTCGCGCGATATCGGCGCCTACGACACCTGCCCGCACGGCTGCGTCTACTGCTACGCCGTGGAAAGCCACGACCGCGCCAAGGGGCGCCACCGCCAGCACGACCCCGGTGGGGATTACCTGTTTCCACCGGCCGCCCGCCAATTGGCGAACGGCGCCGCCGATTAGAGTTTTTCGTCCAGTTTGGAGCCGGCCGGGCCGTCTGTCTCGGGTCGACTTTCATAGGCCGCGGTAGATTGCGCGGAAGGTTGGAGCGCCTCCTCGACCGCGGAGTCCGCGCTCGCCGTGGGCTGCGTTTCCTCGGCGGCGCTCGGGCCGCCCTTGGCCACCCCCACCTTGGCCGGGCGCAATAGACGTTCCCCCAGCATGTAGCCCCTCTCGAGGACCTGGATGATCGTCCCCGCCGGCTGGCTGGCGTCCTCGACGTCGAACATGGCCTCATGGAGATTGTGGTCGTAGCGTTGGCCGAGGGCCTCGATCGGCTTGATGCCGACGCGCTCCAAGGCGTTGAGCATTTCGCGCTCGGTCATTTCGACGCCGACGGCCAGGTTCTCGACGGTTTCGCTGTCCCGGCGCGCCTCGTCGCCGATGCTGTCCAGGGCGCGCCGCAGGTTGTCGGCCACCTTCAGCATTTCGCGGGCGAAATTTGCGATGGCGTACTTGGAGGCGTCTTCCCTGTCGCGTTGGGCGCGGCGGCGCACGTTTTCGGTTTCAGCCAGGGCCCTGAGGAGCTTGTCCTTGAACTCCGCCGCTTCGGCCCGCGCCGCCTCGAGGGGGTCCACCAGCTCGACGACTTGCTCTTCCGCGGCGTCCGCGTCCGCTGCATCGGGCGCGGTTTCCGGCGCTTCCTCGGGCGCTTCCTCGGGGGCTTCCTCGGGGGCCGTCTCGGGGGCGGCCTCGGGGGCCGTCTCGGGAGCCATCTCGTCTTCCCCGGCGACTTCCGCTTGTTCCGCCGACGCGGCCTTGGCGCCCCTTTTCCTGTCCTTGGGCGCTGATTCCCGCTTTTTGCGTTTGCCTTGCGACATGTTCTTGTATTGCTCCTTTATCCGATCAACCGACCGACCAGTTTCGCCGTGTAGTCTACCATGGGGATAATGCGCGCGTAGTTCATGCGGGTCGGCCCGACCACCCCGATGGCCCCGACGAGCTTCTGCCGCGGGCTGTTATAGGGTGCCACGACCATGGAGCACCCCGCCAAATTGAAGAGGTTGTTGTCGGCGCCGATGAAAATCTGCACGCCTTCGGCGCTGTCGGCAAGGCCGAGGATCTTGATCATCGTCTCCTTGGTCTCCAGCGCCGCGAAAAGGGCGCGGATGTGTTCCAAATCGGCGATGGCCGTCACGTCCTCGAGAAGATGGGCCTGGCCGCGAACGATGAGAGAGCCCTCGGATTCGCCGCCGGCCCACGTGGCGAGGCCGGCCTCGACAACCCGCTTGGTCAGGTCGTCGAGCTCGGTGCGGTGCTCGGCGATCTCGGCCTTGGTGCGGTCGATGGCCTCGCCGAGGGTGCGCCCGACCAGCCGCGCGCCAAGGTAGTTGGTGGCCTCGACCAGGGCCGACGGCGGCAGGCCGGGCGGGGTTTCGATGACCCGGTTCTCCACGAACCCGCCCTCGGTGACCAGAACCACGAGGGCGCGCCCCGGACTGAGATTGACGAATTCGACGTGGCGCAGCGGACTTTCCGCCTTCGGCGCCATCACCAGGCCGGCACATTGCGACAAACCGGAAAGGGCCGACGTCGCGTCCTCCAACAGCTCCTCCAGGCTCAACGCCGTGCCCGCGCATTGGCTTTCGATTTCCTTGCGCTCGTCCTCGGTGAGGTTGCCGATTTCCAGGAACCCGTCGACGAACAGCCTGAGGCCGGCATCCGTCGGCAGGCGGCCGGCCGAGGTGTGAGGCGCGAACAGAAGGCCGGCGTCCTCGAGGTCGGCCATGACGTTGCGGATGGTCGCCGAGGACAGTGCCCCGTCGAGGCGCCGCGCCAGGGTGCGCGAGCCGACCGGCTCGCCGGTCTCGACGAAGGCATCGATGATCTGGCGGAATATCGTCCGCGAGCGCTCGTTCAGTTCCAGAACCATGGTCCCGGGCCTCGTTGTCGGTGCCGGTTGAATCTAGTAACCGCATGGGGTGTCGTCAACGCAACCACGTCCGGGAGCCGGGGACCGAGGGTTTACGCGACCCGGCGCCCGCGCTAGTGTCCTGGATCAGAAGTTCGTGGCATATACGATCGCTTTTCCCGTTCGCTCGGCAGGAAGGGCGGCGCCGGCGATGCCTTCGCATCGGCAAGCCTTCCTGACGCCCCGGGGGGCCACCGGGGGGTGTCCCCCCGAATCCAAATGCGGGGGGCGCCCCCGCGACCCCCGAGGGGGCGGGAAAAGGGACCCGGAGGGCGGCCTTCCGAGCCCCCCGGCGTCGTTGCGCGCCTAACCGGATGAACGCGGAAGGCCGTCGTATATGCCACGAAATTCTGATCCAGGACACTAGCTTGACGCGCCTTTGATTTGGCTTAGAGGTTTTGATGAGACCATCGGGCCGCGCCGCCGACGAGTGCCGAGCCGTCGTGCTCGAGCCCGGCTACAGCAAATACGCCGAGGGCTCGTGCCTGGCGCGCTTCGGCGACACCCACGTGCTGTGCGCCGCCACCGTCGAACAGCGGGTGCCGCGGTGGCTGCGCGATTCGGGACGCGGCTGGATCACCGCCGAGTACGGCATGCTGCCGCGCGCCACCGGCGAGCGCATGGAGCGCGAGGCAAGGCGCGGCGGCCAGTCGGGGCGCACCCAGGAGATCCAACGGCTCATCGGGCGTTCCTTGCGCGCCGTCGTCGACCTCGAGGCCATGGGCGAGATTCAGGTCAGGATCGACTGTGACGTTCTGCAGGCCGACGGCGGCACGCGCACGGCCGCCATAACCGGGGCCTACGTCGCGCTGCACATGGCCTGCGAGCGGCTGGTGTCCCTCGGTATCCTAAAAAGCCTGCCCATTCGCGACCAGGTGGCGGCCATCTCGTGCGGCATCTACAAGGGGACCTCGATCCTCGACCTCGATTACGCCGAGGACAGCGCGGCGGAGGCCGACTGCAACTTCGTGCTCACCGGCGGCGGCGACATCGTGGAGATCCAGTTCACCACCGAGGATCGGCCGTTTCCCGAAAGCCGGCTGCTGGAAATGCTGGTGCTGTCGCGCCAAGCCATCGCGCGGCTCGTCGTTCTCCAGCGCGAGGCCCTCGACGTGGCGCTTTCCCGGTAGCCGGGCGCCGGGTAAATGCCGCGGCGGTTCGATGAAGCAAGACTGGTCGTCGCCAGCCACAACACGGGCAAGGTGCGCGAATTCGGCGACCTGTTGGCCGACCACCGGATCGATGTGACTTCCGCCGCCGAGCTCGGCCTGCCCGAGCCCGAGGAAACCGGCGCCACGTTCCCGGCCAACGCCGAAATCAAGGCGCACGCCGCCGCCGCCGCTTGCGGGCTGCCGGCACTGGCCGACGATTCGGGGCTCGTGGTCGAGGCGCTCGGCGGCGCGCCCGGCATTCGCTCGGCGCGCTGGGCGGGACCCGAAAAAGACTTCGCACTGGCCATGCAACGCGTCGAGGATGAGCTGCTGAACGCCGGCGCTATGGCGCACGAGCAAGGCCGCCGCGCCCATTTCGCCGCCGCCCTGGCCCTCGCCTGGCCGGACGACCACGTCGAAACATTCGAGGGCGCCGTTCACGGCGAACTCGTGTGGCCGCCGCGCGGCAACCGGGGCTTCGGCTACGACCCCATGTTCGTGCCCGATGGCTACACCATCACCTTCGGGGAGATGGTGCCCGCCCAAAAGCACCGCATAAGCCACCGCGCCGATGCCTTCCGCAAGCTGGTGGCGGGGTGTTTCGCGGCGTAATCTCCGAGCGCCAACCCTGGAGCGACGCGCCATGCAGCCGGGCTTCGCCATTTACATCCACTGGCCGTTCTGCCTCAGCCGCTGCCCCTATTGCGACTTCAACGCCCATGTGGCCGAGGACGTCGACCACGGGCGCTGGCGCCGCGCACTCGCCGCCGAACTGGCTCATTTCGCTGGCGAAACATCGGGTCGAACCGTGACCAGCGTCCATTTCGGCGGCGGCACGCCGTCCCTCATGGAGCCGGCGGCGGTGGCCGCCCTCCTCGAGGCCGCCGGCGCCCATTGGTCCCTGGCCGACGACGCGGAGATCACCCTCGAGGCCAACCCCTCCTCGGTGGAGGCGGGACGCTTCGCCGCCTTCGCCGAGGCCGGCGTCAACCGCCTGTCGCTCGGCGTACAGTCGTTCGACGACGCGGCCCTCGCTTTCCTCGGCCGCACCCATTCGGCGGCCCAGGCGCGCCGCGCCCTGGAGCTGGCACGGCGGCACTTCCGGCGCGTCTCGCTCGACCTCATCTACGCGCGACCCGGACAGACGGCGGGGGCGTGGCGGGGCGAGTTGCGCGACGCCCTTTCCTTCGGCACCGAGCACCTTTCGCTCTACCAGCTGACCATCGAGCGCGGCACGCCGTTCCACAAGGCCGGGATCGAGGCGGCCGGCGAGGAGCAGGGCGGGCGCCTTTTCGACCTCACCCAGGACGTGCTCGCCGCCGCCGGTCGGCCGGCTTACGAGATTTCCAACCACGCGCGCCCCGGGGCCGAGAGCCGCCACAACCTCAATTACTGGCTGGGCGGCGACTACGCCGGCATCGGCCCGGGCGCCCACGGCCGCCTCTCGGCGGACGGCCGCACCGATGCCGTCAGCCAGATCCCCGCGCCCCAGGCCTGGATCGGCGCCGTCGAGGCCAAGGGCCATGGCACGAAGGCGCGCCGCCCCCTGAACGCCGGCCAGCGTCGCGACGAGTTGGTGATGATGGGGCTGCGCCTCGGTGCCGGCCTGGACCGCGAACGCTTCCGCCGGCAAACCGGCCAATCCCTGGAGGACGCCGTCGACGGGGCGGCGCTGGCGCGTCTGTCGGGGGCCGGTTACCTCACCCTCGACGCACGGGGCCTGCGCGCCACGCCGCTCGGGCGGCCCCGGCTCAACGCGCTGATCGCGGCGCTGCTTGCCTAGAGCATTTTTCGTTCACAAGGGTTCACGAAAAACGCTCTAACTTATTGATGTTACGCAAATACGTCGTCGCAAACTGATTCAGTTTGCTCGGGATTTGCTCTAGTTGGTGGGCACGCCGAAGGCCTCGGACGCTCGGCTGATGACCTTGGCGCCGCGGCGCTGCACCTGAAGCACGCCGAGGCCGCGCTCGGCGACCCCTTCGTCCAGGAACCGGAAAATGCCGTCGCGGCCCAGAAACCCGGTGGCCGCGGTGAGGGTCTCTTCGCCGAAGTCGGCTCCCTCCTCGCCGCGCGCCAGGACGGCGGCAAGCGCCGTCGCGTCGTAGGCCAGGGTGGCCAACCGTGGCGACCTTCGCCCGTAGGCCTTGGCGTAGCGGGCCTCGAACTCGGCGCGGGCCGCCGGCGGCGGCGCCGCGAACCAGCCGCCGAGCAGCGCCGGCTCGGCGCCGATCCCCGGCTCGTCCCATTGGCCGGTGCCGAGCATGCGGATCTTGGCGGGATCGACATCGTAGAAAGGCAGCATGGCGGCGATGGCCTGCAGCCGCTTGCCGCCGTCGGGCAGCAGCAGGGCATCGAAGGGCAGATCACCGATGGTCTGCAGCTTTTCCAGGCGCTTCAGGGCGCGCCCGGCGACCTGGTCGCCGCGGGCCTCGAGCGCGGCGCGCTGGGCGAGCAACGCCCCGCGGCGGGAATCGTAATCGGCGAGCCGACGAACCGCGTCCGAGAAATCGCCCGCCGACGGGTCGTAATACTGGATTCTGGTGACCGCCGCGCCGACCCGTGCCGCGGCGCCGCGCAACGCATCGACCACCGCCGTCCCGTAGTCGTCGTCCGGCGCGAACACGGCGAACCTGAGGAGTCCCCGGGAGCGGGCGTAACCGACGATGCGCTCGACCTGGGCGCTCGGCAGGAAACCCATGATGTAAACGCCGTTGCCGGCCACCGAGCGGTCGCTGGAGAAGGCGATCACGTTGATGCCGGCGGCCCGCGCCGCCGGCGTCACCGCCCTGACCTCGGCCGCCACCAGGGGCCCGAGCAACAGGGACGCGCCGTCGCCGATGGCCAGCGCCGCCGCGTCGGCCGCCCCGTCCGCGGTGCTCTTGGTGTCGTGGACCACCAGCTCGAAGTCTTCGTCGGCGAAATCGAAAAGGGCGAGCTGGGCGGCGTCGAGAAGCTCCATTCCGAGGCGGCCATTGGCGCCGGTGAGCGGCAACAGCAGGGCCACCCGGTTGGTCGACGCGGCGAGGGTCGGCGGCGGCGGCGGCGGCGGTTCCTTGAGGGCCACGCCACCTTGCGGCGAAGGGCGCTCCGAAAGGAGAGGCGCCAGGGAGGGTGTCTCCGCCCGCGAAGGCGCCGGCGACGAGGGTGGCGCGTCAGCCGCGGAGGGCGGAGCGGCCGACACGGGGGCGGCGACGGCCGCCGGGGGCGGGGGCGGCGGTCGAGACGCCCCGGCCGCTGGCTGAGAAGGTGGCGGCGCGGGCGCGGCGGCCGGCGCCGCCGGTTTCGGTCCGGCTTTCCCGCCTTGCATCCATGGGGGCAGTTGTGGAGACTGGCAGGCCACGAGCAACAGCCCCACGGCAGCCAGCAAGGGGGCGGCGGCGAAACGTGGCACGCAAGAACGCAATCTCATCATGCGGCGGTCCAAAGCCTTCCAAACGGCCACACGCTGGGGCCGATGGAGACCCTAGCGGCCGGGCGGCGCGGAGTAAACCACCGGCCCGACGCCCGGAGCCCGGCCTATACCTGGTCGCCACCCCCATCGGAAACGCCGCCGACATTTCGCGCCGCGCCCTCGATATCCTGGGTGCGGCGGACGTCGTCGCCTGCGAGGACACGCGGGTGAGCGCCAAGCTGATGGCCATCCACGGCATCACGGCGCGGCTCACTCCCTACCACGAACACAACGCCGCCAAGGTGCGCCCGGAGCTCATCAAACGCCTGAAAGGTGGCGAAACGGTGGCCTTGATCGCCGACGCCGGCACGCCGTTGGTCTCCGATCCGGGCTACAAGCTGGTGCAGGCCTGTATCGAACAGGCACTGCCGGTCAGCGCCGTTCCCGGTCCGTCCGCCGTGCTTGCCGCCTTGCTGGTGTCGGGGCTGCCGACGGACCGTTTCATGTTCGCCGGGTTCCTGCCGTCGCGGCGGGTGGCGCGGCGCAATTCGCTGCACGAGCTGGCGGCTGTGCCGGCCACCCTGGTCTTCATGGAATCGCCACGCCGTCTGGCCCGGGCGCTGGTCGACATGGCGGACATCCTGGGACCGCGCCAGGCGGCGGTCGGGCGCGAACTCACCAAGATGTTCGAGGAAGTGCGCCGCGGCCCCCTGGCCGAACTTGCCGCCCATTACGACGGCGCCGGCGCGCCGAAGGGCGAGGTCACGGTGGTCGTGGCGCCGCCCGCCAAGGAGGCCCCGGCGAGCGGCGCCGAGATCGACCGGCGTCTCGAGGAGGCCCTCGGCGAAACTTCGGTGCGCGACGCGGTGCAGCGGGTGACCGCCGCCACCGGCGTGCCCCGGCGCCGGGTCTATGCCCGCGCCCTGGAGATGCGCAAGGTCAGGGGCCCGCGCCCATGATCCGGTCGGGCGCGCTGCGCAAGAAGCGGCGCGCCTGGACATTCGGCCGCTTGGCCGAGGAGTTTTGTTCCTGGCATCTGAGGCTCCGCGGCTACCGCATCCTGGCCCGCCGCTTCCGCGCCCCGGTCGGCGAGATCGACATCGTGGCGCGCCGTGGCCGCACCCTCGCCATCGTCGAGGTCAAGGCCCGCGAGCGGCGGGACGACGCCGCCCAGGCCCTGAACACCCGGCAACGCCGGCGCATCGTCCGCGCCGCCGAGGCCTTCCTCCGCCAACGTCCCGGGTGTGACGGCCTGGACGTGCGTTTCGACCTCATGGTGGTCGTGCCCTGGCGTTTGCCGGTGCACATGAGGGACGCCTGGCGGACCACGCCCTAATGGACGGCGGCGGATATTCCTGTTTGACACGACACGCCGATATTGAGAATAACCACTTGGACACCCTAGATTGGCGGGGGCAACGGAAAGCCGAACCGATGACGCGAGCGGTCCATGCGGTGAATTCCGGCCACGCCAGCGCCCTGGCGCGGGCCATGGTGATGGCGGCGGCGCTGGCGCTCGGCGGGTGCGCCGGCGTCGCGGTCGGCGCCGGCGCCACCACGGGCGTCGCCGCCCTGCAGGAGCGCGGCCTCGAGGTTGCCGCCCGCGACACCCGGCTCGAAGCCGAGATCATCGCCCAATGGCTGACCCAAAACGACAAGCTGGTGATCGACATCGACGTCGAGGTCTACGAGGGGCGGGCCCTTCTTACCGGGGCGGTGGACGGCGAGGCCGTGCGCGCCGATGCCGTGCGCATGGCGTGGAAGGTGGCCGGAATCAAGGACGTTCTCAATGAAATCCAGATCGTCGCCGACAGCGACCTCATCGACCTCGCCCGCGACACCTGGATCACCACGCAGCTCAAGTCCAAGCTCACTTTCGACCAGGATGTGCTGGCCATCAACTATGCCATCGAAACGGTCAACGGCGTCGTCTACCTGATCGGTATCGCCCAGAACCAGGCCGAGCTCGAGCGGGTCGTCGGCCACGCCCGCGACATCGAATACGTGGGCAACGTCATCAGCCACGTGCGCGTCAAGGGCGCGTCGTGAGAACGGCGACCGAAATACGCGCCGCGCTGGCCCGTCTCGCCACCTTGCCCGACGGCCAGGTCGACGCCACCGAAGCGGCGCTTCTGCTGGCCTCCCTGAGGCGCCCCCGTGCCCCGGTCGAGCGCTATCGCCGCCATCTGCGGCGGTTGGCCGGCGAGGTGGGCGCCTATGCCGGCGGCGATGGGGAACAGGCCGCCCTCGACCTCTGCGCCGAGGCCCTCGTCCAGGTCGTCGCCAAGCGCTACGGCTACCACGCCGAGGACGAAGACGAGGACGACCCTGATTGCGCCACCCTGACGCGGGTCATCGACAACCGCCAGGGGACCCCGGTGGCCCTCGGTATGGTTTACGTGCACGTGGCCCGGACCCTCGGCTGGCCGGCCGCCGGCATCGACTTTCCGTCGCGCTTCCTGGTGCGCCTCGAGCACGGCGCGGCGGGCCTCATCCTCGATCCGTCAGCAGGCGGGCGTTCCCTGGCCGCCCAGGACCTGCGCGGCCTGTTGAAGGGGGCCACCGGCAACGACGCCGAAATGACCCCCGACCACTTCCGCCCGGCGGGCAACCGCGACATGCTGCTCAGGCTTCATGGCGATTACAAGGTGCGGCTGCTGCGCCGCGAACGCCTCGAGGACGCCCTGGAGGCGGTGGAGACCATGCTGCTGTTCGCCCCCGGCGTGGCCCGCCTGTGGCGCGAGGCGGGGTTGCTTAACGCCCGCCTCGAGCGGGTCGAGGCGGCGGTCGCCTCCCTCGAGGAATACATGAATTGCACGCCCGCCGACGCGGCCCGCTACCGCACTTCCGTCCTGTTGCAGGAATTGCGCGGCCGGCTCGGCTAGCGGATGAAGTATTCACCATGAGCCTCACGGTCGCCATCCAGATGGACCCCATCGAATCGGTCGACATCGACGCCGATTCGACCTTCGCCCTGGCCCTGGAGGCGGAGCGCCGCGGCCACGCCCTTTACCACTACCAGCCCCAGGACCTGGCCTTCGCCGAGGGCCGCGTTCTGGCCCGGGGACGGCGGCTTTCGGTGCGCCGCGAGGCGGGCGACCACTACACCCTCGGCGACGCCGAGAGCCTCGATCTGGCGGCCCTCGACATCGTTCTCATGCGCCAGGACCCGCCCTTCGACATGGCCTACGTCACGGCCACCCACGTGCTCGAGCACATTCACCCGGCGACCCTCGTGGTCAACGACCCGGTGCACGTGCGCAACGCGCCGGAAAAGCTGTTCGTCACCCACTTCCCCGAACTCATGCCGCCCACCCTGATCACCTCGGACCGGGCGCGCATCGCGGACTTCCGCGCCGGGCACGGCGACATCATCATCAAGCCCCTGTTCGGCAACGGCGGCGCCGGGGTCTTCCACATCACCCCGGAGGACGAGAACCTGAACGCGCTCCTCGAGCAGTTCACCCAGTTCTACCGCGAGCCCATCATCGTCCAGGCCTACGTCGGCGCCGTGCGCCAGGGCGACAAGCGCATCATTCTCATCGACGGCGAGGCGGCGGGCGCCGTCAACCGGGTGCCGCCAAAGGGCGAGGCGCGCGCCAACATGCACGTCGGCGCCGCCACCGAGAAGGCCGAGCTCACCGAACGCGAGCACGACATCTGCGCCGCCATCGGCCCGGCGCTCAGCGAACGCGGCCTCATCTTCGTCGGAATCGACGTCATCGGGGGGTTCCTCACCGAGATCAACGTCACCTCGCCGACCGGCATCCAGGAGATCGACCGCTTCGACGGGTCGTGCCTGGAAGACGGCATCTGGGACGCCATCGAGAAGCGCTTTCTGGCGACGCGAGGGTGAGGGGCGCGGCGCACCCTGCCGATCGATGTAGCGTTTTCCCGAAGGCCCCCCTACACTCCGCGAGCATAGGGAGGAAGCGTCTCGCCCCATGG
>JASLQF010000028.1 GCA_030744625.1 Rhodospirillales bacterium
TGGTACCGCGCAGGATCTTGCCCGAGCGCGTCTTGGGCAGGCGCTGCACCACCGTCGCCTGCTTGAAAGCGGCGACGGGGCCGATCTTTTCGCGCACCATGCCGACCACCTCGTCGACAATGTCCTTGTCGGCCTTGTCGACGCCGACCTTGAGGACGATGAAGCCAAGCGGCAACTGGCCCTTGAGTTGGTCGGCGACGCCGACCACGGCACACTCGGCAACGTCGGGGTGGGCGGATAGCACCTCCTCCATGGCGCCGGTGGAGAGCCGGTGGCCGGCGACGTTGATGATGTCGTCGGTGCGCGACATGATGGAAACGTAGCCGTCTTCGTCGAAGTAACCGGCGTCCGCCGTCTTGTAATGGCCCGGGAACTCGGAAAGATAGGAATCGATGTAGCGCTGGTCGGCGTTCCACAGTGTCGGCAGGGCCCCCGGCGGCAGCGGCAGCTTAACGACGATGGCGCCGATGTCGCCCTTCTTTACCTCGTTGCAGGCCTCGTCGACGACGCGCACGTCCCATCCCGGCACCGGCTTGGTCGGCGAGCCGGGCTTCACCGGGAAGTGGTGCAACCCGATGCAGTTGGCGGCCATGGGCCAGCCGCTTTCGGTTTGCCACCAGTGGTCGATCACCGGCTTTTGGAGAAGGTCCTCGGCCCAATGGAGAGTGTCGGGGTCGGTGCGCTCGCCGGCCAGGAACAAGGTCACGAATTTGGACAGGTCGTATTGCTTCATGAGATCGCCGTTGGGGTCCTCGCGCTTGATGGCGCGGAACGCCGTCGGTGCCGTGAACATGCATTTCACCCCATGCTCGGCGATCACCCGCCAGAAGGCGCCGGCGTCGGGGGTGCCCACCGGCTTGCCCTCGAACAGGATCGAAGTGCAGCCGTTGAGCAGGGGCGCGTAGACGATGTAGGAGTGACCGACCACCCAGCCCACGTCGGAGGCCGCCCAGTACACGTCGCCCGGGTCGATGTTATAGATATTCTTCATGGACCACTTGAGCGCCACCGCGTGGCCGCCGTTGTCGTGGACCACGCCCTTGGGCTCGCCCGTCGTACCGGAAGTGTAGAGGATGTAAAGGGGATCGGTCGCCGCCACCGGTACGCAGTCGGCGGGCTCCGCCTTGGCCATTGCCTCGTCCCAGTCGACGTCGCGGCCAGACGTAAGCTCGGCCGGCCCCTCGGGGCGCTGCAGGATGATGCATCGCCTGGGCTTCGACTTTGCGAGATCGAGAGCGCCGTCGAGCAGCGGCTTGTAGGGGACGACGCGGTTGATCTCGATGCCGCAGGACGCGGACACGACAACCTTGGGCTGGGCGTCGTCGATACGCAGGGCGAGTTCGTTGGAAGCGAAGCCTCCGAACACCACCGAGTGAACGGCGCCGAGGCGGGCGCAGGCGAGCATGGCCACCATCGCTTCGGGCACCATGGGCATGTAGATGATGACGCGGTCTCCGACGCCGACGCCCTCGTCCCTGAGCACGCCGGCGAAGCGCGCCACCCAATCGCGCAGCTCCCGGTAGGTGAATTTCTTGACCGTGTTGCCGGTGACCGGGCTGTCATAGACCAACGCCAACTGGTCGGCGCGCCCACCGTCGACATGGCGGTCGAGGGCGTTGTGGCAGGTGTTGATCTGGGCCCCGGCAAACCAGCGGTAGAAGGGCTTGTTAGAATCGTCGAGGACCTTGTCCCACTTCTTGTACCAATCGATCTCTTGCGCCGCCTCGCCCCAGAAGCCGTCTGGATCCTCCAGCGAACGCCGAAAGGCTTCGTCGTATTGATTGGCCATGGAATTTCCCCCTCGCCTATCACGAACCGCGCATGGCGCTCACCGCACCGCCGGAAGGGCGCGAAATTCACGTCAGCCGCCCCGGCTCAAGCTCAGTGATAGTGGGGCAAAATGCCGCTATTTGCAAAGGTGGTTTGAGCCGGCATCGAGGCGGTCCGCAAGCCTCGCGGTGCGTCGGACGGCCCAGCCATCCTTCTGGGGGAGAGGATTTGGATTGGAGTGTCGGCGACCGTTAATTTTCCTTGGACACCGGCGGCTTCATCTCCGCCGCGCCGCGACCGCTCTCATCGCCGGGGCGCGCCGTCTTTGCGCCGGCCTTGCGCGTACCCTTGTCTTTCGCGGCCTGGAGAGCCTTTTGCTTCTGGCCGACCGATTGGCTGTGGATATTGGGTCCGATGACCCTGAGGGAGCGCCTCACCTGGGCCTCGGCCTTGAGTGCGGGCATCGCGACGAGGCCGAAGACGGCGATCAAAAGCAGAATTCTCGTCATTCCGAACCTCCAAAACGATAGTGTTTAAACGAACATTATATCAGCTTAGGCTAGCGCGGCAGTGATACCCGTCACAGTGCCGCCCGATGCCGCCCCACGCTGCCCATGGCAGCGCTTCGTGGCCCGCCGATATCACGACTGACGAGAAGTTCCCAATCCCATGTCCGTTCCGGCCCTCGACAAGACAGGCTCCCTCCTTTGCGCCGCCGGGTGTGCCGTCTCGCCGCTGGTGGTCTTTCTTGCCATGCCCCCTTTCTATTCGGGCATCTGGGTCCAGGTGGAAACTGTCGTCGTGGCGCTTCACGTCATCTCCGCCCTTGCCGGCTTCGGCCTGCTGTTGCTTGCCGTTTCCGGATCGGAGGAAGCAAAGCGGGCGGTGACACACCCCTTCGCCGTTCTGCCTTTGCTCGCCGCGGCGTGGACCGCAGCACTACTGCCCTTCATCGACCAGCCCTCCCTGTCCTGGTTCGGGGCGCCCGAGCTCCGCGTGGGAGGGCTCGCCATGCTCGACTTGGCCGTCCTCACCGCCGCGGCGATCGCTATCCGCCAACGGCGTTTGGTTTGGCGGATCGTGGTCTGTTCGGCCGTCGTAGCGACCCTGGGAACCCTGCTCTCGCCCTTCGCCAACGCGTTTGCGGCGATTGCCGGCACGACGTTCATGTACGGTAGAGAGGTTTCGCCTTATTTTTTCAGCGACTACCGGGCCTTCTACGCGATTTTCATCGTCGTCCTCATCGTCGGCTTGGACGTGCCATACCGAAAGACCGCGTGGGCGGCCGCGCTCCTGCTCGGCACCGTGGTGCTCTATGCCTCCCACAACAAGGCGGCCATCGGATATGCCGCGGTCATCATCCCGGCGGTCTTCGTGTTACGCCGGATGGCGGGCGACGACGGGACATTCCGCAGGCTGAGCGCCTGGGCCGCCGGCCTGGTGCCGGTGGCGCTCACCGGCTTCATCTACGCGGTGGGGATGGCGGTGCTGGCCGGCGCCCAGTCGGGGGACCCCCTGGCGCGGACCCTGATCGAGGGCGTCCCCACCTTATGGTCGCGTTCCTTGATGACGGACCTCGTTGTCGAGGGCTTCGCCGACGCGCCGTCGACCCTGTTGACGGGCTTCGGGTGGGGCCATTTTGGTGAGACGCTCCTGCGCCATCTGAACGAGATACCGGTGCGCCTCTATGTCACCATCGGATCAAAGAATCTTCCCTTCTGGGACGCCGTCAGCCGCTTCGACTTCCACAGCCATAACGTGTTCGTGGAAAGCCTTCTGGCAGGAGGCGGCGTCGGGCTAATCCTCAGCCTGGCATACATGGCGGCGATCCCCCTGTTCGCCCGGGACGGAGGTCTCGCCCTGGCCGGCGCCTTCGCCCTGGTATTGGGAGCGATCGGCACATTTTGGTTTCAAATGCCGGTCAGCTTGCCCCTGATGGCCCTGGCCGCCGCTAGCCTGGCCGGCACCAGAACGTTCTTGCTACCGCTTCGGTTGCGCTTCGTGCTGGTTGCCCTCCTGTGCGGGGTCGGCCCCGTCGCCCAGCTAACGAGCGCCTTGGCCGGCATCGCCATGGCCGAACGGGGAGACATGGAAGTCCGCGCCAACAACACCGCCGACAACACCCCGGCCGCCGAGGCCGTCGCTCAGCGCCCTGATTGCCGGCCGATCATGGCCGCCACCGGCATCGGCGACACCCACCTGGGCTGGCTCTTCCAGAATTACGTTGGCCGCCTCTCGGCGCGCTCGCATAAGGGGGAGGCGCTGAGCGAAGCCCAAGTCGCGCGTCTCGTCAGGTATCTTTGCGCCACGGACAAGCGCCTTTCGAAATCGCGCAGCCTGCGGCTTTTCGTCGCTACCCTCAACGCGCGCGCCGCTTTGGTGTTTCAGTTCGATCAACCGGAAATCACGGCCGCCGTAGCGCCCTATCTGGAGAATTGGGGCGAACGGCTGCGGCGGTTGCTGGACTTGGCGCCCAGGCGCACCGACCTGGCGACTGCCTACATGAACTGGCTTCTGGCGCAAGGGAGGGAGGAAGGATTGTTGCGGTTCGCCGGGAAGCTTCTGTCGGTAAATCCCCAAGACCCGGTCGGCCTGTGGTTCTCGGGGACGGTCCTCCTCGCCCGGCCGGGGCGCGCCGCGGAGGGCCTGTCCCGCATGCGGCGCAGCCTGGAATGGGGTATCCAGAATTTAATGCCGATAGACAGGAAAATCCTGGAAGCCATCCGGAATTCGACTTGACCCTCATCCACACGCGTCACGAAATTTCATGCAACTCCGCGTTTTTCAACGATAAACGAGGTCGGCACGGGATATGGCCATTGCTTTGCCAGAATGTTGCAATAATATCACATGTTGGACATTTATCCAGCCGTCAGATAGTTAGCGTTTGGCTTACGCCCCAAGTGTTTGTCATAAATGCGTACGACGTTGGAGCAAAACGAGAACTGAAATTACACCAACGCGTTGAATGAGGAATTTGAGGTAATCTAAATACCCACGGTTTTCGGCTATTCGCCGCCGCTGTCTTGGCTTTTGGTTTCTTCTCCTTGACAGGAGCCAATGAGGCCAGGGCGGTGGACGCGACATCCTGTACGGATACGAGCGGCTATTCATACACGGCTTGCGGCGGCGACTCGGCCAAGGCCGGCACCACCGTCATCGGCGCCGCCACCGCGAATGCCGCCGTCAGCCAGACCGTGGGTCTGATCAGCGCCCGTGTTTCTCAGTTCTCCCGCACCGCCAAGGCGCCCGGCGGACGTGCCGTGGCCGCCGCGACCAAAGGTCCGATGGTGGCGCTGGGCACGGGCTCGGCGGCCGGCGACGGCGACAACAAGGTCGGCCTTTGGGCGAACGGCAGTTGGACGCGGGTCCAGGGCAACAAGTCCGCCGTCCAATTCGACGGACACATATGGACCGCCATGATCGGCGGGGACTACATGTTCACCAAGGACTTCATAGGTGGGCTCGCCCTCGGCTACGAAAACTCCCAATACGACACCGCCTTCAACAACGGCAACACCGATTCCAACGGCTATACCGTCGCCCCCTATGTCATAGCCCGCATCAACGACACGTTCAGCGTCGACTTCAACGTCGGCTACACCCGCGTCGACTACGACCTTGACCGTATCGATCCGGTTGGCAACTTGAACAAAGTTACCGGCGACGCCGACTCCAACAGGTGGTTCGGCGCGTTGAACCTGAACGGGGATTGGAACGTCGACTCCGTGACCCTGGGCGCCAATATCGGCACGCTCTATGCCCGCGAGGACCGGGGCAGCTTCACGGAAAGCAATACCACCGTCGTCGAATCGGAGAACATCGACCTTGGCCGCATCAATGTCGGCGGTCGCGCGGGGTACCTGTTCGAGGATGTCTTCGAGCCCTATGTCTCGGCGTTGTTGGAATACGATTACGCCAACGAGAAGAGCGCCTACGACGACCGCGTCGGTGTCGTGCTCGGCCTCGGATTCAATGTGTTTTCCGGAGAGGGCTTCTCGGCCAACGTCGAGGGCACGACAACGGAGGCTCGCAGCGGACTCGACATCTGGTCGGTCAACGCGACCGTCCGCTACGACTTCTGACCGAAGCAGGAGTTATCCGGGAATTGGGGCCAGCCTTTCGGAGGTTGGCCCCTTTTCTTTTTCCCCTTCTGCTCGCCCAATGCGCCGTCATATCGGCTTTCGAGCCGCCCAGAGCGGCCGTCCTGCGTGAGGCAGCCGAGCGCGGGTGGCAGGTATCCCTCATCGACACCGGGAAGTTCGTGATCGCCACTTACGGGCGCCTGCCCGCCGGGACGGCGCGGCGCCTTGCCGTCTATATCGAGGGAGACGGATTCGCCTGGGTGAACCGCTACCGGGCGTCTTCCGACCCGACGCCCAAGGATCCCATATCATTGAAGCTGGCCCTGGCCGATCCTGGTGCCGCCGTCGTTTACGTGGCGCGCCCCTGCCAGTACACGAAGGGCGAACAGCGAAAGGGCTGTCATCCATTGTACTGGACCACGCGACGCCTATCGGAAGAGGTCATCGGCGCCCTCGGGCGCGTCATCGATAGGCTCAAGGAACGCCATGGGGCGCGCCGGCTGCACCTGATCGGCTATTCGGGGGGAGGGGCGGCGGCGGCGCTGTTGGCGGCGCGGCGCTCGGATGTCGATCTGCTGGTCACGGTGGTGGCCAACCTGGACACCGGCATGTGGACCGAGCACCACGACGTGACGCCGCTGATCGGTTCCCTGAACCCGGTGAACTACGTGGGAGCGCTAAGGGCCGTGCCGCAGGTGCATCTGGCCGGCGAGGATGACGACGAGGTCCCCGCAAAGATCGTCAGGAGCTTCACCGACGCGTTGGACCATGCCGCCGACGCCGAACTGCGCGTAATCCCGGATTTCGACCACCGGTGCTGTTGGTCCGAGGGCTGGGGGAAGACGATCGCCGCCATCCGCGCCGCCCGCGACAAAACGCGCTAGTGTCCTGGATCAGAACCTCGCAAAGACGGCTTTCTCGCCATCCTACGATATGTCAATCTTGCATCGCTCCCGCGGACCGGACCGTGGGAATAATTAGAGCTACGGTAGGCCGGGATGTCAGACCGCAACCCTTTCGAAGCGCATCTGGACAAGAACCTGGGCAATTACGCCCCGTTGTCGCCGCTCACCTTCATCGAGCGCTCGGCCACCGTCTATCCGCGGCACACCGCCATCATCCACGGCGACAGGCGCTTTACCTGGGCGGAAACCTACGCCCGCTGCCGGCGTCTCGCCGGCGCCCTCGCCGGGCGCGGCATCGGGCTCGGCGACACGGTGGCCGTCATGGCCCCGAATACGCCCGAGATGTACGAGGCCCACTTCGGAGTTCCCATGGCCGGCGCCGTCCTCAACGCGATCAACGTGCGCCTCGACGCCGATACCATCGCCCTTTGCCTGGAGCACGGCGGGGCCAAGGCGCTGCTCACCGATTCGGAGTTCTCCGCCGTCATCGAAGACGCTCTTGCCCAGCTTGATCGCGACATCCTGGTCATCGACATCGTCGATCCCCTGGCCGAGGGCGGCGGCAAGCGCTTGGGCGAAACCGACTACGAGAGTTTCCTGAAAGAGGGCGAGGCGGACTTCGCGTGGGACCTGCCCGCCGACGAGTGGCAGGCGATCTCGCTCAACTACACCTCGGGCACGACGGGAAACCCAAAGGGCGTCGTCTACCACCACCGCGGCGCCTACCTGAACGCGCTCGGCAATGTCCTCAGCTGGAACATGAGCCACCATCCCGTCTACCTGTGGACGCTGCCCATGTTCCACTGCAACGGCTGGTGCTTCCCGTGGACCCTGGCAGCCCTGGCCGGCGCCAGCGTATGCTCGCGCAAGGTCACGGCAGGGGCCATCTACGACGCCATCGCCGATCATGGAGTCACCCATTTCTGTGGCGCCCCCATCGTGCTTGGCCTCGTCGTCAATGCCGGAGACGGCGAGCGTCGGGATTTCAACCACAAGGTCCAGGTGATGACCGCCGCCGCCCCGCCCCCCGAACCCATTCTGGAAACCATGCAGGGCATGGGCTTCGAGGTAACCCACGTATACGGGCTGACGGAGACCTACGGACCGGCCGTGGTCTGTTCCTGGCACGACGAATGGAACGCTTTGTCAGAGGCGGCGCAGGCCCGGCTCAAGGCACGCCAGGGGGTGCGCTACCACGTGCTACAGGGCCTCAGCCTGATGGAACCGAAAACCATGACGCCGGTGCCGGCGGACGGCGAAACCATGGGCGAGGTGATGTTCCAGGGCAACATCGTCATGCGCGGCTACCTGAAGAACCCCTCGGCCACGGACGAGGCCTTCGAAGGCGGCTGGTTCCATTCCGGCGATCTTGGCGTCCTGCACCCGGATGGATACATTGAGCTTCGCGACCGCTCCAAGGACATCATCATCTCGGGCGGCGAGAACATTTCCTCGATCGAGGTCGAGAGCGCAATCTACAAGCACCCCGCGGTCCTGGCCGTGGCGGTGGTGGCCAAGCCGGACGTGAAATGGGGGGAGACGCCATGCGCCTTCGTCGAGTTGAAGGACGCCCCCGAATCGCCCAGCGAGGAAGACATCATCGGGTTCTGCCGCGACAACCTGGCCCATTACAAGTGCCCGCGCCACGTCATCTTCGGCCCCGTACCCAAGACATCGACCGGCAAGATCCAGAAATTCAAGCTGCGGGAGCAGGCGAAGAAGGCCTGACGGCCCGGCGCGACCTTGGGTTATGGGCGCCAAGGAAACGAGGCATGGCCGATCACAATGAACAACGCCAAGGCGGTCGTAGCACTATCCTGGCGCGCCGAGACAGGAATTCGGCCGCCGCGCAAACGCCTAAATCCGGACTCGCTTAGGGACGATCCAGAGTGGCGAGTTCGTCCTTGATTCGGAGTTTTTGCTTCTTGAGGCTGGCGATTTCGATTTCGTTGGCGTAGGGGCGATTGATTTCATCTTCGAGCGCTTCTTCGAGGGCTTTGTGCTTGGCCTTCAACGAGCCAATCTTCTCGTCCAGACTCATGGAGCATACTCCCTACCGAGATGTCCGCCAGAGGTTCGATAATACGCGACCTCTCCTTGGGAATCCAGAGGCCGCGCCGCCAAAACTTGGTTCGGTGGACTTAAATTCATAGACCGGCGCGCGCCGCCAAGACGTTCCACGCCGGCAATACCGCTTTTCACGGATATTTGTTATGATGGTGTTCCTCTGAACGGTGACGGACGACGATGGCAAACACCGAAGCCCTGGCGCGCCTGCTCGCGGAACTGAAGGCCGAGCACCGTGAGCTCGATGAGGAGATCGAGAGGGCCACCGAGAACCCGAGCTTCGATCAGCTGGACCTGCAACGGCTCAAGAAGCGCAAACTGGCCCTCAAGGACCGCATCGCCAAGGTGGGGAGCGGGCTGTTGCCCGACATCATCGCCTAAGCGCCTGCGGCCCCGCCGCCGTCCGTGTCATTCGTCCTCGTTAGTTCCGGCTGCTCCGTCGCCGCCTGGGCGCGCAGGTCCCGGTCGGCGGCATCGACAACCGCGTCCACCGTGTCTCCCGCTTCGATCAGGTGGAAACCATAGGCCACGTCAAGACGGTAATTACCTTCTCCCAGCACGAACGTTTGACCGTCGAGGGCGGCAATCAGCTCGCGTCCCTTGTCAAGGGCGCCGTCCTTTTCCGTGGCCGCCAGGATGACGCCGAAGTCGTGTCCGTCCATGCTGCCGATGGCGTCGCTGGCGCGAAGGCGCTCGCGCAGCACTTCGACGGTCCTCACGAGCGCCATTTCCGCGATGCCGTGGCCGTAGGTAAGCCGGAATTCCTCGGCGTTGCGGACGTGGAAATAAAGGAAGGCGCTGGTGGTTTCCGCCTGTTCGGCGCGCGCCAGCACAAGCGCCAGTTCGCGCATGAGGGCGCGCCGGTTCATCACCGGAAGGAAGGCGTGGCGGTCGGCCACGTCCTCGAGGAACGATGTGTACTCGCGCGCGTGCTCGAGCTCGTCGCGCTGATGGTCGAACTCTTTCATGATGATGGTCAGGGCCTCTTGCACGCTGGGCGTCAGTTCGCCCTCCGGTATGCCCATGATGAAGGCGACGTCGGAGATGTCCTGCCGCTTGCGGCGCCGCGGCCGCTTGCTGACGAAGCCGGTCGGTGCGCCGCCATACGGGTGTTTGGCGGTCGGCTCGTTTCCCAGGCCCTCCTCGACCGGGGGAACGACGGTAGTCTTGTCCGTTTCCATGCCACGCGCCCCTTTCGACGGCCCGGCCAGGTCGAGCCGGCTCGCTGTCGTCGGCGCCCATTGATCTCCCATGGTAGAAGCTTAAGGGAAATATGGTTAAGGGACCGTTGACGCCCGTGGCGGGCCGCGCCGGTCCCCCGTCGGCGCTTGTATCCGCCCCGCCGCCCCCTATAATTGCCGACCCCGGCAAAGCCACGGAGCCCCGACATGAACCTCACCACCCCCGCCGTCGGCATCATCATGGGCAGCCAGTCCGACTGGGAAACCATGCGCAACGCCGCCGAAACTCTTGATTCTATTGGCATTTCCCACGAGGTGGAGATCATTTCCGCGCACCGTACGCCGGACCGCCTGCACGAATACGCGACCACCGCCCGCGACCGCGGTCTCAAGGTGATCATCGCGGGAGCGGGAATGGCCGCGGCGCTGCCCGGCGTGGCGGCGGCGCTGACGCCGTTGCCGGTGCTTGGCGTGCCCATGGAGGGCAAGGCGTTCGGCGGCCTCGACAGCCTTCTTTCCATGGTCCAGATGCCGGCCGGCGTTCCCGTCGGCACCCTCGCGGTGGGCCGCGCCGGCGCCAAGAACGCGGCGCTCCTGGCGGCCGCCATCCTGGCCCTGTTCGACGAGGCCATCGCCGCCGCTTTGGATGAATTCCGCACCCAGCAGTCGGCGGCGACGGGCCAGGTGCCCGCCAGTCCAGGCTAGGCCAAGCTAGGCTAGGTAGGCCGGGGCGCCGACGGCGCCCGGCGGCCGCCCCTTCCCCGGCGGCGTCGCGGAGCCAACGGCGAAGGCAGAGAGCCCAGCTTCTCTTTCAGGCGCGCTTGCAGCCTGGGCACCGCCATGACGTCGGCGAGGCGCCGCTCCAGGAACGCCCAGGTGTCGGCCTGGTCCTCGGAGCCGTCGGCCAGCCAATACAACACCGTCGTTCCGTAGACCGCCGCCAGCAGCCCGCGCTTGGTGTAGAAGTTGAAATCCGTGGCCTCGTCCCCGGCGGCGCGCCATATGGCGTCGACCGTGCGGTAGGTGGCGCGCATGGCGAGGCCCGCGTTGTGGGGCAAGGCGAGGTAGGAAAGCAGGCGGCGGATGGCCTCGCGGTGAGGAGCGTTGAGCTCGAGCCGGGTGCGCACGGCGGCGGCGATGCGCTCGCCGACGCGCAGGGCACCGAGGTCGCGGCCCTCGAGGGCCGCCAGCATGCGGCGGTCGGTGTACTCGGCGAAGTGCTCCACCGCCTCGATGACGCCGCCCGGAAAGGCGCGCCGAGTCCACTCGGGCGCCAGCCCGGCATCGGCGGCGCCGGCCGCCAGGGCGCGCCGCGTCCAGCCGTCGAAGGGCACGTGCGCCAACGCCGCCACGATGATCCTGTCGCGGGTTTCGCCTAGGTCCATGCTCAGGCCTCCGCCACTTCCAGTTCCCCCACTTCGTCGTCACCACCGGCGGCCATGCCGCGGCGCATTTCCTCGACGTAGCCGAAGGTGGAAAGATCGGCCATGCGCATGGGATAGAGGATGCCGTCCAGGTGATCGCACTCGTGCTGGACGACGCGCGCGTGGTAGCCCTCGGCGAGGCGCTCCAGGGCCGCGCCCTCGGGCGTCGTGGCGCGGTAGCGGATGCGCGTGTAGCGCGGCACCATGCCGGCCATGTCGGGCAGCGACAGGCAGCCCTCGATGGCGCTTTCCATGTCCTCGTCGAGGGGCTCGATCTCGGGGTTGACGAGGACGGTGAGGGGCACGTCCTCTACCTCGCCATCGGCGTCAGCGTCCTCGCCGCGTTCTCCGGGCACGCGGAAGACGACCACCCGGAGCGGCACGTGCACCTGCGGCGCCGCCAGACCGATGCCCGGCGCGTCGGCCATGGTCTCAATCATGTCGGCGACGAGGCGGTGGATCTCGGGCGCCGTCGGATCGGCCACCGGCGCCGCCGGCTGGGCGAGCGCCGGATGGCCCATCCTGGCGATCCTCAGGATGGCCACAGGCCGGTCCTCTCGATGCACGGGCCTTCCCAAGGCGGCCCGGGTGTGATAGAAGCCCCGCCACTCGATTGAAACGGACATTCCGGCATAATCGCCAAGGATAAAGGAGCTAAGATTCACCTTGCAAGTCGTGGTACGCGATAACAACGTCGATCAGGCCCTCAAGGTTCTCAAGAAAAAGATGCAGCGCGAAGGCATCTTCCGCGAGATGAAGCTCAGGCGGTCCTACGAAAAGCCCTCGGAACGCCGGGCTCGGGAAAAGGCGGAAGCGGTCCGCCGCGCCCGCAAGCTGGAGCGCAAGAGGCTCGAGCGCGAAGGCTTCTAGAGCACCCCTCCAGGCGGGTTCGCCCCGCCCCACCGGCCACCCCTTCTCGACACGGATTTGATGGACCGCCCTTCCGGTATGGAAGGAGCGGGTAAAGCGTTTGGCGCGGCCGGGTTTCGTTGCAGGCGGGCGAACATAAAGGTATAATTGCGGACCGGGCCCACAACTTTAAGGTGTCGCGTGCGGCTCTCTCTTATCCGCCTTCTGATCCTGATGGCCGTTTTGGCGGGCGGCCCGGCGCTGGCCGATGAGGCGGCTGACCCAAATCTGGTGGCCGGCGAAAAGGCTTGGAATGAGTACCGGACATTCGACGCTCTTCGCAGTCTCCTGCCGCTGGCTGTCCAGGGAAATGCCCGCGCTCAGTTCATTGTCGGCGAAATTCATAAATCTGGTTTCAGCGACTGGTGTCTCGCCACCCTCTGGTACGACAAGGCGGCGCGCCAGGGCGACGTGAGTGCGCAACGCGCACTTACCTATTCCTATGCGCGGGGCACGGGTGTCGTTCATGACTTTCGAAAGGCATACATGTGGGCCCTGGCCGCGGACAAGGGGGGAGATTACCTGTACCGGTTCGAAACCGAGTTCCTGGCCAAGCTGCTTAGCGATGACGATCGCCAGGAGATCGAATCCCGGATGGAGAATTGGAAGGCCGAGGAAGAACCGCCCGCCGACCTCATGCTGTTCCCCGACTACCTGCTCGTAATGTCTCATCCGGGCAAGACAATGGCTGAATTCGGTTTCGGGACATGCGCGGGCCGGAAAATCCTCTATGACAATTTGAAATCGTTGGATCGCCCGCGACCCTCGACCTACGAAGAAGGGAAGAAGGCTTATGACGAGGGCGACTATGCCCGGGCCATCGAGATCATCGTGCCGCTGGCGGTCGCCGGCATGCCTGAGGCGCAGCATCTTTTCGGAATGATGTTGACGTTGGGCACCGGCCTGAATCAAAATTCCTGCAGGTCGACCCTCTGGTTCGACAAGGCGGCCCGCCAGGGACACGCGAGGGCTCAATCATGGCTTGCCCTCCGTTATACGTTGGGAACCGGCGTCCGTCCGAACCCGCGCAAGGCCTATTTGTGGAGGTTGGCGGCCGTCGAAGGCGGATACAGTAGCGCGGGCGACGAACTAGCCGAATTTGAAATAAAGCTGACCTCCGAAGAAATCTCGGAGATCAAGTCCAAGATGGCGAATTGGCGGGCCGAGGACGAACCGCCCGCCGATATCATGTTTATCTACGATGCCGTGGAAAGTCTTTTGGCGCCTCCGAATGAACTCAAGCCTTTTGGACTCAGGAAGTGTCATCTGTAGGGGTACGCTGGAACCGGGCTATTTGGGCTGCTTCACTTTCAGTAAGTCTCTTAGTTCCTTGTTCGTCCTCCTAATTCCCACGCCGATGACCTTGAAGGCATCGATGCTGAGCCCTACCGGGGTTGGCACTTTTCGCGCGGCACCGAGGATTGTTGTCGCCGATTCGAGGAAGTCTGCGGCCGCCTTGTTTCGTTTGATGGCTTTTTTCAAGTCCGACGGGGACATCGTTGCCCGTTCCATGACCGGGTTGACGAACCCGCCGACCGCCGCCATGCCACGAAGCTGAAAGGCCAGTTTCCCATGACCTTGCTTCCCCAGGTCATGGATCTGCTTCATGACCTGATCCTTCTCGCGTTGGGTCGTGAGAGAGCGAAAGTCCATGACCGACGCAAGGGCGGCCACGCCCTCGTGGCCGGCTTTTTCCAGCAGATCGGCGTCGATGGTGGTATATTCCTGAAGCTTTGAAACTTTGTCGCGCAGGCGCTGGCGCTCGGCCTCGATGATGGTATCGGCGGGGTCCTCGCTGCCGGCGTCCTTGCGGTCGTCCCCTGCGCCGTCCTTGTCTGGGGCTTCCGCATCCGGCCCCTTGGCATTGCCGCCGGGCTGCGGCTTCTCGTCGGGCTTGCCCTCGCCGCCAGGGCCGGTCATGGCGGGTTTCCCGCCATCTGCACCGGAAGCGTCGCCA
>JASLQF010000029.1 GCA_030744625.1 Rhodospirillales bacterium
ATCGCGTCTTCGCCGATTACGACGAGATCATCAATGCCGCGTGCCAAGCTTGGAACCGCCTCATCAACAGACCATGGAAAATCATGTCCATCGGAATGCGTGAATGGGCTCACACAGGTCAATATCAATGACCGCTGGTATAAATTGGTCCGGGAAATACGCGAATCCTCGGAAGGCGATAACGACCTCCTCCCGCTGCTGCCGTTCATGAGCAAAACCCGGATGGCCGCCGGCACGGTGTTGTTCAAGAAAGACGAGCGCTCCGAGCGCATGATCGTAATCGCCGACGGCACCGTCCACCTGAACGAGATCGGCGTCGATTGCGGACCCGGCGACGTGCTCGGTGAGATCGGTGCATTCACGCCGGACAACCGGCGCACCTGCACCGGTGTTTGCGCCACCGACTGCGACCTCTACATCATCTCCAACAACGACATGGTGCAGCTCTACTACCAGAATCCCAAGTTCGGCATGTACCTGATGCGCATCATCGTGGCCCGCCTGCTGACCAACTGGCAGGATGCCGAGGGCCGCGCCAAGGCTATTTAGGCTCATCACCAGGGCCGGCCCCGCCACCGGACGCATCGCGCGCCGCGTCGAGATGGGTCCGCACCTGCCGCAGGAAAGGCAGGGCATCGCCGAATCGGCGGGCCGCGAACCGCGCCTCGAGCCCGGCCATGGCCGGAGCCAGCGCCGCGATCGCCTCGTCGCGCGCCCGCAGGCCCTTGCGGGTGATGCGCACCCGCTTGGCGCGCCCGTCCCGCGGGTCGGGCCGGACCTCCACCAACCGACGCGCCTCGAGCCGCCGCAACGTGTTGGTCATCGCCCCCTTGGTGACCTGGAAGGCGCGCGCCAGCTCGGCCGGGCTGCTCTCGACACCAAGGCGCGCGAAGTGGTTCAGAACGCCGAAGTGGGGAAGCCTCAGCCCGTTGGGCAGGGCGCGCTCGAGAACGGTCTGGGAAAGCTGGGCGATGATCCCGATCTCGTTGAAAAAGGTAAATACCGGGGGGTCCCGGCTGTCGTCCGCCATCAGATATCCATAATCCTGGTTTCGATCGGCCACCGCGGACTCGGCCCCACCTCGGGGCCATAGCCGAGACGGCCCAGAATCTGCACGCGGTGCCCGCCGCCGGCCGCAAGCATGCCGTGGACCGCCGCGAAGTGCGGCCGCACCTCGGCATATTCCTGTAGCGCCTGGCTCAGGGGATGAATCCCCAGCCCCAGTTGGGCTGCCTTCAGATTGACGCGCACCCAGGCGCGTCCCACGGCAAGCTGCGTCACGCGGTCGTTTCCGCCGGTCTTGATCCAGACGAAGGCCATCGCCGAGCCGGTGATCTCGCGGAACATGTCCAGGCCCTGCCGGAAGGCGGTGGTGGCCGGATCGGAGAGCGCTTCCCGGCTCAACATGCCGAGCAGGCTCAGCGTCTCCAGGAACGGCCCGCCCAAGTCGATGCCGTCCGGGCTGGCCTCGATCTCGGCCTTGCCGATGCGCATGAGGTGGACGCTTTCCATATACGCCTGGCGGGTGGTCAGCTCGGTTTCCATGGCCCGCCAGGTCAGGTCGCGCAAATCCGCGACCCGGCCCGGCTCGTTGGTGGTCTCCACGGCGAGCCTGCCGCCCGCCGCGTTGGCCAGGTTGGCGAGGACCGCTTCACCGACCTGGCGCGCTCTGTCGTAGGGCTCCTTGTTGGAGCGGCGCTCGAGGACATGCGCGAACAGCGGGTCCTTGTCGACGGCTGCGGCGCGCTGGAAGCGAACCCGGGCGATGGGCTTTTCGCCCACATGCGCCGCCGGGACGCCCTCGGGGAAGGGCGCGATGTCCGCGGCATAGCCGTCCTCGGCGGCAGCCATGCGCAAAAGCTCGAGGAAGCATCCGAGCCCGATGACGATCTGACGACTCTCCGGGTCGGTTACCGGCAGCAGGCGCTCGGCGTCGCAGTAGAGCGTCAGTTCACCCGCCGTCCGCAGATCGACGAGCCAGGGCTGCCGGTTGTGCGGGTTGGGCGCGAGGATGGCATAGGACAGGGCTTTGAGGCGGGGATCCGAATCCACCCTTCCGGCGGCCCGCCAGGGCGCCGTCGCCCGGGTTGGCTGGCGGGTCAGGATGAAGGCGCCGCCGCCGGCGGCAAGAACCACGGCGGCGGCCCCGGCCATCTTCAGGGCGCCACGGCGATTGACGGACATGACTGTCTCCCAAATTGGTTCAACGTGAAACTATATAGTTTAACGTTGAACCTGATGCAAGAACTTTTTCGTGCATGGCGGCCGCGACGACGACTGACGCGCGGTCCGGGTCAGAGCCGACCCCCACGTGCCGCGTCGGGGGCGCCGGCCGAGGCCCTACCTGTGGGTGTTCGTGTTGTCGGCGTAGAAGGCGAGCGCGCCCATGACGCGCACCGCCGCGCTCGACGACTCGTAGACGGGCAGCCCGCATCCCTCGATCTCGCGCAGCCACCGGTCGCGCTCGGCGCCGCCGTGGATGACCAGGACCAGCGGCTTCTTGGGATGCTTGCGGCGCAACTCGGTGAAGACCTGCCCGACCTCGGGGAAGTCCGAGTTCGGCGACGCCAGCAGCAGGGCGAGGACCATGTCGGTGTTGTCGTCGGCCATCGCCGCGTCGAGGGGCACGGCGTGGCCTTCGCGGTTGCCCTTGACGTCGAGGGCGACCCAGAAATCGTAGGGATTGCCGGCCGGTTGCCAGTCGGGGAGGGCGGATTGCAGCCGCTCCAGGGTGGCCGGCGTGAACTCGGCGATTTCCATCCCGGCGTCGCTGAGCTGATCGACCGCCATGACGCCGAGTGCCCCGCTGGTGGTGAGGACGCCGACCCGCCGGCCGCCGGGCGCAGCGAGCATGGAGAAGGCCTTGAGCAGGCCGATGAAGTCGGCCTCGTCCCCGGCGCGGACGATTCCGTACTGGTTCAGCCCCGCGTCCAGCAGGGCGTCGTCGGTGGCCAGCGAGCCGGTGTGCGACGCCGAGGCCTTGGCGCCGGCGCTGGTGCGGCCCGCCTTGAGGACGACGATGGGCTTTTCGTCGCGCACCTTGGCGGCAGCCTCCAGGAACCCGCGGGGATCGCGCATGCTCTCCAGATAGAACCCGATGACCTCGGTTGACGGGTCGGCGGCGGCGTAGGCCAGGAAGTCGATCTCGTCGACGTCGAGCTTGTTGCCGACGGCGATGCTCTTGCCGACGCCCAGGCGCTGGCTCTCGGCGCTCATCATCTGGCGCAGGTAGACCCCGGCGAAGAGGCCGGATTGCGCGAACAGGGAAACCCCGCCGCTTTCCCACTTGGGAAAGGACACGAAGCTTCCCATCATGCCGATTTCGGCGTTCACCATGCCGACCGTGTTGGGGCCGGCGACCAGAATGTTGCCGTCGCGGGCTATTTTCCTCAGCTCCTCCTCGCCGCCGTCGCCGATCTCGGAGAAGCCGGCGGTAATGATGCAAACCGCCTTTGCGCCACTCGCCGCGCACTGGGACAGTGCTTCCTTGACGTGTTGGCGCGGCACCACGATGAAGACGAGATCGACGGCGTCGGGCACCTCGGCGATGGTGGGATACGCCTTGATGTCCATGACCGTCTCGGCGCGTGGATTGACCGGGTAGAGAGGTCCCGCGAATCCGCCGTCTAACAGGTTCTTGAAGAGGATGCCGCCTGACTTGGCGGGGTCGGTGGAGGCGCCGATCACGGCGATGGAGCGGGGCGCCACCAGGGGGGTGATGTCTCTCATGGATGTACCGCGTTCAGGGGCGCAGGGTGACCAGGCCATCGAGGGCGACGACGCCGTTTTCGCTGGCCGTCAGGGGGTTGATTTCCAGGGTGCCGATGAGTTTGCCGACGCCCGGCGCCGTCGCTATCCCGGCGCACGCCTTGATGACGGCGGCGAGCGCCGCCCTGTCGACGGCGGGCTGGCCGCGAAAACCGTCCAGGCAGCGGCTTCCGCGGGTTTCGCCCAGCATCGACTCGACGTCGCCATCGGTGAGCGGCGCCAGGCGGAAGGCGACCTCGCCCAGCACCTCGACGAAGACGCCGCCGAGGCCGAACATGACGACCGGCCCGAACGCCTCGTCGCGCCTGACGCCGACGACGCACTCGACGCCGCCGGGCCGGAAGGCCTCGATCAGCACGCCCTCGATGCTCGCCTCGGGACAGTTGGAGCGGACCCGCCCGACGATGGCCTCATAGGCCTCCGCCGCGTCCTCCGCCGTGGCCACCGGGCAGACGACGCCGCCGGCCTCGGTCTTGTGGGTGATATCGGGGGACACCACCTTGGCCACCACCGGGGGGCCGATTTCGCGTGCCAGGTCGGCCGCGTCCTCCGCCGAGTTCGCCACGCCGCCGTCGGGCACGGGGATGCCCAGGGACTTGAAAAGGGCCTTGGCCTCGGGCTCGGTGAGGGTGTGGCGTCCGGCGCCGAGCGCCGCGCGAACCTGATCCTCGGCCTTCATGTCTGGTGACTCCGTAAGGGCTCGGCCGCCGATGCTAGGTCAGATACATACCGTCGGGGTCGATTTCGTTAAGGATGCGCAGCTCTTCGGTGGTGGGGGGCTCGGTGACCCCGATCTTGTCGGGAAGGATGGGCTCGAAGCCGGTGTTCTCGATCACGTCGGCGACTTCCACGCCTACGTGCAGGGCTTCCAGCTTCATGCGCTTCGTCTCCTCGTCGAAGCCCATGATGCAGAGGTCGGTGATGACCTTGTGCATGGAGCCGGTGATGAGGCCCGAATCGCGCCGGGTGGTGCCGCCGTCCAGGTAGCCCGGGCTGGTCACGAAATCGACTTTTTCGACGAAACGCTTCTTCTCGTGCGGCATGGCGACGATCATCCGCGCCAGGCTGGCGATATCGTTGCCGCCACCGCTACCCGGCAGCCTGATCTTAGGATCGGCCGGGTCGCCGATGAACGAGCTGTTGAGGTTGCCGTACTGGTCGACCTGGGCGCCGCCCATGAAGCCGTAGTCCACGTAGCCGCGCTGCAAGAGGGCCAGCACGTCGGTCGGCGAGGGCACCATGTTGGCCATGCGCGAGGTGCGCGCCTCGTTGGTCGACGGCGGCAGCTTGCCGGATTCGATATAGGGTCCGACGACACCGCCCTCGAACAGGATGGTCAGGTGCGGCGCGTGCATGCGCTGCGCCAGGGTCGCCGCCAGCAACGGGATGCCGACGCCGGCGAACAGGAGGGTGCCGTCCTCGAGGATGCGCGAGCTCATGACCGAGAGCAGCTCGGCCGTCGAGCATTTCGACTTGGTCACCGTATCAGTCACTGTACAGCCTCCTTCCCGCTTTCGTCGCCTCGATGATACCGGAGAAACCCAGGCGGTTCAGGAAATCGTTCCAGTCCTCGGGACCGTAAACGTATTCCTGGAGGTACTCGTTGGCGCCCTCGATGCCTTTCTCGCGGGTCAGCTTGGCGTAATAGTCCATGTGCGAGTAATAGGGCTCGTAGAGGCCCGAGCACTCGTGCGGCATGCAGCCGTAGGGCACCTCGACCACGGCTTCCACGGCGAAAAAAGGTATCTTGGTCTGGTCCGGGGCGCGCCGGATCTGGTCGTTGGAGATGATCTGCTCACAGGTCAGGATCACCTTGTCGGCGGCCAGGGCCAGGTCGGCCTCCATGAACGGCAGGCCGTCGTACTGGGCGTTGCCGTAAGCGTCGGCGCGATGGACGTGGATGAGCGCCACATCCGGGTTGAGCGCCGGCAGCAGGGCCAGCTTTTCGCCGGTGTAGGGACAGTCCATCTCCTTGATGTCGTCGGCCACCAGGCGCGCCATGTCCGAGCCCATCATCACGCGGGTCGGCATGAAGGGCAGGCCGAGGGCCCCGGCCCGGTACATCATGCCGATGCTCATGTGGCTCCACTCGTCGTAGCGCACGGCGCCCGACTCCATGAAGTGGCGCATCACCTTGGAGACACCCCACACGATGCCCTGGCTGAACCAGCTCGTGATGTAATGCTCGGTACAGCCGCCGGCAAGGAGCATGTCGCCCTCGGACGAAGTGATGTTGCGCGAAACGGTCAGGTTCTTTTTCTTTTGCCGCACCACCTCCCACACCGCCGCGAACGGGGTGCGCGAGAAGGTGTTGCCGCCGATCGCCATGTGGTCGCCGTCGTTGACGAGGCTTATGGCGTCGGTGAGGCTCATCACCTTTTCGCGCAGCCCACGGTCGCGGGCCTGCATGCGTTCGCGCAAATCCAGGTAGGATGTGCCGCCCATTACATTCGAAGAAGCCGTCATCTTGTCGTTACCTTTGCGGTTTAGCCGTTCGCGGCGCGCACCGCCACGGGACCAGGGTGTGTATTCATAAACCATAGGTTTGTCCACGGCCATATTGCAGACCCTTGGGGGGGGCGGCCTCGCATTTGCATTCATTCACGTCCTTGCCGCGACGTGTCTGATATATTGGTTCTTAACCGCCATGAGATGACGAGGCCGCGACCATGACATACGTTCCGGCGTCCGACGCCTTGAAGGGCATCACGGTTCTCGACCTCACCCGGGTGCGGTCGGGGCCGACGTGCGTGCGCCAGTTGGCCGACTGGGGCGCCGACGCCATCAGGATCGAGCCGCCCGAGGCGATCGAGCCCGACGGCGCCCTCGGCGCCCGGCGCCACACGGCGGATTTCCAGAATCTGCAACGCAACAAGCGCTCCCTCACCTTGAACCTGAAGGAAGCCGACGGCCGCGCCATCATGATGCGCCTGGTGGAGACGGCGGACGTCGTCGTCGAGAATTTCCGCCCCGACGTGAAGGCTCGCCTGGGCGTCGAATACGAACAGCTCTCGGCCGTCAATCCGGCCATCGTGCTCGGCAGCATTTCCGGTTTCGGCCAGGACGGGCCGTACGCCAGGCGCCCCGGCTTCGATCAGATTGCCCAGGGCATGGGCGGGCTGATGTCGATCACCGGGGAGGCGGGGCGCGGGCCCATGCGCGTCGGCATACCGGTCGCCGATCTGACCGCCGGATTGTTCTGCGCCATGGGGATTCTGGTGGCCCTGATCGAGCGCGCCGGTTCCGGCAAGGGCCAGTGGATACAGACCTCGTTGCTGCAGGCGCAGGCCTTCATGCTCGATTTCCAGGCCGCCCGTTACCTGATGGAAGGCGTCGTCCCGGGGCAGGCCGGCAACGACCACCCGACATCGTTTCCGACCAGCGTATTTCCGACCAGCGACGGTCACATCAATATCGGCGCCGCCGGCGAAGTCATTTGGAGGCGGTTGTGCGAGGCTCTGAATACCGTTGAATGGGTGTCCGATCGGCGCTTCGAAGCCAACGACAAGCGCTCCCAAAACCGCGTTGAACTGCACGCCTTGATCAGTGAGCGGACGAAGCGGAAGTCCAGCGCCGAATGGCTTTCCATCTTCGCCGACGCCGGTGTTCCGTCGGGGCCGATCTACGACATGGAGGGATTGTTCGCCGACCCGCAGGTGCAACACCTAGGCGTAGCCGAGGCCATCGACACCTCATGTTTCGGCGAAACCCGGATGATGGCCCAGCCTTTTGCCCTCAGCCGCACGCCGAGCCGCCTCGCCGTGGCGCCTCCCGAACGGGGCCAGCAGACCGACGAAATCCTCGCCGCGCTCGGCATCTCGGACGACGAAATCAAGGACCTCAGGGCGCGCCGCATCATCTAACGCAACTCCAGGAGCCCGCCGATGAACAGCGACAAATTGCTGGCCGAAAAGGCCCATGGCATTGGCCGCATGATCTTCAACAACCCCGAACGCCACAACGCGGTTTCGCTCGAGATGTGGGACGCGGCGGACGAAATACTCCGGGACTTCGCCGACGACGACGCGGTCCGGGTCGTCGTCCTCGCCGGTGCCGGGGGCAAGGCTTTCGTTTCCGGCGCCGACATTTCGAAGTTCGAAAAGGAACGCAGCGGCGAAGACTCCGTGCGCCACTACAACGACCGTGTCCGGCGCGCCTACGACAACGTCCAGGCATTGCCCAAGCCGACCATCGCCATGGTCGACGGCTACTGCATCGGCGGCGGCCTGGCGCTCGCCGTTTGCTGCGATCTCCGGTTCTGCTCGGAAAAATCCAGGTTCGGCCTGCCGGCGGCGAAACTCGGTCTCGGTTATCCGTTCGAGGGATTGAACCGCCTGGTCGCCACGGTCGGGCCGGGCGCGGCGCGGGACATTACCTTTTCGGGCCGCCAACTCGATGCCCAAGAGGCCCTCGACATCGGCCTCGTGCAAAAGGTCCTCGCCGGGGACGAACTCGAGGACTTCGTGGTCGGTTACGCCAAGACCGTGGCCGCCAACGCGCCGCTCACCGTGAAAGCCATGAAGGTCATCATCAACGAGGTCCTGAAGAACCCCGATGCCCCCGACCTCGACAAATGCCGCGCCCTGGTCGACGAGGCGTTTGCCAGCGAGGATTTCGCGGAAGGACGCCGCGCCTTCATGGAAAAACGGGAACCCCGGTTCAAGGGCCGTTAGGGTCTTGTCGACCTGGATTGAAACGATCGCACCCTGGCGGCACTCGGGAGTGTGCTGCGTCCGAAGGGGACGTCCCCGCCCTACCCAAGCTCGACGATGATGTTGCCGCGCCCGTCGAGGGACGCCGTGGCGCCCGGCGGCACCAGGCAGGTGGTGTCGTATTCCTCGACGATGCACGGGCCGTGGTGCTGTGTCTCGAGGTCGGGGCGCGCCACCACCGGGGTCTCCAGCCACCCCTTCTCGGGGCCGAAATAGGCGTCGCGGGCGGGCGGTGGCGCGGCGCCGCGAGACCGTTCGAGGGCGAGACGTTCCGGCATGCGTGCTTGCTCCGGGATGCCCTGTCCGACGACCTGGGCGTTGACCAGCTCGACCGGCTCGTCGGCGCCGGCGCGGTGGCCGTAGGTGTGCTCGTGCTCCTCGCCGAAGGCTTCCTCGAGGGCGGCCAGCGAGGCCTGGTCGAGGACGCCGCCCGGCACCGCCACCGTGAGCTCGTATATCTGGCCCTTGTAGTGCATGTCGGCGGCGCGCCGGAATTGCATGCGTTCGGGCGGGAAGCCGTCGGCCGCCAGTTGTCGGCGCGCCGTCTCCTCGAGTTCGTCCCACACCTCGTTGAGGCGGGCCGGGTCGGCGGCGCCGAGCAGGCGCTGGATGGTACGCGAATAGTGGTGTTCGACGTCGGCGTAAAGCAGGCCGAAGGCCGAGAACAGGCCGGCCGAGGGGGGCACCACGATGCGCTTCATGCCGAGCTCGTGCGCCATGCCGGCGGCGAACAGCGCGCCGTTGCCGCCGAAGGCGAAAAGCGTGTTGCCGCGCGGGTCGCGCCCACGCTCCGACGAGATCGCCTTGATGGCGCGGATCATGTTGGCGATGGCGATCTGGCGGGCCCCGTAGGCGGCGTACTCAAGATCGAGGCCAAGCGGCTGGGCGATCTTGTCGGCGAACACCTGGCGGCTCCTCCCGGCGTTGAGGGAGAGCTCTCCGCCCACCAGGTACTCGGGGTTGAGGTAGCCCAGGATGATGCTGGCGTCGGTCACCGTCGGCTCGGTGCCGCCCAGGTCGTAGCACAGCGGCCCCGGATAGGCGCCGGCGCTTTCCGGGCCGATCTGCATGGAGCCGCCGGAATCGATCCACACGATGGAGCCGCCGCCGGCGCCGACCTCGGCCAGGTCGATGGCCGGCACCTTGAGCAGGTAGCCGCCGCCGGTCAGCAGGCGCGAGCCGATCATGATGCCGCCGCCGACGGAATGTTCAGACGTGCGCGTGAAGGCGCCGTTCTCGATGAGCGACGCCTTGGCCGTGGTGCCCCCCATGTCGAAGCTGATGACGTCGCGATAGCCGCTGCGGGTGGCCACGGCGTGGGCGCCGACGACACCGGCGGCGGGCCCCGATTCGACGATGTTGACGGGCTTCTGCCCCGCCTCCTCGCCGGTGGTGAGGCCGCCGTTCGATTGCATGAGCAGCAGCGGTGCTTCGATCTTGCGGTCGTCGAGTCCGGCGCGCAGGGTCTTCAGGTACTTGGAGACGACCGGCATGACGTAGGTGTTGACGACCGTCGTCGACGTGCGCTCGTACTCCTTGATCTCGGGCAGCACGTCGTAGCTGATGCAGAACGGCAGATCGGGGGCGCGCTCGGCGATGACTTCTGCGATGAGCCGTTCGTGCGCCGGGTTGGCGTAGGAGTTGATGAGGCAGACGGCGATGGCCTCGACGCCCTCGGCGGTCAGCCTGTCGACGGCGCGTTCGGCGTCGTGGCGCTCCAGGGGCCTTTGCACGTTGCCCCCGGCGTCGATGCGCTCGTCGACGACGAGGCGCAGGTAGCGCTCGATCAGCGGCGCCGGCTTTTGCCATCTCAGGTCGTAGAGCTTCGGCATGCGCAGGTTGCGGATCTCCAGGATGTCGCGAAAACCCTTCGACGCGATGAGCCCGACGCGCGCGCCCTTGAGCTCGAGGATGGCGTTCGACGCGACGGTGGTGCCGTGCAGCACCTCGAGGATCTGTTCGCCGCCCATGCCGGTGTCGGCGAAGACCTCGGTCACACCGTCGACGATGGCTTGGGCGTAGTTGTCGACGCTCGACGATATCTTCTTGGTGAGCACCCGGCCGCCGTCGTCGAGAAAGACGATGTCGGTGAAGGTGCCGCCGATATCGACGCCGATGCGATAGTCCGTCATGGCGCACTAATCCTCGCGGCTTACGAAGGGCGCCTCGGCGCCCCCTCGGGCGGTGCGCATGTCGTCGCGCAGCTTGTCCGTCGCCGCCCCGTCGACGGCCCACGTCCCGGCGTCGATCACCACGCCGTAATCAAGGCGCGCCGCCTCGACGCTTATGATCTCGTTGCGGGCATCGTTGAGCACCAGATCGGCGTCGCGCTCCAGCGCATCTCCCCATCCGCCGCCGCCGGCAATCACGTAGCGCATCACTTCGCCCTCGTGGAAATCCATGGTCACTTTGGAGGGAAGCTTGCGGTCCTCGGTCTCCGGGTTGAAGTGGCTGGAGCCGGGCTTGCCGGGCTTGCCGCCATAGAGGCCATAGGGACGGACGACCTGGCGGTCGGCGCGTACCTGCAGGACAGCATCCTTCTCGCCCAGGCGGTAGTCCCGGTAGAACGGCGCCCCGCCGCGGTACTTGCCGGCGCCGCAGCGGTCCCCGGCCAGCTCGTAGGCGAGAATCTCGATGGGGTGTTCGGATTCGGTCACCTCGATGGACTGCGAGGCCATGTTGATGAACAGGTTGGTATTGCCCTCGAGGCCGTCGGCCCACGGACGGCCGCCCCACGTGCCGCAGGCGAAGTCGACATAGATGAACGGTTTGCGGTCTTTGTCGTAGCCGCCGATGGAGACGCCGACGTTGCCACCGTCGCCGGCCGCGCCGACGAGCTCGGGCGACATCCTGGCCAGGGCGCCGAAGGCGCAGTCGAGCATGCGGAACCCGGTCAGCGCCCGCGCCGCGCAGGCGCCGGGCAGGACGACGTTGGTGATGGTGCCGGGCGGCGCCGTGACGTCGATCACCCGAAAGACGCCGTCGTTGTTGGGGATAGTGCCGGGCAGGATCGAGCGCAGCGCCGTATAGGACGCCGCCTGGGTCACCGAAAGCGTGCTGTTGATGGCGCCCTTGACCTGCTTGGCGCTGCCCGTCCAGTCGAAGGACATCCTGTCGCCTTCCTTGCGCACGGTCACGAACAGGCGAATGGGCTTGCCGAACTCGACGCCGTCGTCGTCGATCCAGTCCTCGAAGCTGAACTCGCCGTCGGGGAGTTCGCTGACCGCGGCGCGGGCCAGGCGCTCGGCGTAGTCCATGACCTCGGCCATGTAGACCTTGACGGTATCGGTGCCGTAGCGCGCCACCTGCTCCAGGAACTGCTTCTCGGCGACCTCGCACGCCGCCAACTGGGCGCGCAGGTCGCCGAACAGCCGCACCGGCAGGCGCACGTTGGTCTCGATGACGGTCCACAGGGTCTCGTTGCGGGCCCCGCCTTCGATCAGCTTGAGGGGCGGCAGGCGCAGCCCTTCCTGGTAGATCTCGGTCGAATCGGCGGCGTTGGAGCCGGGCACGCGACCGCCGACGTCCCCGTGGTGGGCCGTGGTCAAGACGAAGGCGATGCGCTGCCCGTCGGCGAATACCGGCTTGATGATGAAAATGTCGGGCAGATGCATGCCGCCCGCGAAGGGGTCGTTTAGGATGAACACGTCGCCGGCGCCGATGTCGTCCCCATAGCGCGCCATGACGGCGGCGATGGCGGTGTGCATGGAGCCCAGGTGAAACGGCAGGGTCAATCCCTGCGCCACCAGCCGGCCCTCGGCGTTGGCGATGGCGGTGGCGAAGTCCATGTTGTCGCGCAGGATTCCGGAATAGGTGGTGCGGCAGATGGTCACCGCCATCTCGTCGGCGATCGAGAAAATCGCGTTCTTGAACATCTCGAACGAGATGAGGTCGTCTATTTTCGTCACCTGGCAGTCCTCCCGCGCTTGGGTCTCGAGCCTGCGGCGCGTCGATCGAACCCTTAAGTAAGCATTCTCTTATTTCATTGCGTGTCAATAGGTATTATTCTTGGAGCGCCCGTTTGCCCGGCCCATGGAATGCCGGCGCTTGGAATGCCGGCGCAGGGAGTGATGGTGGAAAATGGCAGGAAACGCCCCTCGGGACACCAACAGGCCGCGCCACGGCAAGAAGCCGCGGCGCGAACTGTCCTTCAAGGCGCGCAACCCGGCCAAGACCAAGGAAAGAATCCTCAAGGCCGCCATCAAGGAGTTCAGTCTGCACGGGTTCAAGGGCGCCCGCGTCGAGAAGATCGCCAAGCGGGCCAACGCCAACATGCGCATGCTGTACCACTACTTCGTCAACAAGGAGAAACTCTACGTCGCCGTCCTTGAGCACATGTACGCGCGGGTGCGTACCCAGGAACAGGAACTGGACCTCCAGCACCTGGAGCCCGAGGAAGGCATGCGCCGCCTCATCGATTTCACCTTCGAGCACTTCGTCGACAACCCGGATCTGATCAATCTGGTGATGGGCGAGAACCTGCTGCGTGCCAAGTACATCAAGCGCTCGGAACTGATCGCCGCGCTGACGCGACCGCTCCAGGAATCGCTCAGGCATCTGCTGGCGCGCGCCGCCAAGACCGGGGTGTTCAGGCCGGGCGTCGACCCGGCCCAGCTCTGGCTCACCATATTCTCGCTCTGTTGGGTGCACCTGTCCAACCGCCACACGTTGTCGTGGATGCTGCAGGACGACCTCGCCGACGCCGACTGGCTGCGCCTGCGCCGCGATCACGTCAAGGAGGTGGTCCTCGACTACCTCGCCGCCTAGGTCACGTGCTCATGAATGACGCCTTAACTGGATGCTCTTTATTTTCCGGCGATCAGCAGAGCCACGTAGGGAACGACGTTGAAGACCAGAAAGATGATTTTGTACAACCCGAGGAATGAATAAATGATCACGTCGAAGGTTTCTCGGGGAATGGGAAACAATTTGCTATGCGTTTGGTACACAAAATCCGGGGCCAAAATGAATATTGTGGCCGAGAGGACCAACAGGACTCCATTTATGATTGTACACCACTTAAAGAATGTTATTAGCGTCTGAATATCCATGATGTTCCTCACGCCGCCATGACCGAGAAGCTTCCTGGACCGTGCATATATTATAGTACGTTGTAGCAGCCGGGTTGCGGATAAATGGCTGCCCGGGGTCGCGACCGGTCATGAGAATGACCTGGCGCTTAGTCCGGCAGGCCCAGGCGACGCAGGACGGCCAGACCGCTCTCGCTCGCCTCTTTGTTCCTATTGAGGCTGCTACGTCTCATATGCGTCACCGTAATCGTGGAGTCGGCGTCGACGGCCTCGGTCACCGCGGCCCGTGCCGCGTCGTCTTGCCCGAGGGTGTGGTAGGCGCGCGCCCGGCCGAGGTGGGCATGCGCGGCATGCTTACCCGACGGCTCGCGTTCCAGGAATTTCGCGAAGGCGGCAAGCGCCTCCCCGGGCTGTTCGGCATCGAGGTAGGCGAAGCCCAGTTCCTCGAGAAACCAAGCCGGATAATAGGGGCTCAGGCGCATCGCCCTCTTCATTTTGCGGATGCCTTCTTTCGGTCGGCCCGCGTTGTGGAGAAACAAGGCGAGAAGCGCCGTGATGGTGGCATGGTTGGGACTGAGGGCGACGGCCTTCTCGCCGGACGCCACGGCGGCTTCGTGTCGTCTCTGGTAAAGGTGGATGGCACCCCGCAGCGCGTGGACATCGGGCAGTTCGTCGTCCACGGCGCGCGCCTTTTCGGCCAGGAACGCGGCGCGCTCGAACGACAGAGCCGGATGATCGCTCCATCCGTACTGGGCGTCGAACCAGTGGGTCCAGGCGAGCAGGGCCCAGGCCAGGGCGTAACCGCGGTCGGCCTTGATGGCCTCGTTGAATAATTGGCGGGCCCGCGCGTTGCCCGTTTTGTCGCGGCGGTAAAAATGCTCGATTCCCCGGGCAAGTAGGTTCCAGGCCTCCAGGTTGCGTGTGTGCTTGCGGTGGACGCGCATCTGCTCGCCGTCGGTGAGCTTGATTTGCAGGGCGGTGACGATGTGCTCCGTGATTTCATCCTGCAGGTCGAACAGGTCGGTCATCTTGCGGTCGTACCGTTCGCCCCACAGGTGGTTGCCGCTCAGGGCGTCGATGAGTTGGGCGTGGATTCGCACCTTGTCGCCTGACTTCTGGATACTGCCCTCGAGCACGAAGCGGACGCCGAGGTCGGCGGCCACCTTTTGCACCTTCACCGGCTTGCCTTTGTAAGTGAAGGACGAGTTGCGGGCGATGACGAACAGGTTGGAGGCCTGTGACAGGGCCATGATGATGTTCTCGGTGATGCCGTCGCCAAGATGGTCCTGATTCGCGTCCCGGCTCAGGTTGTCGAAGGGCAAGACGGCGATGGAGGGCTTATCCGGCAGCGGGAAGGCCATGCTCTCGATGGACGCCGGCTCGACGTCCGGGCGCGTGAACTGCCACCAGGCAACGCCGCCGGCCCCCGCCAGCAGCACCAACACGCCTACCACGGCCGCCCACCGCCGGGACGAAGACGGGGCTTCGAGCGCCGGCGCGGTCTCCGCCCTTTTCCCCAGCAGCACCCGGTAGACGCGGACAGGCGTCGACAGGTGCTTGACCGTTTGCGCGCCCATGTCCTCGATGGCCAGGCCGACGCGCTTGTGGACCTGGTCGTGGACGGCACCCGAGATGCAGATGCCGCCGGGCTCGGCAAGGGCCTCCAGCCGAGCCGCAATGTTCACCCCGTCGCCATAGATGTCCTCTTCGTCGACGGTGATATCGCCCAGGTTCACGCCCATCCGGAAGTCCATGCGCCGCTCGGTGGGAACCCCGGCGTTGCGCTTTCCAAGCTCGGTCTGGATGGTGACCGCGCACGCGACCGCGTCCAGCACGGTCGAGAACTCGGCCAGGAAACCGTCGCCCGTGTGTTTGACGATGCGCCCGCCGTGCTCGGCAATCCGCGGGTCGATGACCTCTTTGCGCGCCGACCACCAGGCTTCCAGGGTCGCCTGCTCGTCCGCCTCCATCAAGCGGGTGTAGCCAGCTACGTCGGCGGCGAGGATCGCCGCGAGCCTGCGCTCGACCCCTTGTTCGGGCATGAGAAGCCTTCCACGCAACCCAACAGGCCCGGCCCCACCTCCCGCAGGCCAGCCCACACATTGCCGGCGCTCGTGCTCTGCCGGGAGTGAGCACCCTAGGGACGCGGAGACTCGGCTACCTTGATTTGCATCAACTATTTTCCTGGGTTGAATGGAACTCGGTTGCCGTCGCAATAAGTCCAGCGGCAAGGGGATTATGCCCTTTCCGCAACCCCCAGCCCCCGTCGCTCCGCAACGAAGCGGTTGACTCGCCCCCATAAGTAAGAGAATAATTATTTACGGCGTCGCCCCGCGGTTCGGGAATTGCACAATCGAGCGCGCTTGGAAAATGAAAAAGATCGACCACCTGGCCTGTGTCACCTGCTCCAAGACGTACGGCGTTGACGACGTCGATTACGTCTGCCCGGACTGCGGCCTCGATCGCGGCACCCTCGACGTCATCTACGACTACGAGGCCATCCGTCCCCGCCTCACCAGGCGCCACCTGGCCGACAGCACCGAGGCCTCGCAATGGCGCTACTGGGAGATCCTGCCCCTTTCCAGGCGCGAGCTGTGCCCCCCCTTGCGCATCGGCTGGACGCCCCTATACCGGGCCGACCGGCTGGAGCGCGAGCTCGGCCTGAAGTGCCTGTGGTTGAAGGACGACACCGGCAATCCATCGGCGTCGCTCAAGGACCGGGCCAGCGTCATGGCCGCCGTGCGCGCCAAGGAGCTGGGCAAGGACGCGGTGGCCGGGGCGTCGACCGGGAACGCCGCGACGTCGATGGCCTGCGTCTCCGCCTACTTGGGCCTCAAGCCCTACATCTTCGTGCCCGAACGGGCGCCCAAGGCCAAGGTCGCCCAGTTGCTGGTCTATGGGGCCACGGTGATCATGGTCAGGGGAAGCTACGACCAGTGCTTCGGCCTGGCCTGGGAGGCCAGTCAAAGATGGGGCTGGTACAGCCGCAACACGGCGGTCAATCCTTTCCTCGGCGAGGGCAAGAAGACCGCCGCCCTGGAGATCTGCGAGCAACTCGAGTGGGAGGTGCCGGACAAGGTCTTTTGCTCGGTCGGCGACGGCTGCATCTTCGGCGGCTTGCACAAGGGGTTTGTCGACTTCCACCGCCTCGGGCTGATCGACCGCGTCCCCCAGCTCATCGGCGTCCAGGCGGCGGGCGCGGCACCGTTGGTCGAGGCTTTCGAAAAGGGCTGGCCGGAAATCAAGCCGCAACAGGCCGAGACGCTCGCCGACAGCATCTGCGTCGGATATCCGCGCGACCAGATCAAGGCCCTGCGCGCGGCGCGCCACACCGGCGGCGGCTTCATGGCGGTCACGGACGAGGAAATTCTCGCCGCCCAGCGAAGGGTGGCGCGCGCCACCGGCGTGTTCGCCGAGCCGGCGGGGGTGACCGCCATCGCCGGGGTCATTAAGATGAAGGAGGCGGGGGATCTGGATGGGGCTGAGCGGGTGGTCGCCCTGGTTACCGGACACGGCCTCAAGGACATCGATTCGGCCCTCAAGGCGGCCCAGGGCGCGCCCATCATGGTCGAGCCCGACATCGAGGACATCGCCGCCAAGCTGGCCGCCTGAAAGCACTTTAAAGTGAGGAGACCAAGCGCATGATAGAGAGACGGTCCTGGGAATCGAACCAGCGCGCCTGCCAGTCCATGTTCGACGTCATCGGCAACACGCCGATGGTGCGCCTCAACCGAATCGCCAAAGACGTCGGCGCCGAAATCTATTGCAAGCTCGAATGGTACGGGCCCACCGGCAGCCTCAAGGACCGCGCCTATTACAACATGATCACCGAGGCCGAGGCGCGCGGCGACCTGAAGGCCGGCATGACCATCCTGGAGTGTTCCACCGGCAACGCCGGGACGGCCTGCGCCTGGGTAGCGGCGCTCAAGGGCTACCGCTGCATCATCACCATGCCGGTCGGCATGAGCGACGAACGCAAGAAGCTCATGGAGGCCTACGGCGCCGAGCTGGTGTTCACGCCGGGCGGCGAAAGCGACGTCGACCTGGCCTTGGAGAAGGCCTTCGAGATCAGGGACCAGGACCCGGACCAATACTGGGTACCCAACCAGTTCGACAACGATGACAACGTGCAGTCCCACTTCCTCACCACGGGCCCGGAAATCTGGGAACAGACCGAGGGCCGGGTCGAGGCCATCGTCGCCACCTCGGGCAGCGGTGGCGGCATCACCGGCATCGCCAAGTACCTCCAGGAACAGAACCCGGACGTGCAGATGTGGGCGGTCGAGCCCGAGGAATGTCCGCTCCTGTCCGAGCGCGGCTGGGGCTCCCACGGCATCGAGGGCATCGGCGACGGCCTGGTTCCCAGGAACCTCCACCTGCAGCACATGACCGGCGTCATCACCACCCACACCGACGAGGCGGTGGAGATGGCCAAGCGCATGGCCCGCGAGGAGGGGATATTCTGCGGCATATCGTCGGGCAGTAACGTGGCGGCGGCCTTGAAGCTGGCCCGCAAGCACCCCGACATCGGCTATATCGTGTGCATGACCAACGATACCGGCCAGCGGTATTTCTCGACGGCGTTGTGCGGAGAGGCCAAACACGTCGAGATTCCGGAGCGCGACCACCCGCTGGGCGACTACACCGTGGAACAGTTGGATATCTACCAGTCCGGCTGGGAAGTAATCAATTGACCTGGGCGCCTCCGGTCATTGAAGAGCATAGGAAAGGAGACCAGCCATGAGCACCGCGACAGCCGAGAAATTGGACAATAGCGTCGGCAAGGACGAGCTTCTCGACCTCCACCCCCGGGACCTGCGGGCGCTGGCCCGCGCCGGCAAGTGGACGGGCACCACCGAGGGCCTGGCCACGGGCTATGCCCAGGCCAACCTGGTCATCATCCCCAAGGAGGCGGCCTTCGACTTTCTTCTGTTCTGCCTGCGCAACCCGAAGCCGTGCCCCATCGTCGAGGTCACCGATCCGGGCTCGCCGATGATCACGCAGGTGGCCGACAACGCCGACCTGCGCACCGATCTCCCCATGTACAGCGTCTATGAGAACGGCGAGCTCGTCGCCCAGCCGACCGACATCACCGAGTACTGGCGCGACGACCTGGTGGGATTCCTTTTGGGGTGCAGCTATTCCTTCGAGACGGCGCTCCTCAACGCCAACATCCCCCTGCGCCACCAGGACGAGGACAAGATCGTCTCGATCTACACCACGGACGTGCAGTGCGCCCCGGCCGGCCGCTTCTCCGGCCCCATGGTGGTCAGCATGCGGCCCATCAAGCACGAACAGGTGGTACGCGCCGTTCAGGTGACGTCGCGCTTCCCGGCCACCCACGGAGCGCCCGTCCACATCGGCGAACCCTCGGTCATCGGCGTCGATCTCGAAAAAACCACTTTCCAGACGGACTATGTCGGGCCCGGCGACGGCGAGGTGCCGGTGTTCTGGGGGTGCGGCTGCACGCCGCAGGCGGTGGCCCTCAATTCGAAACTAGACTTCATGATCACCCACAAGGCCGGATACCTGTTCGTCACCGATACCCTGTCCGAGGAAATCGCCGCCCTGTAGCCCATAAAACCCTGTAGCCCACAAGATAGAGAGAACGGATTCCATGAAAGCGGCTCTTATCCACGAAAACGGCCCCCCCGAGGCGTTGAGATACGAAGACGTCGAGCCGCTTCCGGTGGGTCCGCGCGATGCGATGATCAAGGTGCGGGCAACGTCCGTGAACTGGTTCGACGTCATGGGTCGCAGCGGCGAATACTCGGCCTTCAAGAACTTCCCCCACATCCTCGGCGGCGACATCGCCGGCGAGGTGGTCGAGGTGGGCTCGGAAGTCACCAACGCCAAGCCCGGCGACCGCGTGCTGGTCTATGCCACCGTCGCCTGCGGGCAATGCGAATATTGCCTGATCGGCCAGCCCAACATCTGCCAGCACTACAAGTACTACGGGTCCGGGGTGTGGGGCGGCTACGCCCAATACTTCACGGGGCGGGCAGCCAACCTCATCCAGCTCGACGAGGGGCTCGATTTCGGCGAATGCGCCAGCATCAACGTCGCCTTCCTGACGGCGTGGCACATGCTGCAGCGGGCCGACATCCGGGCCGGAGAGGACATCCTGATCCAAGCCGCCGCCAGCGGCGTCGGCGCCGGGGCGGTTCAAATGGCCAAGCTCGCCGGGCTGCGCGTCATCGGCACCGCGGGCAGCGACGAGAAGTGCCAGTGGGCACGCGATCTCGGGGCCGACCACATGATCAACTACAGGACCCAGGATTTCCGCCACGAGGTGCGCCAGCTCACCGGCGGGCGCGGCGTCGACGTGGTCGTCGAGCACGTCGGCGCCGATGTCTGGGAGGACAGCCTGCGCTCGCTGACGCGCATGGGCCGGCTGGTCACCTGCGGCGCCTCCTCGGGGATGCAGTGTACGGCCAACGTCGCCCACATCTTCCACAAGCAACTGACCGTCATCGGTTCCAACCACGGCACCATGAACGAACTCAGGACCATCGTCAGGCTGCTCAAGGAAGGCAAGCTGAGGGCGGTCATCGGCCAGAGGCTGCCGCTCAGGGAGGCCGCCGAATCCCACCGCATACTCGAGGCCCGAAATATTCTGGGCAAGATCGTCCTCGAACCCGAACACGACGACTAGGCCGGGCGCGCCACGGGCGTTGCCGATGGAAGAGCACATACGTATCGACAAGCGGTTCTGCGGGCCGCCGGGCAACGGGCACGGCGGCTACGTCAGCGGCGTGGTGGCGGCGAAGATCGGCGGCGGCGGTATCGGTGGGGCCGAAGTGACCCTGCGCAGCCCCGTCCCCCTGGACCGGGCGTTAAGCGTCGAGCGCCCCGAAGACGGCCGCGTCACCGTCCACGACGGCGCCACCCTCATCGCCGAGGCCACGGATGCCGAACTCGATCTCGACATCCCCGAGGCACCGACGCTTGCCCAGGCCGAGGACGCGGCACGGAGCTACTTTGGATTGGGCCAACACCCCTACCCGGATTGTTTCGCGTGCGGAGACGGGCGCGCCCCGGGGAGCGGGCTGGCCATCATGTCGGGCCCGGTTGATGGCAGCGATGTCGTGGCGGCGCCGTGGCTGCCGCACCAATCGCTGGCCGCTACTGACGGCACCGTGGGGCCGGAGTACCTGTGGGCGGCGCTCGATTGCCCGAGCGCCTGGGCGTTGTTGCGGGGCGACCACGTGCCGGTCCTGCTCGGCCGCATCACGGCCAGGGTGAAGGAGGGGCTCAAGACCGGCGCGTCGTGCATCGTCTATGCGTGGCCCATCGCCACCGATGGCCGCAAGCTCTATGGCGGATCGGCCATCGTCTCGGAGAGCGGCGAGCTATGGGGCGCCAGCCGGGCGACGTGGTTCAAGGTCTGACATCTCGTCGCAATGAACGGCGGGTTGCGGCTATAATTTAGGCGGTGCTCTTGCCCCGCCAGGGAATCGCCATGGGATTGGAATTCATCGAGGGCAACGAAGCGATCGTGCGCGGCGCCATCAGGGCGGGATGCGGGTTTTTCGCCGGCTACCCGATCACGCCCGCTTCGACGATCCTCGAATACATGCTCCACCTGCTTCCCGCCGAGGGCGGCGTCGCCATGCAGGCCGAGGACGAAATCGCCTCCATGGGATTGTGCATCGGCGCCTCGATGGCCGGAAGGAAGGCCATGACCGCGACCAGCGGGCCCGGCATCAGCCTGTACAGCGAAAACATCGGCCTCGCCATCATGGGCGAGACCCCGTTGGTCATCGTCAACGTCCAGCGCCAGGGGCCGGCGACGGGCTCGGCGACCAAGGGCGCCGAGGGGGACATCCAGTTCACCCGCTGGGTGACGTCGGGCGGCTTGCCGATGATCGCGCTCAGCCCCGCCACCGTGGGCGAGGCCTACGAGCTGACCTTCCGTGCCTTCAACCTGTCGGAGCAGTTCCGCGTGCCGGTGATCGTACTGTCCAACAAGGAGATCAGCCTCACCCAGGAGAGCGTCGATCTCGACGCCATCGAGCTGCCGCCGCTGGTCGAGCGACGGCGCCCCGCCGACGGGGAGAAATATCAGCCGCACCACTTCGAGACGCCGGAACAGGTTCCGGTGCTGTCGGACTTCGGCGGCGAGCACGTCACCCAATACACCACCTCGACCCATGACAAGGCCGGCTACCTCACCGCCGACCCCGGCCTGATCCAGGAGATGATCGACCATTACACGGCCAAGATCGAGGCGGCCACCGACGACATCGCTCTTTTCAGGCACGATCCGCAGGAGGACGCCGAGACCCTCGTCGTCAGCTACGGCGTCACGTCGCGGTCCGCCGCCATGGCCGTGCGGGAAGCCAGGGACAGGGGCAAGAGGGTATCGTCGCTCACCCTGCAGACCCTCTACCCGGTGCCGGAAAGGGCCATCAAATCGGCCATCGACGGCGTCGCCAGGATCGTCGTCCCGGAAATGAACATGGGACAATACAGGTTGGAGATCGAGCGCCTGGCCCCCGATGGCGCCGAGGTCATCGGCGTCAACAAGATGAACACCACATTGATTTCGCCCGACGAAATCATCGCGGAGGGTGGATTGCTGTGAGCAATATGGCTTATCAGACCTACATGACCGACGAGCTCGGCCCGCTTCCCTTCTGTCCCGGTTGCGGCCACGAACGCCTGCTCAGGGAACTGGACAAGGCGCTCGTCGAACTTCAGCTAGACCCCACCAACGTCGTCATCGTCTCGGACATCGGCTGCATCGGCCTGGCCGACCGCTATTTCACCACCAACGCCTTCCATGGGCTGCACGGGCGCTCGCTGACCTACGCCACCGGCCTCAAGCTGGGCCGCCCGGAATTGACGGTGATCGTCCTCATCGGCGATGGCGGCTGCGGCATCGGCGGCGCGCACCTGTTGAACGCGGCGCGCCGCAACGTCGATCTCACCCTCGTCGTCGCCAACAACTTCAACTACGGCATGACCGGGGGGCAGCATTCCGTGACCACGCCGAGCGGCGGACGCACGTTGACGACACCGCTCGGCAATATCGAGGGCGCCATGGACATCTGCGCCACCGCCATCGGGGCCGGCGCCACCTGGGCGTTCCGCGGCATCGGCTACGACGACGGCCTGGCCCAGCGCATCGTCGACGGCATCCGCCATCCCGGTTTCGCCCTGCTCGACATCTGGGAGCTGTGCACGGCCTACTACCTGCCGCGCAACGACTTCAACAAGAAGGAGCTCTACAACCTCATCGAAAGCACCGGCCAGGAGGTCGGCCTGCTTGCCGACAAGGAGCGCCCCGAGTTCGGCGCCGCCTACCGCCAGCGCGCCGCCGAAATTCCGAAAGGAAAGCCCCCCATCGTCATCGAGCCCGCCTTCGCCCACTCGCTGGAGCGCCAGAAAGGCATCGTCATGGCCGGTGGGGCCGGCCAGAAGGTCAAGTCGGCGGTCACCGTTTTGGCGCGGGCCGGGATGTTGTCCGGTCTCCAGGCCACCCAGAAGGACGACTATCCGATCACCATCATGACCGGCCACTCGCTATCGGAAATCAACCTGTCGCCGGACCCCATCGAGTATACGGCCATCGATTCCCCCGATTACTTCCTGGTCATCTCCGAGGAGGGCCTCAAGAAAACGCGCTCCTGGATCAAGCGGCTGGCCCCGTCGTGCAGGCTGTACGCCGACGATGGGCTGGAGCTTCCCGACACCGAGGCGCGGGTGACCAGGCTGCCCCTGGCGCCAGCCGCCAAGGAGGTCGGGCGGCTCTCGAACGGCGTCATCGCGCTGGCCGCCATGTTGCAGGAGGCCGCCATGTTCCCCATGGACGCCTTCGAGCAGGCCATCTCCCGCTACCAGAAGCCGGAGATCGCCGAAACCAACCTCAAGGCCGTCAAGAAGGGCGTCGAACTGGTGTCCTGAGCGGCGCCAGTCCAATACCCCCCACCCCGGCCCTCCCCCACAAGGGGGGAGGGGGAATTTTTCCGCGTTTTCAGATAGATAGTCCTCCCCCCCCGATGGGGGAGGGTTGGGTGGGGGTGGCAATGACACGACTCCAACTGGCCGGATAATGCTCTATTTCTCGGCGCGCACTGGCGCCTCGGCGAGGACGTCTCCCAAGGCGGCGATGGGGCCGCCATCGGCCAGGGAGCGGCAGGCGGCAATCAGCCGTTCGGCCTCTTCCGGGCCGAGGCCGGCGGCGTCCATGTTGGCGCGCCCCTTGGCTTCGATCTCGGCCCCGCTCATGGGGTTCTCGGGGTCGCCCTTGGCGGTGGCGACGCTGGCTTGGCGGCGCGTGCCGTCGCCGAGGCGCACCTCGAGGCGGGCGCCGTAACGCTCCGGGAAGCCCTTGGTGAATTGGGCGTCTTCGCTGACCGTCACCTTGCCGCGCAACGCCGCGACCGCCGCGTCGGCCAGGGCTTCGGCTTCGAAATCGGCAAGCACCGGCGCCCCTTTGACGAGGGTCAGGGCAGCGCAGTGCTGCAGGCTGAAGCGCGCTTCGTCGGCACTCCCGGGCGCCGGCTTGTCACAGAACTCCACCGCTTCCAGGTAGGTGAATATATCGATCCCCGCCACCGCCCCGCTATCGAGGCCGTCGCGTATACCGAGCACCGCCTCGATCACCGGGTGGGCGTGGCGGCAGGCCGGCCACGGCTTGAAGCTGGTCTCCAGCATCTTCCACGGCGCCCCCCCGTCGGCGGTTGCGCGCTGCGGCTGGGCGTCGGGACAGGCGGCGGCGAAGAACCCGTGCGTGCCCTCGAGGATTTGCCTTGGCCCGGCCAGGCCGAGCCTGGCCAGATCGGCGGCGATGACGCCAGACTGCGCGGCGCGCCCCGCCGCCAGTTGCTTGGAGTGGGTGGGCTCGACGCGGCACTGCCACAAACCCGAAGCCTGCATGCCGGCCTGGCCAAGGGCGTCCGCCGTGCCCTCGCCGTCGAGGCCTTCGAGGGCCGCCGCCGCCGCCGCCGCGCCGAACACCCCGCAGGTCGCCGTCGGGTACCAGGTGCGGTAATGGCCGCGCCCGGCGGCCAGGCCGACGCGCACGGCGACCTCGTAGCCGCCGACCACGGCGTCGAGGAAGGGCACCGTCCCCATGCCGTCGCGCTCGGCCACGGCCAGCGCCGCCGGGATGACCACGTCGCCGGGGTGGACGATGGAGGTGCGGTGCACGTCGTCCATCTCGAAGATATTGCCGAGGCCGCCGTTGACCAGGGCCGCCGTCTCGGCGTCGCGCCGTCCGGCGCCGATGGTCAGGCTTGGGCCCGCCGGCCGCGTGCGGCCGTGGGCGGCCAGCACGCGCCCCGCTTCGGCGGTGGCGCCGAGCAGCGCGCAGCCCAGCCAGTCGAGGACGCGGACGGCGGCGTGCGCGCGCGTCGCGTCATCGACCGGTCGGGCGGCGAGGGCGGCGAGGCGCTGGCTCAAACTTGCGGTCATGGGGCGATCATCTCACGGGCCGCTTCGGCGGTAAACGTCGGCGCCGGGCGCCTCCCGCGACTTGCGCCTCGTCTTGTAGTATGATGCGGGCTTGGCAGAGGAAGAACACCGGTGGCACAAGAGCAGGATGACTATGGCGGCCTGACCGGTCCCGAGAAGGCGGCCATCTTCATGGTGGCGGTTGGCGAGGCGCATTCCGCCAGGCTTTTCGCGATGATGGACGACAATGAGATCCGTGAGCTCTCGCAGGCCATGTCGAACCTTGGCGGCATCAGCGCGCCGACGGTGGAGCGTCTTTTCGCGGAGTTCGCCACCCAGTTGTCGCCGACGGCGTCATTGATGGTCTCGTTCGAGAAGAAGGAACGGCTCTAGCCCGCCGATACCGGCCAGGCACCCGGGACGCCGCCTTTTGACTTACGCGCACCCCGGCATACTGTTAAGGTTTTCGCCAATTCCTGGTCATCCGCGAAATATCGGCTAATTCAGCGCCATTGGTGAGATGAGAAACATTACCTGCATCGAGGATCTGCGGGCGCTTGCCCGGCGCAAGGTTCCGCGCTCCTTCTTCGATTACGCTGAGGCGGGCTCCTATTCGGAGGAAACCCTGCGCGCCAATCGCGCCGACCTCGAACGGATCAAGCTGCGCCAGCGCGTGATGGTGGACGTCTCGTCGCGCGACACCTCCACCACCATGCTCGGCGAGACAGTGTCGCTGCCCCTTGCATTGGGGCCGGTTGGGATGACCGGCCTGCTGCACGGCAACGGCGAAATCCTGGCCTGCCGTGCCGCGCACGCCGCGGGGATTCCATTCACCATGAGCACGGTTTCGATCTGCTCGATCGAGGACGTGGCGGCGGCGGTGGACAAGCCGTTTTGGTTCCAGCTCTATGTCATGAAGGACCGCGGCTTCGTGCGCTCTCTGATCGAACGCGCCGCCGCCGCGAAGTGCGGCGCACTTATGCTCACCGTCGATCTGCAGGTGTTGGGACAGCGCCACGCCGACATCAAGAACGGCCTTTCGGTGCCGCCGGCGCTCAAGGTCAAGAACCTCATCGACATGATGACCAAGCCGAGCTGGGTGTTCAGCGTGCTTTCAGGCAAACGCCGCACCTTCGGCAACCTCGATGGCCATGTGAAGGGCATGGAGGACGTCTCATCGCTCGCCCAATGGGTGGGAGATCAGTTCGATGCGACGCTGAATTGGAAGGACGTGGAGTGGATCAGGAGCATCTGGCCCGGCAAGTTGATCATCAAAGGAATTCTTGATGTCGAGGACGCCAAGCTTGCGGCCAAGACCGGCGCCACGGCCCTGGTGGTGTCCAATCACGGTGGCCGGCAGCTCGATGGCGCGCCGTCCTCCATCTCGATGCTGCCGGAAATTGCCGAGGCGGTCGGCTCCGAGATCGAAGTGATGTTCGACGGCGGTGTGCGCACCGGCCAGGATGTGCTCCGCGCGTTGGCGCTCGGCGCGAGAAGCTGCTTCATCGGCCGCGCCTATATCTTCGGGCTCGGCGCGGGCGGCGAAGCGGGAGTGGCCAAGGCGATCGACGTCATCCGCAAGGAACTCGATGTCAGCATGGCGCTCACCGGGGTCAAAAGCGTCGGGGACATCGACCGTCACATTCTGGTGCAATAGGATTCTGGCGGCGGCAGGTTCATGGCCGGGCGGCCATTCCCGTTTTCCCAGCGGTGCGCTGGCTGGCCAACGGGTTCTCTTGAATCTCGATGAACTCGTTGACCGCGCAAAAAAAAGCGGCGGCCTAAGGGGAGGTGTAAGGCCGCCGCATATGGAAGGTTTCTTACTCGGGATATCGGTTTGTCGAATCCACAGTACGACGAAGCGGCTCTCAAATGCAAGCAAGTGATAATTGATTGCACTATTAACAATGTGGTAAGCAATTACAAATAATATTATTTAGGCAGGACACTCGAAGTTCGCGGATCTCCGTCTAGGGCCACCGTGTGTCATTCCGACACGATCCAAGCGCACCCTGTCTCAGCACCAGCGGTAGAACTTCCTCGGCACAATTGGAAAACTGAAATGGCGGTAGACCCGAACCTTCCCATCAAGGACTACAAGCCGGAATCCGCTGTCCTGAAGCAGATGCGTGAAGCAGTGCGGGCGGCCGGGCAGCACATCGAGGAGAGCAAGGAAGCGCTGAAGAATCCCAAGGAACCGACGGAGGCCAAGGGCGCTTCCCAGGAAAACATCGACGACGCCGACCGCGAAGACAGCGGCAATACCAATCAGCAGGCCACCGACACGCGCGGCGACGGCGTCGATATCGAGACTTGACGGCCTGGAGCCGTCCCTCGCCCGAGGACATGACTCGCCCGCCGCTACCAACCATGTGCGGAACTCCGGCCGGGTGTTATAAATCCAAAATCGATACGGACAACCCAGGCTGCGCCTGGCTCCACTGTTGACCGGCGGGCCTCATTTCAAAGGAAACGGCAACCATGAATAAACTCGTCAACCCCAAGGCCGTGCACGCACCTCTCGGCGCCTACACTCACAGCATCAAGGTTCCGCGCGACGCTGAATGGCTGGTCGTTGCCGGCCAAGTCGGCATGAACGCCAAGGGCCAGGTTCTTGACGGCATCCGCAAGCAGGCGGAGCAGGCGTTCCGCAACATCCTGGCATGCCTGAAGGAGTGCGGAATGCGTAAGAAAGACCTCGTCAAGTTCAACGTGTACCTCACCGATTCGCGCCATATTGAACCGTATCGGGCGGCCCGCAAGAAGGTTATCGGAGACGCCACCCAGCCGGCTTCGACCTTGCTCGTTATCGACGGGCTCGCCTCGCCCGACCTGCTGATCGAGGTGGAAGCCTGGGCAGCCAAGGCGTAACGCATGGGCCACGGGCGTTGCCACGGCCGAGGTCCGCTTTCGGCCTGGAGGCGGAAATTGGCACTGAAAACGCCGATCCGGTTCGTGTCCATGACCTGAAGAGCCCCCGGGCGCTATAGTATCGCTCCGCCAACCGGAGGTGTCTCATGGGTTCGCAGCGATACGGCTTCCTCGGCCTCGGCAACATGGGCGGCCCCATGGCCGCCAACATCGCCGCCGCCGGCATCGACCTCGTCGTCCACGACAAGGCGGGGACCGAGGCGCGCGCCCCGGCCGGCGCCACGGTGGCGGCCGGCGAGGCGGAGGTGGCGACCGCCGCCGGTACCGTCTTCCTCAGCCTCCCCGACGGCGCCGCCTCGGTGGCGGTGGCGCGAGGCATCGCGGCGGCGGCGGGGACGGAGCCCGGGCGCGCCGCCTCCCTGGTCGTCGACCTTTCGACCATCGGCATCGACGCCGCCAAGGAGGCCCACGCCATCCTCGGCAAGGCCGGCGTCGCCTACGTCGATGCCCCGGTGAGCGGCGGCCAGGCCGGGGCGCGGGCCGGCACCATCACCATCATGTGGGCCGGCCCGGAGGGCATCCTGGACGACCACCAAGCCGCCCTCGACGCCATGGCCGGAAACGTCTTCCGGGTCGGCGGCGAGGCCGGCCAGGGGCAGACCATGAAGCTCCTCAACAACTTCCTCTCGGCGACCGCCATGGCGGCCACCACCGAGGCGGTGACCTTCGGCCAATCCCAGGGTCTCGAGCTTGCCACCATGCTCGACGTGATCAACGCCTCGTCGGGGCGCAACACCGCGTCGGCCGACAAGTTCCCCAACCGCATCCTCGGCGGCACCTTCGATTCGGGGTTCGCCATGGCCCTGATGACCAAGGACGTGCGGCTTTACCGCGACAACGCGCGCGCCGCCGGCACGCCGATGCCCATCGGCGCCGGGATGGCCGATCTGTGGACCGCCGCCGACAAAGCCCTGCCCGGCGCCGACTTCACCCGCATCTACGATTTCATCCACGGGGGCGCGAATAGCTGAGATCGCGAGGGCACCACCGACATGTTCCACTGAACCATCATGTGCGCTATTATCGGCGCCAACAATCATGAGTGCACGGGCAGGAGATGCCTGCAAACGGCGCCATCCAATAATGGACAGGAAGAGAAAGGGAGGCTTCCAATGAAGCAATGGGAATTCAATCGCCGCTACGTCCTGCAAGGGGTAGCGGCAATCGCCGCCGCCGCCGCCGCTGGCGGCATACCCGGCTTGTCCAGGGCCGCCGGCGATTTGAAGCTGTGGGCGGCCGGGATCCACAAGGTCGGAGCCAAGGACTGGAGCGCCATGTCGTCACAGGCCGGGATCGGCATCGCCTACACGACCAAGAGCGCCCGCGCCGACGAGGCCATCCAGAAGATGGTGGTGGGCGACGGCAACAAGCTGTTCGACGCCATGACCGACAACGGCGGCGGCATGGAGAACGCGCTCGGCTCGCAGAAGGCGATCGTGCCGCTCGATACCACCAAGATCCCGAACTGGAAGAACATCCTGCCCTCGTACAACGACGGCGGGCTGGCAGCGCACAGCATCCGCTACGACGGCAAGGTGTACGCCACACCAATGATCTCCAACGCCGATTCCATGGCCTATGACTACAAGAAGCTGGGGTTTCACCCGACCAGTTGGGAGGTGTTGTTCGACTCCCAGTTCAAGGGCCGCGCCGCGCTGCAGAACGACTTCGGTCCGACGCTCACCAACATGGCCATCTACCTCAAAGAGAGCGGCAAGATCGAAATCGGCAACCCGTCCGACATGACGCCCAACGAGGTCAAGGCGGTGTGCCAATACCTCATCGACTACAAGAAGAAGGGTCAATTCCGCACCTTCTGGGACGGCTTCCAGAACGGCGTCGGCATCCTGACCAGCGGCGAGGTCCTGGTGTCGTCTTGCTGGGAGCCGATCCAGATTGTCGCCAACAGAAAGACCGGCGACAAGGCCGACATTCGTTATGGCTCCATGAAGGAAGGCCATCAGGCCTGGAACAACATAGTCATGTTGACCAAGGGTGGACACGAGCGCGGCATGGACGCCGCCTACTACGCGCTCGCCAACGTCTACCTGTCGCCGTGGTTCGGGGCCCGCACCCTTGCTGGCCTGGGCTTCGGAGCGCAGATGGTCGGTGTCGACGATTACATAAAGTCTCATCCGAAAGACTTCCCTGCCGCAAAACAAGCGGAAGTGCTCGATATCCTGACCAGGAAGAACGAGCGCCTGGCCAACAAGGGCAACGCCTGGCAGAACGTCTTCCCGAAGCACTTGCGGGCCTATCAGGACTGGTGGGCGCGCCTGCAGGCGGCCTGAGGAGTCGTGTCGGAAGACATCGCAACGACCGTATTGCAATCCGCGGGGGGAGGCCGGGACGTCCCGGCCTCCCCATCGCCATGGCGTCGGTGGCTGGGTGAGAACGGGCTCCAGAAATGGGCCTTCTACGTTCCCGTCATCTTCTTGGTCCTGTTTTTCGTCCTTCCCATGGCGACGACGGTGGTGTGGAGCGTGTTCGAACGGACCCAGTTCTGGATGGAGCCGGGGTTTACGTTCTTCGCCTATGAGAATTTCTTTACCTCGGCGCGCGCCGAGAACTACGTCTACTCGATGATCCATTCCGCTTGGGCGGTGGTCATTTCGTTCGCCCTGGGCTTTCCCATCGCCGTGTTCGTGCGGCGCCGCGTGCCCAGGGCGGCACAGCACCGGGTCATCCTTCTGTTCATCCTGCCGTTCATGATTTCCGAGCTGGTGCGGGTTTTCGCCATGCGCCCCATACTCGGTCGCTACGGTGTCTTGAACTCTCTCTTTATGGACATCGGGCTGATCGACGAGCCCATCACGGCGATTCTGTTCTCGCCGCTGGGGGTGGTCATCGGCGACGTGGTGTCGTTCCTGCCATTCATGGTGTTCGCCGGCTTTCTGGCCATGGAAGCGGTGCAGCCGTATGTGTTCGAGGTCTGCGACGATCTCGGCGCGCGGACGTTGCGGACCTTTCGCGACATCATTGTCCCGCTTGCCGCGCCCGGAATTTTCGCCGGCGGCATTTTTATCTTCGTCAACGGCCTGGGAGTGGCCCTGGTCCCCATCATCCTCGGCGGTCCGGGCGCCGTAAACGCCGGTCTTATCGTCAACCAGGCGATTGTCGCCCTCGATTTTCCGCTGGCCATGGCCATCAGCACCATCATGATCGCGACGCTGGTGGCGCTCCTCTACATCGGCCACCGGTTGTTCGACCTCACCAAGATCCTCGAACCCATCAACTGAGCGGCCATGCGAGACGATTACACAAGCGAGTTGGGACACGGGCTCAAATGGGCGTACCTGCTGGGCATCGTTGGTGCGTTGTTGGCGCCGGTGTTCTACGTCATCTACATCTCGTTCAACGAATTCGGCTTCGGCGCCCGCATCTACGTGTTCACCGTCGACTGGTACCGGGTGGTGCTGGGCGACAAGATGCTGGTGGCGTCCCTGGAATGGACCATCTATCTCGCCCTGGCGGCGGTCGCCACCGCCGTACCCATGGGCCTGCTCTCGGCCAAGCTCTATAAGAAGACGAGGTACAAGGTGGCAATCGTCACCCTGATGCTGGCGCCGTTGTTCGTGCCCGCCGACATCATGGCATCCAGCCTGTTGGTATTTTTCAGGCACCTGAACGGCATCTTCGAACTCATCGGCGAGGCGCTGGGCTGGGCATGGCTCACCCATTGGTTCGAGCTCGGCTTCTTCACGGCACTGGTCGGCCAGATTCTCTACACCCTCCCTTATGCCTTCGTCGTCATCCTGATCACCATGTCCCGCTACCATCCCCAGCAGACGGAGGCGGCGCGCAGCTGCGGGGCAACGGCGTGGCAGGCCTTCTGGCACGTGGAGTTTCCCCAGATCCGGGCCGGCGTGTTCAGCGCCTGTGCCTTCGTCGTCATTCTTTCTTTCAACGAGGCGACGCGGACGGCACTTCTCAAAGGAGGCTTCGATACTTTCTCCAACGTCCTGGTGTCGCAGATGCTGAACGTCGGCATGTCCGAGGAATCCTACGCCATGGCCGGCATCATGAGCATCGGTGCCATGACGGTGATCGGCTCCATCCTCATCTACACCCTGGTCCGCTCGGAGCGCCTGGAGCGCGAGGCGCGGGCCAAGGCCGAACCCGTGATGTCCACATGAGCGCCCAGCCCGACACCGCCGTCGAGGTGGACGGCCTTTCCAAGAACTACGGGCCGGTGGCGGCGCTCTCATCGGTGAGCTTCTCCATCGAGAGCGGCCAGTACTTCGTCCTCCTGGGGCCCAGCGGCGGCGGCAAGACGACGCTCTTGAGGCTGATCGGCGGTTTCATCAGGCCGAGCCGGGGCCGCGTCCTGCTGCACGGCCGCGACGTCGGCGACGAGCCCCCCAACAGGCGCCCCACGTCCATGGTGTTCCAGAGCTACGCGCTCTTCCCCCACATGAGCGTCGAGCGCAACGTCGCCTACGGCCTCAAGCTGCGCAAGATGGCGGCGCCGGAAATCGGTCGGCGGGTAGCGCGGATGCTCGAGCTGGTCGGCCTCGCCGGCTACGAGGCGCGCATGCCCCACGAGCTCTCGGGCGGCCAGCAGCAGCGCGTGCAGCTGGCGCGGTCGCTGGTTCTGGAGAGCGACATCCTGCTCCTCGACGAGCCCCTGGCGTCGCTCGACGCCAAGCTTCGCAAGGACATGTGCCTGGAACTCAAGCACATCCAGGAGAAGGTCGGCATCACCTTCATCCACGTCACCCACAACCAGGAAGAGGCGATGACCATCGCCGACCGCATCGCCATCATCGCCGACGGCCGCCTCGTCGAGGAGGGCACGGCGCGCGACGTCTACGAACGGCCGCGCCGGCGCTTCACCGCCGAATTCATCGGTGACAACAACCTGCTCCACGGCACCGTTTCGGCGATCGCCGCCGAGCCCGGAGGGCGGGTGAAGGTGGACCTTGGATACGCCGAGGTCGCCGTCGACGCCACAGTTGCCGAAGGCACCGACGTCGCGGCGGGCGATGCGGTCTCTCTCTCGGTGCGTTCCGAGCTCGTCGAGCTGGTGGCGCCGGGGGGCGCCGAAGACGGCGCCCGCCAGACCGTCCCCGCCACCTATCTCGAAGAAGTGTACCTCGGCCTCACCACCTCGCACCTGGTGCGCCTGCCTGACGGCAGCGAGGTCGCCGTCAGGCGCATCTCCGAGGGGGGAGACGCCGCTCCCCCGGCCCCCGGCCAGGAGGTGCGCATCGGCTGGAAAACGCCCAGCGCCCGCCTGCACGTGGAGTGACATCGCCTAACCCCCGGTCTCCGGGGCGCGACGCAGCAAAGCCAAACCGGGCAGCAGGCAGATCGCGGCCAGCACCCAGAAGGCCATGCGCAGGTCGCCGCCGGCCGAGGCGATGGCGCCGAACACCGCCGGTCCCACCGTCATGCCGGCGAAGGTGAAGAAGAGGACGCCGCCGGTGGCGTTCGCCGAGCGCTCCGGCGAGGTGACGCGCACCACCTCGGCCAGGTAGATGCCGTTCCAGCCCACCGCCGTCGCCCCGAAGGCGGCGGCGATGGCGGTAATGGCGGCCACCGGCCAGTGGCCGGTGATCAGCGCCGTGACGCCCGCCGCCGCCGCCATGGCGAAGCCGAGCCAGGCCAACAGCCGGCGTGCCGTGACCAGGCGATCGGCGATGGCTCCCCAGGCAAGGCGCCCGGTGATGCCGGCGCCCTGGGCGACGGCCAGGGTCAGCCCGGCCTCGACGAGGCCGTACCCGACCTCGCCGACCAGATAGACCACGAGATAGGTGCCGAGGCAGATCTGGGCGGCGGAAAAGGACAGCGAGACCAGGCCGAGCTGGCGCAACACCGGGGTCCGGACGACCGTCAGCAGCGGCCCGGCCAGGCTGCCGGCGAGGCTGATCGGGCCCGCCCGGCGATCGCTGTCGAGAGCGCCGCGCAAGGGCTGCAGGGCAAGCGCCGTGGCGACGCCGAGCAGCGCCACGGCGAGTGCCGCGCCGCGCCAGCCGAGCGCGCCGTGCAGGGCGGGCAGCAGGAGCCCGGCCAGGGCGCCGCCGATGGGCACGCTGGTCTGCTTGAAGGAGAACACAAAGGGCCGCGAGGCGGGCGTCGTGACGCGGGCCAGCATGTGGGTTGAGCCTGGCGTCATCGGCCCGTAGCCGAGGCCCACCACCATACCGCCCAGCGCCGCCAAGGGCAGCGACGCCGTCGCCGTCAGGGCCATGCCGGCGGCGGCGCACAACAGGCACGCCTGGGTCACGCGGATGGCGCCAAAGCGCTCGACCACGGGGCCGGCGGCGAGGGCCGAAAACATGGCGGTCAGGAACAAGATCGTCGTGAAGGCGCCGACATCGGCCGGCGCGATTCCAAGATCGGGGGCCGCGACCACGGCCAGCACCGGCGGCGTCAAGGCGCACACGCCGACGACAACCTGCGCCCCCAGGGTGGCGGCGAGCGGTTTGACGACAGCTTTCACGGGGTGGCTTTCAAGGGGTGGCTTTCAGGGAACGATGGACACGAACCGCTTACGCGCCCTCGACGGGGCCCTCGACGGCAATCGCCTCGACCGCCGCGATGCCGTCGCGCATCCCCTTCACCGCCTGGTACTCGGGCGAGGCCGCGAAGGCGCGCAGGCGCTCCATGGAGGGGAACTCGACGACCACCAGGAGACGCCGGTCGTCGCTCCCCTCCAGGTGCTGGGGCGTACCCAGGCGCACCAGGAAGCGGCCGCCGAACAGCCCCAGGATGGGCACAACCGCGTCCTGGTAGAGGCGGAACGCCTCGACGTCACCGATGTCGGCGCGGGCGACGATGTATGACGGCACGGCCTCTTCCCTATTCCGCCGCCGCCGGTTTTGCCGGGCGCGCCGTGCCGGCTCCCCAGATGTCCATGACCTCGGCGCACGTCGTCACCAGGCCGAAGCGCGCATCGACGGTGGTCAGGGTGGAGGCGTGCAGGTCCATGTTCCACGACGCGACGCCGTCCTCGGGCACGCAGACATAGTAGTTGTATTCGAAGGCGTCGCGCAGCGTGCTCTCCACGCAGACGTTGGTGGAGACGCCGGTGGGCACCACGGTCTGGATGGAGTGGGCGCGCAGCATCATGTCGAGGTCGGTGCCCTTGAAGGCGCTGTAGCGGTGTTTCCTGATGACCAGCTCGCCGTCGGCGGGGCTGAGCTCGTCGATGAACTCGGCGCCTTCCGTGCCGGCGATGGCGATCCTGTCGGAGGCATAGGTGGCGCGCCGGCGCTGCGCCAGCCACGGCCCCGAATCGCTCTCGTGGTCGGGCAGGGTCCAGAAGCCGACGTGGCAGACCAGGGCTTTCGCCGCCCGCGCCGCGGCCAGCAGCCCTTCGAGGCGCGGGATGATCGACTGGGCGGCGGCCAGCGGGCGCCCCGCCCTGGACGTGGCGAAGCCGTCGACGCAAAAGTCCTTCTGCATGTCGATGATGATCAGCGCCGCGCGCCCCGGCTCCAGGCGCTCGGCCAGGCTTTGCAGGATCGGCGGTTCCATGGCTATTCGCCTCCCTTGTCGGCCTCGACGAACCAGTCGGCGATCTGGCTGCCGGTCATGAAGACCACGTCGTCGCGCGCCATCAGCAGATCGAGCATGGCGGCCAGATAGCCGATGCGGTGCGGCACCCCGATCAGGTGCGGGTGCAGGCCGAGCGCCAGGACCCTGGGCTGGGACGGCAATTCGCCGTCAAAGGTGGCGAGGGTCGCCTCGAGGCGCTCGTACATTTCCGGCGAGCTGTGTTTCTCCACGGCATAAAGGACGCTGTCGTTGATCTCCAGGTTGTAGGGCATGGCAATGAGGGGGCCGTGCTTGGTGGTCATCCAGCACGGCAGGTCGTCGACCACCCAGTCGCACACGTAGTCGATGCCCGCCGCCTTGAGGATGTCGGGCGTCTCGGCGCTTTCGCGCAAGCCCGGGCCGAGCCAGCCGCGCGGAGCCGTGCCGGTGAAGCCGGAGACCTTGTCGAGGGCCTGGGTGACCAGGGCCGCCTCGTCGGCCTCGGCGTCGAGGGCGCGCTGGTGGAAGCCGTGGCCGATGAACTCCCAGCCGGCGTCCAACATGGCCTCGGCGGCGGCCGGGTGGGCGTCGATGACGCCGGCGTTCAAGGCGGTGGAGGCCGGCAGCCCGCGCTCGGCGAGCAGGCCCAGGATGCGCGGCATGCCGGCGCGCATGCCGTATTCGGCCCACGAGAAGTTGGGGATGTCGGGGACGCTGTCGAAGCCGTGCGGCCCGGGGATGATCTTGCGCGGCATGGGCTGGTCGAAGCGCCAGTGCTCGACGTTGAGCACGACGTGGACCATGAGCGGCTTGCCGTCCGGCGGCGCCAGCTTCTTGCGCCGGTTCGACATCTCATAGGGAATGCGCGGGTTTGACATGGCTCACTCTCTCGTTGTGTCGGGCCGTTCAAGCTAAGCCGTTGATGCTACAGGGCCGGCCATTTCGAATGATGACATTTTGTCATCATTTGTCACCCCCTTGCGGTTCGTCCATGGTGGGGGCAGCGGCGGGCGGCTCGTTGTCTCCCGAGGCGCGCAGGCGCTCGTTGACCGAGGGCATGAGGCCGGCGAGCCGCGCCTGGATCTCCACGGTGCGCGCCGCCGCCACGTAGTGGCGGTCCTCGATGGCCCGGTTGTAGATGTTCTCCAGCTTGCCGAGGAGCACGCCGGTTTCCCGGCAGCCGTCCTCGGCCATGCCCCGGCGGATGGCGGCGACGCGCGCCGCTATGGCTGGGATACGCAGCAGCCGGTGGCCCTGCTGGCGGGCCGAGGCCGCCTCGTAGCCGGCCTCGCGGGCGGCGTTGGAGGCGTTGGGGAAGTAGACGTAGGAGTGGCAGAACACCTCCTGGCGGGGGGAAAGCGGGGTGGCGCTCGGGGAAAGGGACGCGGTGCGGAGGGAGGTCATGACGGTCATTCCTGTTGTCGGGCCTGCTTGGGGGAAAAACAGGAATGAAGACCACGGAACGCCGGAAATGTCAAGAACAAATAGAGAACATTCTTGAAAAAAAAGGGGCCGTCCCCTTTTGCGCCGCCGTCCGCATTCTATCGGCAGCCCACCGGGAGGCACCAGATGCCGCCCACGCTCAAATCACCTCATCGGCTCTCAGAGCCGTAATCTCGTCGCCACTGAGACCGGCCAGCTCGGTCAGCACCGCGTCCGTATCGGCGCCGAGGACGGGCGGCGGCGCCTGCGCCGCGGCCGGTGTGTCCGAGAACGTGTAGGGGATGCCGAGGATGCGGATAGCCCCGGCGGTCGGGTGATGCATCTCGATAACCATGTCGTTGGCCCTGGTCTGCTCGCTCTCGAGGACTTCGTCGACATGGTTCACCTTGCTGCAGGGGATGCCTTCGGCTTCGAGAACCCGGGTCCACTCCTGTGCTGAGTCCGCCGACAGGGCAGCGATGATGAGGCCGTCGATCTCGGCGCGGTTGGTGACCCGCGCGGCGTTGGTCTTGAAGCGCGAATCATCGGCCCATTCGGGGTGGCCGACGAGCCGCGCGAAGCGGGCAAACTGCGCATCGTTGCCCACCGCGAGCGCGATCTCGCCCTCGCCGCAGACATAGTCCCTGTAAGGGACGATGTTGGGGTGGCCGTTACCGTAGCGGCCGGGCCGGGTGCCTTCGATCAAGTAATTCGAGGCGACATTGATCAGCATCGAGAGCGACGTGTCGTAGAGAGAGAGGTCGAGCCGCTGGCCGCGGCCGGTGCGCTGGCGAGCGTGCAAGGCGGCGAGGATGCACATGGCGGCGTACTGGCCGGTGCAAAAGTCGACGATGGCGACGCCGAGCTTGGCCGGTTCGCCGGCTGCCTCGCCGGAGATGCTCATCAGTCCGCTTTCGGCCTGGAGCAGGAAGTCGTAGCCCGGCATGCCGCCCTTGGGCCCCTTGGCGCCATAGCCGGTGATGGCACAGTGCACCACGCGCGGCGCGTGCTCGGCCATCCATTGGTCGGTGAAGCCCCAGCGATCGAGCGTGCCGGGCTTGAAATTCTCGATCAGCACGTCGGCGTCTTTTAACAATGTGCGCAACAGGTCCTTTCCACGCTCGTCTCTTAAATTGATGGTGACGCTTCGCTTGTTGCGGTTGATGCCGAGAAAATACGCCGCTTCGCCGCCCGCGAACGGCGGGCCCCAGCCACGGGTGTCATCGCCGTGCCCGGGGTGCTCGATCTTGATGATCTCGGCACCCATGTCGCCGAGGTTCATGGTGCAGAAGGGACCGGCAAGGATGCGGGTGAGATCGATCACCCGAATACCGGCGAGCGCACCTTCGGATGCCGTCTCGTTCATGGTTCAGGCCTTCGGCGGTGCACGGTTGCGGTCGTAGGCCAAGTCTTCCAGATACCGCTCGACCTTTTCCTTGCGCTCGCGGCGGAATTTCTGGAAGTCGGGTTCGCGCTTCTCAAGGAACGCATTCATGCCCTCGAGCGATTCCTCCGAGCCCCAGATCTCGGCCAGCAATTCCATGCCCTGTTGCCACGATGCATAGAGCTGGTCCGATTCGAAGTTGAGAGATTTCTTGGTCGCACGGATGGTTTGGCCGGAGTAGCCTTTGATTTGCTGACACCACGCTTCGGTCTGCTCGCGAAGGCGTGCTTTAGGCACCACCTTGTTGATGAGCCCGATCTCGACCGCTTCCTCGGCCGAGAAGGTGCGACACAGGAAGATCATCTCTTTCGCCAGGCGATCGCCGATCAATCGCGGAATGTACTGCGTCGCACCGACGGTCGGGCAGGCGCCGACTCGCGCGCCGGTCTGGCCGAAGCGCCCGTCGTCGGCGGAGATCACGAGATCGCACCACAGGGCAATCTCGTGCCCACCGCCCATGCAGTGGCCGTGGACCATGGCGATGACCGGGATCGGCACGCCGCGGATGGCCATGGCGAGACCGAGCATGCGGTCGTTCCAGTGCACGGCATTTGCCCGGTTGAGCTTCATCATGGCGTGAAAATCGCCACCGGCCGAGAATGCTTTGTCGCCGGCGCCGGTGATCACCGCGGCGACCAGCGACGGATCCTCGCGCGTCGATCTGATCGCCGCGGTGAGCTCGTCCAGGGTTTGCTCGCGAAATGCGTTCAGCACATCGGGCCGGTTGATGGTGATCCAGGCGACGTCGTCCTTCGCCTCGAAAAGAATTTCCTTGTAGTTCCGTTCAAGAGTCACGCGCCGGCCTCCCGGTTCTCGAGAGGTCGGCGTCCTCGATCTTGATCGAGGTGCCGAAGGAATCCATGGGATGAATGAAGGAGAGCTTGCGCTCGAATCGGTACATCTGTGGCGCTCATGGAATGTCTCCCTGTTCGTGGGGGAAAGAGGGCAATCGTGCTATGCCGTGACGTAGACGGCGTTCTGCGAGGCGCCCATGACCGCCACCGCTTCGATTTCGAGCACCATGCAGTCCTGGGCGAGCCCGCCGATGGCGATCGTCATGGCCGGATAGGGCGCCGTGAAGAAGCGCGCGTACTCTTCGAGGAACGCCGGGATCATCTGTGCCTCGGTGATTGTGACATTGGTCTTGACGATGTCGTCCATGGTGGCGCCGAGGGCGCGCATGGTGACGACGTGGTTCTCGAGTGTCTTACGCGTCTGGGCGCGAATCTCGCTCCAGCCGATCATGATCCCCGGGGGCTCCCACGGGATCTGGCCGCACACGTAGGCGACGGCGCCGACCCGGACCGCGTGAGAATGCGGCGCCATCGCGCCGGGGAGCTCCGGCACGTAGATCGTGTCATCTCGCTTCTTGTTCGATAGATGCCCGATACCGGTCACGACCGATTCGATGGTGAGCCGGTCCGCGCCCTTGGCGGCCACCGCCTCGAACTCAAGCAGCCCGGCCTCGGTCGAAATCTCGCCTTGCACCGTGGCGCGGGCCGGGAACGGCTCGCGGAAGTACTTCGCGTAAATCTCGTTGTATCGCATGAAGCCGTACCAAGCCGGTACCGTGCAGTTCATCTTGACCACGTCGGCGAAGTCGAAGCCCGCGGCCGCCAGACAAACCCCGAGATTGTCAAGCGCCTGCTCGACCTGGCCGCGGATGTCGCCACGCGCAACCAGGGTGCCCTCGGCGTCGATCGACGGATGGGCATTGGAGAAAAAGAAGTCGCCGCCGGTCGTGCCGCCGGGCGCTATCGGGTGGTTGCCGAGTGGTGGTGAGGGCAGCTCGACCGGTTGCGGCAGACCATCGACGCAAGCCGTCGCCTCCAGCTGAACGACCGCATCCCTGACCGGCAGGAACGCGCCGACGCAGGCGTGCGCGGGATAGGGTTCGGGCATCGCCTCGGCGTAAACCGACTGGTAGCGCTCGCGATGGCGGAGGTCAGTCATGTAACTCTTGACCTTGGTCACCTGGGCGAGCGAAACGTCGAGCGTTTCGAGCACGCTCGACATGCTCTGCACACAACGCGCCGATTGCGCCTCGACATCGGCGACTCCGGGCGAGGTGCCCACAATGGCGCCATCAGCCGCAAGCGGCAGCATGCCGGCGGTGAAGGCCCAGTCGCCCGCTTTGACCCCGTGACTGGAGGGACCCTGAACGGGCGGCAGATCGGAACGGACGAGGACCTCGCGCGCCATGTCAATTCCTTGCGAGTTCTCTTGGCATGGCGGTTAGCCCGACATTTCCCGGATAGTCTTCAAATCCACGCTGACCATACCCAAATCACATCGCCGTTGAAATGGTTTTCCGTCGCAACGGCCTGACCACCTTGGCCCCGATCTTGACCGGCTTCTCGCGCAGGGTAGTCGCGGATTTGAAGCGCTGGCCCGAATTACTCCGCGATCGCTTCGCCGGAGCCGCCGAATTCGGCCGGGAAATCCTTCAGTTTGGGAAGGCCGTCCTTCATGGGCAGGACCGTCTCCGCGTAGTTGACGTGGACGGCGGGCTCGAACGTCAGGCCCGGCAGGGTGGCCGCGTACACGTCGACCATGCCGAGAGGCGGGTGGTCGGTCATCACGTGGCCGCCGCATTCCCGGCAGTACTGCCGTAGGCTGAGGTCGGTTTTCTGGTACGTGCCCAGGTGTTCGGCGCCCTTGGTGACCTTTACCGCGTCGGGCTTCCACAACGTGAAGGCGTTGAGCGGCGCCGCCGACCATGACCGGCAGGACGCGCAATGACAGTAGCCCATCGCCTCCGGGCTTCCGGACGCTTCCAGTCGAACGGCTCCGCAGAAACACTGGCCTGAATGTATACCGCTCATCGCAACACTCTCCCCTGTTAGTCTCCATTCGATTTTTTCCGGCCGGTAGTTTCCGGCCGGCACTGCCGGGATTACCACCGCGCACCCCTCGCCTCGCGGCAAGGCTGCCGTGGCGCAATGCGCTTTCGCTATGGCACCCGACGCTTGCTGGCCCGGAACTTGATGCTGATGACCTTTCCTTCCACCGAAGCGATATCTTCCCTGGCCGGAACGGGGGTGAATTCCGGTCCCGGACAACACGCCATTCCCTCCAGTTCCGCCGGCTCCAGCGGGTGGCGTGCCACGAACTCGACGGCGCCGAAGCCGGCGTCTTGAACGATTTGAAAATAGCGGTCCTCTTCGATTGCCCCGCCCACGCATCCCGCCCACGTCGATTGGAAGCGCTTTCGGACTTCGGAATCGATCTTCCCAGCATAGACGATGTCGGAAATAGCCAGGCGCCCGCCTGGTTTGAGTATGCGAAAGGCTTCGCGGTAGACGGCTTCCTTGTCGGGGCACAGGTTGATGACGCAGTTGGAGATCACCACGTCGGCGACGCCGTCGGCAAGCTCCACCCGCCCCAAGCCGCTGACGACGAACCCGGTCATCTCCGTCAGGCCCGCCTCGGCCACCGTCTGCCTGGCGCGCTCGATCATGTGAGCGGAGAAATCCACGCCCACCACTTTTCCGCCAGCCCCCACCTTGTGGGCGGCGAGGACAACGTCGATCCCCGCGCCGCATCCCAAATCCACCACTGTCTCGCCCAATTGAAGATCAGCGAACCCCGTGGGGTTGCCGCAGCCTCGCGAAAGGGTGAAGGCGGTTTCGGGGACCAGCGAAAGCTCTTGCTGGCTGTAGAGGCCGTGCTCGGCGGCAAAGCTCGGACCGGCGGGTGTCTCACCGGCGCAGCACACCGCCCCCTCTCCACCGCCCCGCTCGGCGCATGCGTCGTAGCGGCCCTTGATGATGTCCTCGATGTTCTGCTCTGTCGTCATACTCGCCGCATCCTTTGCCGTCATTTGCTTTTCGCGGTTCCGGGCCGACCCGCTTAGAGGATCTTTTCTTCTTCCTCCTCGTCGGACGAGAGCGACGCCGCCGCCACCGCCATGGCGGCGGCCGGCAGCAGCCTGATCCCGGCCTCCTTGAGAGCCGCGTGGGCGATGCCGTTAACCGCATAGCGCACCTGAAAGTATTTTTCGCTGGGCACCCAGAACCTGAGGCCAATGACGATGCCGCCGTAGGTAAATTCGTGAATGCCGACGAGGGGCGCCGGACCGCCCTTCAAATCGCCGATGGCGCCGAGCGCTTCGCCGAGCACGGCGACGGCGCGCTCCCAATCCTCGCCTTCATTGATGCATACCTTGCCCTGGACGACGCGGAATTTCCGCGAATTGACGATGACCCGGCCGACGATCTCCTTGTTGGGGATGGTGATCCTTTCGCCGTCCTCGCCGGCCAGGATGGTATGGGACAAGGTGATGTCCTTGACCATTCCCGAGGTGTCGCGGTTGACCGTGATGGTGTCGCCGACCGCGAACGGCCGGGCCAGGATGATCGACAGGCCGGCGCCGTAGTTGGAAAGGGGCCCCTGGATGGCGACCGTCGCGCCGAAGGCCATCGCGCCGGCGAGGGCGATCAGCGGAGCGATCGAGATGCCGAAATTTCCAAGCGTGATGATGATCAGGAAAATGACCATGACCACCTTTATGACGTTGCCCAGAAAACGCCCCAGGGTGGGGTCGACGTCCTTGGCGTCGAGGATCTTGGCCACCTTGCTCCCGGCCCAGTTGGCGACCTTGAGGCCGATGAACAGGAAGACCAGGGCGCCGAGGATCTGGAAGCCGTAGGTGATTCCGAACTCGATCAAGGCGTCGATCCAGCGGGCCACCGTTTCCACCTGTTGGACGACGACCTCTTCCACCTGCTTTTCCATGGCTTCCGTCCTTTGTCAGGATTGCTCGACGCGGCACGCCGTGCCGCTGGCGACCAGGAACAGCATCGATTTTCCGTCGCCCGAGATTTCATTGTAGCTGAGATCGACGGCGATCACCGCGTTGGCGCCGAGAAGCAGCGCCTCGCGGCGCAGTTCCGTCAGGCAGACGCGGCGCGAATCCCGCAGCACCTTCTGCGAGGACGACGAGCGGCCGCCGAAAATATCGCGAATGCCGGCGAACATGTCGCGGAACACATTCATCCCGAAGACGCATTCGGCGGTGATGATTTCGAGCCGCTCGGCCACGTGGTAGCCGGAAAGAACGGTTTCGGTGGTCAGCACGATGTCCTTGGCGATCTCGTCGATGACCTCGGTCGGCAGCTCATCGTACTGCTTGGCGTCGATAAGCTCCTGGATTTCCTTTTCGTTCTTGCCGAACAGACCGAACATGGCTCAGGTCCTTTTCCCCCGGTCGCGCAGCCAGCCGATGGCGAAAAATATCAGCCAAATGGGTACCACGACAATGGCGCCGAGCAGGACGTATTTGACGGCCCATTCGACAACCGACGCCACGGCCGAAAATATATGCTGAACGGTTTCACCGAAATCGGCCAGAAGCTCGCGCGGGTCGATATCGAAGAACCCAAGCAACAGTCCGACGATAAGCGACGCGATGGCGATCTTGATGGCGGTTTCCTTGACCCGTGGCGGCATGACCTGTTTCCCCGTCGGTTCGAACGTACACGACCCTCCACGCCATGGAAAAGGTGATTTCCATGAAATGTACTTGCCGCCGCCGGCCGAGGCCGGAATCCCGCTTCGTCGCCTCAGGCCAGTTCCGCCTCGGCGGTCATGGCGAGGGCGCCTTCGGCGTCGATGGCGGCGACGGTGCAGGTGGCGCCGCCGGCCTCCAGCCGGCCGCCCACCGTGAAGGGCGCGGTTGCGAACAGCGGGCTTCTGGCGCGGAAGGCAAAGCGCCCGAGCGCCCACCCGCTTTCGTCGCGGGCGAGATCGGCGAGCAGGGTGGCGATGAGGGGCCCGTGCACGATGAGGCCGGGATAGCCCTCGACGCCGGTGACATAGGGGTGGTCGTAATGGATGCGGTGGCCGTTGAAGGTGAGGGCCGAGTAGCGGAACAGCATGACCGGATCGGGGGCGACGGTGCGCCGCCAATCCCCGTCGCGCGTATCCGCCTTCTCGGCCGGCTGGGGCGCCGCCTGTTGGCCGGGGGGTGGGGCGTCGCGGTAGACGATGTCGTGTTCCTCCTCGATGGCCAGGCCGCGGTCGGTGACGATGCGGTAGCCGACGGTGACGAAGACCAGCTCGCCGGTGCGGCCCTCCTTGCGCGCCACTTTCATGATCTCGCCCTCGCGGCGCACGTCGTCGCCGATGCGGATGGGCTCGTGGAAGGTGGCCCGCCCGCCGGCGAACATGCGCCTCGGTAACGGGACGGGAGGCATGAAGCCGCCGCGCCGGGGGTGGCCGTCGGGGCCCAGTTCGGAGTGCCGGGCCTTGGGCGCGAAATACATCCAGTGCCACAAGGGCGGCACCGGGTCGCCCATTCGCGGCGCCTCGTCATCGCGGTCGAGGGTGGCGATCATGCCGGCGACCGACGACAGCGTGGCGACGTCCTCTGCCTCCTCGCGGCGCCCGATCCAGTCGCTGAAATCGGTGCCGGTTTCGCTCATGGTTCGTTCCCTGATGTTTCGGTGCCGTCATCCGTCCCTTCATTTGTGGCCGCGAACTCGGCACGGATGGCGGCGCTCTGCTCACCCAGGCCCGGCACCGGGCGCAAGTCAGGCTCCTCGCCGGCGAGGCGGACGGGCGGGGCGACGGCATCGATGGTGCCGCCGGGCGTCGCCACCGGGGCGCGCCGCAACTGGGCGTGGGCGGCGAGGTCGGCCGGCGAGTTGACGGCGCCGTAGGCGATGCGGGCCTCTTTCAGGCGTGCCGTCAGCGTCTCGCGGGTGAGGTTCGAGAACACCGCCTGGATCTCGGCGATGACGGCGGCCCGGTTCTCGTTGCGCGCCTCGTTGCCGGCGAAGCGCCGATCGCTCGCCATGGAGGGGCGCTCCAGGACCTGTTGGCAGAGATTGACCCATTCGCGCTCGTTCTGGATGGAGATGATGACCCGCTCTCCGTCCTCGGTCTCGAAGGCCTCGTAGGGCGTGATCGAGGGATGGCGCAAGCCCACCCTGGCCGGCCCCCGGCCGGTGAAGTCGTGGTACAGGAGGGGCACCGACATCCAGTCGGCCATGGCGTCGAACAGCGACACCTGGACGCCCTTGCCCAGCCCGGTGCGCTGGCGCTCGTACAAGGCCTCGAGGATGCCGGTGAGCGCGTACATGCCGGCGGCGATGTCGCACACCGAGACGCCGACGCGGCTCGGCCCCTCGGGGCCACCGGTGATCGAGGCCAGCCCGCTTTCCCCCTGCACCAGCAGGTCGTAGGCCTTCATGTCGCGGTAGGGCCCGTCGTCGCCGTAGCCGCTGATATCGCAGGTGATCAGGCTCGGCAATCGCGCACGCAAGGCAACCGAGCCGAAGCCGGCGCGTTCCGCCGCGCCCGGTGCCAGGTTCTGGATGAAGACGTCGGCCTGCCCGATCATGCGCTCCAGGAGCGCCGCGTCGCCCGCGTCCTTGATATCGAGTTCGACCGATTCCTTGCCCCGGTTGAGCCACACGAAATAGGCGCTCTCGCCATTGACGACGGTGTCGTAGCGGCGCGCGAAATCGCCGCCCGGGCGTTCCACCTTGATGACCCGGGCGCCGGCGTCGGCCAGGCGCGACGCGGTATAGGGTGCCGCCACCGCCTGGTCGAGGGAAACCACCAAGATGCCTTCGAGGGGGCCCTCCATCAATAAGACCGGGGCAGGCCGAGGACGTGCTCGGCGATATAGGAGAGGATGAGGTTGGTGGAGATCGGCGCGATCTGATAGAGGCGCGTCTCGCGGAACTTGCGCTCGATGTCGTATTCCTCGGCGAAGCCGAAGCCGCCGTGGGTCTGCAGGCACATGTCGGCGGCCTGCCAGGAGGCCTCGGCGGCCAGGTACTTGGCGAGGTTGGCCTCCTTGCCGATGGTGGCGCCCCCGTCGAAAAGGGCGGCCGCCTTGCGCACCATCAGGTCGGCCGCCTCGGTGGCCGCGAAGGCGCGGGCGATGGGGAACTGGATGCCCTGGTTCCGGCCGATGGGGCGATCGAAGACGCGGCGCTCGTTGGCATACGAGACGGCCTTTTCGATGAACCAGCGGGCGTCGCCGATGCACTCGGCGGCGATCAGCACGCGCTCGGCGTTCATGCCGTCGAGAATATAGCGGAAGCCCTTGCCCTGCTCGCCGATGAGGTTGGCGGCGGGGACGCGCAGGTCGTCGAAGAAGACCTCGGTGGTGGCGTGGTTGATCATGGTGCGGATGGGCCGGATGGTTAGGCCATTGTCGAGGGCGGCGCGCATGTCGACGAGCAGCACCGAAAGGCCGTCGGTGCGCTTTTCGATCTCGTCGCGGGGCGTCGTGCGGGCCAGCACCAGCATGAGGTCGGAATGCTCGGCCCGCGAGGTCCACACCTTCTGGCCGTTGATGACGTAGTCGTCGCCGTGGCGCTCGGCGGTGGTGCGCAGTGCCAGGGTGTCGGTGCCGCTGGTCGGCTCGGTGACGCCGAAGGCCTGCAGGCGCAATTCTCCGGACGCGATCCCGGGCAGCCATTGGGCCTTCTGGGCGTCGCTGCCGTGACGGAGGATGGTCCCCAAGATGTACATCTGGGCGTGGCAGGCGGCGCCGTTGGCGCCGCTGGCGTGGACTTCCTCGAGGATGGCGGCGGTGGTGGCCAGGCCCAATCCGCTGCCGCCGTATTCCTCGGGCACCAGGGCGGCCAGGTAGCCGGCCTTGGTGAGCGCTTCGACGAATTCCACGGGATAGGTGCGCGCGCTATCGTGGGCGCGCCAGTAGGCGCCGGGGAAATCGGCGCACAGAGCGCGTACCGCGGCGCGTATCTGCGCCGTCTCGGCGTCGGTGTGGCTGGCGCTGGCGCCATCGGTCACTGCGATCCTCCCCCGTTCCTGGGCTTGCAAGGAATATTATGCCGTTCCCGGGCGCCCGTCAGGTGTTGATTGCGCCGCCCGTGGTTCGGTCACGCCCTTCAGTCGTGGTCGCCGCCGATGTCGATGAGGGTGCCGACGCCGCGCTCCTCGGCGCGGCTCTCTATGTACTGGGCCGTCACCAGGTCCTGGATGGGTACGCCCATGCCTTTGTAGTACGTGATCTCGTCGTCCGATTGGCGGCCGGCGCGGCGCCCGGCGACGACGTCGGCGATGCCGGCGATGTCGTCTTCGCCGATCACGCCCTCGCCCAGCGGCACCATCAGGTCGCCGGCGTTCTTGAGGCTGTCGACGGGGCTGTCGACGACGCGCCTGGCGGCGCGGCGGATGGTTTCGGTGTCGACCTCGCGGGCACCGACGTCGTGAGCCCCGACGGCGGCGACGAAGGTGCCGGCGCTCAAGGCGGCGCCGTCGATTACCGGCTGGCGCGCCGTGGTGGCGCACACCACGATGTCGGCGCCGCCCACCGCCGCGTCGCGCTCAGGCGCCAGTTCGATATCCGTCGGCACCTTGCCGCCGGCCGCCGACATGCGTTCCACGAACTCGCGTCCGCGCCCCTCGGAGCGCGTGACGACGCGGACCTTCTCCAGCCGGCACACCTCGGCGAGCGCCGCCAGCTGGTTGCGGGCGACGCGGCCGGCCCCGATCAGGGTAAGGACCCGGCTGTCGCGGCGCGCCAGATGGCGGGCCGCCAGCGCGGTGCCGGCGCCGGTCCTGAGATCGCTCATGTAGCCGGCCTCCATGATGGTGCGCGGCAGCCCGGTCTCTCCGTCGAACAAGGCGACGATGGCCGACATGCGGGGCACGCCCAGTTCCGGGTTTTCGTAGAAGTCGGAGACCACCTTGATGCCGTAGCCCTTGCCGCCCTTGAGGAACGACGGATTGAAAATGACGCCGCCCGGCGGATCCTCCGACAAGGCGAAGCTCCTGAGCCCCTCGATCGAGCCGCCCTCGGCGAGGATGGTGAAGGCTTTCGCCTGCAGATCGATGGCGTCGGCCATGGCGACGAGGCCGCGCGCGTCGTCCTCGGTGAGGATTCTCAGTTTCATCTCGTTCTCCCCGTGCCCTCTGTGCCCGCTCCGGAAATCGCTATCGGGAAGTATCGCCGCGCCGCGCCATCCCCTCCCGAAGTCGGCTCCCTGCTTGGAGAGGGGCCCGAATTGACGCGCCAAAAAGTTTTACCAAACATCGACACTGATAGGGTGACAGGCCGATCGCGATACGTCTATACTCGCGCCGGCAACATTGATATCTTTGCGAAATCGACATTCCAAGAGAACGGGAGGAACGCAATGGTCTTGGGAAAATTGACTAGGGGGCTTGTCGCCTTCGCGGCCTTGGCATTGTTAGCGGGCCTGGTCACCACCAGCCCCGCGACGGCGAAGGTCAAGTGGACCTGCACCCACTTCACACCGAAGACGTCGGGGTTTTGGAAGTTCACCACGATACCTTGGGAAGCGCGGCTCAAGCAGCTTACCAACGGCGAGGTGCAAAGCAACTGCAAGGCGGTTGGCATCATCGCGCCGGGCTTCAAGGGATTCGACGCGGTGATGGAAGGTCTTGCCGACGCTCAGCACACGACGACCCTCTACATCGTCAACAAGCATCCGGTGAACGGTTTCTTCGCCAACCACCCGGCTGGGATTCCGGCCGAGGGTTATTTCTTGTGGTATTACCTGAAGGGTGGCGGACACGACCTGCTGACCGCCTTCCACCGCGAGAGCCTGGGTCTGCAGACCTGGGGCCAGGGCTATGCGGCGCAGGAGATGTGGATGTCCCACTCTCCGGTGACCAAGCTTGAGCACCTGAAGAACAAGAAGTTCCGCACCGTCGGCGTCTGGGCCAACATCGTCAACGATTACTTCGGCGGAAACGCCACGGCGACCCCGGGCTCCGAGATTTACGTCATGCTGGAGCGCAAGGCCCTCGACATCGCCGAGTGGTCGGGCCCCTTCGAGAACCTCAACAAGGGCCTGTTCGGCATCGCCAAGTATGTCGTGACCCCTGGCTACCACTGGCCTGGCGGATTCCTGCACTACAGCGTCAAGAAGGAGGCCTGGGACGGCCTGTCCAAGGACCTTCAGGGCAAGGTCATGGCCGCTTCCAAGCTCGCCAACTTCGATTCCTATATCGAGTGGCACTGGGCCGACCTCGATGCCATGCAGAAGATCCTGAAGAAGGACAATGTGTGGGCCCGCCTGACCCAGGACACCATGGACGCCATGTCGCAGGCCACCAAGGACTGGGCCTACGAGAAGGCCGCGGAAATGTCGAAGAAGGGCGACCACTGGATGAAGAACGTCTCCGATTCCTATTACGCCTTCTTCAAGAAGTGGAACGAAGGCGCTATCTGGAAGCCGCCGCTCATCGCCGGCCACTTCAAATAGCACCTGAGAACGCGGCGTCCTAACCGACGCCGTCCAGGGCCGCGCCTTCGGGTGCGGCCCTTTCTTTTTGCGCGATTGCCGGTATCGGGTCCGTCAGACGCGGCGCCCTTGGCCTTCCCAGAAGGGCTCGCGCAGCACGTTCTTCTTGACCTTGCCGGTCGGCGTGCGCGGCAGCGCCTCGATGAAATCGACCGATTTGGGGATCTTGAAACCGCCCAGCTTGCCGCGGCAGAACTCGACGATGTCGGCCTCCGCCACATCGGCATCGGCGCGCACCGCGACGATGGCCTTGACGGCCTCGACCCAGCGTTCGTCGGGCACGCCGACGACGGCGACCTCCATCACCTCGGGATGGGCCGAGATGACGTTTTCCACCTCGGCCGGATAGACGTTCTCGCCGCCCGATACGATCAGGTCGTTCTTGCGGTCGACGATGTAGATGTAGCCTTCGGTGTCCATGCGCCCCATGTCGCCGGAGTGCAGCCAGCCGCCGCGCAGCGTTTGCTCGGTGGCGTCCGGCCGGTTCCAGTAGCCGCTCATGACGCTGTCGCCGCGGATCAGGACCTCGCCGACCTCGCCGGGCTCGAGCGCCTTGTCCTCGCCGTCGGCGATCATGACGTCGTAGCCGATGCACGTCCTACCGCAGGATTCGAGCAATCCGACGTCCCCCCCCGCGACCGCCCGGCGGTGCTCGCCGCCGCTCAGGTGGGTGACGAAGACGGCGGCCTCGGTCTGGCCGTAGATGCCCTGGAAATCGGCGTCCAGGACCTCCAGCCCGCGGGCCAGACGGTCGACGGGAATGGGCGAGGCGCCGTACTGGATGCGGCCGAGGCTGGACAGGTCGGCCTTGCCGATCCGTTCCGATTCGAGAAGGAAAATGAGCATGGAGGGGACCAGGCCGGCATAGGAGATGCGCTCCTTCTCGATGGTGCGCAAAACCTCGTCGGGGTCGAATTGGTTATGGATGTAGATGGTGGAACCGGCCACGAACTGTTGCATGAAGTACATGTTGCCGCCGGCGTGGAACTGCGCCAGCAGGTGCAGCGCCACCTCGTCGGCGCGCGCCCCGTACTCCATCACCGAATAGGCGAACCCCTGCAGCATCTGGCGGTGGGTCACCATGACCCCCTTGGGCAGGCCGGTGGTGCCGCTGGTGTGCATGATGGCGAACAGGTCTTCGGGCACGGCGCGGCGCGGCGGCGCCCCATCGCCGGCCTTTTCCAGAAGGCCGTCGTAGCTTTCGCCGATGGCGGCGCCGTCCCCGATGCCGATCCAAAGGCGCACGCTGGTGGCTTCGTCGCGTAGCGCCTCGACCGTTTCCAGCATGTCGGCGCTATAGACCATTGCCGAGCATTCGACGCCGTTGACGATGACGCCGACCTCGCTCGGCGTCAGGCGGTAATTCACCGGCACCCACAGGGCGCCGATCTCGGACAGCGCGAACACGGTCTCGGCGTGCTCGACGCAGTTGGTGGCGAGGAGGCCGACCCTCTCCCCCTTGCCTATGCCCAGGCCAACCAGCGCATTGGCAAGGCGGCGCACGCGGCCGGCCAGCTCGGCGTAGGTGTAAGTCCTGCCATCCCACACGATGGCCGCCTTGTCGGGTCGGCACGCCGCGTGATGCCAGAGAACGTCGCTGTTGATCATCGGCGGTTTCCCGCGCCCCGGAGAGCGGCCCTCATGAGGCCAGGGCCTGGCGGGCGCGCTGCGGGCACACCGCCGTCCCGTAGTGATAGAGTTCGAGCATCCTCCCCCCCCTTGGCGCCGATTTTCGCCGATTGTTCTGGATCGGCCGGCCACCGTCAAGTGGCGGGCCGGCGAGCCCGGAGGCCGCGGCCGGCGAGTTCGCCCTCAGTGGGTGACGTGCGGGGGCGCCGCCATGACGCCGGAGCCGCGCAGCGGCACGCTCTTCAGGTGGAAGTTCTGGAAATGGCAGGCACGCCACACCACCACCGCTTTCCAGTACCAGCCGCCGAGCATGGCGACGAGCCCGGCGAGGGCCAGCAATCCGGGGGCCGAACCGACCGGCAGGGAAAGGACGACGGCGAACAGCATGAGCGGCACGCCGCGCCCGGCGATCTGGATGACCGAGGAGTGCCGGGACAGCACCCGCATGGTTTCCACCGGCACCGCTTCGGCGCAGTGCTTCATGTAGTTCAGCCACAGCACCCCGTTGACGGCGGCCAGCACCAGGCCCGCCACCGGCGCCGCGGCGGCAAGGTCGGGGGGGAATGTGAAGCCGCCCACCCACAGGGCAACGACGAGAAGGCCGAGCCCCTCGAAGAGCCCGGAGAACACCAGCATCCACGTCATCACCGGCGGGCGCCACGCCGGTACGCCCTTGGCCACTTGCAGGATGCGGGCCTGGCAATAGAGGAACCCCGCCCCCAACAAGGAGGCGATGAGCGATAGCTCGCCGGCCGTCGTCAGCAGCTCGAGCGCAGGCGTAGCGGCGAACAGCTTGAGCGCAGCGACGCCCATGAAGAGCATTGCGACGATGGCCTCGCGCGACATCCAGGACGTGCGGTACCCCATGAACACGTTGAGGAAACGCGCCTGGCGGTTGATCTCCAGGAACACCGAAAAAAGGCCGAGCCCCATCAGCGCGGCGCCCAGGTGATAGAGGTCGAAGACCAGCGGAACACCGGCCAGCGTCATCTCCAGGCTGGGCAAGGCCGGCCCGCCACCGGCAATCACGATCAGGCCGAGGAGCGTGAGCAGACCGCTGCTCGTTCCGCCCAGCGAAAAGTTGCCGACGGCGCGCAGGTCCCAATTGTTCTGGCGCTTCGCCGGTATCGGCTTCATGGCGGGGCGGTTCGCAGGTTCGGGGACGGGAGCGCCGTCGGCGTCCCTCGGCTGGTGCCACACGTAGACGAGGTTGGGCTTGGTGCCGAGTTCCTCGTGCATGCGCGTCGAGGCCTTGTCGCGCTCCATGGCGGAGATGTTGCTGTCGGGGTCGTTGAAGTCGCCGAAGTGGAGGGCCTGGCCGATGCACGAAAGCACGCACGCCGGCGTCACCGCGCCGTCGATGCCGGGAACCAGGTCGGTGCCCTTCGCCTCGTCGACCTTCTCGACGCAGAAGGTGCACTTGGTGGAGACGCCGAGACGCTGGCCCTGGTAGTGGACTTCCTCGACCGACGATTGGCGGCCCTCGAAGTAGCCGACCGCGTCGGCGACCAGGAAACGCGCCTGATAGGGACACGCCAGGTGACAGTACATGCAGCCGATGCACAGGTCATAGCGCTGAAAGACGAGGCCGTCCTCGCGCTGGCGGGTCGCCGTCGTCGGACAGACATCCATGCAGGGCGGTTCCGAGCAATGCATGCAGCCGACCGGCATGAAAATGCGCTCGACGTTTGGATACTCGCCGATCTCGAAATCGCGCACCGAGCGCCACTGCACCCTCGGCGGCGTCAAGTTGGAATGCTTGCAGGCCACCGTGCAGGTGTTGCACCCGACGCACTTCTGGATGTCGACGACCATGCCCCACCGGTTCGCGGGGTCTCCTCCCGGCTCGATTGTCATGACTGTGGCGCTTTCTTTACTTGCTTTATTTGGCTGGCCGGATGGTCACGCGCACGATATCGGCGCTCGATCCGGTGGAATCGGTGAGCCGCATGCTCATGGGAATCACCGAGTTCAGCGAGGGGACGTGCAGGTTCTTGGCGAACGGCGTCTTCCAGTGGTCCATCTGGCCGACCATGAGCAGGGTGTCGGGGCGGATGCCCTGGCGCACGACGGCGCGCCCGGTGGTCTCGCCGACGGCCGATTCCACGGTTACCTCGTCACCATCGGCGATGCCGAGCTCGGCCGCCTTGCTGGCGTTGATGACGACGCCCTTGTGGGTCTCCACGTTCTCGGCGGCCTCGCGAATGAGCGGTATCTGGACGTTGGCCCCCCAGCTGTACTGCATGGACCGCGTGGTCAGCAGCCAGAACGGGTAGTCCTTGGGGTCCTTGCCGTATTCGGCGGGGTCGTTCTCCCAGACGCCGGGAATGTTGTCGCTCCAGTCTGGCAGGGGCACGTATTCGTGCAGCTTGTCGTCCCACCACTCGATGCCTTCCTCGTGCAGGCGGTTGCCGAGCTCGACGCCGATGCGCTTGATGCGCTCCTGATAGGGCATCTCATAGCGGATTTGGGCGTCCTCGATGGCCGGATGCAGGTACCACTCGAGCTTGGAGATGGGCTGGACGTAGTAACCGTGCGACTTGAAATAATCGAGGCCGTGCACTTCCTCGCCGTCGCTCAGCACATGGGTGCCGGCCTTGGCCACGGCATCGAAAATCTCGTCGACCGAACAGGCACGGTCCAGGGGCAGGGAGTAGTCGTAGTTTTCGGCGTTCGATTTCTGGCCTTCGCCGGTCTTCTTGGCGAGGCTGATCGAAAGGGCGCCCTTGTTGATGGCGTCGTTGTATTCGGAGAGCAGACCCGCGCGCAGGGCGAGCTGGGTGGCGATCTCGGTCATGTCCTTGACGTCGACGCCGGTGGTCTTGGGGGCGGCGGCGGGCTGGCGCAAGGCCCATCCGTTGTGCTGCCAGTAGACCTCCTGGTACTTGGCGCCGCCGATGCGGTACATCTGCGTGCTCTCCAGGTCGGTGGCCTCGGGCAGCAGGAGGTCGGCCATCCAGTTGGTCTCGTCGTGGGTGTAGGCGAAGCACACCATGAACGGGAACTCGGTCAAGCGCTCGGTCACGCCCTTGCGGTCCCAGCTCGATATGGCCGGATTGGTGCGGAAGACGAAGAATATTTCCGGCACCGACATGCGCGGCCAGTTGTCCGGCGATTTCTTCTGGAACATCCACGGGAAGTGGGACGGCCCCAGCGCCGGCGCCCACGGGCCGTCGCCGACCAGTGGACTGAGCGTGGTATGGGCGCTGCGCGTCGCCGGCTTGCGCTGCCAATCGCGCTTCGAGGTGGAATTGTGAGGCTGCGTCATGAAGCCGTCGGCGCCCCTGTTCACCGACGCGGCGCGTGTCGTCGCCGGCCGGTTGAGGCGTACCGCCGTGCCCAGCATGCCGCCCGGCACCTCTAGGGCGCCGACCAGGGTCACCAGGATGGTGCGCGCCCAGCAGCACTCGTACCCGCCCCAGCCGTTGTTGACGGTCTTGCCGAGCACCACGGCAACCGGCCGCAAGGGCATGGTGCGGCCCTCGACCTCGGTGGTCTCGCCGACGCAGGCGTTGTCCAGGAACTCGGCGCCGATGCGGCGGATGGTGTCGACCGGCACGTCGCAGATTTCCGCCGCCCACTCGGGGGTGTGCTTTCCTGAGTGGTCGAGCAGCATCTGGAAGGACGTCGGGACCGTCACCGTATCGTAGGTCCACGTTTCGCCGTCACCGCCGATCTCGATGGGGTTGGCGGCGACGGTGCCGGCCTGGGTTCGCACTTCGAGGGGGCCGACGGTGAAGGTGCCGTCGAGGGCGAAGGCGCCGTGGTCCTTGGCGTCGAATTCGACGGCCCGTCCGGCTTCGCTGTCCCAGCACAGGGGCTTTTCGCTGTTCGGGTGGCGCAGGTAGAAGCCATTGGGGCCGACCAGATAGGGGGACGCGGTGCGGTCGCGCAGGTGGGGGATGTCGCAGACGGCGCGCCAGTCATGCTCATGCAAGATGACGTTGATGAGCGCGAGCAGGAAGGCGGCGTCGGTCTTCGGGCGAATGGGTACCCATTCGTCCGACGTCGTCGCCGAGATCCCCATGTGGGGCTCCAGGAAGATGCGCCGCATGCCGCGCCCGCGCGCCGCGGCGCCGCGCCACACGCCCTGCACGCCGCCCGCCGCGTCTACGTTCGAGCCGCACGAGATGACATAGCGGGTAAGGGGCGTGTCCTGGACCACCGTGAAGGCGCGGTGCCAGAGCTCGCCGTAGAGGTGTTCGGAGTGGGTGCACTTGATGCCCTGGCCGGCGCCGTAGCTCTGATCGACCTCGGCCCAGGCGGCGAGGAAGGCCGTCCACCCGCCCTGGTAGGCGACCGGGGTGCCGCCGCCGCCGCTTATCCACGCCAACTTGGGAAAGCCGCTGTCGTCGCACAGATCGCCGCTGTCGGTGATCTTCTTGAGCCGCTCGGCGATCATATCCAGGGCCTCGTCCCAGCCGATCGGCTCCCAGCCCGGGTCCACGTCCTGGCCCTTCTCGGGGTTGGTGCGCTTCATGGGCTGTTTGATGCGGTCCGGATTGTAGGTCTTCTGGATGAGCCCGTAGGCCTTGACGCAGACGCGCCCGCCGGCGGGATGGACGTCGGCCGCCGCGTAGTTGGATTCGACCTTGGTGGCGTAGCCGTCGTCGTCGACCTCGACGGTGAGCAGGTCGGGGCCGGCCACGCACTGGTAGCAGTAGACCGGCACCTTCTTCTTGCCGCCGCCGCCCTTGCCTCGGTTGTCGTAGTTAGAATCGCTGGTGGCGCCGCTTTGCCGCGCGCCGCCGCCTGAAGTATCACCGTCCGGTGCCATGATCGCTTTCCCTAAGCTGTTCGCTGCCGGTCTCGCCGACTCTACGCCAGCCGCGCCCGGCGAACAACGCCCAAGCGGGCGCCGCCAGCCTATAACCCTAATGTAATTGCCATTATTAGCACTCTCTAATATAGGCGCTCCGCGGCCTTCCCGACAAGTCGCTTTCATTAGGCCCGGCGTCCCATGCGTCCGCCGAGACGCCCCAGACCATGTCCCCAAAATCTGTAGCTCTGCTCACCGCTGCATCGCAGACTTTTGGACCCGCCCTTTTCCCGTGAACGTTCGCGTTTTAGCCGATCATGTCCGCTTTACGCCCAACAGCAGACAATGGCGCAGGGTCACCGGCACTTCTGATAATGACCCAAAGCGGACATCTTGATCCAGCCTCCACGACATGGAGGCGACAGCCGGATCGGCCTTTCTCTCCATTGGTGTCCGGTCAATTTAAAGAGTGGTATCGATTATTGTAGCGGGTCAGGACGGTTCACTCGATCACGCCCAGGTCACGCCCGACCTTGGCCAAGGCGGCGATTGCCCGATCCAGGTGTTCGGTCGTGTGGGTGGCCGACATCTGGGTGCGGATGCGCGCCCGGCCCTTGGGCACCACCGGGTAGGAAAATCCGATCACGTAGATGCCTTCCTCTAGCAGTCGCGCCGCCATCTCCTCGGCCAGCCGCTCGTCTCCCAGAATGACCGGGATGATCGGGTGCTCTCCCGGCACCAGCGTGAAGCACAGTTTTTCCATGCCGGCGCGAAAATATCGGCTGTTTTCGTGCAGCCGGACGCGCAACTCGTCGCTGCTTTCCAGCATGCCCAGCACGTAGAGCGTGGTGGCCGCGATGACCGGCGCCAGCGTGTTCGAAAACAGGTACGGGCGCGAACGCTGGCGCAGCCAGGCGACGATCTCGCGGCGGGCGGACGTGTAGCCGCCCGAAGCACCGCCGAGCGCCTTGCCCAGGGTGCCGGTGACGATGTCCACCCGTCCCTCGACGCCGCAGTACTCGGGCGTGCCGCGGCCGCCCGGGCCCATGAACCCGACGGCATGGGAATCGTCGACCATGACCAGGGCATCGTACTTCTCCGCCAACTCGCAGATGGCGGTCAGATCGGCGATGATGCCATCCATGGAGAACACGCCGTCGGTGGCGATCAGGCGAAAGCGGCGATTGCGCGTCTCCTTGAGGCAGCGTTCCAGGTCCACCATGTCGCTGTTGGCATAGCGCTTGCGCTCGGCCTTGCTGAGCCGAATGCCGTCGATGATGCTGGCGTGGTTGAGGACATCGCTGATGACGGCATCGTCCTCGCCGAGCAGGGTCTCGAAGAGTCCGGTGTTGGCGTCGAACCCCGACGGATAGAGGATGGTGTCCTCGGTACCAAGGAAAGCGCTGATCCTTGCTTCCAGCTCCTTGTGCACGTCCTGGGTGCCGCAAATGAAGCGCGCCGACGACATGCCGAACCCGTAGTGATCCAGCGCCTCCTTTGCCGCCGCCACCAGATCGGGGTGGTTGGCGAGGCCGAGGTAGTTGTTGGCGCAGAAGTTGAGGACTTCGCCGCCGTCGTCCAACCTTGCGCCCGGCGCCCGGATCACCGCGTCCTGGGGCGAGGTGATGACCCGCTCCACCTTATACAGCCCCTGATCGCGAAGGGCCTCGGTTTCATCGCTCAAACGGTCGAGAAATGCCCGACTCATGACGCGCTCCCAGTCCACCCTTTGCAAGTGAGATTTTCCATTTTGCCACCCTTTCGAGGCTCGACGGTACCAGTTTGACGACAACTTATCTGATCAGCGGCATCTCGGCGCTCAAGATTCGTGACAAGCCCGCTTTTTGAATTAAGATCGCCGATATTATGGGGTCCACCCGGTAAAGGTCGGCCGAATGAAGCGAGAGTTGCGATTTATCGAGGAGACGCTTCGCGATGGACAGCTGTCGCTTTGGGCGACAAGGATGAGCACCGAAGACATGCTGTCCATCGCCGGTGTCATCGACCGCGCCGGTTTCTTGAAGGCTTGCGTGACCAGTGGCGCGGCCTTTGACACGGCCATCAAATTCTTGCACGAGGATCCCTGGGAACGGGTCCGCCAGGTCAAGCAGCTGATGCCCGAGACGCCGCTGATGTTCCTTTTTCGGAGCAGGAACCTGATGGGTTGGCGTCGTTATCCCAATGACGTTGTCGAGATGCTTATGAAGTGCATCGCACGTCAGGGCTTCGAGTGGATTCTCGTCGCCGACGGGCTCAACGATTTTTCCAACATCGAGTTTCATGTCTCCTGTGCGGCGCGCTGCGGGCTTCGTATCAACGCGTGCCTGTTCTTCGCAGTGAGTCCGGTGCACACGGACGAGTACTTCGTGGCCAAGGTGGACGAACTCGTGTCGCTTGGCGTCGACGCAATCACCTTCTACGACGCCAGCGGGCTACTGACCCCGGAGCGCGCCAAGGCGTTGATCCCCGCCGTCATCCGTTCTGTCGGAAAGGAGGTGGCGCTGGAGCTCAATGTTCACGATTCGACCGGCCTCGCAGTCGAATGTTACCGCGAAGGGGTTCGGCTGGGCGTCGACGCCATTGCCACCGCCGCCGCCCCTTTGGCGCACGGCGACTCGTTGCCGGCGACGGTCGAGATGATCGGGGAGGCAAGGGAACTGGGCTTGGAGGTCAACGTCGACGAAGGATGCGTCTCCCGGATCGACGATTATTTCCACTGGATAGCTTTTCATCATGGCCATGCCGTTCGCGAGCGGGTCTCCTTTGACCCGGTCGCCTACGAGAAGTACGCGGCGCACCAGATTCCGGGCGGCATGATGTCGAACTTCGTTCGTCAATTGACCGATGCGGGAATCGCGGAACGGCTGCCCGAGATTTTGGACGAGGTGGGTCGGGTGCGTGCGGAGGTTGGATATCCGCCCATGGTCACGCCGTACTCCCAATTGGTGGGCGTGCAGGCGACGCTCAACGTCATGGGGGAAGAACGCTATGCAAACATCTCGGGTGAACTTTCGCTGTACCTCAACGGGCATCATGGCAAGGTCTGCGGCCCGATCGATCAGAACGTCCTCGATCGTGTCGCCTCGGGCGAGGATTCGACGCCTCCGGATTTCAATGAACCGGATGCGGAGCTCGCATTACTGAGGTCGAAGTACCCCAGTCTGTCTGACGAAGAGATCCTGCTTCGTCTGTCCTTCGGCGAGCAATCGACCGAAGAATATGAACGAAGGCGTGTCGGTGTCGACGCTGGGCTTGTCGCAACAACCCCCCTGACCGAATTAATCAAGGAGATTCTGGTGCGCCGACACAGCCGGCGCTTGTCGATCAGCGTAATCGACCCGGCGTCGCGCCAGTCGCATGCGGGTGACAGCGGCCTGGCGTATCGAGACGTACAAGCGGCGGCGGCATACCTTGATGCCGCGCCCGAAGCCGGTGAACTCGAGATAGCCTCCGAAGGATTTCATCTTTCGGTGGCCAGATAGCTGGGTACGCTCATGACCGTTTCAGTCGACGAAATCGTTTCGATATTGAGGTTGGCGCAATGCTCGTCATGTGAAGAACTGCGAATCGAGATCGGCGACTTCAAGTTGCTCTTTCGGCAGGCGAGAGGGTCTCCGGCCGACGACGCCATCGAACGAGGCCGGCACTCGGTGCCCGCCCCCGCGTCCGAGGATGAAGTGCCCTCGGAGGACGTGACGCCCAAGGCAACTTCCGAGGCACCTAGCGCCGAGCCGCCCGAGGGCGAGGCGATGGGCATCAGGGCGCCGATGGTCGGCACCTTCTACCGGTCGCCAAGCCCCGACGCGCCTCCGTTCGTCGATGTCGGAAGCAATGTGGAGAAGGACACGATCTTATGCATCATCGAAGTGATGAAGGTCATGAACCCGATCAAAGCGGGACGCAGAGGTCGAGTTGCCCGTATCGCGGTCGGAAACGCCGAAACCGTTGAGTTCGGTCAATTGTTGATGACCATCGAGCCGGATTGAGGGATGCGGGAAGCGCGGACCGATTGGCAAGCACGGCGGCATGCCTGGGCATCCGTTTACCCCCTTCTTGCGAGGCCCCAGGGACCCAACCTCTCGAATTAGCTTTTGGATCCGGTTAAGGGGGATTGGTCATGTGGGAATAGTCGCCGGGTCACTCAATGACCGCTTTTGGCTAAAAGCGGACGTTCTTAAGGTCGGTTGAATTCCGTCCGCTTCACCCCAGAAAGTAGACATACCGAAGGCATTTCAGGGACATTTCAGGGACAACATTTTAGGGACACAATACTAAATCGGAAAGTCCAAGCCGGGCCCGAAGAGAAAAGCCGGACCAGATACAAGATGGAATTGAGTGTTGTGTCCCCGGAACCGTGTCCCCGGAACCACTCTCGAGGGGCTGCGCCTCAAAAGATTTTTCAGCACCCTACTCCTCTCCGGGCGAATACCCGTAGTGGCGCTTCAGGTAGGCCGCCGAGAACTTGCCGCTGGCCAGGTCGTCGGCCAGGGCTTGGGCGGCGCGTTTGCCGGGCGCGCCGTAGCCGCCGGCGCCCGGGGTCTCGATGACGATGCTTTCGCCCTCGTCGACGCGCACGCCCATGGGCTTGGTGGCCAGCGCCGTCTCGCCGCCGCCGGCGTCGACGTGGCGGAAGCGCCCCGAGGCGCCGGCGCCGCCCCCGAACAGGCCCCACGGTTGGTGGGTGAAGCGCTCGCCGGCGCCGTTGAACTCGCAACTCCCGCCCACCGGGCGGATGACGCGGCTGAGGCCCATGCCGCCCCGGTACGTGCCGGCGCCCCCTGAATCCTCGATCAGACCGTAGCTTTCGACGATCAGCGGGTATTCCATCTCGATGGCCTCGACGGGCAGGTTGGAGGTATTGGTGATGTGCACCTGCACGCCGTCCTTGCCGTCCTTGGCGGCGCGCCCGCCGAAGCCGCCGCCCAGGGTCTCGAGATAGAGATAGCCGCTACCCGAGCGCGGGTCGGTGCCGGAAAACACGGCCGTCGTGTTGGCCCCGTTGGCGGCGGCCACGGCGTGCTCGGGCAGGGCCTCGGCAAGCGCCCCGATGATCACGTCGACGATGCGCTGGCAGGTGTTGGCGCGGGCAGCTACCGGGGCGGGAAAGGCGGCGTCCAAGAGCGAGCCCTTGTCGATGACCAGCTCGGGGATATCGAGAACGCCCTGGTTGTTGGGCACCTCGGGGTCGAGAAGCGCCTTCAGGGCATAGCACACCGCCGAGTGGGTGGCGTTGGCGGTGACGTTGATGTTGCCGCCGACCTGGGGCGCCGTGCCGGTGAAGTCGAAGCGGATGGCCTCGCCGTCGATGTCGATGCGCACACGGATGGGGATGTCCCGGGCGCCCAGGCCGTCGTCGTCCATGACGTCGTCGAAGGCGTAGGTGCCGTCGGGAATCCCGGCGATGGCGTGGCGCATGCGCTTCTCCGTCAGGGCGATGATCTCGGCGAAGGCGGCTTGCAGGGGATCGAAGCCATAGACGCCGGCGGTCTCCAACAGACGCCGCGCGCCGAGCTTGCAGGCGGCGACTTGCGCGTAGTAGTCGCCGCGCCGTTCCTCGGGGATGCGCACGTTGAGCAGGATGAGGTCGAAGACGTCCTGGCACAGCTCGCCGCCCCGGAACAGCCGCACCACCGGAATGCGCAGGCCTTCCTGGTAGATCTCCGACATGCCGCCGGCCATGCTGCCGGGGGCCATGCCGCCGACGTCGGCGTGGTGGGCGATGTTGCACATGAAGGCGAGCAGGGTGCCGCCGTCGAAGACCGGCATCGCCATGTTGATGTCGGGCAGGTGGGTGCCGCCGGCGACGTGCGGATCGTTGGCGATGAAGATGTCGCCTTCACCGATGTCGCCGCCGAACTTGTCGAGAAGCTTGGTCATGAGCCCGGTCATCGAGGCGACGTGGACGGGCAGCGAGCTTTCGGCCTGCACGACAAGCCGGCCGGCGGTGTCCATGATCGCCGTGGAGTGGTCGCGGCGCTCCTTGATGTTGGTGGAATAGGCGCTCCTCATGAGGGCGATGAAGGTCTCGTCGCCGATCGACTTGAGGGCGTTGTAGAGGATCTCCAGGGTGATGGGGTCGGGGGCCGGGGATTTCACAGGCCCACCTCTATGACCATGTTTAGACCCTCGTCGATCCTGAGCCTGTCCGTGGGGTGGAGAACGGTGGTGGCGTCGAATTGCTCGATGACGGCGGGCCCGGCGAGCACGTGCCCAGGCGCCAGGGCGGCGCGGTCGTAGACCGGCGTCTGCCTGGGTCCATCACCGTCGAAATGGACGGGGCGGCGCGACGAGACGGCGGGCGGCGCCGCTTCTCCAGCCATGCCGGCGGCGGCGGCGGCGCGCGGCAGGGCTGCCGACGCGGTGACGCGGACGTTGATGACCTCGACCGGGTCGGCCGGGTTGTGAAAGCCATAGTGTTGTTCGTGGACCCGGAAGAAAAGGTCGTGCAGCTCCCGTGCCCCGGGCAGACGCGGCTGGGCGCCGCCCGTCTGCTGGTCGATGGGCACGGATAGCTCGAAGTTCTGGCCGACGAAGCGCATGTCGAGGCTGACCCGCAGGGTGCGTTCGGCAGGGTCCACGCCTTCCGCCTCGAACCATGCGCCGGCCTTGTCCAGCAAGCCATCCAGGTGGGCCTGGACGATCCCCGTGCCGGCACCCGCCAGGAGGATGCGGTCGGTACTGACGAAGTCCTCCTTCAACTCGGAGACAATGAGCCCCTGGGCGCACAGAATGCCGGGCGCCGGGGGCACCAGGATCTCTCCGATGCCGAGCGCCCGCGCCACGTCCCCGGCGTGCAGGGCGCCGGCGCCGCCGAAGGCCATCAGGCTGTAGTCGCGGGGGTCCAGGCCGCGCTCCACCGACACGGCGCGGATGGCCCGTACCATGGTCGCCACGACGATGCCGACGACGCCGAGCGCCGTCTCCTCGACAGCCAGGCCGAGGCGCTCGGTGGCGGGGGCCAGGGCGGCGCGCGCGGCGGCCTCGTCGAGCCGCATGCGGCCGCCGATGAGGCCGTCCGGAGACAGCCGCCCGAGCACGAAGTTGGCGTCGGTCACCGTCGCCTCGGCGCCGCCCCGGCCATAACACGCCGGGCCGGGGTCGGCGCCGGCGCTCTCCGGGCCTACTTTGAGGAGGCCGTCGCGGTCGAACCAGGCGACCGACCCGCCGCCGGCGCCCACCGTGTTGATGTCGACCATGGGCAGGCGCACCGGAAAGCCTGCGATGTCCCTCTCGTGGCCGATGCCGGCCTCGAAATCGTGGATCAGGCAGACGTCGGCGCTGGTGCCGCCCATGTCCAGCGAAATGACGTTGGGGCGCCCCGCCAGCCGCGCGCAATGGATGGCGCCGACGGCTCCCGCCGCCGGCCCCGACATGGCCGTGCGTACCGGAAAGCGGCGCGCCCGATCGATCGACATCAGGCCGCCGCTGGATTGGTAGATGCCGAGGGCGGCGGCGGGCAGGGCCGCGCCGACGTGGCGCCGCAAATCCCCCAGGTAGCGCTCCATGACCGGCTGGAAGTAGGCGTTGAGCACGGTCGTCGAGAAGCGCTCGTATTCGCGGAACTCGGGTTGCACCTCGGACGACAGGGAAACCTTGACGTCAGGCGCCGCTTGGGCGAGGGCCTCGCCGACGCGCCGCTCGTGGTCCCCATTGAGGAAGGAGAACAACAGGCAGACGGCGCACGCCTCCGCCCCCGAACCCGTCAGCGCCGCCACCGCGGAGGCCACGGAACCGGCGTCGAGTTCGCCTACCACCTGGCCCCCCGCCGTGATCCTCTCCGTCACTTCAAGGCGCAGGGCGCGGGGGACCAGGGGTGACGGGTGGTCGCGCTGCAGGTCGAACATGTGCGGCCGGGTCTGGCGCCCCACCTCGAGGAGGTCGCGGAACCCTTCGGTGGTGATCAGCGCGACCTTTCCGCCGCGCCTCTGGATGAGGGTGTTGGTGGCCACCGTGGTGCCGTGGGACAAACGCTCCACGGCTCCGGCCTCGATGCCGTTGGCGGCGCACAACTCGGCCAGTCCCTCGATGATGGCGCGCGCCGGGTTGTCCGGGGTCGACGGGCACTTGAACAGTTGCACCGTGCCCGCCGCCGCCTCGAAGGCGTAGAAATCCGTGAAGGTGCCGCCGACGTCGACGCCGATCAGCCAGGACATGACCGGGTGCCTCGCGCCTTACTTTTATACAACACGTATTTAATTATCCATAATGATCCGTCCGGCGCCCCGCGTCAAGTGGCGGCAAGGGCGAAAAATGGCCGGGAGCGGTGCTTTTCGCCTTGACCATGCAAGGGCTGGAACACTTAATATACAAAGTGTATATAGATTGTCTGAACCCCAGAGCCCGTGCACAGAGAGTGGGTCGCGCCGTGTCCGAAACAAAAGAAACCTCCGTCGCCGAGGGGAAATACGTCGGCCGGCCGGTGTTGCGCGTCGAGGACGGGCCCCTGCTCAGGGGCCGCGGCCAGTTCATCGACGACTTGCCCGAGAAACCGACCACCCTGCACGCCGCCATCCTGCGCTCGCCCCACCCCCATGCCGAGATCATGGCCATCGACGCCGGTGAAGCGCTGGCCTTGCCCGGCGTTCACGCGGTCATCACGGGCCAGGACATAAAACCCCTGACGACGCCGCTCATCGTCGGCTTCAAGAACGAGATGGACTACCGCGGCATCGCGCTCGACCGCGTCCGCTACGTGGGCGAGCCCGTGGCCATCGCCTGTGCCGCCGACCGCTACAAGGCGGAAGACGCCCTCGACCTCATCAAGGTGACCTACAAGCCGCTGCCCGCCGTGGTCGATCCGGTGGAAGCGGCCGGCGACGACGCCCCCGTCCTTCACCCCGAGCAGGGCTCGAACGTGGTGTCGCGGCGCGTCTTCACCCACGGCGCGCCGGACGGCGCCTTCGCCGGGGCGCCGCACACCGCCGAGATGACCGTCCGCTACCCGCGCAACGCCCTGACCCCGATGGAGACCTACGCCATCGTCGCCGAGTACCTGGAAGACAGCGCCATGTACGACGTCATCTCCAACTTCCAGGGGCCGTTTTCCGTCCACACGGTGATGGCGCTCGGCCTCAAGACGGCGACCGGCAAGCTGCGCCACCGCTCGCCGGTCAACTCGGGCGGCAGTTTCGGATCGAAGCTGACGATATTCCCATACGTGGTGCTGATGTGCGTGGCGGCGCGCCTGACGGGGCGGCCCGTCAAGTGGATCGAGGACCGCCTGGAGAACCTGTCGGCGGCCAATTCGGCGCCCAACCGGGTGACCACCGTGGAGGCCGCCTTCGACGACGACGGCATGGTCAGCGCGCTCCGCTTCGAGAATTGGGACGACCACGGGGCCTACCTGCGCGCCCCCATGCCGGCCCCCATCTACCGCATGCACGGGCTTTCGACCAATGGCTACACCATCCCCAACCTCGAGGTCACCAACCACATCATGGTCACCAACAAGTGCCCGACCGGTGCGGTGCGGGGATTCGGCGGACCGCAGCTCTACTTCGCCATCGAGCGCATGATGCAGAAAATCGCCCTCACCCTCGGCCTCGATCCGCTCGACGTCATCCGCCGCAACCTGATCCCGGCGGGCTCGTTTCCGCACCGCACGGCGGCCGGCGCCCTGCTCGATTCCGGCGACTACCAGAAGACCATCGCCGAGACCGTCGCCGGAGGCGGCCTCGACGAACTCAAGCGCCGCCGCGACGCGGCGCGCGCCGAGGGGCGCCTCTACGGCATCGGCTACGCCACCGCCGTCGAGCCCAGCCAATCCAACATGGGCTACATCTCGACCCTGAAGACCGGCAAGGAGCGCGAGGAGGCGGGCCCCAAGGACGGCGCCGTGGCTTCCGCCCAGGTCATGGTCGATGCGCTGGGCTCGGTGACCGTGGTCGGCGACTCCGTGCCCCAGGGCCAGGGACACCAGACGACCCTCGCCCAGATCGTCGCCGATGAGCTGGGACTGAGGCCCGAAGACATCACCGTCAACCTGGAAACCGACACCCACAAGGACGGCTGGTCGATCGCCGCCGGCAACTATGCCTGCCGCTTCGCCCCGGCGGCGACGAGCGCCGTGCACGTGGCGGCGGTGCGGGTGCGCGACAAGCTGGCGCGCATCGCCAGCCAGAACCTCAACGTGGCGCCCGAGGACGTGGAGTTCAAGGACGCCATGATCCGCGCCCGCGACAACCCCCAGAACGCCCTTCCCTTCTATCGGGTTGGCGGGCTCGCCCACTGGTCGCCGCTAAGCCTGCCCGAAGGCATGGAGTCCGGGGTGCGCGAGGCGGTCTCGTGGAACGCCCCGGAGCTCACGCCGACCAACGCCAACGACGAGATCAACACCTCGCTGGCCTACGGCTTCGCCTTCGATTTCTGCGGCGTCGACATCAACCGCGACACCGGCACTGTGCGCATCGACCACTACGTGACGGCCCACGACTGCGGCACCATCCTCAACCCGGGCCTCGCCGAGGGCCAGATCCGCGGCTCCTTCGCCGCCGCCATCGGCGCCACCCTGTTCGAGGAGTTCGTCTACGGCGAGGACGGGAGCTTCCTGACCGGCACCTACGCCGATTATCTGGTGCCGACGGCCCCGGAAATGCCCGAGCTGAGCCTGATCGAGCCGACGGTCCACCCGTCGCCGTTCACGCGGCTCGGCGCCAAGGGGATCGCCGAGGGCAACCAGTTCACGACGCCCGTCTGCATCGCCAACGCGGTGGCCGACGCCCTGGGGCGCGAGGACATCACGATCCCCCTGACGCCTTCCAAGGTGGCCGGGTGGATCCACCCCGAGGAAGCGCCGCCGCCATCCGATATGCCAACCGTGAAAGCGCCACCGCCTAGGAAGGGCCGGGCGCTGAGCGGCGGCGGCGAGACCTTCGTGCCGGTGCCGCCGGCCGAGGTATGGCGCTTACTCCTCGATCCCCGCACCCTGGCCCAGGTCATCCCCGGCTGCCATGAGCTGGAACAGACGGGAGAGAACGCCTACCGGGCCGTCGTCGACGCCGGCGTCGGGCCGGTGCGCGGCCGTTTCGAGGCCAACATCCGCCTCTCCGACCTGGTGGAAGGGGAATCGATCGGCCTTTCCGGGGAGATGCTGGGGCCTCTGGGATCGTCGAGCGGCGGCGGAACGGTCAGGCTCGCCGCCAGGGACGGCGGCACCGCCGTCGGCTACCGCTACGACGTGCACGTGGCGGGCAAGGTGGCCGCCGTCGGCGGGCGCATGCTGGACGGCGCGGCACGCATCCTCATCGGCCAGTTCTTCGAGGCGCTCATCCGCCAGGCCGGCGGCGGCCAAGGCGCCCCGACGGAGGGCTGGTGGCGGCGCCTGCTCAAAGCCATGGGCCTGGCCCCATGAAGCCCGCCGAATTCGATTACCTCGGGGCGGAGAGCCCTGACGAGGCGCTCGACGCCCTCGGCCGCCACGGCGAGGACGCCCGGGTGCTGGCCGGCGGGCAGTCGCTGATGGCGATGCTCAATATGCGCCTCGCCAGCCAGCAAATTCTCATCGACATCGGGCGTATCGAGCCGTGGCGCTACGTGCGCGCCGATGGAGGCGTGATCGAGGTCGGCGCCGGTACCACTCAAGCCGAACTGCTGGCGTGGCCGGACCTCGCCGCCAAGGCGCCGCTCCTGGCCAAGGCACTGCCCCACGTCGGGCACTTGCAGACGCGCAGCCGGGGAACCGTCTGCGGATCGCTGTGCCACGCCGACCCGAGCTCCGAGCTGCCGCTGTGCCTCGCCGTGCTCGGCGGCGAGGTGGTCCTGAAAAGCGCCAAGGGGTCGCGTACCCTGGCCGCCAAGGATTTCCAGACCGGCATGCTGTCGACGGCCAGGAAGCCCGACGAGATCGCCGTCGCGGCGCGCTTTCCGGTGGCCAGGGCGGGCACCGGATACGCCTTCGAGGAAGTCACCCGGCGCCACGGCGATTTCGCCATCGTCGCCGTCGCCGCCGCCGTCAGCGGGCCGTCCGTCCGCGTCGCCGTCGGCGGCGTCGCCGATCGCCCCATGGTTCGCGAGTGGACGGGGCTTACCGAAGCCGACATGGCCGACGCCCTCAACGGCCTGGCCTGGGAGATGGGCGGCTTCGACGACATCCACGCCACCGCCCGCTACCGCAGGGAACTGGTGCGCCGCATCGGCGCCCGCGTCATCGAGGAGGCCCGGACATGCCGCTCTTGAAGCGCGGCACCCTTCATCCGATCAGCCTCGTCGTCGACGGCGTCGAGGTGACCGGCCACGCCGAGCCCCGCATGCTGCTCGTCGATTTCCTGCGCCGGGTGCTGGGCGCCACCGGAACCCATGTCGGCTGCGAGCACGGCATCTGCGGGGCGTGCACCATACGCCTCGACGGCGAGCCGGCGCGGGCGTGCCTGTTGCTGGCCGTGCAGGCGGACGGGCGGCGCGTCGACACGGTCGAAGGGCTGGCCTCGGCGGACGGCGCGCTGTCGGTCCTCCAGGATGCCTTTCACCGGCACTTCGCGTTGCAGTGCGGCTTTTGCACGCCGGGGATGCTGATGACGCTGCAGGGTTTTCTCGAAGACAATCCCGACCCCACCAAGGACCAGGTGCGCGCCGCGCTGAGCGGCAACATCTGCCGGTGCACGGGATACTCGGAAATCGTCGACGCGACGCTTGACGCGGCGGCGCGCCTGCGCAACCAGGATCAAGCCGCGACCAACCCCACCTGAGGTAAATCACCCATGCGCGCCATCCTCGTCAAGAAGTTCGGACCCGTCGCCTCCCACGCCATCGCCGAAATGCCCGATCCCGTGCCGGGACCGGGCGAGGTCCTCGTCGACGTACACACCATCGGGCTCAACCTACCTGACTCGCTGATGGTCCAGGGCAAGTATCAGAAGAGGCCCGAGCCGCCCTTCGTGCCGGGCCGCGACGCGGCGGGCGTGGTCGCCGCCGTCGGCGCCGGCGTGACCCGCTGCCGGCCGGGCGACCGCGTCCTCGCCCAAGCCTTCACCGGGGCCTTCGCCGAACGACTGGTGGCGCCCGAGCAGCGCTGTTTCGTGCTCGCCGACGCCATGGACTTCGCCGATGCCGCCGCCCTGATTACGACCTTCAACACGGCCTACATGGCGTGCGTGGTGCGCGGCAACGTGCAACCCGGCGAGACGGTGCTGGTCACCGGGGCGGCGGGCGGCGTCGGGCTGGTCGCCGTGCAGTTGTTGAAAGCCAGGGGCGCCCGCGTGCTGGCCGCCGTCTCCAGCCCGGAGAAGGCCGAGCTGGCCTTGGCCAACGGCGCCGACGGCATCGTCGAGACCTCGGCCGACGACTTGAAGGCCTCCTTCCGCGCCCAGGTGGAGCGCCTCACGGACGCCGCCGAGGGGCGCGGCGTCGACCTGGCCATCGACGTCGTCGGCGGCGACGTGTTCGAGGCGTGCCTGCGCGTCCTCAAGTTCGCCGGCCGCCTGGTGGTGGTCGGGTTCAGCTCGGGCCACATCCCGGCGGCCAAGACCAACTATCTGCTCTACAACAATCTGGCGGTCATCGGGGCGCCGCTCGACATCAATTTCGAGAAGGCCCCGGCCAACATCGAGGCCAGCGTCGCCGAGATGCAGGCCCTGTACGGGCAAGGCAAACTGAACGCCAACATCATGCGCCAATTCCCCCTCGAGGAGTTCAAGGAAGCCTTTCGCGTCATCGAATCGCGCACCGTGCGCGGAAAGATCGTGCTCACCACGGGACGGAACGACGCGGCCTAAATTAACAAGTCGTATCATGCGTGGGCCGGCGCCGCACCGAACGGCAATTGGACGTCGAACGAATGAATGACAAGGCCATTGTCTCTCTGGTCATCGGCGAAGAGACGCGAAACATGTTCGACAGCCATTTCAAGAGTTCGTGGGAACTGTACGCGGCGAAACACGGATACGACATCGTTCTCATCGACAAACCCATCGACATGACCTCCCCGGCCTGGGAACGGACCCCCCATTGGCAGAAATGCCTGGTCCTGGAACATGAGAAAGTGCGCCCCTACGAGCGTGTCGTGTGGATCGACGCCGACATCGCCATCAACCATTTCTCGGCTCCCTCGATCATCGATACCGTCGAAGCGGGCCGCATCGGCGTCGTCGGGTACCTGCGCGGAAGCGCCGCCGTCGAAACCTACCGGGAGGCGGAACTGCCGGACGACGTGGACATGTTTGCCAATACCGGCGTCATCGTGCTCGAGCCCGAGAAAGACCGTGATCTGATGCGCCACGTCTACGACACCTGCGTCGAAAGCCCGAAGTCGGGGAAGGAGAACGTCCCGCTCTCCTATCACCTCTTCAAGAGTGGCCGGGCCGTCGAGTTGGACCCACGCTTCAACGTCGACTGGTCCAACGAGATCCACACCAAGTTCCGGTTTCTGTACAACACGACGCACCCGCTGCGCGACCTGATGGCCGCCTACTGCGTCCACACGGCGTGGTACGATTCCTACTTCCTGCACTTCATCAACCAGACCCTGGACGGCATCGGGGAGGACGGCGAGATAATCTATTCCCACAACACGCGCCAAGACATGAAGCTGTTGACGACCGACATCCAGGACCCCCGCTGGTTGGTCGTCAATATCCAGCAATGATGGGTCCGGCGGGCAGGCCCGGGACGGCGCTGTCCGCGAAGCCGCTCAAATCCTGATGTCCGTCCACCGCCCGCGCAGCCAGACGGCCAGGAGAGCCAAGGCGTTGACGGCCCGGTAGCCCTCGAAGCAAAGCCACACGGCAAACAGGCCCAATCCCCAATGGGCGCCGGCCAGCCACGCCGCCGGCAGCCCGATGAGCCACTGGGAAGTCACCGAGACGACCATCACCTGATGGGCCGCGCCGGCTCCGAGCAGCGCGTTCATCAGCACCAGGCCGACGGCTTCCACGATCATCATGGCGCCCATCAGGCGCAACGGCGCGACGCCGAGGCGAAGGGTGTCGGGCTCGTGGATGAAGCCGGCCAAGAGGACCTCGGGCATGAAGATGCCGGGAAGGCCGAGCACGCCGAGCACGACGCACGCCAGCTTCGCCACGTCGAAGCCCCAGCGCCGCGCCTCGTCCGCCTCGCCCCGGCCAAGCGCCAGGCTGACCAGGGTCATGGCGGCGAGACCCAGGCCCATGCCGGGGAGCAGGACCACCAGGAGCAGGTTGACGATGACGTTGGAGACGGCGGTCTCGGCCGTCCCCACCTGGCCGATGATCCAGAAGAAAACGGTCATCCCCGAGGCGAACAGGAACTGCTGGACGGCGGATGGTATGGAAAGCCTGAGCAGGGTGTTCATGGTCAAGCGGCGCGGCAGGCGCTCCAGGAAGCCGTGGCGCCGGGCGCGCCGGACGGCCAGGGCCAGGTAGATGGCGGTGCCGATGTAGGTGGCCAGCGCCGTGCCGATCCCCGCCCCGGTGGTGCCCAGCGCCGGAAACCCGAGCTTGCCGAAGATCAACACGTAGTTGAGCACCACATTGCAGAGATGCATGACGACCAGGGTGATCAGATAGAGCCGCGTCAGGCTGACGCCGGTCCAGTAGCCGCGGAACGCGAAGTTCATGCCGACGCCGACGATGGCCAGGACGCGGGCCTGGAAGTAGGGCACCCCGTCGGCGATCACCCCGGGGTCGGCGTTGAGATAGGGAAAAAGATCGGGCGCCAGGGCGAAAAGCACCAAGGCGAGCGGCGCGCCGATGATCAGCGCCAGAAGGAGCCCGCCGTTGAGGGGGACCGCGCACTCGTCCTCGCGGCCCTCGCCGAGGCGCCGCGCCGTCATCGCCTGGACGCCAGAGGCCAGCCCCATGATCGTGGCCGCCGCCATGAAGCTGGCGAATCCCGCCACGCCCACCGCCGCCAGCGCCTCGGGACCGAGGGTGCCGACCATCGCCGTGTCCACCAGGTTGAGGATGTTCTGCGAAACCATGCCCCCGACGATGGGCAGGGCGAGGTTGAGAATGGTGCGAAGGCGCTGGGCGTCCAAGGGCGGTCATCCTAAGGCGATTGCGGGGCACTCCCCGGGGCCCCGGCACCAGTTGCCGGGGCGGCGCCGTGCGCCGAGTGAACGACGGCGCCCCTTGCTCATGGCGGACCTTGGGCTGGATCGTCGGCCCGAGTACCGGGTATCGGTTCACCGTCGATGCTGTATTGTTCTCAGCGGCGCGAAGGCGCACGGCTTGCCGCCGCGCGGCGTCGCCCTAAACTAAAGAAACCACGGGGGCAGAATCAATGGCGCGCATGGTCAAGGCGATCCGCATCCACCAAACCGGCGGCCCCGAGGTGCTGCGCTGGGAGGACGTGGCAATCGGTGAGCCGGGACCGGGTCAGGTGCGCCTGCGCCACACCGCCGTCGGGCTCAACTTCATCGACATCAACCATCGCAACGGGGCCTATCGGCTGGACAGCCTGCCCGCCGTCATCGGCATGGAGGGTGCCGGCGTCATCGAGCGGGTGGGAGAGGCAGTCGACGGTTTCGCCGAGGGCGACCGCGTTACCTACTGCATGGTGCTCGGCTCCTATGGCACCGAGCGCATCATTGCCGCCGACCGGTTGATCAAGCTGGACGCGCGCACCACCGACGAGACCGCCGCCGCGGTGACCCTGCGCGGGCTGACGGCGCACTATCTGGTCAGGGAACTCTACCCCGTCAGGCCCGGCGATGTGGTCCTGGTGCAGGCGGCGGCAGGCGGCGTCGGCCTGATCCTGTGCCAATGGGCGAAGCACCTGGGGGCGACGGTGCTGGGCACCGTGGGCAGCGAGGCGAAGGCCGCCCTCGCCAGGTCGCACGGCTGCGACCATCCCATCCTCTACCGCCAAGATGACTTCGCCGAGGCGGTCATGGAATTGACCGGCGGCGCCGGCGTCACCGTCGTCTACGACGCCGTCGGCAAGGATACCTTCGAGAAGGGCCTCGGCGTTATCGCCGAACGCGGCTGGATGGTCGTCTACGGCCAGGCGTCCGGGCCCGTGCCGCCGCTCGATACCCTGCGCCTGGCGTCCAAGGGCATCAACGTGACGCGGGGCGCGCTTGGCCTTTTCGTGCGCGATCCGGCGTACCGGGCAACGAGCGCCGCCGAGCTCTTCGGCCTCATCGCCGACGGCGTGCTCAAGGTCGAGATCAACCAGCGCTACCCCCTGGCCGAGACGGCGCGCGCCCACGCCGACCTGGAAGGGCGCAAGACGACAGGCTCGACGGTCCTCGATCCCTAGGGCCTTATCGCCCTGGATCGTTTCGATCCGGGGGCCACTTACGACTCGACATTTCGCCGTGAATACCCACATAATTTTTGAGGCAATCTGTCGCCTTGGGTAGCTCCCAGGGCAACATGAAGATGGCGCGGGGGAACTTTCATGGGTAGGCGAAACAAGCGGATCGCCAACCCGAAAAAAGCCGAAGAAGACTCTACCCTCGCGAACCTGGTCCATGAGGGTCTGGACTGCCTGGCCCAGGGAATGGCCATCTTCGATTCCGAGCTCAGGCTCAAGCTCGCCAACAAACGGTTCGTTGACATGTTCGGGTATCCACCTGAACTGGTCGAACCCGGAACGCCCTTCGCCGACATGTTCCGCTTCAAGGCCGAGCGCGGCGACTGCGGGCTGGGTGACGTGGACGAACTGGTCCGCGAGCGTGTCAAACAAGCCCGCAATTTAGAGCCCCATCTGTTCGAGCGCGTGCGCGCCGACGGAACCGCGATCGAGGTCCGGAGCGAACCCCTGCCCGGCGGCGGGTTCGTATTGACCCTGACCGACATCACCGAGCGCCAGCGGGCGGAGGAGGCCCTGAGGGACAGCGAGGACAGGTTCAAGGCCGTCTTCGACAACTCGCCGGTATCGATCACGCTCAAAGACCTCGACGGGCGCTATCTCTTGGCGAACGCCGAGTTCCTGAACCGCTTTGGACTGGAGCGGGAAGGCGTCCTGGGTCGAGAGTCTCATGACTTCTTGCCCGGCGGCTTCGTGGATCGGCTCGCGGAGCTCGACCGCCGGGTTCTGGACGAGAAGGCCACCATCGAGGAGGAGGTGCGCTCCGCATATCCGGACGGCGGCACCAGGTACGTCCTCATCACCAAGTTCCCGATCCTGGGCGCCGGTGGAGAGCCCGTGGCCATCGGCACCATCACCAACGACATCACCGAGCGCAAGGGGGCCGAGGAGGCGCTGCGCGTTAGCGAAGCTCGCCTGCGCGGCGCCATCGAGAGCATGCAGGAAGGTTTCGTTCTCTTTGACGCAGACGACCGCTTGGTGGAGGTCAACGACGTCTACCGGCGCATCAATCCCAAGGCCGAGGCATACCTGAAACGGGGAATGCGGTTCGAGGACCTGATCCGGGCCAACGTCGAAAGGGGCTGGATGGTCGAGGCGCTCGACCGCGAAGAGAAATTCATCCGCGAACGAATGGAACGGCACCGCAATCCCAAAGGCTCGATCATACGCCAGTTCAGCGACGGCAAATGGTACATTCTAGAGGAAACTCGAACGCCGGAAGGCGGAATCGCCCTCACCTTCACCGACATCACGGAGCAAAAACAGGCCGAGGAGGCGCTGCGCGAGGCCCACGACCAGCTCGAGCTTCGCGTCGTCGAGAGGACCTCGGAACTGACGCACACGATAGCCGAGCTTCGACGGACGGAAACGGCGCTCCTGGAAAGCGAGAAGCGATACCGTGACCTGGTGGAGAACGACACGGCGATCATTAATCGCTTCCTGCCGGACACGACGCTCACCTTCGTCAACGGGACATACGCCCGCTTTCGCAAGAGCACGCCCGAGGATTTGATCGGCAAAAGATACATCGACTGGTTGCCCGACGAGGACAAGGACCCATACCTCGCTTATCTGGCTTCCTTCACGCCCGAGCAACCGGTGAAAACCCGCGAGATGCGCACAACGCGGCCCGATGGCACAATCGGTTGGTTCAGCTGGTCCGTTCGCGCCTTCCACGACGACGAGGGCAACATCACCGAATTCCAGAGCGTGGGTGTCGACGCATCGGATCGGAAACGAGCCGAGGAAGTGCTGCGCGTGAGCGAGGAACGCCAGGCTCTGGCCATGGCCGGGGCAAACGACGCACTTTGGGACTGGAATATTGAAAAGGAGGTGATTTACGCCTCCTCCCGCTTGAGCGAAATCCTCGGCATTTCGTTGTCGAAGGTGCTGTGGGAGGCTGGGGAATTTTACCAATACATACATCCCGACGATGTCGACCGCTACAAGCGCGAGACGAAGGCCCACCTCAAGGGGGAAAGCGAATATTTCGAATGTGAGTTTCGATTGGCGGGCGGTGATGACGGCCCTCGCTGGATTTTACAGCGAGGGCTGGCGCTTCGCCATTCGAATGGCCGGGCGTATCGGATGGCGGGCTCCATTACGGACATCACGGCGCGCAAGCGTGCGGAAGAGGCGCTGGAGGAGAGCGAGGAAAAATTCAGGGCAACTTTTGAAAGCGCCCCCGTAGGGATCGGTGTGTCAGGTGCTGATGGCCGCTGGATCATGATCAACCGCACACATTGCGAAATTCTGGGATACTCGGAAGAGGAATTTCTTGGCCTCACCATACTCGACATCACCCATCCGGAGGACACAGAGAAAGGCCGCCAACTTTATGAGCGGCTGTTCGCGGGAGAGATCGACGATTATCACTATGAGAAGCGATTCCTGCACAAGGACGGGCACGTGGTTTGGGCGGATGTCAGCGCCTCTCTGCTCCGCGACCCCGAAGGTGCGCCTCTGTACGCCATGGGCCATATCCAGGACATTACGGCGCGCAAGCGGGCCGAGGAGGCGCTCGTCCACACGCAAAACCAGGTGCGGGACTTCGCCGCGTCCACGTCCGACAGCTTTTGGGAAATGGACGAACAATTGCGTTTTACGAACTTCGGTCTTGATGAGTTCCGCAAGCCCATCGTGCCGCTCGAACAGGCCTACGGTAAAACCCGCTGGGAGGTGGCCGGGGCCGACCCCGACAAGGACAAGCGCTGGCGCCGTCATCGAAGGAGGCTGGAACGCCATCTGCCCTTCCAGAACTTCGAATACCTCATCGAGGCGGCGGATGGCACGCCGCGATACTGGAGAACCAGCGGCGTTCCGATTTTTGACGAGGACGGAGTTTTTACAGGATATCGGGGCGGCGCCAGCGACATCACCGAGCGCAAGCTCGCCGAGGAATTGCTGCGCGACAGCGAGGAGCGGTTCAGAAAGGGATTCGAGGATGCCGCCTTCGGCCTCACGATCACGAACCTTGACGGGCGCTTCCAGAAGGTCAACCAAGCCTATTGCGAGTTGTTAGGCTACACCGAAGAGGAGTTCCTGGCCCTCGATCGTGTGGAGATCACTCACCCCGACGACAGAAAAGAGAGTGCCAAGGCCCATAAAGCGCTGTACGCGGGGGAGACCGACAGCATCCGCCTGGAAAAGCGCAACCTGCACAAGAATGGCGCGGTCATCTGGGTGGATGTCACGATTTCGCTCATCCGCGACGCCGATGGCCGGCCCCTCCACACATTTGGCCAAGTCCAGGAAATCACGGCGCGCAAGCGGGCCGAAGAGGCGCTCCGGGACAGCGAGGAAAGGTTCAGAGACATAACGGAGGCCACGTCCGACTGGTTCTGGGAAATGGACGAGGAACTGCGCTTCACGTTCCTTTCAGAGCGTTTCCGGATAACTGCCGGCGACCCGGCTAGCGTTCTTGGAAAGACCCGTTGGGAAGTTAGTGAATCGACGGAAGATGATCAGAAATGGCGAAAGCACAAGGCGGACCTCGAAGCCCGCCTGCCATTCAAGGACTTTCGTTACACCTTTCGAACTTCCGATGGCCGCCGTATGCACGAAAGCATCAGCGGCAAGCCGATCTTCGATGCCGAAGGAAACTTCAAAGGCTATCGTGGTGCCGCGACCAACATTACAAATCAGGTGCGCGCCGAGGAGGAGCTGCGCCTCGCCAAGGAACAGGCCGACGCCGCCAACCTGGCCAAATCCGAATTCCTGTCCTCCATGAGCCACGAATTGCGCACGCCCCTGAACGCCATCCTCGGCTTCGGCCAGCTTCTCGCGCACAACCCCAATGCATCGGTCAACGACAAGCAAGAGGAATACGCCGAGTGCATCCTCGAGAGCGGTGACTATCTCCTCAACTTGATCAACGAGGTCCTCGAACTTGCCAAGATCGAGAGCGGCGCGCTTACCGTGTCCATGGAGAACGTGGACCTCGAGGATGTATTCCAAGAGTGCCTGACCCTCATCGATCCGATGGCCGAGCGCTACGGCATCAGGGTCTACTCCGAAGTCGAAGCGGCGCATCGGCCCCGCGTACATGCCGACTACACGCGCCTCAAACAGGTCATCCTGAATTTGTTGTCGAACGCGGTTAAGTACAACCGCTCCGGCGGCACGGCGGCGCTGACCTGCGAGGAGGCGAGCAAGGGCATCGTGCGCATCGGCGTCGCCGACACCGGCACGGGCATCCCGAAGGACAAGCAGGAGGAACTGTTCAAGCCATTCTCGCGCCTCGGCGCCCAGCTCACCGCCATCGAGGGCACCGGCATCGGATTGACCATCACCAAGCAGATCGTCGAGCTCATGGAGGGGCGCATCGGCTTCGAGAGCACGGAGGGGAAAGGCAGTACGTTCTGGATCGAGCTGGCCCGCGCCAAGGGAAAGCGGCCCAGGAAGGCCACAACGAAAGCTTCGAAAGCGCGGCGGGAGGAATGGCGTCTCGAAGCCGGCAAGGAGGGCCGCTCCATGCTCTACGTGGAGGACAACCAGGCCAACCTGCGCCTCATGGAAGAGATCGTCGCGCACATACCCGATCTTCGCATGGTCTCGTCCCACAACGCCGAGCTCGGCATCGAGCTGGCGCGCAAGTACCGGCCCGACGTCATCCTCATGGACATCAACCTGCCCGGCATGAGCGGGATCGATGCCTTGAAGGAGTTGAAGGGCATCAAGGCGACGCGCGCCATTCCCGTCGTCGCGCTGTCGGCCAACGCCATGGGGAGCGATATCAAGAAGGGTTTGAAGGCGGGCTTCCACGGCTACCTGACCAAGCCGGTCAAGGTCGCCGAGGTTCTTTCCGGGATCGAGGCGGCCCTCGCCGAGGGAACCTCCGGCAAGGCATCGGGGAAGCGGAAAAGCACCTCTCGGCGCTCCGCGGCGGCGAAAAAAACGGCTTGATAAACTGCTTGGCGGGCCCTCGTTTTAGGAACACACGCCGCACTCAGGCGCCCTGCCGCCCGGCGAGGCGGGCGTTATCGGATGCGGGGCGGGCGTTTGATTATTTGGGGGGTGTCACGGCAAGCAGCTCGATTTCGAATTTCAGGGTCGCGTTGGGCGGAATGACGCCCCCCGCCCCCCTTTTCCCGTAAGCGAGCCCCGGCGGGATGACGAGCTGGCGCTTGCCGCCCACCTTCATGCCCTCGACGCCCATGTCCCAACCGGCGATGACCTGGCCCATGCCGAGGGTGAACGTGAAAGGCTTGCCGCGGTCGACACTGGAATCGAACTTCGTTCCGTCCATGAGCCAGCCCGTATAATGAACGAAGACCTTGGAACGGCGAACGGCCTCGGCCCCGCCGCCCTCCCGCACCACCTTGACATGCACCTGGGCGTTCGAATGTTCCGACTGGGCGCCCGCCATGGGCAGCAAGGACCCTAAAAGAACCGCCACGATCAGTTTTTTCATGGTCTCCGCCCTTGCCCGGGCTTCACCGCTTGATCTCCTCGATATCGACCTTGTCGTCGGCGTCGGTGCCCGGGAACGGGCCCTGCTTGACCTCGATGATGCGGGTTTTCGGTTCCAGAAACTCGACGTCGTGGCCCTCCACCAGGAGGACGAGGTCGTTGGCCGACAGGACCACGTCGCCCAGCGCGTGGCCCTCCTTGGTGAAGATGCCGATGCGGACGCGCCCACGCTGGCAGATCATGATCTGGTGGCGGGTCGGCAGGTCGGGCAGTGGCTCGGTGGGCACGTGGTAGTGGGCAAGCGTGGTACCGCCCGGTTCCCTTTCCAGCATGATGACCTGGAGCGGCCACGAGTCGTCGGTGATGTGCGCCTTGGTGGTGCGCTCCAGCGTCGGATCGCTGACGTCGTAGGCTTCGCGGACGTGCTGGATTTCCTCTTCGGTGTCCATGAACGGGGGGAACTTGTCGAATTCCCCGAAGTCGTTCCTGATGTAGATGGCGACGACCCGGCCGTCATCGGGGGCGCGGAAGTATTTCACGGTCTCGATGTCGAGGTCTTTTGCGTGGTCCAAAATGGTCCCTCCCTCGGGGCAATCGTGGTCATTGTTCGTTCCGCCAACCCACCGCGCACGGCAGCCGCGCACGGCGAGCGGGAGGGGTCAAAGCGTGACGCCAGACCTTACCGTCAGGCGGCTTTCGCGGGCAAGCAAACTCCCGCGCGGCGGACGGCGGACGGGAAACGGCGCTCCCGCGCGCACTTCTGGCGAGGCGACGCCCGCGCCCACCGAACGCCCCGCCGTTTCTCAGAAATTCCTCTCTTCGCGGAGTGCGCGCTTGAGCAGCTTGCCGCTGCCGGTGCGCGGCAGCGGCGCCTCGACGAACTCGATGGATTTGGGAATCTTATAGCGGGCCAAGGTCTCGCGACAGAAGCCGATGATCTCTTCGGCGCTTGCGCTCTCGCCGTCCTTGAGGCGGACGATGGCGTGGCCGACCTCGCCCCAGCGCGCGTCGGGCACGCCGATGACCGCGGCCTCGAGCACGGCGGCGTGGGCGAAAATGGCGTTCTCGACCTCGACGGGGTAGACGTTCTCGCCACCCGAGATGAACATGTCCTTCCAGCGGTCGACGATGTAGTAGTCGCCGTCCTGGTCCATGCGGGCGGCGTCGCCGGTGTGCAGCCAGCCGCCGGTGAACGACGCCGCATCGGCGTCCGGCCTCCGCCAGTAGCCGGGAACGACGTTGGGGC
>JASLQF010000030.1 GCA_030744625.1 Rhodospirillales bacterium
CGACGGGCGCGCGCAGGCGCTGCGGCGAGACCTGGGGGATGTCCTCGGGACCGGGAACCTTGACCATCTCTCTTTCCTCCTTTGGGGCGGGTTCTTGAAAGAGAGACGAATATACGAAATACGAACGAATGTCAAGTAAAATATTGCTAATTACGTATACCACATGCGGGATATGGCCACGAACGGTGTGAACCGCGCATTGAATTACGTGAAAGACGAACTCTTGGGGAGGGTGGTGGAGGCCTTCCGGGAAGGGACGGAGGCGGGCCCTTCCCCGAGCCCAGCGCCTGGACGATTTCCTCGGTCATCTTCTTGGCGTCGGAGAACAGCATCATGGTGTTGTCGCGGAAGAACAGCTCGTTGTCGACGCCGGCGTAGCCCGAGGCCAGGGAGCGCTTGATGAACAGCACTGTCGAGGCCCTTTCCACGTCGAGGATGGGCATGCCGTAGATGGCGCTCTCCGGGTCGGTCTTGGCGACCGGGTTGGTGACGTCGTTGGCGCCGATCACGAAGGCGACGTCGGCGGTGGAGAACTCGTGGTTGATCTCGTCGAGTTCGAAGACCTCGTCATAGGGCACGTTGGCCTCGGCCAGCAGCACGTTCATGTGCCCCGGCATGCGCCCCGCCACCGGATGGATGGCGTAGGCGACCTCGACGCCGGCCGCCTTGAGCTGGTCGGCCATCTCGCGCAGCGCGTGCTGGGCCTGGGCCACCGCCATGCCGTAGCCGGGCACGATGATCACCTTGGAGGCGTTCTGCATGATGAACGCGGCGTCGTCGGCGCTGCCCGACTTCGCCGTGCGGTCGCCCAACGCCGCCGAGGGCCCCGCCGTCTCGCCGCCGAAGCCGCCGAGCAGCACGTTGACGATGGAGCGGTTCATGCCCTTGCACATGATGTAGCTGAGGATGGCGCCCGACGAGCCGACCAGGGCGCCGACGATGATCAGCGCCACGTTCGAAAGCGTGAAGCCGATGCCGGCCGCCGCCCACCCCGAGTACGAGTTGAGCATGGAGACCACCACCGGCATGTCGGCGCCGCCGATGGGAACGATGACCAGGAAACCGATGAGGAAGGAAAGCACCACCAGCGCCCAGAACGCCGTCGGTGAATCGCTGGCCACGAACCACACGGTGACCAGCACGATGGCGATGCCGATGGCGGCGTTCAACTTGTGCTGGCCGGGGAAGACCAGGGGGGCGCCGCTCATGATCCCCTGCAGCTTGGCAAAGGCGATCACCGAGCCCGAGAAGGTGATGGCGCCGATGGCCGTGCCCAGCGCCATCTCGACGAGGCTGGCCGCGGCGATGTCGCCGGCGGTGCCGATGGCGTAGGCCTCGGGGTTGTAGAAGGCGGCGGTGGCCACGAAAACCGCCGCCAGGCCGACCAGCGAGTGGAAGGCGGCCACCAACTGGGGCAGCGCCGTCATGTGGATCTTCATGGCCACCACGGTGCCGATGGTTCCGCCGATGAGCATGGCCAAGAGGATGGTGCCGTAGCTCACCACGTCGGGGTCGATCAACGTGGTGACAATGGCGATGGCCATGCCGGCGATGCCGAAGGCGTTGCCGCGGCGCGCCGTCTCCGGCGAACTCAGCCCACGCAGCGCCATGATGAAGCAGACGGAGGCGATGAGGTATGCGAACCCCGTGATGTTGTCGCTCATGGCGCTGCCTCTTGGCGTTTTTCTTTCTTCTTGAACATGCGCAGCATGCGCTGGGTGACGATGAAGCCCCCGAAGATGTTGACCGAGGCCAGCATCACGGCCAGGAAGCCCATGGTCTTGGAGAAATCGGCGCCGGCCGGGCCGACGGCGATGAGCCCGCCGACGATGATCACCGACGAAATGGCGTTGGTGACGCTCATCAGAGGCGAATGAAGCGCCGGGGTGACGCTCCACACCACGTAGAAACCGATGAAGACGGCGAGCACGAAGACCGTGAACAGGAAGAGGAACGGATCGCCCCCCGCGGTATCGGCCCCCGGCATCGCCAGTCGCATCGCCTGTTGGGCCAGGGCGGCGGCTTCCTCGGCCAGCTCGGCCGCCTTGTTGACGAGGGTGGCGGACTGCTCCATCAGCGTTGCCGAATCCATGTTCAATCCCCCTTCCCGCCGAGCGCCGGATGCACCACCTTGCCGTCGCGGGCGACCAGCGTGCCGGTGACGATCTCGTCCTCCCAGTCGATGGCCAGGGCCTTGGTCTCGGAGTCGACCAGCGGCGTGATGAAGTTGAGCAGGTTCTTGGCGTAGAGCGCGCTCGCGTCCTCGGCGAGCCGGCTCGGCACGTTGAGGTGACCGACCATCTTGACGCCGTGCTTGACGATCACCTTGCCGGGCTGCGACAGCGCGCAATTGCCGCCCGCCTCCACGGCCAGGTCGACGATCACCGCGCCGGCGTGCATCGACTTGACCATTTCCTCGGTGACCAGTTCCGGCGCCGGGCGCCCCGGAATGAGCGCCGTGGTGATCACGATGTCCTGCGACTTGACGTGCTCGGCGACCACCTTTTTCTGCTTCTCCAGGTATTCGGGCGGCATCTGCTTGGCATATCCGCCCTCGGTCTGGGCGTCCTTTTCCATCTCCGGGTCGATCTCGAGGAACTTGCCGCCCAGGCTTTCCACCTGCTCCTTGGTGGCCGGGCGCACGTCGGTGGCGGTGACCACGGCGCCCAGGCGCTTGGCGGTGGCGATGGCCTGCAGGCCGGCGACGCCGACGCCCATGACGAAAACCTTGGCCGGCGCCACCGTGCCCGCCGCCGTCATCATCATGGGGAAAGCGCGTCCGAACTCGGCCGCCGCGTCAAGGACAGACTTGTAGCCGGCCAGGTTGCTTTGCGACGACAACACGTCCATGGACTGGGCGCGGGTGATGCGCGGCATGAGCTCCATGGCGAACGCCGTGATCCCGGCCTTGGCGTAGGCCGCGACCTCTTTCTTGGCTGTCAGCGCCGAGAGGGCGGCGATGAGGATCGCCCCCTCCTTCATCATGGCGAGTTCGTTCTTGCCCTCGCCGCCCTGGATGGTCGGCGCCTGCACCTTGAGGACAATGTCGGCGCCCTTGAGGGCGCTCGCCGCGTCCTTGGCGATGGTGGCGCCGGCCTCTTGGTAGGCCTCGTCCAGGAAAGAGGCGCCGGCCCCCGCTCCCTTCTCGACGGCCACCGTGAAACCCAGACCGGCCAGTTTGCGGGCGACCTCGGGCGAGACCGCGACCCGCGCCTCCCCGGGGCGGCGCTCCTTGGGAACGGCTATCTTCATGTGATGGTGGATCCCAGTAAAATCTTGACGCTTCGCGTCCGTGTTTATGCCCCTTCGGGCCGTGCGAAACAAGTGCAGTATGATATGCTGGGTTCGGGTATCGGCTCGGCCGGTACATGATCACGCGGCGCAAGGCCGCGGGCCGTCGCATCGGGGTTCCCTGATCCGTAAGGTCGATCTTCGGCGGGCGATGCCGGCGAGGAAATTTGGGTGGCCGGAAATCGGCCGGCGCGTGAAACCATGAGCGGGCATGAAGCGACGACATCCGACCCCGCGGGGGACACGACGGAGGCCGCCCGCCTGGTGGCGCTTGGCAGCTTCATGGCGCTGGGGTCGGCGGCAAGCTTCGGCTTGATCACGGTGCTCGCCCGCCTTTCCTACGACGGCGGCGGCACCCCTGCCATGGTCAACCTGTTCCGGCTTTCCTTCGCGGTGCTCGCCGCCGGCGTCCTCCTCGCCCTATTGCGGATATCGTTGCGCGTGCCCCGGCCCGCGCTTGTCAACATCATCGGCGCCTCGGTCAGCTTGTTCGCGGCCTCCATTTGCTACTTCTACGCCGTTGTCTTTATCCCCGTCAGTCTGTTCGTCCTCATCTTCTACATCTACCCGTTCATGGTGGCGGGCTATACCTCGATCGCCGGGCGGACGCCACTCGGCCCCGTGCGCTGGATGGCGCTGGCCGTCGCCTTCGGTGGCCTGGCCATCGCCCTGTCGCCGTCCTCCGAGAATTTGGACTGGCGCGGCATCGCGCTGTCCCTGGGGGCGGCCGTTTTCATCACCAGCCTTTTCGCTTTCTCGACGCGCGCCCTGCGCCTCGTCGGCGTCATCCCAATGACGTTCTGGTCCAACCTGGGCGGCGTCCTTCTGGTCGCCGCCGTCCTGCCCTTTCTCGGCGGCTTCACCCTGCCGACGAGTCAGGTGGGGTGGACGGGAACCCTCGGTGCCAGCGCATGCTACATGTTGGCGGTGTTGTGCGAGTTCTCCGCCATCCGCTGGGCCGGGCCGGCACGCACCGCCCTTTACTTCAACCTGGAGCCCATCGTCACCATGGCCGCGGCGGCGCTACTCCTGGGCGAGAGCCTCTTGCCCCTGCAATACGTGGGGGCCCTCCTGGTTATCGCCGCCCTGGCGCTGGCGGCGCGGGCCGACTGGGCGCGCCCCCTTTCCCGGCACGGAGAGCATGGGCCGTGACTGCCGGGCCACGGGACATTGCGGGGAGCGCCGCCGCCGAGACCCCACGCCGCCTTGCCCTTGGGATGGGGACCGCCCTGCTCGGCGCCAGCCTGTTCGGGTTCGTCGTGCCGCTGGCGCGCTTTTCCTACGAATTCGATTCCGATCCGATGACCGCCGCCCTCGTCCGCCTTGCCCTGGGGGCAAGCGCCGCGACCCTCATGATGTTCATCCTGCGCCGCCGCTTCGCCATGCCGCGCGCCGGAATCCCGGCGGCGCTCGGCGTGATGATTTTCTCGGTATCGACCGCGCTCTGTTATCTCACCGCCGTCGTCTATATCCCGGTCAGCCTCGCCGTCCTCATCTTCTACACCTACCCCCTCATGGTCGCCGCGTACACGGCCATTGTCCAGCGTTCGCCCCTCGGGCTGATGAGAGGCGTCGCCTTCATCGCCGCTTTCGCCGGACTGGCCGTCGCGTTCGGGCCGTCGTTCGACGGGTTGGATTGGCGGGGTGTTGCCCTGGCGTCCGCCGCCGCCGCTTCTCTCGCCTCGTTGTTTCTCTTCTCGGCGGCGGCCTTGCGCCACGTCGGCGTCGTGCCGATCACTTTCTACGCCAACGTCGGCAGCTTTTCGGTCATGGTCGCCATCGTCTTTGCCTTCGGCGGCCCGGCCCTGCCGACGGCCGGTGCGGGATGGGGTGGCCTCGTCGGCTCCGGCCTGTGCTACGCGGTCGGAATCTTCCTTCATTTCGGGGCCATCAAGGTGATCGGCGCGGCGCGCACGGCGATGTTCTTCAACCTGGAGCCGATCATCGCAATGACCGTGGCGGCCTTCCTTCTCGGCGAAAGCCTCACCGTGGTGCAGTACGCCGGCGGGGCGCTGGTCATCGGCGCCCTGGTCATGACCAGCCTGGCTGATCGCCGGCCGACCGCCGACCCATGACCCCTGCACCGGCGCCGGAGAAAGAGGTGGGGGCCGCCGGCCCCCTGATCGGGTTGGTTTCGGCCGCCTCGTTCGGCCTGATGACGGTGCTGGCGCGTCTGGCTTACGATGGCGGCAGCGAGCCGTTTACCGTGACGGCGATCCGAGCCGTCGTCGGTGTCCTGGCGATCCTCGCCGTGACCCCGGTTTTCCGCCAGGGCCTTGCCGTTCCCCGCCAGGCGATGCCGACCCTCTTCGCCATAATGCTATGCCGGTTCGCAGCGAGTATCAGCATCATGACGGCGATCTATTTCATCCCGGTCAGCCTGGCGGTGTTGTTGCTCTACACCTATCCCCTGATGGTGGCGGGTGCTTCCTCCGCCATCAACCGCACACCGCTTGGCTGGAAGCGTTGGGCGGCGTTCGCCGTCGCCTTCGCGGGCCTCGCCCTGACGCTCGGTCCGGCTCTCGACGGCATCGACTGGCGCGGTGTCGCCTTGGCGCTTTTCACCGCCGTCAATATCGCCGCCATGCTCATCATCAGCGCCACGGCGATACGCCAGACCAACGTCATGACGATCAGCTTCCATACGAACCTGTGGGCGGTGCCGCTGTTCTTCATCGCCTTGGCCATTTCCGGCGAGTTTGTCCTGCCGACCGTCGACAGCGGCTGGGTCGGATTGGTGGGAGCGTGCCTGTTCTACTGTATCGCCGTGCTCACCCAGTTCGCCGCCGTCCATTTCGTCGGCCCCATCCGCACGGCCATGCTTTTCAATGCCGAGCCCCCGATTACCATCGTCGCGGCCGTCCTCATCCTCGGCGAGTCCCTGACGCCGATGCAATACGTGGGCGGCGCCCTGGTCATCGGGGCGCTCGTTGCATCCAGCCGCACGACGCGCCCGGCTTGAGGCGTGGTGCTTATCCGGCAAATCCTTCATTATGGCCCCATGACCAGGGCAGACGCATGGCCAGGATGACCTACTACGCCCCCACCGAGGGTGGGGAGACCACGTTCACGGTCAGCGCCACGTCCATGAAATTCGGCGCCGGATGCCTGGCCGAGTTGGGTGGCGACGCCAGGGCGCTCGGTATGTCCAGGGTGGCCCTGTTCACGGACAAACACGTGCGCGACATCCCACCGGCGCGGACCGCCTTGGAGTCCCTGGAGCGGGCCGGCCTCGACGTCGCCGTCTACGACGAGATCCACGTGGAGCCGACGGACCGGTCCTTCGAGGCGGCCACCGACTTCGCCGGGGACGGAGATTTCGACGGCTACGTGTCCCTGGGCGGCGGCTCGGTCATCGACACGGCGAAGGCCGCCAACCTTTACGCCACCTACCCCGACGAGCTGCTTGCCTACGTCAACGCCCCCATCGGCCACGCCAAACCGGTGCCGGGGCCGTTGAAGCCCCACATCGCGTGCCCCACCACGTCGGGAACCGGAAGCGAAACGACCAGCGTTTGCGTCTTCGACCTGATGGCGGAACAGGTCAAGACCGGCATCTCATCGAAGTTCCTGAGACCTACCCTGGCCCTCATCGACCCCGACACCACCCGCACACTGCCCGCCGGGGTGGTCGCCTCCACCGGGTTCGACGTGCTCACCCACGCCATCGAGTCCTACACCGCAAGGCCCTATACCAGCCGGCCCCAGCCCAAGGACCCGAGCCTGCGCCCGCCCTACCAGGGCGCCAACCCCTACAGCGACATCGGCAGCCTGGAAGCGATACGCATAGGAAGTCGCTATCTGGCGCGCGCCGTGAAGGACGCCGACGACAGCGAGGCGCGGGAACACCTGATTTTCGCCGCGACCCTTGCCGGCACCGCCTTCGGCAACGCCGGCGTGCACATCCCCCACACCATGTCGTACTCGGTGGCCGGCCTCAACCACACTTTCACGGCGAGCGGCTACGAAAGGGACGATCCCATGGTGCCGCACGGCATTTCGGTGGTGGTCAACGCGCCGGCCGCCTTCCGCTTCACCGCCGAGGCGGTGCCCGAGAGACATCTCAAGGCCGCCGAGGCGCTGGGCGCAGACATCACCGGGGCGCGCCCCAACGACGCCGGCGAGGCGCTGGCGTCCCGGTTCATCGCCATGATGCGCGAGTCCGGTATCCCCAACGGCATCGGTGCCATCGGCTACACCGAGGCCGACATTCCGGCCCTGGTCAAGGGGGCCTTCGCCCAGAAGCGCCTCCTCGCCCAATCGCCGCTGGACGTCACCGAGGACGACCTGGCGGCCCTCTACAAGGACGCCATGAGCTACTGGTAGGCGCGGGAGATCGAAGCAATGACGGAAGACGGCACCGGCCTGATGGCGTTCTGGGCGACCATCGACGAGGATTACCTGAACCGCTTTCGCGAGTGGCACAACTGCGAACACATGCCGGAGCGGGTTTCTATCCCGGGCTTCCAGGTCGGGCGGCGCTATATCGAGTGCGGCGATCCCGCCACCTATCTGATGACCTACCAGACCCGCGACTCCGCGGTGCTGGGCAGCCAGCCCTATCTCGAGGCGCTGAACGCGCCCTCGGATTGGACCCGCGAGTCCCTGCCCCATTTCAACAACCCGGTGCGCAACATCTACACCCGCCTCGCCGCGAACGGAGAGACCAACTATGTGGCGGCGCCCTACGTTTACGCGCTACGCTTCAACGCCGACGCGGACGGGCTGGCCGAGGCGGCGGCATCGCTCGCCGGCGACGAACAACTCGGCCAGGTCGCGCTCTACCGGGTCGATGAAGCCATCTCCGGCATCCAGACCTCGGAGCGCAAGATCTACGGTGGCGGGCCGGGTGAGCAACGCTGGCTGTTGTTCGTCGAGGCGACCCTGGCCGGCGCCGCCGACGGCTCGGCGCTGGCCGGACGTCTGGCTTCGCTGGCCGCGGACTGGCAGGACGTCTTCCAGGGCCTGTTCGCCATCGATTACGTGCTGGCCAAACCGTAAGAATTCAAAGGTGCTGCTCGGCTATTCGGGAAGGGGAATCCCGAAACGCTCGAGGGCCGCTTTCTGGCGCCGCGCCAGGGCCTTCTCGTCGAATTTATCGACGAGGTCGTGAAAGAGCCGGTACCAGTTGACCTCCGCCTTCAGGTGCGTGAACACCGAGCCGAGCCCGATGGCGGCGCGGTCCATGAGCACGAATTCCCGGGGCGGGGTGACTCCCCCCACCTCGCGCAGCTCGCGATGGACCTTGGCGGCGACCCGCGCGCCGTACATGGTGGAACCGCCCTCCTGGATGGGCTGCACGCGATCTTCCATGAGGGGCGCATAGAGGAACCGCGCCCACTGGTTGAGGATGGCCATGACCTTGCGGTCGAGGTCGTAAAAGCCCCACGTTTCGTAGGCGTGAACGGCCAGCGCTTCGTCGTCGTCGCGGAGCGCCTTGTAGAGGTCGATGACGGCGGCCACGAAGGACGGCTTGAAGACGCGGACGCACCCGAAATCCATGAGGTTGATCGATCCGTCGGGCCTCACCGTGTAGTTGCCGAGGTGCGGATCGCCGTGAATGACGCCGTAGCCGTAGAACGGGATGTACCAGGCGCGGAACATGTTGTGGGCGACCGTGTTGCGGTCGTCGATGTGCTGGTCGATGAAATCGAGGAGCGGCGCGCCGTCGAGCCAGGTCATGGTGAGCAGCCGGTCCGTGGACAGCTTCTTTACCGGCTTGGGCACGGTGACCGTGGGCTCCCTGGCGAGGATATGGCCAAATAGGCCCAGGTTGGCGGCCTCGCGCTGGTAGTCCACCTCCTCGCGCAGGCGGGCCGACAGCTCGGCATGAATCTCGCCGGGGTCGATGGCCCGGTCGTAGTGCTGGTAAACGGTAAAGGCCAGTTTGAGCTGCACGAGGTCGGCCTCCACGGCCGACCTCATGTCCGGGTACTGGAGCTTGCAGGCAAGCAGCCGCCCATCGAGGCCGGTGGCCCGGTGGACCTGCCCCAGGGACGCCGCCGCCGCCGCCGGGTGCTCGAAGGCCTTGAACTTGTCCAGCCATTCGGGGCCGAGCTCCGCCGCCATGCGCCGCTTGACGAAGGGCCAGCCCATGGGCGGTGCGTTGGTCTGAAGATGGGCGAGCTCGGCGACGTATTCCTCGGGCAGCATGTCGGGCACTGTGGACAGGATCTGCGCCACCTTCATCAACGGCCCCTTGAGGCCGCCCAGCACCTCCCTGAGCTCGGCGGCGTGTTCCCCCTTGTCCAGGGAAAGCCCGAGGAAGCGGCCGCCGGCGAAGCGCGCGGCGAGCCCCCCCATGGTCGTGCCGACGCGGGCGTAGCGTTTCACGCGCCCCGTCAGTTTGTCTCCTTCGGCCATGACACCGCCCGCTTTCAGGAAACCTGCTCGAGCTCGTCGATGAAGCCCGAAATGACGCCGAGCCCCTGGCGCCAGAAGGCGGGGTCGCCGGCATCGAGCCCGAACGGCGCCAGCAGCTCCTTGTGCCTGAGGGTGCCGCCGGCGGCCAGCATGTCCAGGTACTTGGCCTGGAAATCCGCGTGACCGCCCTCGAACACGCCGTAAAGGGAATTCACCAAACAGTCCCCGAAGGCATAGGCATAAACATAGAAAGGCGCGTGGACGAAGTGGGGAATGTAGGCCCAGTAATTGCGGTACTCGTCGTCGAAGCGGAAGACGGGACCCAGGCTTTCGCGCTGCGCGTCCATCCAGATGTCGCCGAGGCGCTCGGCCGACAACTCCCCTCGGGCGCGCTCATCGTGTACCCGTTCCTCGAACCGGTGAAAGGCGACCTGGCGCACCACCGTGTTCAGCATGTCCTCGACCTTGCCGGCAAGCAGGATTCGCCGGCGGCCGGCATCGGCCTCGTCGGCGAGCATGGCGCGGAAGGTCAGCATCTCGCCGAAGACAGACGCCGTTTCGGCAAGGGTGAGCGGCGTATCCGACATCAGCGTTCCCTGGGGACCGGCCAGCACCTGGTGCACGCCATGGCCAAGCTCATGGGCGAGGGTCATGACGTCACGCGCCTTGCCGTGAAAGTTCATCAGGATATAGGGATGCACGGAAGGCACCGTGGAATGGGAAAAGGCGCCCGAATCCTTGCCGGCGCGGGGCGCCGCGTCGATCCAGGCGTTGGTGAAGAAACGCTCCGCCGTCGCCGCCATTTCAGGTGTGAAACGCCCGTAGGCACCCAACACCAGCTCGCGCGCCTGGCGCCATGAATAGCGGCGGCCGCTGTCCCCGGGAAGAGGCGCGTTGCGGTCCCAATGATCGAGCTTGCGCTTGCCGAACCAGCGCGCCTTGAGCCGGTAGTAACGATGGCTGAGATCGGGGAAGGCGTCGGCGACCGAACGCGTCAGCGCCTCGACCACCTCGTCTTCCACGTAGTTGCCGAGGTTGCGCGACGACAGGGGGCTGGGGTAGTGGCGCCATTCGTCCTCGATCCGCTTGTCCTTGGCCAGGGTGTTGGTGATCAAGGTGAACAGGCGCACGTTCTCGCCCAGCACCTTGCCCAGCGCCTTGGCCGCCCGCTTGCGCTTTTCGCCGTCCCTGTCGGAAAGCAGGTTCAGGACCTCGGACATGGTGAGGCGCTTCCTGCCCAAGGGAAAACGCAACGCCGATTGCGTCTCGTCGAACAGGCGGACCCAGGACGCGCGCCCGGTCACCGATTTCTCGTGCAGGATTTTCTCCAGGTCGTCGTCGAGCATGTGCGGGCGAAAGACGCGCACATCGCGAATCCATGACGCGTAGTGTTGCGCCGCCCGATCCTTGAGCTGCTTTCGCAACACCGCTTCCGACAGGCGGTTGAGTTCGAGAGTGAAGAACAGCGTCTCCGTGGAGATGACGTTCACCTGTTCGTGCACGGTCTGGTAGAAGCGCCCCCTCTCCGCGTCCTCGCTGTTGGCCGCGAAGTACAGGTGGGCGTAGCTCATGGCCTTGTGGAGTAACTCGGTAAAGCCCTCGTATTCGGAGATGGCCGCGCCAAGCGCCGCGCCGTCGAGGGTCGCGAGACGGCCTTTGAGGCGCCCGGCAAATGCCCGCGAGCGGGCGCCGGCGTCCTCGAGGTCGGCCTTGAGCTCGGGCGCCTCGGGACTGGAATAGAGATCGACAAGGTCCCATTCCGGCAGTTTATCGGTGGCACTGTCTTTCCTGGTCCGGGTCTTGGCTCCTTTGGTCATCGCTTACTCCTTGCGCCCGGCGATCACAGGGGCTGAAATAGGGGCTGGAACAAACGCCGCCAAAGGGGCCATGATAGGCGTCGCCGGCCGCGAGTTAAAGAAACCGCAATGGCGGCCGCGACGGGGGATACACCGATGGACTACAAGACCTGCCCCAATCTGGTCGCCATGTTCTTCGAACAAGCGGCGCGCCACGGCGACAAGCCCTTCCTGTGGGCGAAGCGGGACGGCAACTGGGAGGCGTTCACGTGGCGTGAGGCGGCGGCGCGCGTCAGCGCCCTGGCACGCGGCCTGAAAGGACTGGGCATCGAGACCGGCGACCGCGTGGTTCTGGTCTCCGAGAACCGGCCCGAATGGCTGATCTCCGACGTCGCCATCATGGCGGCCGGCGCCATCAGCGTGCCGGCCTACGTGACCAACACGGTGAACGATCACCTCCACATCGTCGAGAACAGCGGCGCCAAGGGCGCCATCGTGTCGACGCGCAAGCTGTCGGAAAATTTCCTGCCGGCTGCCCATCGAGCCTCCCAAATGAAGTTCGTCGTCACCATGGAGCCCTCGGACATAAGCCAGGAACTGAGCACAGCGGTGCATGCCTGGGAGGACGTCCTGGCACAGAGCGCCGGCCAGGGCGCCGGCGAGGACGATGACATTGCCGCCGCCGCCGGAACGTGGAAGCGCGACGATACGGCTTGCATCATCTACACCTCGGGCACCGGCGGCGCGCCCAAGGGGGTGATGCTGCACCACGGAGCGATCATCCATAACTGCATGGGGGCGTACGACGCGCTTCTCGAACTGGGGCTCGGCGAAGAGGTGTTCCTGAGCTTCCTGCCACTGTCCCATTCCTACGAGCACATGGCGGGACAGTTCTTCCCCATTTCGCTGGGCGCCCAGATTTATTACGCCGAAGGGATCGAGGCGCTTGGCAGCAACATGGCTGAGGTCCGCCCCACCATCATGACCGCCGTGCCCAGGCTTTACGAAACCATGCACGCGCGAATCTCGCGCGGCGTCAAGGTCCAGGGTGGGATCAAGGAAAAGCTGTTCATGAAGGCGCTGGAACTGGGACGGCGCCGTTACGAAAACCCCGACGGCCTGACGTTCGGCGAGCGGGTCACGGACGCCATCGTCGATCGCCTGGTACGCGACAAGGTGCGCGGGCGATTTGGCGGAAGGCTCAAGGCCCTGGTTTCCGGTGGCGCGCCGCTCAACCCCGACATCGGTATCTTTTTCACGGCGCTCGGCCTGTGCCTCCTGCAAGGTTACGGCCAGACCGAATCGGCCCCCCTCATCAGCGTCAACCGCCCCAACAAGGTGAAGATGCACACCGTCGGCCCACCCGTCCTCGAAGTCGAGGTGAAGATCGCCGAGGATGGCGAAATCCTGGCTCGCGGAGAACTCGTCATGCAGGGCTACTGGCGGGACCCCGAGGCCACCTCCCAGGTCATCAGGGACGGCTGGCTGCACACCGGCGATATCGGCGTCTTCGACGAAGACGGCTACATCCAGATCACCGACCGCAAGAAGGACATCATCGTCAACTCCGGCGGCGACAACCTGTCTCCCCAGCGCGTCGAGGGCGTGCTCACGCTGGCCCCCGAAATCGCCCAGGCCATGGTCTTTGGCGACCGCCGCCCCTATCTGGTCGGCATGGTGGTCCCCGAGGAGGATTGGGTAAAGGAGTGGTCGGCAGAGAACGGAAAACCCAACGACCTTGCGATGCTTGGCGGCGACGAGGACTTCCGCAAGGCCGTCGGCGCCGTGGTCGAGCGGGTCAACGAGGGTCTCTCCACCATCGAGAAGGTGCGCCACTTCATGATCGCCAGCGAGCCCTTTACCATCGAAAACGAGATGCTCACTCCGACCATCAAGATCCGCCGCCACAAGATCATAGAGGCCTTTGGCGCGTCCCTGGAAGCGCTTTACGGATAGGCTTGCTCAGGCGAAGACGGCCGCCTCCTGGGCCACCGTTCCCCGGCGCTCGGGAATCGTCAGGCAGATGAAGGCGGCGGACACCGCCGTGACGATGGCCAGAATCCACACCCAGTCGTAGCTGGCGAACAGATCGAAGAGGTAGCCGCCGAGGAAGGCGGCGACCGCCGCGCCCAGGCTGTGCCCGGCCATCAGGATGCCCATGGAGAGGCCCATGACGCGAAGGCCGATGTGGCTGGCTACCAGGCTGGCGGTAATGGGGACGGTGGAGTAATCGAAGACCCCGAACATCACCGCGAAGATGAAAAGCATGGGCGTGTTGCCGACGATGTAGAAGAGCAGGATGAAGGCGAGCCCGCGGAAGAAATAGATGCTCGCCAAAAGAATTGGCCGGTGTACGCGGTCGGCGAGGTAGCCGGCCATCACCATGCCGATCATGTTGAAGGCGGCCAACACGCCGTAGGCCGTGGCGCCGGTCAGTGGCGGAAAGCCGCACGCCGCCGCGTAGGGCAGCAGGTGTAGCTCGATTATCCCCGTCGTGGTGAAGCCGCAGATGACGAAGCTCCAGAAGAGGGCGTGAAAGACCCGGCTCTTGGCCAGCGCGCCGAGACGCTCTGGAAAAGGCTCGGGCGGCTGTTGCGGCACGTCGCGCGTTACCTTGGCGCGCGCCGCCAGCGACTCGGCGTCCGGCCGCACCAAATAGAGGAGCAGGGCAATGAGAAAGATGGAGGCGACGCCGAGCACCGCGTAGCTGACACGCCAGCCGATGGCCGTCAAGACGATGGCGAGAAGCGGGATGATCAGCAGTTGCCCCGCCGTCGAACCCGCCGTGGCGACGCCGGTCGGCAAACCCGCCCGCACCGGAAATTCCAGAGCCACGATGGTGGAAACCGCGTGAATCGCGACGACACCGAACCCGATGCCGCCGAGGATGCCGAAATAGAGGATGAACTCCCATTCGGCACGCGCCGTCGCGGTCAGACCCATGGAGACGGCGACGGTCACCAGCCCCCACAAGATCGGCCGGCGTGGGCCCAGGCGATCGATCAAGTTGCCCGCTATGGGCGCCGCCACGGCCATCACCACCAGGGCGACGGCACCGCCGCTGGAGACGAAACTGCGCGACCAGCCGAGTTCCTGCTCCCAAAGCGGCATGGTCAGCCCAAGCAGCGAGCGCGCCGAATAAACGACGGAGAGGGCCAGGAAGCAGACCGCGACGATGAGCCAGCCCGATACGTTCGACCTCATTCCACGCCTTCCATCCGGTTCATTTCGGGAACGGGGCGGCGGTGCGCCGTCCGGGTGCGGCGGCACAGTATATCACCGCGCCCGGCCCTTGAAATCATATCCTTGCCCCAGGGGCCGGGGGTGGCGAGCCCTCGCTTACGCGCCGTAATATTCGCGGTACCATTCGATGAACCGGGGGACACCCTCGTCGATCGTTACCGCCGGGTGAAAGCCCAAATCTCTCTGTGAGCTGGAGATGTCCGCGTAGGTCTCCTTCACGTCGCCGGGCTGCATGGGAAGAAGCTCCACTTCCGCCTTGCGCCCAAGCGTCTTTTCGATGAGCGCGATGAAGTCCATGAGCCGCTCGCCCTTGTTGTTCCCCAGGTTATAGAGGCGGAAGGGAGGCGCGCCGGCGTCGGCCGGCGGCGGGCGGTCGAGACAGGCGAGGATGCCGGCCACGATATCGTCGATGTAGGTGAAGTCCCGGCGCATGTCCCCGTTGTTGTAAACGGGTATGGGTTCGCCGGCGAGGATCTTGCGGCTGAAGATGAAGGCCGCCATATCGGGCCGTCCCCAGGGGCCATAGACGGTGAAAAAGCGAAGCCCGGTCTGCGCCACCCCGTGAAGGCGGCTGTAGGAGTGGCTGATCAACTCACCCGATCTCTTGGTGGAACCGTAGAGCGATACCGGCGCCTCCACGCGGTCCTCCACCGAGAACGGCAGCTTGGCGTTGGCGCCGTAAACCGAGGACGACGAGGCGAAGACGAAGTGCTCTAGCCCGTCCAGCTTGCGGCACGCCTCGAGCACCACCAGATGGCCTTCGACGTTGGTCCGCACGTAGGCATAGGGGTTGATCAGGGAGTAGCGCACTCCGGCCTGAGCCGCCAGATGAACGACGTGGGTGATGCCCGGATGGCGCCCGATCAGGGTGTCCATGTGGTCGCGTTCGGCGATGTCCAGGCGCTCGAAGGTAAAGTCGCCGCCCTCTTTCAGGACGGCGAGCCGCGCCTCCTTCAGGCTCACGTCGTAATAGTCGTTGACGTCGTCGACACCGATGACCCGCTCGCCCCGGGCCAAAAGGGCGGCGCACGTGTGAAACCCGATAAACCCGGCGGCGCCCGTAACCAGAACCGACATCTCTCTTTCGCCCGCGTTGCCCGAACCCGCCCCCGTATAACGGCTGAGGGCGGATAAATCACGCCCTAACGCCCGGCTCCCCTTTTCACCATTACGCGATGAGGGCCGGCGAAATATTTTTACCCAGGCATCCGGTTCCGGGAAATTTCCGTGCCGAGGCGGCTTCCATCCGCTCCGTTCGTTGCGTTTTGATGGGACGCGACTTGCTAGCCGTTGTAAGGGCCATCATCTGGCATTACCCTTCCCCGAATTGGGATCGCGTGGAAAACGCGGCTCCGCCCCCTGGCGGCGGATTAGGGAGATACACGATGGAGCTTCTCAACGTCACGCTCGAGGACAAGTACGCGCTCGCCTCCGGTCGCGTCTACCTGAGCGGAACCCAGGCCCTGGTTCGGCTGCCCATGATGCAGCGCCAGCGGGACCTCTTGGCGGGGCTGAATACCGCCGGCTTCGTCTCGGGCTATCGCGGCTCGCCGCTCGGCGGCGTCGACAAGGAATCGTGGCGCGCCAAGAAGTTCCTCGACGACAACCACATCGTATTCAAGCCCGGCGTCAACGAGGACCTGGCGGCCACCGCCATTTGGGGAACGCAGCAACTCAACCTGTTCGAGGGTGCCGAATACGACGGTGTCTTCGCCATGTGGTACGGCAAGGGTCCCGGCGTCGACCGCTCGGGCGACGTATTCAAGCACGGCAACTACTCGGGCACGTCCAATCACGGCGGCGTTCTGGTTGTCGCCGGCGACGACCCGGTGTGTAAATCCTCGACCCTGCCGAGTCAGACCGAATACGCTTTCATGGATGCCCAAATTCCAGTGCTCAATCCTTCCAACGTCCAGGAGATACTGGATTTTGGCCTCATCGGCTGGGCGATGTCGCGCTATTCCGGGTGCTGGGTCGCCCTCAAGACCATCCCCGAGACCGTGGACGCATCGGCGTCCGTCTTCGTCGGCCCCGACCGCGTATCCATTGTCATGCCCGAGGACTTCGAAATGCCGCCGGACGGCCTGCATGTCCGTTTCCCCGACCCGCCGTTGGAGCAGGAAGAGCGGCTGCAGCGCCACAAGCTTTATGCGGCGCTGGCCTTCGTGCGCGCCAACGGGCTCGACAAGGTGGTCGTCGACAGCCCCAAGGCCCGTTTCGGCATCGCCACCACGGGCAAGTCCTATCCCGACGTCATGCAGGCCCTCGACGACCTCGGTATCGACCAGGCAGAGGCCGCCGAGATCGGGCTCCGGGTTTACAAGGTGGCCATGCCCTGGCCCCTGGAGCGCGAGGGCATCCGCCGCTTCGCCGAAGGGCTCGACGAAGTGCTCGTGGTAGAGGAAAAGCGCGGCGTCGTCGAGAACCAGCTCAAGGAACAGCTCTACAACTGGCGCCCGGACGTGCGCCCGCGCGTCGTCGGCAAGTTCGACGAGACCGGGGAATGGATACTGCCGTCGGCCGGCGAGCTGACCCCGGCCCGCGTGGCGCGCGCCATCGCCAACCGCATCGAGCTCTTCCACACCAGCCCGCGCGTCAAGGAACGCCTCGCTTTTCTCGAACAGAAGGAACGCGCGCTCGAAGGCCCGCGCCCCGACATAACCCGAATTCCCTATTTCTGCTCGGGCTGCCCCCACAACACCTCGACGCGGGTCCCCGAGGGCTCGCGTGCCCTGGCCGGCATCGGCTGCCATTACATGGCCCAGTGGATGGACCGCGAGACGGCAACGTATTCCCACATGGGTGGCGAGGGCGTTGCCTGGGTCGGACAGTCGCCGTTCACCGAAACCGACCACGTCTTCGTCAACCTGGGCGACGGAACCTACTATCACTCAGGCTTGCTCGCCATCCGCGCCGCCGTCGGGGGCGACGTCAACATCACTTACAAAATCCTCTTTAACGATGCCGTCGCCATGACCGGCGGCCAGCCTTTGGGTGGCCCGACCACCGTCCCCTTGATCTCCCACCAGGTGGCGGCGGAAGGGGTGAAGCGCGTCGCCGTGGTCAGCGACGAGCCCGACAAGTATCCGCTTGGCAGCAACTTCGCGCCCGGCACCACCTTCCATCACCGCGACGACCTCGACCGGCTGCAGCGCGACCTGCGCGAGTGGCCCGGCGTGTCGGTGCTGATCTACGACCAGACCTGCGCCGCCGAGAAACGCCGCCGGCGCAAGCGCGGCCTGATGGCCGACCCGCCCCGGCGCGTCTTCATCAACTCGGCCGTGTGCGAAGGGTGCGGCGACTGCAGCATGGCCTCCAACTGCGTCTCAGTGGTCCCCCTGGAGACCGAATTCGGCCGCAAACGCGCCATCGACCAATCGGCGTGCAACAAGGACTTCTCGTGCCTCAAGGGTTTTTGCCCGAGCTTCGTCACCGTACACGGCGGCGCTCTCCGCAAGCGTTCCGGGCGCGGCGGCGACGCCTCCTTCCCCGTCTTGCCTGAGCCCGAAGTACCGGAAATCGCGGACCCCTACGGCATCGTCGTCACCGGCATCGGGGGCACCGGCGTCGTCACCATTGGGGCACTTCTCGGCATGGCGGGACACCTGGAGGGACACGGCGTCTCGATACTCGACATGACGGGCCTGGCCCAGAAGAACGGCGCCGTCGTCAGCCATCTGCGCTTCGCCAAGCGGCCCGAAGACATCCACGCGGCGCGCATCGCCGCCGGCGGGGCCGACCTGCTTCTCGGGTGCGACATCGTGGCCGCCGGCAGTTTGGAGTCGCTGGCCAAGTTGCGCGCCGGACATTCCCGTGCCGTCATCAACTCCCACGAGACCATGACCGCCGAATTTACCCAGCGGCCCGACATGGAGTTCCCCGAACAAGGGCTCATCGAGACCATCGCCAACGCCACGGGCGAAGACGCGGCGACGTTCGTGGACGCCGGTTCCCTGGCCACCGCCATCCTCGGTGATTCCATTGCCACCAACCTGTTCATGGTGGGATACGCCTGGCAGAAGGGCCTGGTGCCGCTGGGACGGGCAGCCATCGAGCGCGCCATCGAGCTCAACGGCGTCGCTGTCGACTTCAACAAGCAGGCCTTCCTGTGGGGTCGGCGGGCGGCCCACGACCTGGCCGCCGTGCGGCGAGCCGCCATGCCCGAGCGCCAGGCCGAGGAGACCGCTCCGGCCAGCCTCGACGACATCATGGCGCGCCGCATGGGCGAGCTGACCGCCTACCAGGACGCCGCCTATGCCAAGCGATATTCGACCCTCGTCGGACGGGTGCGCGACGCCGAGGCGAAATCTGCCAAGGGCCTGAGCGGGCTTGCCGAAGCGGTGGCCCTGTCCTATTTCAAGCTCTTGGCCTACAAGGACGAGTACGAGGTGGCCCGCCTGCACTCCGACGGCTCGTTCATGAAACAGGTCCACGAGCGGTTCGAGGGAGACTTCAAGCTCACCTTCCACCTCGCCCCACCGCTCGTCGCGTCACGGAACGCGGAGAGCGGCGAACTCCAAAAGCGCGTCTACGGGTCGTGGATGATGAGTGTCTTCAAGGTGCTGGCACGGCTCAAGGGGCTGCGCGGCACGCCCTTCGATGTCTTCGGATACGCCGCCGAGCGCCGCATGGAACGGCGCCTGATCGGCGAGTACGAGGCCACCGTGGAGGAGATCCTCGGCAACCTCGGCCCCGACACCCACGGCCTCGCCGTGGACATCGCCGCCCTGCCCGAGACCATGCGCGGCTTCGGCCACGTCAAGGAGCGCAACGTCGCCGCCGCCAAGGCCAGCGAGGCCGAGCTGATCGATGCCTTCCGCAACCCGGCACGGCGCGCGACGGCGGCCGAATAGGGCCGGTCCCCTACAGCACGAACCACAAAAGCAGCGGCAGGGTGGCGAAGGAGAGCGCCGTCGAGATCATGACCATGCCCGCCACTTCCTCGGGCTCGCGCCCATAGCGCAACGAAAACAGGTAGTTGAACACGGCCGTCGGCATCGATGACTGCAGAATGAGGACGCCGCGCGCGGTGCCCTCGAAGCCGAAGGCCTCGGCCAAGCCCACCCCCACGGCGAACCCGAACACCAACCGCGCCAGCGACAGGGCGGAGCTGCGACCCAGGCTTCCGACCCGCAGCTTGGCCAGCGAGACGCCGAGCGAAATCAGCATCAGCGGGATCAGGATGCCGCCCAGAAGCCGCGTGGTGTTGGCCAACCAGTCCGGCGGATCGACGCCCCAGATCATGAACGGCAACGCCAACACCACCGCGTATACGACGGGAACCCGCAAGACCTGCCGCGCCGAGGTGGCGCCGGCCGCTATTCCGGCTCCGAGCGTCATCTGTCCGATGGAACACACCGCGAAATAGGCGATGGCCAGGGCCAGGCCCGTCTCGCCAAAGGCGAACAGACACAGCGGCATTCCCATGTTGCCGACATTGGGAAACATCAGCGACGGAAGAAAGGTCCGCATGGAAAGCCGCGCCGCCCGCAGCACGACAATGCCGGCCGCGGCGGAGGCAGCCACGGCGAGGGCGGACACGCCGGCCATGGCACCAAAGGTCTCGGCGTTGATCTCGACGCTGGACAGCGTATAGAAGACCAGGCACGGCGCGCCGATATTGGTGACCAGCGTGGTCACGAATTCGGTGTCATAAGGCCGTTCCAGGCGCGCCCAACCGTATCCGAGCGCGGCGCATACGAAGACCGGGGCGATGATGGCGATCAGCTCATAAATCATCGGATACCGTTTCGGCGGAACTCGGCCGTGGCGCGCCAGCCGGGCGTTCTTTACTCCGCCCAGGCGATGCGCAGGATGTTGGTGGCGCCGGGCGTGCCGAAGGGGACGCCGGCGGTGATGATGAGACGCTGGCCGGGGGTCGCGAACCCCTCGCGGGTGGCGACGCGAAGGGCCTTCTCCACCATCTCGTCGAAATCGCCCACGTCCGAGGTCTCGACCGGATGCACGCCCCAGGCGAGGGCGAGGCGGCGCGCCGTCGAGGCGTTGGAGGTGAGCCCCAGGATAGGCACGTCGGGCCGCTCGCGCGCCGCGCGCAGGGTGGTCGAGCCGGTGGTCGTGTATGTGACGATGGCCGCCGCCGTAACCGTCCTCGCCACCTGCCGGGCGGCGGCGGTGATGGCGTCCGCCTCTGTGGCCTCGCGCTCGTAGGGAACGGCCTCCAGCGTGGCCCGGTACAGGGGATCGCGTTCCACCCGGTTGGCGATACGGTCCATCATGGAAACCGCTTCCACCGGATGGTCGCCGGCCGCCGATTCCGCCGACAGCATGATCGCGTCGACCCCCTCGTAGACGGCGGTGGCCACGTCAGTGGCCTCGGCGCGGGTGGGGGTCGGCGCATGGACCATGGATTCCAGCATCTGGGTGGCCACCACCACCGGCTTGCCGGTGTGGCGGCAGGCGCGCACGATCTTTTTTTGCAGCCCGGGCACTTCTTCGGGCGGCAATTCCACGCCGAGGTCGCCGCGCGCCACCATCACCGCGTCCGCCTGCTCGATGATCTCGTCCAAGTGCTCGATCGCCGAGGGCTTTTCCAGCTTGACCATGACCGCGGTATGCCCGGCGATCAGCTTGCGCGCCTCGGCGATGTCGTCCGGCTTCTGGACGAAGGACAGCGCGATCCACTCGACGCCAAGGTCAAGGCCGAACCGCAGGTCCTTGCGGTCTTTTTCCGTCAACGGCGAAAGGTCGAGGACAACGCTCGGCACGTTGACCCCCTTGTGGTCCGATAGCTGGCCTCCGGTGACGACTTCGGTCTCCGCGAAATCGGGCCCGCAGCGGGCGACCCGCAGATGGACCCTGCCATCGTCCAACAGAACCGACGTGTCGGGCTTGAGGGCGGCGAAGATTTCGGGGTGGGGCAGCGGCGCGCGGCGGCTGTCGCCCGGTTCCTCGTCGAGGTCCAGGCGGAAGGTGCCGCCCGCCTCGAGAAGAGCCGAGCCGCCCGCGAAATCCCCTACCCTCAGCTTCGGGCCCTGCAGATCGAAGAGCACCCCGACCGGGCGGCCAAAATCCTTCTCCAGGGCACGGATGGCGTCGAATCGGGCCTTGTGCTCGACGTGGGTGCCATGGCTCAGATTAAGGCGGAATACGTCCGCCCCAGCCTCGAACAGGCGAGAGATGTCCGGCGGCGCCGAGCTGCTGGGGCCGAGCGTGGCGACGATCTTGGTGTTGCGCGTTCGTCTCATGGCGCCAACCATAGGCACCGGAAATTTCCCGTGCCAGCGCTATTTGCCGTATGCCGGTTCCGCCCCTTTCACCACAATTGCGCGGAAATCGTTGACGTTGGTCAGGGTCGGGCCGGTAATCACCAGATCTCCGAGGGCGGAAAAAAATCCGTAGGCGTCGTTTTCCACCAGCGACGCCGCGCCATCTAGTCCGTTGGCGGCGGCTCGGGCCAGGGTGTCGGGGCGCACCATGCACCCGGCGTTGTCCTCGGTGCCGTCGATGCCGTCGGTGTCGCAGGCGATGGCCCAGATTCCAGGCGCGCCGTCAAGGGCCAGGGCCAGGGCAAGCAGATACTCGGCGTTGGGTCCACCGCGGCCCACGCCGCGAACCGTGACCGTGGTCTCGCCACCGGAAAGAAGCACCGCGCCGGGCGCCGCCCGGCGCGCCAATTCCGCGTGTTCCCGGGCCACCCGCCGTGCTTCGCCCTCGATGGCGTCTCCCAGGATCACCGGTTGTAGCCCTCGTTGGCGGGCCACCGCCGCCGCCGCTTCCAGGGCCTCGCCGGGGGTTGCCACCAAAACGACATCGGAGCGCGACAAGCGCCGGTCACCTGGCTTCGGCGTTTCCTCGGCCGCCGCCTCCAGAAAACGGATCACCGGGCCCGGCGCCGTGACGCGATACTTGGCGAGGATGGCACGCGCGTCGGCGAAGGTTGTGGGGTCGGCCACCGTCGGGCCCGAGGCGATTACCGCCGGATCGTTCCCCGGAACGTCTGAGATTGCCAGCGTTCTCACTGGTGCCGGGTAGGCCGCCACCGCGAGCCGCCCGCCCTTGATGGCCGAGAGATGCCTACGCACGCAGTTCATCTCGGAAATTGTCGCACCCGACTTGAGGAGGGCGGCGCCGAGCGCTTGCTTGTCCTCGAGGACCAGCCCCGGCGCCGGCAGGGCCAGCAACGCCGAGCCGCCACCGGAAATGAGGCACAGCGCGAGGTCGTCCGCGCCGAGGCCGCCGGCCAGCCCGAGGATGCGCGCCGCCGCCTCCCGCCCGGCGTCGTCGGGAACCGGGTGGGCCGCCTCCACCACCTCGATGCCGGGCACCGGTACTCCATGGTCATAGCGCGTGACGACCAGGCCGGAAAGCGGGCCCGGCCAATGTTCCGCGACGGCGCGCGCCATGCTTGCCGCCGCCTTGCCGGCCCCCACCACGACGGTACGCCCGGCCGGCGGCGGCGGCAGATGCGGCGGCACGCACCTCTCCGGGGCCGCCGCGGCCACGGCGGCGTCGAACAGGGCGCGCAAAACAGTCTCGGGCATCGGCTCTTCCTCTTGGGCGGCAGGCTTGCCGGCACCAAGTCTCCATCTTAGCGGCGTTGGCCATGGCTCCCCACAAGTTTAGGGGCTCGTCGAGGCCGGTTGGCGAGGCCCCTTGGGACGGGTTAGGATGACCCGCCGCCGCGCCCGACCAAAGGCCTTGCGGCGCACAGGGAGGGCTAGGAACGCCAACATGTTCAAATTCGTTTCCAAGGCACTGCTGCCCCTGGTTATGGACAAGGAGGCCCGGAAAAAGTTGCAAACCTTGCGCGGCTCCGGGAACGGTTCGCCGCCAGAGGCCGCGCCGCCGGAATCGGAAAGGCCACCCGCCGAAAAAAGGGAAATGACACCCGAACGCGAGGAATTGATTCGCCAGGCCAAGGCGGTGCACCGCGCCAAGGCGAAGATTCTAGACGATTTGAGCGAAGAAGACCGCCGGAAGCTCCACGACGTCGCCTTGCGGGAGCTGCGCCGAGCGCAAAAGAAGAAGGGCGGCGGCTAGTGGATAGAATCCACTGGGAGCGATGAGGCGACCCGGACAGTGAACGCGAGACCACGCAAGGCATCTACCTCTCCCGCGGCCCTTGCCGCGTCAGTGAGGGTGGGCCAGCGCCGCGCCCTGGCACGCGCCATTACCCTCATCGAATCGACCCGCTCGGATCATCGCCAAGCCGCCGAGGCGCTGCTCCGCGAACTTTTGCCGGACACCGGGCGCTCCGTCCGCGTCGGCGTCTCGGGCGTTCCCGGCGTCGGCAAATCGACGCTCATCGAACGCCTCGGCCTACACATCGTGGCCGCCGGCCACAAGGTCGCCGTCCTGGCGGTGGACCCTTCCAGCCCGCGCACGGGCGGCTCGATCCTCGGCGACAAGACACGAATGGAAGAACTGTCGCGCAGCGCCGACGCCTATATCCGACCATCCCCGGCCGGCCCCACGCTGGGCGGCGTGGCACGACGTACCCGCGAGGCGGTTCTAGCCTGCGAGGCCGCCGGTTTCGACGTCATCATCGTGGAGACCGTCGGCGTCGGGCAGTCGGAGACGGCGGTCGCCGACCTCGTCGATATGTTCGTCCTGCTGCTGACGCCGGCAGGAGGGGACGAGTTGCAGGGCATCAAGAGAGGCATCATCGAACTCGCCGACGCGCTGGTCATCACCAAGGCCGACGGCGACCTGGCCGGCGCCGCCGAACGCGCCCGCGCCGACTACGCGCAGGCGCTTCGCTTGCTCAGCCCGGCGTCGGAGGACTGGACGGCCCCGGTCATGAAGTGCTCGGCCTTCACCGGCGAGGGCATCGCAGAGATTTGGGCCACCGTCGAGCGATACCGCGGCGCCGCGGAAAGGTCCGGCGCCTTGCGTGCGCGCCGCGCCGAGCAGGCGCGCGCCTGGATGTGGAGCGAAGTTAACGAGACCCTGATGTCGCGCCTGCGCGAAGGCCGCCGCGTCGACAAGACGGTGGCCGCCACGGAGGCCAAGGTCGTCGCCGGCGAGATGACGCCGGGCGAAGCCGCCGGCGCCGTCCTCGACGCCTTTGCCGCGGGAACCAAGCGCCCCCGTGTAAAGGGCTGACGACCGGTCGTTGCGCGGCCGGCGGCGGATCGATGCGTATTGTAATCTTCCGTCGCGATTGCCACATAATGAGCGACGGTATGCCGACGCGAACCGGAGGAGGTGTGCCTGACGGGAATTCACCTTCTCCAAGGCGGCCGCCGACAGCTTATAGTCAACTGACAGACTCGGGAGTTACCATGCCGACAGGGACCGACGCCGTGATCGCCAGACAATATGGCGATCCCTTGAAAAAGGAAATCAGCGGTCTATTCCAGTATATCCAGCGGGTCCGCCAGGAAATCGCCGCCATCGACCGCCCGGCCGACGACGAATACAAGTTCGGCACCATGGGCGAACAGCTGGACGCCATCGTCAAGGCCACGGAAGAGGCGACAAACACCATCATGGAGACGATGGAGAAGAACGAGCAGTTGCTCGACGAGCTGAAAAAGCAGCTTGAGGACCCCCAGCAAATCGCCCTCATCGACAAGCTCGTCGATAACGGCAATTCGGTGTTCGAAGCCTGCTCGTTCCAGGACATCACGGGCCAACGGGTCACCAAGGTCGTCAAGTCGGTGACCTACATCGAGGACCGGGTCAACGCCCTCATCTCAATTTGGGGGAAGGCGGCGCTCGAAGAGGTCGAGGTCAAGCCGGTCAACGAGAAGACCGCGGACGAAGAGCTGCTACACGGCCCCCAACTGGAAGGCGAAGGCATCAGCCAGGCGGATATCGACAAGCTCTTCGACTGATCCATCCTCCAGTTATCGAATTCCTGTTCCGCGGCGCGGCATGCGTGATATCGTCGCCGCCGGCCTTCAATCATTTGTCCGTGGCAGGAAACGATGCGACTCGGCTTTCTTGCATTGGCTTTGGCTTTCACGTTGGGGCTTTCCGCTTTTCCGGGAAGCCCCAGCGCCGCCGACCCGGAGAATACCCTTTACCTGGATCTCAAGTACGGGCGCGTGGTCATCGAAATGCGCCCCGATCTGGCGCCCGTTCACGTCGCCCGATTCAAGGAATTGACCCGTCAGGGATTCTACGACGGCTTGGTCTTCCACCGGGTGATCGACGGCTTCATGGCGCAGACCGGTGACCCCGACGGCGACGGCTCGGGCGGCACCGGAGTCAACCTGCCGGCCGAGTTTTCGGAAGAGCGCCACGTACACGGCACCGTTTCGACGGCGCGGAGGAGCGACCCGGACAGCGCGGATTCCCAGTTTTTCATCATGTTGGGGCCGGCGCCGTACCTCGATGGGAAGTACACGGTGTGGGGCCGCGTGGTGCGAGGCATGGAGTTCGTGGGCAGAATCAAAAAGGGAAGCCGGGCCCGCAACGGCATGGTCACCGATCCCGACAAAATCATGCGCATGCAAGTGGTGGCCGACGTCGACAAATAGGGCCGGCCGCTCCATCAAGGCATCAGCGGCTCAACTCGCGCATGGCCTGGTCCAGGCCGTCGAGGGTGAGCTGATACATGTGCCCGCCCATGATCTGGCGCACCATCTGAATCGAGGCCATGGAGTCCCACGCCGCCGCCGGTACCGGATTGAGCCAGACGGCGTGCGCGTAGACGTCGAGCAGCCGTTGCATCCACAGTATCCCGGGCTCCTCGTTCCAGTGCTCGACGCTGCCCCCCGGATAGGCGATTTCGTAAGGCGACATGGAAGCGTCGCCGACGAAGATGACCTTGTAATCGGCGGGATAGGTGTGCAGCACGTCCCAGGTATCGATCGATTCGGCGTGGCGGCGCCGGTTGTCCTTCCACACGCCTTCGTACAGGCAGTTGTGGAAATAAAAATACTCCAAGTGCTTGAATTCGCTGCGCGCCGCCGAGAACAGCTCCTCGACGGTGCGCACGTGCGGGTCCATCGAGCCGCCGACATCCAGGAACAGCAGAACCTTCACCTGGTTGCGGCGCTCCGGAACCATGTGGATGTCCAGATACCCGTTGTGGGCGGTGGAGCGGATGGTGCCGGGCAGATCGAGCTCGCTGGGCGCGCCCTCGCGGGCGAACCGCCTGAGACGCCTGAGCGCCACCTTGATGTTGCGGGTACCGAGCTTTACGTCATCGTCCAGGTTCTTGAACTCGCGCTTGTCCCACACCTTGATGGCGCGGTGGTGGCGGTTTTCATCCTGGCCGATGCGCACGCCCTCGGGGTTGTAGCCGTAGGCGCCGAAGGGTGAGGTGCCGGCGGTGCCGATCCACTTGTTGCCCCCCTGATGGCGGCGGCGCTGTTCACGCAGGCGCTCCTTGAGGGTTTCCATGACCTTTTCCCACCCGCCAAGGGCCTCGATCTTGGCCTTTTCCTCCTCGGTGAGCATCTTTTCGGCGAGCTTCCTGAGCCATTCCTCGGGGATTTCCTCATCGATGGCTTCACCCAGGGCCTCGATACCCTTGAATACCTCGCCGAAGACGCGATCGAACTTGTCCAGGTTGCGCTCGTCCTTAACCAGGGAGGCGCGGCTCAGGTAATAGAAATCATCGACGCTGTAGCCGGCCACCTCACGGTCCATGGCCTCGAGCAGCATCAGATATTCCTTGAGCGACGCCGGCACCCGGGCGTCGCGCAGCTTGAGGAAGAAGTCGATGAACACGGCTTCCCTCCTCCCCCGGCCCTCAGCTTCCCTCGCGCCGGTGCAGGAAGGCCAGGCGCTCGAACATGTGGACGTCCTGCTCGTTCTTCAGGAGCGCGCCGTAGAGAGGCGGAATGATGTCCTTCTTGTTCCCTGTCCTGAGCGCCTCGGGCGGGATGTCCTCGATGAGCAACAGCTTGATCCAGTCCAGCAGCTCCGACGTCGAGGGCTTCTTCTTCAGGCCCGGCACTTCGCGGATATCGTAGAAGGCGTTGAGGGCTTCCGTCACCAAGCGCTTCTGGAGCCCCGGATAGTGCACCGCGATGATGCGCTCCATGGTGTCGCGCTCGGGAAAACGGATGTAATGGAAAAAGCAACGCCTGAGGAAGGCGTCGGGCAACTCCTTCTCGTTGTTCGACGTGATGAGCACGATGGGGCGTTGCCTGGCGCGGATGGTCTGGCGCGTCTCGTAAACGTGGAACTCCATGCGGTCGAGTTCGAGAAGCAGGTCGTTGGGGAACTCGATGTCGGCCTTGTCGATCTCGTCGATCAGGAGCACCGGCTTCTCGTCCAGATCGAAGGCCTCCCACAGCTTGCCCTTGACGATGTAGTTGGAGATGTCGTGCACCCGCTCGTCGCCGAGCTGGGAATCGCGCAGCCGTGCCACCGCGTCGTATTCGTAAAGTCCGTGTAGGGCCTTGGTGGTCGACTTGATGTGCCACTGAATGAGCGGCTTGCCGAGCGCCTTCGCGATCTCTTCGGCGAGAACGGTCTTGCCGGTGCCGGGCTCGCCCTTGATCAGCAGGGGCCGCTCGAGGGCGACGGAGGCGTTGACCGCGACCATCAGGTCCTCGGTAGCGATATAGGTATCCGTGCTTTCGAATCGTTTTTCCATAAGATTCCCCGGGTTTGGGAGGGAGCGCCGAATGCCCCTCGGCGAGCGGCAGCCCGGCACCCTAGAGGGCTCTCGCCCGCCGATCAAGAAGACAAGTGGAAGTGAAGTGCCCTTCAAGGCCGAAGCCCGCCTCGGGACCACTAAGCCGCCGCCGCCAACACCGCTTCGATGGCATCCAGGGCGGCCTGCGCGCCGCCCCCCCCGGGGCCGCCGGCCTGGGCCATGTCGGGGCGGCCGCCGCCGCCCTTGCCGCCGAGCTCTACGCAACCGGCGCGCACCAGCTCGACGGCATCGAAGCGCCCGGTGAGGTCGTCGGTGACGCCGACCACCAGCGACGCCTTGCCGTCGGCGACGGAGACCAGGGCGACGACGCCTGAGCCGATTTGCTTCTTGAGATCGTCGGCCAGGTTTTTGAGGTCCTTGGCCGGCATGCCGTCGAGCAGCCGGGGCGTGAACTTGACGCCGCCCACTTCCTTGACCCCCGCCGCAGCGCCACCGCCGCCGCCCGTCGCCAGCCGGCGCCGCAAATCCGCGATTTCGCGTTCCTTGTCGCGGTTTTCGGCGATCAGGGATTGGATGCGCCCAGCGGCCTCGGGAAGGGTTGATTTCACGGCCGCCGATAGCTCCAGGGCAACGCTCAGCCCTTCATCGAGGTAGTCGAAGGCGGCGGCGCCGGTCAACGCCTCGATGCGCCGCACCCCGGACGCCACGGCGCCCTCGCCGGTGATCTTGAAAAGCCCGATGTCGCCAGTGCGCTTGACGTGGGTGCCGCCGCACAGCTCGGTGGAATAGGCCGTGCCATCCGCCTCGCCCATGGACAGCACCCGCACCTCGTCGCCGTACTTCTCGCCGAACAGGGCGAGGGCGCCGGTCCGCATGGCCTCTTCCGGATCCATCAAGTGGGTGACGGCGGCGCTGTTGCGGCGAATCTGCCCGTTTACCTCGACCTCGACGGCTGCGATCTCTTCCCTTGTCATGGCCTTGGGGTGGCTAATGTCGAAGCGAAGCCGGTCGGGCGCCACCAGGGAGCCCTTCTGGGTGACGTGGTCGCCGAGCACGCGGCGCAACGCGGCGTGCAGGAGATGGGTCGCCGAGTGGTTGGCGCGTACTCGGGCGCGCCGCGCCGCGTCCACCTCGAGGCGCACATCGTCGCCGATCCGGACCACCCCCTCCTCGACGCGTCCCATATGCACGTGCATGTCACCCACCTTCTTGTGGACCTCGGAAACGGCGACGCGGGCGCCCTCGGCGCCGGCGATGACCCCGATGTCACCGACCTGGCCACCGGATTCGCCATAAAAGGGGGTCTGGTTGCAGACGATGGCGACCTCGGCGTCGGCCTCGGCCTCGTGCGCCTCCTCGCCATCGACGACGAGGGCGGTGATCTGGCCCTCGGCGTTGTCGGTCTCGTAGCCCAGGAAGTCGGTGGCGCCGATCTTCTCGCGGACGGCAAACCACACCGCCTCGGTCGCCGCCTCGCCAGAGCCCGCCCAGGCCTTGCGGGCCTCGGCGCGCTGGCGCTCCATGGCGGCGTCGAAGCTCGCCACGTCGACGCCGAGGCCGCGCGGGCGCAGCGCGTCCTCGGTCAGATCGAGGGGGAAGCCGTAGGTGTCGTACAGCTTGAACGCAACCTCGCCGGCGAGCTCGCCGCCCTCGGCGATCCCCGCCGTGGCCTCCTCGAGAAGCCCGAGGCCGCGTTCCAGGGTCTTCTTGAAGCGGCCCTCCTCGAGCTTGAGGGTCTCGGTGATGAGCGGCTCGGCGCGCACCAATTCGGGAAAGGCCTGGCCCATCTGCGCGGTGAGCGCCGGCACCAGCCGCCACATCAGGGGCTCGTCACAGCCCATGAGTTCGGCGTGACGCATGGCGCGGCGCATGATCCTTCTCAGCACGTAGCCGCGGCCCTCGTTGGACGGCAACACGCCGTCGGCGATGAGAAAGCTCGACGCCCGCAGGTGGTCGGCGATGACCCGGTGCGACACCTGGTGGGCGCCATCCGCGTCGTTGCCAGCGGCTTCGGCCGAGGCCTCGATCAAGGCACGCATGAGGTCGATGGCGTAATTGTCGTGGGTGCCCTGCATGACTGCGGCCATCCGCTCCAGCCCCATGCCGGTATCGATGGACGGCTTGGGCAGGTCGACGCGCTCATCCGGCGTCACCTGCTCGTACTGCATGAAGACCAGGTTCCAGATCTCCACGTAGCGGTCGCCGTCCTCGTCCGGACTGCCTGGCGGACCTCCCTCGAGGTGGTCGCCATGGTCGTAGAATATCTCCGAGCACGGCCCACACGGCCCGGTGTCGCCCATGGCCCAGAAGTTGTCGGAGGTGGCGATGCGAATGACGCGCTCGTCGGGCAGCCCGGCGATCTTCTTCCACAGATCGAAGGCCTCGTCGTCCTCGGCGTAGACGGTGATCCACAGCCTGTCCTTGGGCAGCGCGAATTCCTTGGTCACCAGGTCCCAGGCGAGTTCGATGGCGAGGTCCTTGAAATAGTCCCCGAACGAGAAGTTGCCGAGCATCTCGAAGAACGTGTGGTGGCGCGGCGTATAGCCGACGTTCTCCAGGTCGTTGTGCTTGCCGCCGGCGCGCACACACTTCTGGGAGGTGACGGCGCGCTCGTAGTCACGCTTCTCGGCGCCGATGAAGACGTTCTTGAACTGCACCATGCCGGCGCTGGCGAACATAAGGGTGGGATCGTTGCGCGGCACCAGCGGCCCCGAGGCAACCTCCTCGTGGCCATGGCGAGCGAAGTAATCCAGGAACGCCCGGCGGATGTCGTTGGCCGTCTGCATGGCCGCTAATGTAAGGGGGAAAGCCGGGCGGCGGAAGGGGCTAAGGGGCGCGGCGAAGGATAGTTACTTCGCGGTCTCAATGAAATCAGTCCCAAAGAAAATCCGGGGATTGCCTTCTTGTCATGCAACCATTGGAGCCCAAATTCAAAGCTAAGGCGCTAATCCAACAAGCACGAGTGGCACAGCTGGCACACCACGTCCCTCTCGTATGAGGTTGTACAATTCGCCTTCGTAATAAGAAACACCGGACGACATTCCAGCTTGAAGTTCTTTCATTGGCAGGATTTCAATGCCCACATCAATCAAATCTCCCACAAAGAATGCCATATGTTTCACAAAGAGGTCATAAGCAACAAATGAGTACTTTCCGAACTGGACTTCTACCGCCACTCGCTCTTTTACAAAATCAGTTTGATTGTATGAATAAATTGGTGTGTCACCTGCCGCTTCAATTTCTAATTTTTGTTGTTCTGGTGTCATATGCATGGTTTTGCGAATCAATTTGGCATCCTTCGTAACCCAATAAGACGCTCGGCGCTCACTCCAATCATGGTTTGAAAACCCCTTTTCCATCGCCTTGGGTGAAAAGAGCCTTTTGCCCTTCATTCTCTTTTCCCTTGATACCTTCGTCTTGCACTTTTGCGCATCGACCGATGCCACAACTTCCTTTATTTCTTTCCAAAGACGAGGCTTGTGAACTTGGAGGAATTCCAAGCCATTCAAATGGGAGTAGAACTCAGATATTTTCAACGATGTCCGCCGTTCGGTTTGCCCGGGTCGTAGACGGGTTTATCCATTGGCCGAGTTCTCAGAGTACCAGCCCTCAATTGGTGAACTCGGTTCCAGGCGATTTCCAAATACTCTGAAACGGTGTCGCAACCATAACCAATGCGATTGTGCTTAAGTGCACCTAAAATGCTTGTGCCAACTCCCATGTAGGGATCGAAAACCCAGTCTCCCGATGTTGTCAACGACAGAACCAGTCTCTCAACGAGTTCGACGGGAAACTGGCAGGGATGGATCGTCTTTTCTACATGATTGTTCTTAACGTTAGGAAATATCCAAACGTCCCCTGGGTTCTTACCCAATGGGTTACAGGAAAATTCCCCAGCTTTCGGACCTTTAAAATGCTTCTTGGCGGGGTACTTTTGCGGTACTCGAATTGGATCAAGGTTGAACGTGTAATCGTTGGATTTCGTAAACCACATTATCGTCTCATATCGACCGGAAAGGCGCTTTGAGCAATGCAGACCGTGTTCGAAGTGCCAAATGATGCGGTTTCTGAGCTTAAGTCCGTGGTCCTTAAAGACGTGATACAGAACTGTGTCTAACGGGAAGATTTCTCCGCTCTGTACATGGTTTCCCACTTGCCAGCATATCGACCCCCGAGGATGTAATAGCCTAACGCACTCAGAGATAACTTGAGTTTGCTGGTGAATGTACTCATCAAGCGGGGACCGGCTCTCATATTTCTTTCCGATATTGTAAGGGGGAGATGTGACGATAAGCTTCATACATTCATTAGGCAGCGGTCGCATGAATCAAGATTGTCTTGGCACGCCATGTGGACAGCGTGATCGTTCTCAAGCCGAAGAACGGCCGCACCGCTCATTCTCCCCTCCACAATATCTTGTATGTTATGAGTTATTATGCCGCGATATATGCGATATGTACACCCGCATATTCCTCAGTATAGTTGACGGAGCTTCGCCCAAAAAAGGTTTGCGCTAGCTATTAGCGTCCGCCTTCGGCGCGGCGGCGCTAGTCGGCGCCGCCTGCCTCGGCCTCCGGCGTCTCCGCGGCCTCTGGCGTCTCTGCGGCTTGCGGCGCCTCGCCGCTTTCGGGACCGGTCGTGATGTTGTCGGCGCCGAGACCGGCATTCTGGCGGATCTTGGCTTCGATGGCGTCGGCAACCTCGGGATGCTCGATCAGGTAGGCCTTGGCATTCTCTCGGCCCTGGCCGATACGCTCGGAGTCGCAGGAGAACCAGGAGCCCGATTTCTCGACGATGCCGGCCTTGACGCCGAGGTCGATAAGCTCGCCGGCCTTGGAGATGCCCTCGCCGTACATGATGTCGAACTCCACCATCTTGAAGGGCGGCGCCACCTTGTTCTTCACCACCTTGACCCGGGTCTGGTTGCCGACCACCTCGTCGCGGTCCTTGATGGCACCGATACGGCGGATATCCATGCGCACCGAGGAATAGAACTTAAGCGCGTTGCCCCCCGTCGTGGTTTCCGGGTTGCCGAACATGACGCCGATCTTCATGCGTATCTGGTTGATGAAGATGATCATGCAGTTGGAGCGCGCCACCGAGGCCGTGAGCTTACGCAGCGCCTGGCTCATGAGGCGCGCCTGCAGGCCCATGTGGCTGTCCCCCATCTCGCCCTCGAGCTCGGCGCGCGGCACCAGGGCGGCGACGCTGTCCACCACCAGCACGGCGACGGCGCCCGAGCGCACCAGGGTGTCGGCGATCTCAAGGGCCTGCTCACCGGCGTCGGGCTGGGAGATGAGAAGCTCGTCCACTTCCACCCCGAGCTTCCTGGCATAGACCGGATCGAGGGCGTGCTCGGCGTCGACGAAGGCACACGTCCCGCCTTTCTTCTGTGCCTCGGCGACCACATGGAGGGCCAGGGTCGTCTTGCCCGAGGCCTCGGGCCCGTAAATCTCGACGACGCGACCGCGCGGCAGGCCGCCGATGCCGAGCGCGATGTCGAGGCCGATCGATCCGGTCGAGACGGCGTCCGCCTCGACCACGCTCCCGGACTGACCGAGACGCATGATGGAGCCCTTGCCGAAGGCCTTTTCGATCTGGCCAAGGGCGGCGTCGAGTGCCTTGTTCTTGTCCACGGTTTCGTTTTCCACCAGGCGCAGTGCTGTCTCGGTCATGGCGTGCCTCACTTATTCCACAGGGTCGGTCGGGTTGCAATGGAGTCGAATGTACATGATTTGTTCCTATATGCAAGAAAAAAATGCAACCTATTGAGCAATACAATAAATATGGCGTTTATTCTTTGTTTGTTCGCATCAAGGAATCGGCCTCGCCGACGGCGCGGGCGACGACGCGGGCAACCATGGCCAGCGCCGACGCCTCCACCGTCTCGGCACTGTCGGAAGCCGTGTGGTAGGTGCGGAAGATGGTCGGGCGCATCCAGCGCAGCAGCCAGCGCAGGGAATTGGGATCGGCCACGTAGGCACGCAGGGCCGCCTCGTCGGCACGCGGCAGGACGGTCAGGCCGACCGCCGGGATGCCGCGCTCCAAAAAGTTCCAATGGTCACTGGAAAAACGCGGCACCGGGCCGTGGACGCCGGCGTAGACGCCTGTCGCCTTGCCCGCCGCCCGCAGGGCGCGGACGATCAGCGAATCCTCCATGCCCCGGTGGATGTCCCAGATACCGAAAGCGTCGCCGATGCCGCACAGCTCCAGGCTGACGACGCCGGCAATGGTATCGGGCGCGGCAGTGGCGGCGTAGTGGCGCGAACCAGCGAGCCCGTTCTCCTCGTCGTCGAAGAAAACCACCTTGAGGGAGATGTTCTTGGGCGCGCCGGCGGCGGCCACGGCACGGTAGACGTCGATGGCGGCGGCGACGCAGGACGCGTTATCGTTGGCGCCGCCGGATTCCGCCACCCGGTCGTAGTGGGCGGCGACGATGAGTGCCGGGGCGCCACCGCCGAGCTCGATCTCGATGTTGGTGCCGGGCCCCGTGGCGGCGGTGTAGGCGAGTTTCCGGTAGGGGATGCCGTGCAGCTCAAGGGCGCGCACGAGGAGTCGGCGACGCTCGGCGTCGGGCTTGCCGTCCAGGACCTCGACGAGGCGCGCCGCCGTCGGCGCGGCGGCGTAATGCTCGAAGCCCGGCCCCGGCGTCACTTCCCCGCAGGCGGCAAGCAGGGCCGCCGCGGCCAACGCCGGGACGAGGCGGCCGCGTTGGGCGAAGCGGCAAACAAGCAATCGCGTCATCGCCCCGTCATCCCTTCAGCAGGCCTTGCGCCAGCCCGGCAGCTTGGAGCGGGTAGTCCCCGTCCGCGTCACCGTCAGGTATATTCCGGTGGCGATCAAGGCGGTGCCGGCGACGTGAAAGCCCTTCAACTGCTCGCCCAGGACGAGGATCGCCAAGACCACCGTGAACACCGGGATCAGGTGCAGGAACAGGCCCGCCTTGTTGGCCCCGATGACGGCTACCGCGTTATTCCAGCATACATAGCTGACGATCGCCGAGGCCACCGACAGATAGGCGAGGCCGAGAACGGTCGAGCGCGACAGCGCGAATCCCCCGGCCACCGCCCACTCCCAGCCGTAGAAGGGCAGGAGCACGACCACGCCGATGGCGGCCAGCACCATCATCAGCACGAGCGGGGGCAAGTTCCCCCGCAGCCGCCCCAGCAACACCGAATAAAGCGCCCAGGCGACGACCGACAACAGCATCCACAGGTCTCCGGGGGTAAACAGGAAGTCGGCGAGGGCGTCCCACTCGGCGCGCACGATGATGGCCACCACGCCGACCATCGAAATAGCGATGCCGAGCGTCTGGCGCGACGTCACCAACTCCCGGTAAAGGGCGTACGAGATGAGCGGCGTCACCACGGGGACGGTGGCGTAGATGAGCCCGGCATTGATTGCCGTCGTCGTGTCGAGGGCAATGTAGGCGGCGCTCTGGTAAAGAGCCACGCCGGTGACGGAGAGCACCCCCAACAGCCAGGCGTTCTGACGCAACACCGCGCGGTGCCGCCACGCGGCGGCGGCCGTCCACGGCAAGAGCAGAACCAGCACCACGACCCAGCGCCAGAAATTGAGTGTGATCGGCGGCACGTCCTCGTGGATGGCGCGAACGATGATGTAGGTCGCCCCCCAGAAAAACATCGCCGAGAGGAGCATCAGATAAGGAGATGGCCGGGTACCCATGATCATGACCGCTGGCTTGGCGCCGCGCCGGATTTACCCCGATTCCGCCTCGGAATCCCCTTTGTCGCCCGTATCCCGGCCGAAAATCTGTCCCGACAGACGCCGGATTTCGTCCACCATCTCGGCCTGCTTTTGCAAGATCTCACGCAGCACGCCCCGGGCTCCGTAGGCCTCGCCCAAATCGCCGATGCTGATGTCGAGGCAGACGTTGTTGTCGATGATTCGCAATTCCTTTTCGGCATTTTTGGGGAGCGGGGTTTTTGTCCTTATACAGTGCTCGATTAGCGCCGAGGCGATATCTTCCTCCGGTGCCTCGAAGGTGAGATTCTTGTCGCTCGAGTAATCGAGAATGCTGAACTCGACAAGATAGTCATCGTCCTTGCGCCGCGGCAGCAACGCCGTAATCTCCCCCGCCGGAAGCCCTTTTCCCTGCGACCCGGAAAAACTTCGCATCGCGTCACGCAGTTCCGCGTGGGTAAATACCACGCGGCGGATTTCCTTGGGCATGATGGCCTCCCCCATTGCGGCCGGGCACCGATCGATTGTCGACCTGGCCGCGTGAAACGATCGCCCGCCGGAACATTAGCAAGAATGGCGCGTCGGAACCACGACATCGAATTATACGCCGGTGATAATGAGGCTTATGCCGGCGAGATGATACAGGCCGAACTCCTCGCCCAGCGACGTCGCCGGCCATGGCACTGAAAACCCGGGCGTCAGCTCCCCGACTGTGGATGGGCGCGGGCCTGGGACGCGACGGTAAGGTAAATGCCCGAAAAGATCAGCACCGCGCCGGCGACATGGTACGGACGGATGACTTCGCCCAAGAACGTTATGGCCATCGCCGCGATGAACACGGGCATGAGATGCAGGAACAATCCGGCCTTGTTGGCGCCGACCTCGGACACCGCCTGGTTCCAGAAGGTGTAGGCGCCGATCGAGGCGAACAGCGCCACGGCCACGATGGCGCCGACGTTGGTGGCGTTGATGTCGAAGCCGCCCTGGCGCGACCATTCCCACGCGTAAAAAGGCAGCAGCACGGGCACGGCGATCACCGTCATGGCGCCGAGCAGAAGCATGGGCGATATCTCGGCGGGAAATATCCGCAGCAGCACGGAATACAGAGCCCAGGCCGCCACCGCGAGCAGCATCCATATATCCCCAACCGTGAATGCCAGCGCCGCCAGCGCCGCCGCGTCGGCCTTGACCAGCACCGTCACGACGCCGACCAGGGACATGGTGATTCCGCAGGCTTGGCGCGTCGTTAAGCGTTCTCGGAAAAAGAGGAAGGCGAAAATCGCGATACCGACCGGTGTAGTGGCGTGCAACAGTCCGGCGTTGATCGCCGTAGTCGTGTTGAGGGCGATATAGGCACCGCCTTGAAAGATCACCGCGCCGAGCACCGACAGGCCGAAAACAATCCGGATATGCCGGCGAATAAGCGCCCGTTGCGCCCACAAATCGCGGCCCACGAACGGCAACAACATGACCGCGACCACCACCCAGCGCCAGAAGTTCAGGGTGATCGGCGGAATGTCCTGGTGAATGGCGCGGACGACGATTAAATGCCCGGCCCAGAAAAGGGAACACAAAGTGAGAAGGACATAGGGAGGGATCGGAATGCGCATGATTCTACTGGGAGGCCCCGGGAACGGCGCGCCGGCTGACTCAAGCCCCCATGACTTCCTTCACCGCGCCCGCCAACTCCTTCAGGCTGAAAGGCTTGGGAAGGAAGCGAATGGACGGGTCCCGCTCGATCCGCCCGCCGGCCACGTCTTCGGCGTAGCCTGATATGAGTATGAACTTGAGGTGCGGCATCTCCTGGCGCACCAACTGCATCAAGGTGTGGCCGTCCATCCCCGGCATCACCACGTCGCTGATGATGAGATCGATTTCCTCGGAAGTGCTGTTGATGAGGTCGAGAGCATTCTCCCCGTTGTCGGCCTCCAACACCTGGTATCCCTTGTTGCGCAACGCCCTCGCCCCAAACATGCGAACGGCGTCCTCGTCCTCGACGAGAAGCACGGTCCCCGTTCCGGTGAGGTCGGGTTCGGCTACGGGCTCGTCGAGGGCCACGGGTCCCTGGGCGGGCGCGGCCAGGGATGAAGCCGGGTCCAAAACTGCCGACGTTTCCCCGCCGATCGCCTTGGCCTCGGCGGGGCTGTACTCGGGAAGGTATATGCTGAACGCCGTTCCCTGGCCGGGGGCGCTGTCGACGAAGACGAAACCGTCGGTCTGGCGAATAATTCCGTAGACCGTTGACAAGCCGAGGCCGGTTCCGGCCCCCACCTCCTTGGTGGAGAAAAAGGGCTCGAAGATGCGCCCGATGTTTTCCTTGGGGATGCCGACGCCGGTGTCTCCCACCTCGATGAGCACGTATTGACCGGCGGGCACCAATTCGGCGCCCCGTTCCAAGGGCTCCTCGAAGGCCACCCGGGAGATGCGGATGGAAAGCGTGCCGCCTCCCGGCATGGCGTCGCGGGCGTTGACCGCGAGATTGACGATGACCTGGTCGAACTGCCCCGGATCGACCCGCACCATGCCGAGATCGCGGGCTTGCTCCATGACCAGCTCGATGTTCTCTCCGATCAGGCGCCGCAGCAGGTTGGACATGTGGGAGAGCGCCTCGGTGGTATCGAGAAGCACCGGTTTCAAGGTCTGCTTGCGCGAGAAGGCCAGGAGTTGACGGACCAGGTTGGTGGCACGGTTGGCGTTCTGCTGAATCTGCATGATATCGGCGAACGACGGGTCTCCAGGGCCGTGGCGCTCTAGCAGAAGGTCACTAAAACCGATCATGGCCGTCAAAAGATTGTTGAAATCGTGGGCAACACCGCCCGCCAACTGACCGACCGCCTGCATCTTCTGGGATTGGGCGAACTGCGTCTCCAGGTGCTTCTTCTCGGTGGTATCGATGAAGTGAAGGATGAGTCCCGAAACGTCACCGTCATCATCCTCCACGCGACTGGCATAGAGCGAAGCGGCCAGTTCGCGGCCTCCGATTCCCGGCAGGCGCACGTCCAGGTGTGCCGCCCGGCTAGCGCCCAGAACAACCTTCGACAACTGCGCCGCCGCGTCGGCACGATCCTCCAGGCTGATACGGTCCGCCAGGGGGAGCCCGACCACCGCGTCCCGATGCAGGCCGAGAAGTTTGAGAAAGGCGCGGTTGCAATCGCCGATGGCCCCATCGAGGTCGAGGAGAACGATGCCAACGGGGGCTTCGTCATAGAGCCAGTGCAGGCGGCGTTCCAATCCGTGTCCGCTCTCCGCGCCGTCAAGCGACGAAACATTGCGCAGGACGACCGAGCGGCTGCGCAGATACTCTCCATTCGCATCAGTGACCTCGGATTGCACGAGGAAGGCACGAAAGGTTTCGCCGCCACGCCCGCGCAAAACAATTTCTCCGCCGGGCTCGGGCGTTTCCCCGGCGAATTCCGGTGCCTCCCGCCGATCCTCCCCGTCAACCACGAATTCAGCAAATCGCGCACCCCTCGCGCCACCGTCCTGACCGGAGAGTTCCAACCACTCGGTCAGCGTCCGGTTTACGAAAAGAATCCTGCCGTCCTGGTCGGCAGAGAAGAATCCGACCGGCAAGTGGTCGAGAAAATCGGCCAGCATACTTTCCTCGTACCGCTGGACGGCCTCCAGTTCGCGGCGCGCCGTGACATCCTCGGCGCGCCACAGCACGTGACCGCCACTGTCGGGAATGGGAAATGTCGAAAGGCGGCACCATTCGACCACATCCTTGCCGGCGCTGATGGCTACCTCGACATGATCGGGAATTCCGGAAAGGGCGTTTGACCGAACCCGGGCAAAATCTTGAGTCGAGTCCTCATCCTTGAGGATGGCGGCGACGGCATCCAGATCGACGGCTAGCGCGAACAAGCGATGGAACGCGGAATTGGCATAGACGAAGGCGCCATCGGCGCCGGTGATCAGATGCGCCTCGGAACTCGCTTCCGCCGCTTCCAGCATGAGGCCAGCCAGAGGATCGCGTCGCGCCGCGCGACCCAGTGTCCAGGCGCACCCGGAAATCGCCGCCACGGCCAGCCCACCGAAGACCGCCGACAAGGCGCCGAGCACCGCGCCGCCGCCGAGAAATTCGGAAAATGCCCACGACAGACCCGCCGCCGCGACGCACAGGGCGCTTGCCGCGCCCCAGGACCCTGGCCGCTTCCAGAGGGGCTCATCGTTCCGGGTCCCGCGTTCATTCACCCTGCAGTTCACCTTTCAGGCGCATGACGTAGCCGATTACCTCGGCCACGGCCATGTAATGCTCTTCGGGAATCTCCTCGTCAAGCTCGACCGCGGCATAGAGCGCCCGCGCCAGAGGCGGGTTTTCAACCACGGGCACATCGTTCGCCTCGGCCACTTCCCGGATTCGCAGAGCCAACGTATCGATGCCCTTGGCGACCATCTTGGGCGCCGGCATCACCTCGATCTTGTACTCGAGCGCCACGGCATAGTGGGTCGGATTGGTTATGACCACGTCGGCCTCGGGTATGGCGGCCATCATGCGCCGTTGCGCCCGCTCCATGCGCAGCCGTCGGATGCGCGCCTTGATCTGCGGGTCGCCTTCGGATTGCTTCTGCTCGTCCTTCACCTCCTGCTTGGTCATTCGCATTTCCTTCAGGTGCGCAAACTTTTGATAGAAGAGGTCGAGCACAGCGATCACCGTCATCACGGATACCGTGCCAACCATGAGAAGGACGGCGAGTTCGTGCATGCGCTCAAGGCTCTGGACGAGATCCAAGCTGGGGATGATGGCAACATCGTCGAGGAGGGGGACAACTAGGAAAAGCCCCACCGCCGCGACCAGGGAAAGCTTGAAGATGCCTTTGGCAAACTCCAGGAGCGAGCGCATAGACACCATCTTCTTGACGCCCTTGATCGGCGACAGCTTGGTAATATCGAAATCGATCTTCTTGGGCGAGAACACCAGACCCGTCTGGCCGACGCTTGAAAAGATGGCGAGTATCACTAGAACACCGAAGAGCGGCCCCAAGATGATCAGCAATTCGAGAAATAGATTGCTGAACATCAAACGAAGGTGGGGAAAGTCGAAAGGGATGGCGTGGGGCGAACTGATGAACGGCACCAGGGTCACGCGAATATCTTTCATCATGGAGGGCGCCATCATGAACAGAAAAATCGCGCTGCCCAGGAGAATGAGCCAGCTCTTGATCTCCTGGGACATGGCGAGCTGGCCCTTCTCGCGAGCCTTGGCGAGTTTCTTTGGTGTCGGTTCTTCTGTTTTAGATGAGTCGTCTTCTTCCGCCATCGGGCACCTATCAGGGGGCTAGGAAAACTTCGTAGCCTTCCTCGAAGCGCGACAGGAACACCAGCATCATGGTGGACAGGGTGAGCGTGAACACCGAGATCTGGATCGCGATCTGAACAGGCAGGCCGATGAAGAACACCTGCATCGCCGGCATCAGGCGCGAAAGCAAGCCGAGGCCGAGGTAATAAACGAAGCCGGTGATGATGAGAGGCGACGCAAGCTGTACTCCGAGAGCGAAGCTATCCATGACCCGCCGCCCGATCACTTCGACGATATTGCCGAAAGCCAGCGCCTGACCGGGCACGAAAAGCGTGTAGCTGTCGATCACGGCCGCCAACATCAGATGATGCATGTCGGTGATAAACACCAGGAGAATACCCATTGTGCTGAGAAACCCGGAGATCAGGGAACTCTGCTGCTGGGCAATGGGGTCCTGAATGAAGGCGTTGGCCATGGACGATACGTAGGAAATGATCGTGCCCGCGGTCTGCAGGGCTCCCATGAGGATGAGGGCCAGAGTTCCTAGGAAGACGCCGATTATTATTTCGCCGGCCAGCAACACGCCGAGCCCCACCGCGGTGGACGGCAAGCCGGGCAACTTCTGGGCGAGAACGGGCCCCAGGACGAAACTGATGGCCAGGGCGATGACCAAACGGGCGCGCACGTTCACGTAAGGAGCGCTGAATCCAGGCATCACCGTTATCGCCGCGCCCACCCTGGAGAAGATCAAGAGGAACCCGAAAATATTGAGGGTAAGGAGTTCCTTCAGCATGGCCGGTCAACCGAGGGCGCTGATGCGATCGAACAGCTGGCGGCCGAATTCGATCACTTGGGTCATCATGTACGGCAGGAAGACAATGATGGAGACGAAGATGACGATGATTTTTGGCACGAAGGTCAGCGTCATTTCCTGAATCGAGGTCAAGGCCTGAAAGAGAGCGATGGTCAGGCCGATGAGCAAGCCCGACATCATGATGGGACCCGCCACCTTCAAAACGATGAAGAGCGCCTGGGCGCCGACCTCAATGACGGCGACCTCGTTCACGGCCCCAACCCTAAATCGGCATTCGGATGATTTCCTTGTAGGCTTCGAGGACCTTGTCGCGCACGGCCACGACGGTCTGCAGGGTGATCTCGGCCTCGGCGACCGCCGTCACCACCTTGTTGAGGTCGCCCTGGCCGGTGATGGCGGAAAGCGATTTGCGTTCGCCCTCCTGGCCGGTTTCGATGGCCCCGTCGATGGCGCCCTTGACCAGGTTGGCGAACTCTTCCCGGGGCCGGGGCGCTTGGCTGTCGAGGCCCGGGACCTCTCCCTTCGCGGCCCGTGAATAAGCCGCCGCGACCGCGGCGATGCCTTGCGCGGGGTTTGCCATTTAACTGTTCTCCTCTCGCACCTTGTCGAACCGCGGTATCGCCGACCCGCCCCGAACCTCCCCTAACGGAGGATGTCGATCGCACTCTGCAACATACCCTTCGAGGCCTTGATCACACTGAGGTTGGCCTCGTAGGACCGTTGTGCTTCGCGCATATCCATCATTTCGACGAGCGTATTGATATTGGGGGTGAGCACGTAGCCGTTCTCGTCGGCGGCCGGGTGGTTGGGATCGAATTTTTTTTGGAAATCCGATTTATCGGTCGTAATCTTATCGATGCGCACCGTATCGACGCCGGCGCTGCGGTCGAGTTCGTTCTTGAAGGTGACGACCTTGCGCCTGTATGGCGATTGGCTCGGGTCCTGCGGCAACGAATCGGCATTGGCGATATTTTGGGATATCACCCGCAGACGCGTACCCTGCGCCTTCATGCCAGCCGCCGATATACTCATCGACTTGAAAAGATCGTCTGCCATGAATTCCTCTCCCTAACCCTAACGGCCCTTGCCGATGGCCGTTCGGAACATGGCCAGATGCTTCCTGTAGAGTTCGGTGGTTAGCTGGTGGTTCAACCCGGTCTCGCCGAGCTTCACCATCTGCTCCTCGAGAATGACCGAGTTGTCGTCCGGGGACGTCTCATAAGGCTTCTTCTCCTCTGCCACTCTGAAGTCGCGGACGCTCCTGACCTGACCGCTCAAGTGATCGCTCCGGGTTCGCGCCATGGTGACCCGGCCGGTTTCCCGGCCGAGCTGTTTCTTGAAGCTGAAGGCCTTGATATCCTTGGCCCGATAGCCCGGCGAATCGGAATTGGCGATGTTCTGGGAGATCACTTCCTGGCGCTGGGCGAGCCAGGCAACGCGCTTTTTCATCGCTCCGAACAACGTAATCTTGTCAAAATCCATGGCGGCCACTACCTCCCGCGCCGACGCTATCGAAGAACCTGGCGGATACTACGATCACCGAATTAAGAAAGCGTAAAAAGTCGAAGCCGGCGCGTCCGTGGAGAGCGACGGCGGAATCCGGGTTAAAGAATTCTTAAGCTTGTCGAGCGACAATCGCAGCCGAGGCTTGGGATGGTTGCGAGTGGAACTTCCTCTTGTCCGAATCGAACGGCGATTCCAAAAAACCCGGCGGCCGCGGCAAGAGCAGGAAGTCACCCCTCGCCGTTGCTCTCAATTACGAGCCGGACACCGATAAAGCACCCAAGGTCATTGCCAAGGGCAAGGACGCCATCGCCGAGCAAATCCTCCAGATCGCCTTCGCCCTCGACATCAAGGTACGCGAAGACGCCGAACTGGCCGAAATTTTGAATCTCATAGACGTAGACAGCGAAATTCCCCTCGAGGCCTTCGCCGCCGTCGCCGAGATTCTCGCCTACGTTTACCGCGCCAACGCCACCATGCCGCCCCTCGCCGGAGGGACGGCACCGACCGAGGAGCCCACACCATGAGCGGCCGAACAGCGACTGGCGATCCCCCCCGCGATATCCACGAGGAGACCCGCAAAGTGGCCAGTCTGATCAACGCGGCAAGCGGATTGCTGGCCGAAGGTAAGATGGTAGATCTGGCGGGCTTGCAGCGCAATGTCGACACCCTATGTCAAGCGCTGCGGCAAGTGCCGCCGAAGGAAGGCCAGGCGGCCCGGGAAACAATCGCTTCCCTTCTCGATGGTCTCGACACCCTGGCCGAAGCGTTGACCGCCCAGTACCAGGATATCACCTGCCGGTTGGAAGGCGCCGTCCGACGGCAAGCGGCGGCGGCATACGACAGGTCAAGGGACGACGCTTGATGTCAGCGCCAACCCGTTAGTGCATCCGCCATGGAATTTGAAGGCTACTTCCGCTTTTTCCTGGCCCTGGTATTCGTCCTGGCTCTTATCGGGGTGCTTGCCGCCCTGGCGCGGCGCTATGGCCTGGGCTACCGCACCGCGCCAAGAAGAGGCAAGGGACGCCGCCTCTCCATCGTCGAAGCGATTCCCCTCGACGCCAAGCGGCGTCTCGTGCTGCTCCAGCGCGACACCACGGAACACTTGGTCCTGTTGGGGGGCGGTTCCGACCTCCTGATCGAAAGCGGCACCGCGCCGCCCCCGGAAGGAGGCTTCGCCGGCGCCCTGAAAAACATCTCCACGGAAGAAAATTCGTGAGGCACCGCCGGTTAATGATTACCGGAGTGTTCGCCGGAGCGGCGGGATTGGCCTTCATGGCGGCGGTCCATCCGGCGGCGGCGCAGACGTTCAGCCTGGACTTCGGGGAGGGCGGCGGCAGCGCCACGGGCCGCGTCGTTCAGCTGATCGCTCTTTTGACGGTGCTGAGCCTGGCGCCGTCCATTCTCATCATGGTGACGTCGTTCACCCGCATTGCGATTGTGCTGGCCTTCCTGCGCACGGCAATGGGAACCCAGCAGACACCTCCCAATCAAGTGTTGATGAGCCTGGCCCTGTTCTTGACCCTCTTCATCATGATGCCCACCCTCGAGAGCTCCTACGACCAGGGAATCAAGCCCTTGATCGAGGGCCAGATCGACGAGCAGGAAGCCTTCAAGAAAAGCATCGTCCCCTTTCGCGAGTTCATGATGCGTCACGTGCGCGAGCAGGATATCGCTTTGTTCGTCGGCATCGCCGAAATCACCGATGAGGAGTTTCTTACCGATCAGCCGCTGCGGATAATCATCCCGGCGTTCATGATCAGCGAACTGCGCCGCGCCTTCGAAATCGGATTCCTGGTCTTCATTCCCTTCCTGATCATAGACATGGTGGTGGCATCGGTTCTGATGTCCATGGGCATGATGATGTTGCCGCCCATCATCATCGCGCTGCCCTTCAAGATCATCTTCTTCGTGCTGGTGGACGGCTGGTTCATGATTGTCGGCAGCCTGGTTCAGGGCTTCGGCGGCTGAGGCGCCTCGCCGGTTCAGCTCTTGGGGGACGTAAGGTCGCTCAAGTTTTCGGTCTTCAGGCGATCACGATAGGCCGCCATGAAGCCTCGAAAATTCTCGACGTCGGCGACCTTGCCGGCGATTGTGCGAAAATCGACCAGCCCCTGGGATTGGGGGCTGGCGATGAGCCGAAAGGCGTCCCTGAAGGGGCCATTTTCCATGGCAATGCCAAAATCCTCGCGCAGCTTGCCCAATCCCCGCTCGTTGTTGCTCAAGGTGAGGGCGATGGCGTAATTGAGGATATGCCGTGCCTGGGTGTCGTTTACCGGCTTGCCGGGCTCGGCACCGAATTCGCTGATCAGGCGCCGCAGGACCTGAGCGGAATTGGGCCAATCACGCGCCTCCCAAAACATTTCCAGACGCAAGACATCCGCCGCCTCGCTCTTGTCCTCCTTGAGAAGCTCGAGGGCGGCGCTCTTCTTCTTCTGTTCCGCCAATATGCGGGCCATCATGTGGCGGCGTTGGTCGGCAAGTTCCTTGGGAATCCCCGAAACCCTGGTGTCTTCCAAGGTTTTCGAGGCCTTTTCGAAGTCGCGGTCGAGCAGGTACACCAAGGCCAGTTGTGTCCCCACGCGCGTCTTCTCCACGCCCTTGAGACGAAACTTGACCTGGGCCTCGAGAAGCTTCGCGGCGCGCTCCAGCAGATCGACGGAGACCAGCCGGTCGGCAATCTTGCGAATCATTTCATCGCCCTTTTGGCCGGCCGGCGTGAGCTCCTTGAATTCGTCGTAAAGTGCGATGGCTGTCATGGGCGGCAGGTCTTCGCCCCCCTCGCCGAAATAAACATCAGCGAAAGCATCAGCCATCTGCTGGGTTACCTGGGCCGCATTCTTATGGTCCCGGAAGTGGGTGGCTGCCTGACGCAGGGTCCGCAGGCCACTGCGATAATCGCCTTCCGCCAGGTAGAGTTCGCCAAGACGGCGAAGCATCTGGAATTCGAAGTCATCGCCGCGCCAGGCGAAGCGTAGTTTTTCATACTCTTCGATCGCTTCGGCGCGGCTCATTTCCCGCAATTTCAGAAGAAGCTCCGCCCGCGCCACCGCGGCCTTGGCGCGGCTTGGCCGGTGTGGCCCTTCCTGCGCCGATTCCCACTTGGCGACGGCGCCCTCGAAATCGCCCCCCAATTCCTTGAGCCGCCCCTCGATATAGGCGATCTCCGCCCTTTCCACTGGCGTCGGATTTTCCGCCACCAACGCTTTGAGATTTTCGCTCGCCGTGTTGATGTCACCCACCAGAATGGCCGCCTCGGCCACCAGTTTCCCCATCGCCATTTTCAACGCCCTGGGGTAGGGCCGGATGATGCCCTTGGCACGCCCGAGGCCGCGAGCCGCCTTTATGAGATCGCCTTCCGAGGCCGATAACGCGGCGCGCCAAAAATTCGCCTCGTCGTTACCGTCCAGGCTGACATGGAATAGATCCGATCGCGCGTTTTCGAGATGCCCCATCAAGAACCTGTTGGCGCCACGCAGGGCACGAAATTCCGGATCGCCCTGAATCTCGGGATTGTTTTCTTCGATCAGACGCAAGACGGCCAACGATTCCGCTCCGAAACCAAGGGCGAAATAAAAGCGTGCGAGACTTAGGCGTGCTTTCTCGCGCCGCGATTCCTTGGATTTTGCGATGGCCAACAGCAATTCTTGCTTGTCCCGAGTGAAGCTTCCGATGCCTCCTTGCCGCCACTTTTTTAAATCGAAGACGCGGGTCAGGGCTCGCATCATACCGACCTGGGCGCCGGCCTCTTCTTGCGGCGTCACGGACGAGAGTTGCAGGCTGCTGACACTGGTAATCTCCACGCCCTGGCGCAACGGCCGCACCCTGAGGTCGTCGATACGCGGTTTGAAGACGATGCCCTGCGCCGAGGTCAAAATCATAAACTGCGGATACTCACGTCTACGATCGACGCCGTGGCCGAGGGGAATTACCGGCACCACGACCAGATTATCGCCGACCTCGGGATCCCGCACCGCCAGGGCCTCGCCCGGCTCCGGCACCGACAGAAACACACGCGCGCCGACCGGGGAATTGGGTTGCGCGTTGGCCTTGATCGGCGTCGGCGGCTTGAGGGGTTGTTTACGCAACTCCAGGACCCAGGCAAGTCCATCACGCCTAATGCTCGGATTGATGCTGGCCACGGTATCCATCCTCAGCGCGGTGGCTCGGGGCGCTTCGACTTGCTCTATTTTTCGGATGACATTGCCCACCGAAGCCCGAAGCGCCGCCAAATCCGGCGAGCTGGCCTTGTCGAAGACGGCCCACAACGATCCGGCACGGCGAAAGACCGCGGCCGCCACCGGCTCGTCCCAGTCGAAGCGCAGGCTGACAGCGTCGACCGCTCCTTCGATGGCCTTCGCCGTTACCGCGGCGCCCGACGGCGTCGGCGCCCCTTGCGGTGATTTTACCGCCGGCGCCGCCCCGCTTTCCTTCCTGGAAGCGGCAGCCACCTTCATTTCGGCCCCACCCGATGTCGTCAGAGGGGTCGGTCTGGAGGGCTTCAGGGACATTGGCTTCGCAGCCATTTCCTTGGGCTTACCCAGGGGCTCGGGCTTGGCCTCGGGCTTGGTCTCGGGCTTGCTTTCGGGCTTGACGCGTGGTTTGTCTCCGGCCTTTGCCTGATCCCGGGAAACGGATTTGACCGCTGGTTCGGGGGCCGGTTTGGCGACCGGTTTGGTGGCGAGTTTGGTGACAGCTTTCTTCGGCTCCTTGGCTGGCGTCGGGGACGATGGCGCCGAGGCGATCTCGGTGTCGCTCGGAGCCATGACGTCCAGCACCACCTTCGGTCCACTTCTGAAGTGGCGCACCCGGGAAGTTTCCGGCACGGTCATGGCGAAGACCGTGCCGCCCCCCTGCAAGCGCGCCGCCGCTTGGCGGACGAAGTTGGGTGGATTCGATTTGAGCCGTCCGATATTCAGACGGGCGGACCGCTCGAAGTTGACCGCCACCGCGGAGCCTTCCTTCTCGACCCGATACCCGACCTTGCGGGGCCAGTCGAAAACGATGCGTGTATATCCCTTGTGCGCTCCCGACCGCACTTGAACCGACGGAGCCTCTGCCGGCGCCTGTGTTTTGGCCGAAGGCCGTGCGGCCGCGCTCTGCTTCTCCGCGTCCGATTCCGCTGCCGCTTCGCCCGGCGGCGGCGCCGTGTCCAACAGGTCGACGACGACGGCGCTCCCCATGTTGAAGCTTCTGAGGCCGAAGTTTCCCTTCATGGCAAAGGCTACGCTGCGGCCGTCGGCGCCGGGGTCGGCGCCGCTCGTATATTTTCGCAAAGCCCTCACGGCGCTGTCGTAAGTCGCCTCGATGGGCCGATTAAAACGAACGACGAGCTTGCCGCCCGCCATATCCGCACTGAAGGGCACCGGGGTTTTCCAGTTGAAAACGATGCGGCCATACCCCTCATGAGCGCCGCCCCGCACGGCCACGGATTCGGCGGCCGCGGGCGACGCCAGGGCCACCCACAAGGGTGCCGCCAGGATCATGGAAAACCGGCTGTCCGACAACCGGCCGAACATCACTCGGCCCTTACCGTGGGTCGCACGACGATATCCACCCGTCGTGCCAGGATGCGGCGTTGATCTTCGTCCAACTCGGGCAGTTCGGCGTACTTGCCGTCGGCGAAGCCGTGGGCGGTGATGTCCTCGGTGTAGCCGGAACTACGCAGCGCGTTGGCCACGGCGATGGCACGGGCCAAGGACAATTCCCAATTGGACGCATACTCCCCACCTTCCGGCGGCGCCGGATCGGAGTGACCGTTCACCGAAATTTGGTTGTCGATATTTCGAAGAACACCACCCAGATCGAACAATGCCTGGCGCGCTCGTTCCGACAACGCCGCTTGCCGCGTCGGGAACAGGAAATTCCCCGGCAATGCTAGCACCAAACGATCTTCCAACCGCAAGACCGTGCTTTCGACGAAGGCTGGATCGCTGGCCACGGTCTCTTCGATGACGCCCGCGAGATAGTCCAGGTTGATGGCTTGCTTGCGGAAAATGGCGCCAATATTGAATTGGGAACTGGGCATGACCGAGGGTGTCTCGCGTGAGGGGTTAAGGCTTTGCGAAAGCGCGTCCGTCATGTCGGACCAGTTATCCACCTTCACGCTCGACATGGCAAACAGCATAACGAAAAAAGTCAGCAACAGGGACACCATGTCCGTGAAGATGACCATCCACGCCTTGCTCGACACCGATACGTCAGGTGGAAATTCGAGTTCCGGATCCATAGGCCTGATCCAAGATTCTATGCACTAGGGCGTCGTTCCCGTCCTGGGTTTTTCGAAACCAGGAACTTTTTCGTCACCGAAACGGACGTGAAACCAAATGACGATTTCGCCCGGATCGCCGGGCTTCAACCCGATCGACACACTCCCAGGCGGCGCTCCGCGATCCATCAACTCCCGTGCGAAAACGCCCGCCCGGGCCAAGTTCAAGGTTTGCCCCGTGGGAAGGACGTTGCCTTCCACGTAGGGGCTACCGATAACGAAATCCATGTCATGGCGCATGCCCCGCGGCACCGCGCTCAAGGTGACCACGAGACGGTCCAGCAAAGGTTGCTGACCTTTTCGGATTTCCGTCGTTTCCGGAAAAAACAAGGAATCGGCCGGCAACAGCACACGCATGAGCTTGCCCGGATTGATGATCTCAACCTTGGCGACCTGAATGGCGGTGGTAAAGATGCCTTTGATATCCGACTGCATTTGGGCGGCCACCACCTCGCCCTCGCGGGCGGTGAACGTGGTCAAATCGGTGCTCGGCGGCAGGATGGGAGCGAAGGTAGACGATAGGCTGTCCATGACTGCCTTGCTCTTCACCTCCTCGGGCGTGGAAATGCTTATCAGCAAAACGAAAAAGGCGAGAACAAGAAGGTAGAGCCCGAGAAACAAGGCGATGATGTTTCCGCCTCGAATCGTGGTCGATGGAACGCCGTGGTCGTCCATGACCCGTCAGTCGAAACTGGCCAACAATGCATCCACCTCCGCCTGAGACGCCCCTTCGCCTTCTTTTTGCGGCCCCTCCAACATGTCTTCTTCGATCAGGGGACCTTCTTTCTTTTTCTTCGCCCGCGACCGTCGGCTGGCGTCTTCGATCTCGCCTCCGAAGGCTTCGAGCAGGGCGTCCATCGTCTTTTCGATTTTATCGAGGGCCTTTACGACCTTGCCGACACGTTGGCCGGTGATGTCCTGAAACCCACAGGCTTCGTATATGCGGGAGGTAGCTTCGAGGAGCCTTTGGCTGTCTTCGCCGTCCGCATCCTGCGTCACGGCCTCGACGATTTCGGTCGCGCTGAGAATGGAATCCGTGGCCTCCGCCGTCGCCGCGACAATAGCATTGAGTTCGTCGCGGGCCGCCGGAAGATGTTGACCCACGATCTCGTCCGGGTGGACCATCGCAATTTCCGCCTTGGCGTTTCGGATACCTTGGGCCAGATGCTCCAGTTCGGTACGCAGGCTCGACCCCTTGTCGGGCGGCTGGTCTTCCGAGGTCCTCGCCAAGTCTTCGATCCTGTCCGCGATATCGCCGATTCGCACCTCATCGCCGCGTCCGGCTCGCGGTTCCTTGGGCCGTTGCTCAGTGTTTGACTTCTTTACTGTCTTTGGCATGGCCGATACCTCAATTTGCGCCGATACAGCTGACTGCGTGGCCTGGCATTAAGCGGTTGGGAACGACCGCCCGTTCGACCGTGATGAGGTTATCCGACTAACTCCCCACAGGGTCTCCCGTAATTTAGGTAGAGAGGCAAGGGCCGCGCGGCAACCTAATTTTGATCATCCCCCTTCTTGAACTCCAGGCTTCGGCAGCTCCCTCAGACGCGACAACTGTACAGTCACGTCCTTGGCCCTGGACGGGTCCATCTTCGCCATGATGGGGGCCAGCTTACGCTCGTTCATCAGTTCGGCGACGGAGAGGAGGGTGTCCATGTCAAGTTCCTCGAAGATGCGCGCCGCGTCCTTGGGCTTCATGTTCTGGTAAATTTTGACCAAGCTCTGCATCTTGGTGGATTGCTGGTCGTCGTAGGTCTTGATCAATCCCTCGATCGTGGCCTGGAGCCGTCTGAGGTCCTCGATTTTCGCGTTGATACGGGTTTCGGCGGCGTCGAGCAGGCCGGCGCGCATGCCAAGTTCCTTGTCCCGGGACTCCAGCTTTTCTCGCCTTTCGGCCAGCTGCTGAAGGAGGTCGATTTCAGCCTGAGTCAAAAGGGTCGGATCGCTATTCAGCAAAACGGAATCCGATGAGTCGTCCTCGTCTTGCGCCTCTTCCTCGGCCTTTTCGGTGGCATCCGCCGCGGGAGGTTTTTCTTGTTGGGCCCTCGCCTCGCTGACCGAGATGCTCCCCTTGAGAATACCGTCGAAACCCTCCCAGATATCCCCGATCTTCACCGTTAGCACGAGGGCAGCCACGAATATAGTGACTGGCAGATAGCGAAAACTTGGCATCTTCTTGAACATGGAATCCCCTACCTTAACGCGCCGCGCGAAGCGCCTTTAAAAGTTCGCGCTCGGCCTCGGATTTCGTCATGGCGTCGTCTTTTTCGATCTCTTCCGCCTCTTCCAGGTCGCCATCGCCCGATCCCGGTATTGGCGAGGATCCGGGTTTCGTGGGATTGACGCCATCGGCGCGCGCCGCGCGCACCTTCTCCTCCAGGCGATCGGCGGTGCCACCACCGCGCTCGATGAGGAATTGAAGATCGTCGCGCAATTCCTGCGCGCCGTCGATTCGGCTCCCCAACTCATCGGCGGCGGAGCGAAGCAAGCCGATGCTTTCGCTCGCTCTCATCGTCGCCTCGCCAAACGAGCCGGACAGCTCCGCCAACTCTTCCTTGTCGCGGCGCAAGCCGCGAAGCCGGCGGTTCAGTACCGCCGCGTAGCCAATGGTCACGACGAGGAGCACAGCCACGATAATGTCGAGCATCAAGGAGAAAGACACGTCTACCCCGCCGGTTTCAATTTCAATATGCGGTCACTGACACGGATGGCGATGCGGTCGCCCTTGCGCCCCATGCTGCCTTCGTAAAGAGGCACCTCGCCGCACCGCATTACAACGGGTGACTCCGGGGTGGCGTTGAGCATGAATTGCGACCCCACGTGGAGATCGAACACCTCTCCAAGACGCATCATTTGTTCGTCGAGCACCGCCTTGAGTGGCACGTCGGTGACCCATAATTCCTCCGCCAGATGGGTCTCCCAAATGGAATCGCGGCCGAACTTCTCGCCCATGAACATCTGCAGGAGAAGTTCGCGCACGGGCTCCAACGTCGCATACGGAATGAGCAGTTCCAATCGTCCGCCACGATCTTCCATGTCGATGCGCAGCTTGGCGACGATCGCCGCGTTGGACGGCCTGGAGATCGTGGCAAAGCGTGGGTTGGTTTCAAGCCTGTCGAAGCGGAAGTTCACGGGGCTCAACGGCTCGAAAGCGGCGCTCAAGTCCGCCAGCATCACGTGCACCATGCGCTCGACCAGATTGCGTTCGATGGTGGTGTACGGACGGCCTTCGATGCGCATTGCCGCGGTGCCACGGCGCCCCCCCAGAAGCACGTCGACGATTGAGTAGATAAGTGACGAATCTACGGTGATCAGGCCGTGGTTATCCCACTCTTCGGCTTTGAAAACGCTCAACATTGCCGGCAAGGGGATGGAATTCAGATAGTCGCCAAAGCGGATGCTGACAATGTTGTCGAGGGACACCTCCACATTGTCCGAGGTGAAGTTGCGCAAGGACGTGGACATGAGGCGCACGAGCCGGTCGAACACCACTTCCAGCATGGGCAGACGCTCGTAGGAAACGAGCGCGCTGTTGAGAATGGCCTGGATGCCCGATTTCTCACCACCTTCCTCGTGATCTTCATCGAAGCCAAGCAGGCTGTCGATTTCGTCCTGATTGAGGACACGGGTGGACCCGCCCGCCGCGACACCGTCCTCCGTCTCGTCGGCTTCGCCGCCGCCGCCGCCGTCGCCTTCTCCGTCTCCGTCGCCGTCGCCATCAACCATGGATTCCCATTCGGCGGCAAGATCATCCTGATCGTCGCCTCCTCCGTCCTCGTCCGACTCCTTGTTCTCATCGTCGAGGGCGGCCTGCATCTCGGCGGCAAGCGCGTCTTGGTCCGGGGTTTCGTCGGCAGGGGTAGTCATAATCGTCGCTTTCCTCGTTTCGAGCGGTTCCTACTGAATAAGCATTTCCTTGAACAGAACGTCACTAACCTTGGCGGGAGCCGCCGCCGTGGCCACCCGCGTCAACAACTCCTGGCGCAGCCGGTACATGCCGGCCGAGCCCTTTAGGTCGTCAATGCGGAGTTCGCGAAGGTAAACCTGAAAATTGTCGATTATGCGCGGCATCATGTCCTCGATCGTCGGGACGTCATCCGGATTCCGTAATTCAAGGCTGATACGTATCTTCAAGAATACTGATTTACGGCCTGTCGTGTTGAGGTTCACCAACAGCTCGGGCAAATCGAAAAAGATGGCCTCTCCCAAATCGACGGGCTGCTCGTCTCCCTCCTCGCCGCCGCCACCGCCAGCCATCTCGATGAGAGGATCCAGTAGACCCGTGAAGTAAGCCGCCGCCGCACCACCAATAACAAGCAACAAGGCCACGCCTATGATGATAAGGAGTTTTCCCTTGCCGCTTTTTCTTGGTGCGCCCTCTTCGTCGTCCTCGTCGTCGGCCCCTTTTTCCTCGCCTTCGGCGTCTTCGGCGTCTTCGGCGTCTTCGTCTTCAGCCATCGTCTGCATCCGAAGTTACATCAGGCCCGCCCGCACGTCGCGGCTTCGCTGAAAAACATAGGGGGCGATGGTTAATAAGTAGTTGAAAAGCAAAACGCCGCGGCACAGCGCGGACCGTTTCCACCGGCCCCCTCGAACGCCCGTCCAAAATCATATCAAACGACCCTTGCCCACGGCAATAAGTGCCGAGCCGGTGCGTTTCGATTCTCACCAGAATGACCCTAACCGTTTCTTGGATTTACTTCTCAAGCCATTGTTTTTGCAAATTTTTTTCTATTGGCACGCCAAGTGCATGGAGATGCGTGGGATTTGTGGACTTCGAATTTGGGATTGTGGAGCAACAAAAATGGAAAACACCGCATTCGTCGCGCTGTCACGGCAAAATGCCCTGGGGCGCCAGTTGAGCGTTGTCGCCAACAACATTGCCAATATGAACACCACGGGCTTCAAGGGCGAAAAGATGATGTTTGTCGAGCATCTGGTGCGAAGCCGCGGCGGCGACAGAATTCTTGGCCCAAAACTGGCCTACGTGCGAGACATCGCGACAATGCGCGATACCACCGAAGGCCCCCTCGTGACGACGGGGAACCCTTTCGATTTGGCAATCCGCGGCGACGGATATTTCGTCGTCGAAACGGACAAAGGCGACCGATATACCCGCAACGGCAGGTTCCGTCTGGACGACGAGGGTCAATTGGTGACCAGCAAGGGCGACCCGGTGCTTTCCGATAACGGCAACCCCTTCGTCTTTGGCCCCGGGGATGAGAATGTCACCATCTCCCGCGACGGCACCGTATCCACGAAGAACGGCCAGTTGGGAAAAATCCGCGTCGTCAGCTTTGAAAATCAGCAACAGTCGCAAGTAGCTGCCGGCGGCCTACTGTCCTCGCAGGCGCCGGCAGAGGATGTCGAAAGACCGGACTTGGTTCAGGGAGCCCTCGAAGGGTCGAACGTGCAACCCGTGATCGAGATGGCCGAGATGATCCGGGTCCAGCGCTCCTACGACAGCGTCAAGAAATTCATCGAACGCGAAGACGATCGCATCAAACGCATGGTCAGGGATCTGGGAGAATCCTGAAAATCTCCCCGCCGCCAATCACAGTGAGCTAACGACCACGACGAACGAAGATCAAGAAAGGACGGGAAAATGAGAGCCTTGGACATAGCAGCCACCGGAATGCTGGCTCAGCAACGAAATGTCGAGGTCATATCCAACAACCTCGCCAATATGAACACCACGTCGTTCAAGCGGAGCCGGACCGAGTTTCACGATCTGCTGTACCAGAACTTGCGTCGCGTCGGGTCCACTTCGTCCGATGCCGGCACCATCGTGCCGACCGGTGTGCAACTCGGTCTCGGCGTCAAGCTCAACGCGGTCTACCGCATCCACGAGCAAGGCGATTTGACCGTTACGGACAATCCCTTCGACTTGGCCATCCAAGGCAAGGGGTTTTTCCAGATCCAGCTGCCGACCGGTGAGACGGCATATACGCGGGACGGTACGTTCCAGTTGAACAATGCCGGCCAGCTTGTCACCCACGACGGCTTTGCCCTGCTGCCAGGCGTCAGCGTCCCCACCAACGCCGTCGATGTCACGATCAACGACAGCGGTGAAGTCCTGGTGAAGCTGGAAGGACAGGTAAGCCTGAGCAACGTGGGACAGATCCAGCTCGCCACGTTCCAGAACGAGCCCGGCCTGGAAGCGATCGGTGACAACCTGCTCATCGAAACGCCGGCATCGGGGTCGCCGACGGTCGGCAATGCCGCGGCGACGGACTTCGGCTCGCTCCTCCAGGGTTTCCTGGAGACGGCCAACGTCAACGCGGTAGAAGAAATTTCCAATCTGATATCCGCGCAACGCGCCTACGAAATGAACTCCAAGGTCATCGAGACTACCGACCAGATGATGGCCACCGTGACCAACGTGCGCTGATGAGGTGGGTCATGAGAACTAACGCACTCGCATTGGGGCTGGTCGTGGCGCTGTTGGCTGCGACCGCCCGCGCCGAGCCGACGGTGCTCCGGGAATCCGTTGTTGTTTCCGGCAAATTCGTTCAGCTCGGCGATCTGTTCAACGTCTCGGGCGACAAGGCCAGAATACTCGTGGCCCAAGCGCCCGAGCCCGGCAAGCGGGCGGTATTCGATGCCCGCTGGCTATTCCGGGTGGCGCGGGCGTACGGATTGGAGTGGAGGCCGTTTAGCGTCCACGACCGCGCCGTGGTCCAGCGCAAGAGCCAGGTCATCACCACCGAGGAGATCGAGGATCACATTCTCGCCGCCCTCATGGACAGGGGCATCGACCCCAATATGCACGCCCGGTTGAGCAATCGCATGCTGCGCCTCCACGTCGCGGCGAGCGAAGAGGCGACCCTCGCCGTCGAAAACATAAGCTACGACGAAAGCACGCGGCGGTTCGCGGTTCACGTATCGGCGCCGGCGAACGATCCTCTGGCCCGGCGCGCGCGCGTCACCGGGCGCCTGCACAAGATGAACGAGGTGCCGGTTCTGAGACGCCGCGTGTTGGCCGGCGAAATCGTCAAGAAAGAGGACATCAAGTGGATCAACGTGCGGATCGACAAGATTCAACCCAATACCTTGTTAAACGCCGAGGACCTGATCGGCAAGACACCACGCCGCGGCCTCCGCTCGGGAGTCCCCTTGCGCACCCAGCAAATCCGCCGTCCGTTACTCGTCTCCAAAGGCGACATGGTGACGATCGTGCTGAAGCGGCCGGGCATGGAACTGTCCGCCAAGGGACGCGCTATCGAGGACGGCAGCGAAGGCGACACCATCCGGGTAGCCAACAGCCAAAGCGACAACATCGTCGAAACGGTAGTGCTCGGCGCCAATCTGGTCGCCGTCGAAGCGCCAAGCCGCCTGGCCATGAATTAGGACCATCATCATGTACAAAAACATCACAGCCCATGCCCTTCGCTGGGTCGCAGTTGTCCTGATGGCGGCGGCGATCAGCGGATGCGGCAGCACTCTGAGCCGCCTCGCCGAGGTCAACAACGGCCCCAAGCTGTCGAAGATCAAGAACCCGGTAGCGCGGACTGACTACCGACCCGTGAGCATGCCCATGCCGGCGCCGCAGATCGCCGAGGACAATCCGAACTCGCTGTGGCGCGCCGGAGCGCGCGCCTTTTTCAAGGACACCCGGGCCAAGGAAGTGGGCGACATCCTGACCGTCAAGCTCGACCTCTCTGACAGCGCCACATTGTCGAACCTCACCGAGCGGGAGCGCGACGACAGTGAGGATACGGACGTCACCAACCTGCTCGGTCTGGAGGGTGAGTACGCCAAGAAACTGCCCCAGGGCATCTCTCCGGCCGCGGTCATAAGCTTCGGGCAAA